>NZ_JBFCVU010000012.1:0-128976 GCF_040705255.1 Ruegeria sp. ANG10
CGCCGGTGCGATCACACCCGTGCCCGGCGGCGTAGGCCCGATGACCATCGCCTGCCTGCTGGCCAACACGCTGACCGCCTGCTGCCGCGCAAATGCCTTGCCAGAGCCCGAAGGCCTGACGGCTTGACCTCAAGAAAAATAAACCTGAACAAATGGACCAAAGAGCAAACGCTTTTTGGTCCATTTGCTTTCTGAAGATTGAATTAAGTTTCAAGGGCCGGGTTTGAATGTCCGGGGTGTTGGTGATAAATTAGCTATTCCAGCCGGTTACGAGTGCTAGGTGAAAGCCGTATGTAGTTGGGCTGGGACCTGTAGACTTGTTTGTTGAGTATGTATGACCGAAGTGCCCAGACCAATTCTGGCCGAATTCACGTTACGCCGAGTGATTGCAGGCGTTGGTTTCCCGCCCTTGTTGGCCAGTGCATTCCAGCCTTTTCCGGCCATCTACCTGACCTATCCCCAGCGGCTTGTATTTTGGGTCGGAGTACTGGGATTGGCCCTGTGTGTGACCTGGATCGTCAGACGGGTGAGCCAGAAATTCTTCGCAGAGGCCCATTTCAGCTGGCGTGACATTGCGTTGGTTTTCTTCATTCTGGTGCTTTTCGTGCCATCTTTGTGGCTTATGTCCTATCTGCTGTTCTCTGCCGGGGGGCAACAAGCGCCAGATGTTCTGGCGGTGGCCCCTTATGGTGCCCTGTTTGCAACCGGGCTGGTTCTGGCGCGTGGGTATAGTCACGTTGATGGGGCTGTAGAAGATCAGATCGCGCCACCCTCGCCACGCCTGACCAAGCGCCTGCCAGAGCCGTTTTCCGGTCAGATCTATCGACTGACAGTCCGCGACCATGCGGTTGATGTGGTGACTTCAGCAGGGACATTCACCATCCGATCCCGCCTGACTGATGCAATCGCCGAGATGGAGCCGGTACCCGGCCACTGTACGCATCGTTCCCATTGGGTGGCAGACGATGCCATTGTCGGGGTTGAAAAGCTGGACGGAAAAACCTTTTTGCGCCTGAAGAACACCGATCTGGTTCCGATCAGCCGAAAATACAAACCGGGGCTAGAGCTAGACGGCCTTATCTGAGCTGCCCTATCTGGGCATAGGAATGACCCGAGGCTGCGACCCGGTGAGTATGGCCATGGCCTGATCATCCATCAAAGCGTCCAATGTATAATCCGTACTGCGTAACCCGCCAGTATATGTGCCGTAAGCCGGTAGGATCAGCCGCGTCTTGTCCACCAAAAAGGCGGGCCGGGTGATGGATCGCCCACGTGCGTTCAGACGTGCTTTGGGATGGTAGTGACCTGACACCTCGGCTTGCGCTGGTGCCTGCGCGATATGGCGGAAAGTCAGCGCGGCAATCTTACACTCGGACAGATGTGTACCGCCCAGATCAATCGGGCCAGGGTCATGATTGCCCTCGATCCAGATCCAGCGCCGACCAGCCTGTAGGGCCGTGATATCACGCTGTTCTTCCGCTTGCATTGCAACCGAAGCTTCCAGATCGTCGAAACTGTCGCCCAGACAGATTACGGTAGCAGGATTGGTTCTGGCGATATCCGCAGACAGCCGGGTCAGGGTTTCTTGACTGTCATAAGGCGGCAGGCTGGGGCCGCCTAGCCGAGCAATGCGCTCGGACTTACCCAAATGCAGGTCGGATACGCATAGCAGTTGCTGATCCGGCCACCACAAGGCCCCTGATCCCAATGCCTTCAGGGTCTGTCCCGCAAAAGAAAACGCCACTTCGTTCATGGTACGTTCTTTGCGTGTTTCACCTCCGGACGCAAGCGATATCAATCAGGTGTTAACCCGGCGGCCTGCAACAACCGCGCGCTTTCTTCTGCCAGTAGGCGTTCTTCGGCTGCGCCCTTGACCGGAACCTTGCCGACCTCAAGGAACAAAGGGGCGGCAAGTGGCGATACGCGATCCAGCCGCAGCAGATCAATCCGGTCTCCGATTCGGGCGATCATCGCCTCGATCCGACCGAAATCCACCAGCCCGCGCATGGCCTCTTCGCGGGTGATTTGCATCAACAGGTGATCTGGGTCGTATTTCAGCAAAGTGTCATAAAGGATATCCGAGGAAAACGTCGCCTGACGACCGCTTTTGCGTTGTCCGCCCATGTTCCGCTCAATCAGCCCGGCAATCGTGGCCGAGGCGCGAAAGGTCCGTTTCATAACGGCATTTCCGGCTAGCCAAGTCTCAAGCCCGTTACGCAGGGCATCCAGTTGAAACAAAGGCCGCGGGTCGGTCACCGCATCCAGCCCCCAGATCAGCGTGGCATAATCGGTGGCGACAAAACCCAGCGGGGCGAGCCCGGTTTCCTCCATACGTTTGGTTAGCAACAGGCCCAGCGTCTGCTGTGCGTTGCGGCCAGCGAAACCGTAGACGCACAGGTTCTCACGCCCATCATTCGGAAAGCTTTCAATCAGCAACCTGTCGCGTTGGGGAAGGCGGGACATGTCGCGCTGCAAGGCCAACCAGTCGGCTGTGTGTTCCGGCAGTTGTGGCCAGTCAGGCTGGGCAAACATCCGCAGAATCCGTTCACTTAGCTGCGTTGAGGTGGCGAATTTCGTGCCCGAGAAAGTGGCGATCTTCGGTTTGCGGCCGGCGCGGCGGCTGACCTCGACCACCATCTCGCGCAGGCCCTCATAGCGGACAATCTGCCCGCCGATCAGAAAGGTATCTCCGGGCGTTAGAGAGGCGGCAAAGGCCTCTTCCACTTCACCCAGCGGTTTACCTCCGCGGTTGCGTTTCAGACGTACCTTCAGCGTGTCGGTGTCCTGAATGGTGCCCAAGTTCATGCGGATGCGCTGCGCTGCGCGCGGGTCGCGCAGCTGCCATTTCCCGTCTGCGCGCTGTTGCAGGCGCTGCCAGCGATCATAGGCGCGCAGGGCGTAGCCACCGGTCGCGCAGAATTCCAGACAGGCATCGAATTCATCGCGCGTCAGATGCGCGTAGGGTCCGGCGGCGGTCATTTCCGCAAAAAGCGCGCTGGCGTCGAACGGGCCTGCCGAAGCCGCGATCAGGATGTGTTGACACAGCACGTCGCGGGGGCCAGAGCCGCGCGGCTCACCGTCCAGATCATGCGCTTTGGCGGCCTCAAGCGCTGCGACGCATTCTACCACCTCAAAGCGGTTTGCAGGCACCAGCAGGGCCTTGGAGGGCGCGTTATAGCGGTGGTTCGCCCGCCCGATCCGTTGCACCAGTCGTTTTACGTTTTTCGGCGCACCAATTTGGATCACAAGGTCAACATCGCCCCAGTCGATGCCAAGGTCCAGGCTGCCGGTACATACTATGGCGCGCAGATCGCCCCGGACCATGGCGGCCTCGACCCGCTCGCGTTGCTGCCGGTCCAGACTGCCGTGGTGAATGCCGATGGGCAGGCCGTCATCGTTGGCAAGCCACAGATTGTGAAAGAAAATCTCGGCCTGCGCCCGGGTGTTGTGGAAGATCAGGGTCGTCTTGTGTTGTTTGATTTGTTCAAGAACCGCCGGGATCGAATAGGCCGCGCCACCGCCAGACCAGGGAGGCATTTCCTGTGTTTCCAGCATGCGGATATCCGGATCAGGTCCGGGGTCGGCCTGCACAATCTGACAAGGGTCCGGGTGCCGTGCCAGAAAGCGCGCGATGGCCTGTGGATCCTCGACCGTAGCTGAAAGACCGACCCGGCGCAGGTCAGGGCACAGGGTTTGCAGCCGCGCCAAGGCCAGCATCAGCTGATCTCCTCGCTTGCTTTCGGCCAACGCGTGGATTTCGTCGACAATCACCCTTTGCACCCCCGCAAACATCCGAGGCGCGTCCTCGTATGAGGTCAGCAGGGCCAAGCTTTCAGGGGTGGTCAGCAGAATATGGGGCGGGTCGACACGCTGCCGCTTTTTCTGCGTGGCTGAGGTGTCGCCGGTGCGGTCTTCGATCCGAATAGGCAGGCCGATCTCATCCGCAGGGCCGCGCAAGTTGCGGCGGATATCGGCGGCCAGTGCCTTAAGCGGAGACACATAAATCGTGTGCAACCCCTCATGCGTGCCATCTGCAAGTTCCGCCAATGTTGGCAAAAACCCGGCCATTGTCTTACCGCCCCCGGTCGGCGCGATCAGCAACGTGGCCGGGTCCAAGGCCCGGTTGAACATATCTTGCTGATGGGGGTGAATGGACCAGCCCTTGGCGGCAAACCAAGATGTGATCCGGGCGGGAATCTGCGTCATACGCGCAGACTACCCGGCCCTTTACCGAAATGGCACGGCGTTATTTGACGATAGTCTCGTCCTTGACGAACATGTTGGACCACGCGCGGTCGATCAGGTCAGGGCTCATCTGATAGGGGATGCCCTCAAACTCGCAGATCGAGATCATCTGGTCGATCAGGAAGATCGGCTGATAATTCGCGTAGATATTGTTGATGGTCGGGTATTTGACCTTCAAAAGATGGACTAGAGCCGCCTCGTCAAGCGGCATGCCGCGTTTGCGCGCCACCATGGCAAAGATTTTTAGGAAGTTTTCCTGGTTCGGGCCGTCGATCTTGATCTTGAAGAAGATACGGCGCAGGGCCGCTTGGTCGAAGATTTCATTCGGGTGGAAGTTGGTCGAGAAGATGACCAGCGTGTCGAAGGGAACTTCGAACTTTTCACCCGACTGCAGGCCAAGGATATCCTTGTTCTCTTCCAACGGAACAATCCAACGGTTGATCAGGGCCTGCGGGGGTTCCTGCTGACGGCCAAGGTCGTCCACGATGAAGATGCCGCCGGTCGATTTCAACTGCAATGGGGCCTGATAGGTTCGCGCTGTGGGGTTATAAACCAGATCCAGCATGCCCAGGGTCAGTTCACCGCCCGTCACCACGGTCGGGCGTTCACACTGAACATAGCGTGTGTCGAACCGTTTGCGGCGGCGCAGGCTGTTGGGATCGTCCGGTTCCTGTTCGATCGCGGTGTGAACGATCGGGTCGTAAACTGTAATCACCTGACCGGCATATTCTATGGCGAAAGGCACATAGACATTGTCGCCCAAGGCATCGCGAATCCCGTTTGAAATCGAGGATTTACCGTTGCCCGGAGGGCCATACATCAGGACCGAGCGACCGGCGCTGACCGCCGGCCCCAATTGGTCCAAAAGGCTGTCGGGCAGAACCAGGTGGCCCATTGCACCAATCAACTGGTCGCGGGTCACCTGAATGTTGCGGATCGACTGGCGTTTCACCTGTTCACGGTAGACGTCCAGCGGTACGGGCATGGCGCCGAAATATTCTGACTGGCTCAGTGCATCCAGCGCGCGGGCCTTGCCGGCATCAGTTAGCTGATAGCCCATCTCATTGCCGCTGTTGGCATTCAGGGTACCGGTGGCCTCGATCAGCTTTTGCTCGCGGGCCATATCGATGAGTTCTTGGGTGACAGAACCCGGCAGGCAGATCGCTACGGCGATCTCGGACACGGTGTCCACATTCTTGCGAAAGATCGTTTTCAACATGATGTCGCGCATCATGACGATGGGCAGTCTCATTTCGCCCAATCCCTTAGGGGCAGGGGGGGCCATTACCGAAGTTGTCTGCATATTCATGAGCGTCGCCCGTCTATCCAGTATTCGTGCCAATGGCCCCAAAAAGGGCCGCTTAGGGGAAATCTGGCTCGGCTTTGTGGCAGTACCAAGGCGGCGACAAGGCGCGTTAATGATAGTTTACGAACCGTAAACAGTGCCTAAGATCAGGTAAATAGCCAGGCTGCCGCCCAGAGGCAGGCCCATTGGAAAGTGCTTCTTCCTGTTCCAACTTTCCCAATTTGGCGCAACGTTGCGCAACGCGGTATGCATGGCCAGTCGATGCGTGACAAAGGCAGCAAGCGTGGTGGCTGCTAGGATAAACATCACCAGAACCAGATCCCCAGACCAGACAAAAGGTGAGGCGGCGGCCATGAACTTGGCATCCCCGGCACCCAAAACGCCAGCGGCATTAAACAGAATGCCCAAGATTAGCACGGTCACAATATGCAGCAAGTGCCAGACGTAAGGGGGAAGTGCCACCGAGAACGACCAGATCGTAAGTGAGGTCCACTGGGTCGACCACGGGGGCAGCACAAACAACCCGACAATGACGAAAATGACGGCCAGCGCAACAACGGCGTGGTTCTTGATCAGCATGTCCCGCAAGTCTGTGAACGCTACGTAAAAGCAGATCGGCAGAACAAACGGAAGAAACCACAGCGCAGCAAACGCGGGAATACTCATCAATCAGGCATCCTCAAGCGCGCGCAGTGAGCGGACAGCCTCGTCATAATGCTGTGGATGGGTGGCGATGGCTTCGCGGAACAGGTTCTTGGCTGTAGCCACATCCCCTTGCTTGACCGCAGAGATACCCATCGTGTTCAGTAGCCTGGCGCGTTCCACCTGTGTCATGGGAACAACCGGCATGCTGTAATTTCCTTGCGCAGCCCGGGCCAAAACCAGATTGTTCTTGGCCGTGAACAGGGATTGGTCCTGACGGATCGCCTCGGTAAACAGGCGTTCGGCTTCGGCAAACTGGCCGCGTGTCAACTTGGAATAACCCCAATTGTTCATGACACCACCGGGGCGCGTGGTCAGGCCGACTGCGGTTTCATAAAAGTGGTCTGCGCGTTTCCAATCCTGTTTGGAGTCTGCGACCACCGCTTCAAGCCGATACCGTTTGAAGGTTTCATAAGTGGGTGGAATGGTATCCAGAACCGATTTCGCCTGCCCCCAATCTCCAGCGCGCACAAGCGCGTCAGCATATTCGAGCTTGTCGACGTTTCCGGCGCCTTTCATTGTCGTCACCTTTTTCCAGGCGGCGACGGCTTCAGTCGATCGTTTCGCGCGAGACAGGGAAATCGCCAATCCCCGCTGCAGGTCGATCCGACCTGGGTTTTTGGCGGCGGCGCCTTGAAAGTAGGTGACCGCCTCATTCGGATCGGCGGCGGTCAGCAAGACCTCGTTCAGGTTGGTCTCGTCAATGACGTTGACCTCCTGATAGGTACGCTCGACCTTTTCTTCCTCGGTTTCTTTTTCGCAGGCAGAAAGGATCAGCCCGCACATCACGATTGGCGCAATCAAGAATTGTTGGCGCATTTTTTGCGTCCCTTACTGCTCTTGCCTGTTTTACGGGAGCTTGCGCAGCTTGAATTGCCCGTCGCCTTGCTGCTCCAACGTATATTCTTGTTCTTCTGCCGTAGTATTAACAGGATTTTCCATTTTTGCGAGCGCTAAGCGCAGATTGTCCCGGATTGCGTCACTTTCGCCATTGTCCAGCGCAAAGGCCCGCTTGAAAACCTGCGCGGCCTCGGGATATTCGCCCTTTTCGACCAGCACCACGCCCAGATTGTTCCAAGCAACTGGCCAGTCAGGATTGTCCTTGACTGCCCGTCGCAGCAGGGTTTCGGCCTGTCCTAGACGCCTGAGTCCCAGATTGGCCGTGCCCATCGACGTCAGGATTTGTGCTGTCATCCCCTGATTCAATGCGGCGCGGGCAAAAGAATCCAGCGCCAGCTCGTATTCCCCGGCGGCCATCAACCGGTTTCCCACCGTAACTTCGTCCGCCCCTTGACCTTTCGGATCAATTCCGGGGACGTCCAGATCATCTGACGACCCTGTCTCAGTGCAAGAGGCCACCACGGCGATCACCATGGCGGCCTTTAGCATGTGGCGTACACCGTATTGGATGCGCCCAAAATCAGATTTCATTGGGTTATCAACCGGCACCTTGGTTCATAAAGTCTTGGATTCCCTTTGCCGACGGCCCAACCAGAATGACCAACAAAGGCGGAACCGTCAGGATCATAGTGGCAAGTGTCATCTTGGTTGGCAACTTGTTCGCAGCCTCTTCGGCGCGCATAACCCGTTTGTCGCGCATTTCGCTGGCGTATACCCGAAGCGCTTCGGCAATTGAGGTGCCGAATGTGGCGGATTGAATCATGACCGTCACGAATGAACTGACATCCTGCACACCGCAGCGGGTACCGAAATCACGCATAACTGTATCTTTGTCCTTACCGGCCTTCAGTTCATAAGCGACTATCTCGAACTCTTGCGCGATGTCGGGGTAGGAAGTCTTCATTTCGCTCGCAACCCGCACGATGGCCTGATCCAGTGATTGCCCTGCTTCAACACAGACCAGCATAAGGTCCAGCGTGTCAGGAAACCCGGAGGTAATTGCCTCTTTACGTTCCTCGACACGACGGGTGATCCAGTAACGCGGAAGAAAATAGCCAACCCCGGCCGGAATCAACACACGAAGAGCCATTTGTTGACCAGTGAATTCCTGATCACCCGACAATACGGTCACCAGCATGACGCCGATCAAAATGCCCAGAATACCCAATGCGAACTGTGCAAAGTGGAAGAACCGTACCGCATCTTTAGAATGATACCCGGCTTGCCGAAGTTTGAGTTGCATTGCCGAAAGTTCGGCTTCGTTTTGCGGCTCAAGGAACGTTGCGAACTTTTCAAGCTGCTCGTTGCGGCTTGCAGTGCGAAGTTTATCCTTTTTGGATTTCTTATCGAGCTTCGGTGCGGCAGTGGATTTTTGCAGCTTTTTCAGGGGATCCTCTGGCTGGTTCAGCATCAGAGTGACAGCGATCACGATCATGATCAGCCCCAAAGCGCCGACCACAATAAGTGGGCCAAATTCGCCGAGGTACTGTTTGATCAGGTCGTTGATTGGGGCCAGAACTTCCATTGCAATACCCTCAGACCTTAATGTTGGTAAGAACGCGCATCACGATCAGGTTCAGCGTCAGCATGATGCCCACGAAGAAACAGAGCGGGATGAACAGGGGGTGGTCAAGCACGTCGTCATAGTAATTGGGGTCTGTCACCATAATGAACATCAGACAGAACAATGGGAAACCGGACAGAAACTTACCGGACCATTGTGCCTCGGCGGTGATTGCCTTTACGCGCCGGAACAGGCGGAAACGGGCGCGGATCACTTGGGCCAGGCCGGCCAGAATTTCAGCAAGGTTACCGCCAGACTGCTGTTGAATACCAACGGCCACCGCCAGAAAGCGAAGGTCTTGCATGTCCAAGCGCTCAGCCAGGTCATTCAGTGCTTCACCCACGTCGCGGCCATAGGCGCATTCATCGGCGATGACACCAAATTCGGTCCCCAGCGGGTCCTGCACTTCGTTGGCAACAATCTGAACAGATGACACAAACGGGTTACCCACGCGCAAGGATCGGACCATCAGTTCAACCGCGTCAGGCAGTTGCTCTTCCATCATGCCCATGCGTTTACCGGCTTTCCGGCTCACCCAGGTGTAGACACCGCCAACACCGATAAAGACCGACAATGCCACCCGCAGAACCATTTCCGTTGCGGTGCCGATGCTTAGGCCGACAAAAGCAAATCCTGACAACAGGATCATGACCATGATCAGTTGTTTCGGGGTGAATGCAATAGCCGCCTTCTGCGCCTTGTCAGCCAACAACGAATAGAGCGGGATGCTCTGCGTTTTCATATGCTGCTGCATTTCCTTGCGCAGCTGTTCCAGCACCTGTTCCCGTCCGACACCTTTGTCGAGCATATCGAGACGCCGATTTACACGGCTGTTCAGGCTGATGGATTTGCCGAAAGCCACCAGATAGATGCCTTCGACCAGAGCGAACACCGCGACGAAGATCACGACATAGATGAGTGCCTCAACAGGCAGTTGCATTGCCAGATCTCCTACATATTCGTTGGTTCATAGACCGAAGCGGGCAGGTCAAAGCCCCACAGGCGGAAGCGCTCAGAATAGTGGCTGCGCACGCCAGTCGCTGTGAAGTGACCGATGATCTTATTGTCCGGTGTTAGGCCAACGCGTTGAAATTTAAAGATTTCTTGCATCGAGATCACATCGCCTTCCATGCCTGTAATCTCGGTGATTGAGGTCATCCGGCGCGAACCATCCTGCAAACGGCTGGCCTGTACGATCAGGTTTACAGCTGACGAAATCTGGCTTCGCACCGCTTTGATCGGCATTTCGATACCGGCCATCGCGATCATGTTTTCCAGACGTGAAATCCCGTCCCGCGCCGAGTTGGCGTGGATCGTGGTCATCGAACCATCGTGGCCGGTGTTCATGGCCTGCAACATGTCGATCACCTCGGCGCCACGCGTCTCACCCACGATGATGCGGTCAGGACGCATACGCAGGGCGTTTTTCAGACAGTCGCGCGGGCTGACCTCACCTTTGCCTTCGACGTTGGGCGGACGGCTTTCCATCCGACCCACATGGGTCTGTTGCAGCTGAAGTTCCGCCGTATCCTCGATTGTCAGGATGCGTTCTGCGTCATCGATGAAACTGGACAAGGCGTTCAAGGTGGTGGTTTTACCCGAACCCGTACCACCTGAAACGATGATGTTCAGACGGGTCGACACGGCAGCCTGAAGATAAGCGGCCATTTCTTCGGTAAAGGCACCAAAATTCACTAGGTCATCGATGCCCAGCTTGTCTTTTTTGAACTTACGAATTGAGACCAGCGATCCATCCACGGCAATCGGCGGCACCATCGCATTGAAACGCGAACCATCTGCCAAGCGAGCATCAACGTAAGGGTTGGATTCATCGACACGACGTCCCACAGCGGACACGATCTTGTCGATGATCCGCATCAGGTGCTTTTCGTCTTTAAAGGTGATGTCGCTTATTTCCAGCCTACCGTCGCGTTCCACAAAGATCTGTTGCGGTCCGTTGACCAGAATATCGTTGACGGTATCGTCCTGCAGCAAGGTCTCAAGCGGGCCAAGACCCGTCACTTCGTCATACAGTTCCTTGTTCAACTGCGAGCGGTCCTCGCGGTTCAGAACAATATTCCGGGTTTCCAGAATTTCGCTGGCAATCGAGCTGATTTCCGCGCGCAGTTCAGATTCGCCTGCATTTTCGAGCGCCGCTAGGTTCAGGTTTTCCAACAGTTCGCGATGCAGTTCGATCTTGATCTCGCCAAGGCGTTCCTTGCGCTTGCGATCGCGATCTCCGGCCACCGGTTCGGCCGCCTTTTTCTGCACGGGCCGTCGAGCGACGGCATTAGCCGTGGGCTTTTTTTCCGCAACAGGTTCAGGTGCCGCGGCCGGAGTTTGAACCGGCTGCGCTTCGGGCTGTTTCTTGTAACGTGAAAACACGGCGGCTCTCTCCCTTTAGTACTGGTTACGCGGCCTCAGCGTCGCTGCTGCCCAAACTATGAAGCGATTTCGCAAGCTTCGCGATTTCGCGACGCAGCGGATTCTTGGCGGCCGCATTGGCCAGCGGTTGTCCGTGGTCGCCACTCTGCATGACTGGCTTGCCGCCATCCGGCAATTGCAGGTCAATGGAGATACCCAGGCTTTCACCCATCCGTTTGACCCGGCTTTTGCCGTTCAGATCGGTAAATTTCGGTGCCCGATTCAGAGCAAAGCGCAATTTGTTGAAAGGCAATTCCTCGGCCTGCAGTGCTCGTTTCAGGCGTAACGCATTCTGAGCCGAGCGCATGTCCAGCTCAATCATGGCGAAATACACATGTGCAGCCTGAAGAACGGTTTCAGACCAGTGAACCAGCGTCGAGGGCATGTCGACGATCACATAGTCAAAGTTCCGGCGAGCCGTTTCGATCACACGCTGAATATCTTCGGGTGTGATCAGATCAAGCGGTACCATGTCCGAAGGTGCCGTCAGGACCTGCAGTTTTTCTTCATACATTTGAAGGGCTTGTGAGAATACATCGTCATCCATCGATGATGTGTCCGACAGCATTTCAAAGACAGTTTCGCGCCGCGGCAAGTCCAGATAGGTCGAAACCGTGCCGAATTGCAGATCCAGATCCAATAGGCAGACTGATGGCGCGTCTTTGTCTGATACGGTGGCCAATTCCCAGGCCAGGTTGACTGCCATTGTGGTCGAACCGACGCCACCGGCAAGTCCGTGGACCACAAATAGGGCACCTTCTTTCGATTCACCTTGCGCCAAAGGTGCCGTGGCCTGCTGAACGGCAACAGGTTCGGGCTGGTTCATCCGGGCGATAGCTTCCTGCAATTCACCTTCGGGCAGGGGATAGGGGACGAACTCGTCCGCGCCTTTGCGCAGCAGTTGGTGCAGAGACGCCGGAGTGACGTCTTCGGCGATCAGGACGATTTTGATCTTCTTTTCTTTGGCTCGCGTGATGATCTCACCCATCAAGGACAGGTTGTCTTCATCCTCGCCGTCAATCGCCAAGGCGACAAACTCCAAAGAATCGGCATCAGGTTGGCTGAAGAACGCCAGAGCTTCGGCAAAACCGAGATCACCCCATCGTTCCCCCAGTGCGGCCTCCATATCCTCGATCAGAAGGTCGAAATTCTGGACGTCACGGCTGATGGTGCAGGCCAGAATGGCGTTTTTATCATCTTGTGGCGATGCGCTCGTCATTAACACAATCCTTGTCGCGAGAGCCGACCAAGCCAGAGAACCCGAAGATTCTGTCTGGTTCGCTCTTGCCCCGTCGCGGCCAGATTTGGCCGCAGGTCACCTAATTGTTGAAAATTTGGCTTGGAACTTAGGCAAGATTTAGGCGCAAAAGTACCAATTGTAGGGAAATGGGCGACGATGCCGCCCATTTCCTAGGGATTATTCACCACTTTCCTCTGATGAAGTATCTTCACGCTGGATGTAGCTTTCGCGTGTCGCGCTCTCGACATACTCGCGATAGATTACCTCGGCGTACTTGCCATCCAGCAATTGTGAACGATCGATAAAGCCCGATACCTCGGTAACAGTGCGGCGGTTGCGCCGATCGCGGTTAGGCGTTTCGATCAGCGGCCGTGTTTTTCCGAACGACACAACTGCTTCCAGCCGGGACCGAGAAATTCCTTGGCGTGTCAGGAAGGCGACGGCTGCGTTTGCACGTCGCTGTCCAAGGCTTTGGTTATACGCTTGTGATCCAACGGCGTCGGTGTGCCCATAAACACGGAACCGTGCCTCAGGAAACTGTTTGATCCAGTCAGCTTGCCGCAAAAGAATCCGCTGCGCCGATTCGTCCAGCTGCGAGCTGTTGAAATCAAAGTTGATCTGCGTCGGAACCTCGGCCGCAAACCGCTGGCCCAGAATCTCTGCGTAGGTCAATTCGCCGTTCAGAACCTGGACGTTGTTCAGGGTCGCGTTTCCGAATGCGCCTTGGTCTACTTCATATCCGGCTTCGCGCGTACATGCGGCGACAGCGACCGAAAGACCCAGTGTGAGTATCCACTTCTGCATTGGTCCTATCCTCCTATCAATCCAGAACGTAGCCGTAGGAGCTGCCAAAGTCCTGCCTGGCCACTTCTGAAGCTGCACCAGCCCCCGGACGCGTTGTACGGCCAACTTTGCCGTTCACGAACAGATCAAATTCGCTGGGCGGTTTGACCCGATCGGTCGGCAGTGCAAGTGCTTCACCGCGAGTCGGTGACACAAGATGCGCGGTGACAATAATAACCAGTTCACTTTGCGCGCGCTGATACTGCGCACTACGGAACAGCGAACCCAGCACCGGCACATCGCCGAGCCATGGAATCTGGCTGTTCAGGTCGGTGAAATCGTCCTGAATCAGTCCCGCGATCGCAAAGCTTTCACCATCCCGCAGTTCAACCGTTGTTTTAGTTGTGCGCGTGACAAATGTCGGTACGGATGTTCCAGCGATCGAGAAGTCAGAGTTTGGATCGATAGCGGAAACGGACGTACCCATCTCAAGGTTGATCAGATCGCCGTCGACGACACGTGGAGTGAACAGAACCTGTACACCAAAGGCCCGATACTCAATGGCAATGTTGCCATCTTCTGCGGGCACCGGAATTGGAACCTCGCCACCAGCCAGGAATTCCGCCTCCTGACCCGACAGGGCAGACAGGTTGGGTTCCGCAAGACTGCGGGCAAGTCCTTTGTTTTCAAGTGCTTCCAGTAGCAGGCGAACCTGAGTGGAGCCAGCACCGAAGCCGAACAGAATTGCGCCGTTGTTGGTTTGCACGAACGGAATGTTGCCGTTTAACGCGTTGGTCAATGCGCCTTGGGTGTTTAGACCATTGAATCCACCGGTCACATCTGTGCCCGAGAAACCAAGCGAAGCCGTCAAACTTTTCGCTACCGAGCGGTTCATCTCGGCAAAACGGACTTTCAGCATGACTTGTTGCACGCCACCAACTGACATGAGGTTTGAAACACGCTCGGGCGCGTAACGTTCCGCCAATTCCAGTGCCCGCGCCAGTTTTGCGCTGCTTGAAATTGTACCTGAAAGTACGATTCCGTCATTGGCCGTACGCACTTCGATCGGCTCACCAGGCAAAATCTGAACCAAACGCTCTTTGAATTCAGATACATCCGGAGATACGCGAACCCGAACGTTCGCCAGCAGGTTGCCGGCACCGTCGAACAGGGTCAGCGTGGTCAGACCCGGAGCCTTACCCAACACATAAATAGTACGATCCGAAAGCGACGAGATGTCAGCGATGCCGGCATTGGCAATGCTAAGCTCGGCGAAGGGTTCTTCGCTCTCCACTACAATTGCGCGGTTCATCGGAACATCCAGCGTTTCCGCTGAACCGTTTTTCACCACGCGCAAAGTTTCAGCCCAGGCCGTATGGCCGACCGGACCAACTATAAGCGCCAACCCCAGTAGGGTTGCGCTGATCCAAGTACGTATTGTCATGTGACCTGCCTCTCCGATCACGCCTCGTTTTTTGGGTCTATGCCCTATGTCAGGCAACACTGCGCGAATTACGAATTTATTGCAATAATCAAGGGTTTCTGGAATTTTCCTTATGTGGACAATGCGCAACATGCATAACGAAACAAGCCGCGCAGTTGGCGCGGCTTGTATTGGTAAATCTCTGATTTAACGTCAGTTTGTGCAAGGAATTTCGGTTTGCACAATTTCTCCGCTACGTCGAACTCTCGTGTAGCATTTCCGTTCTTCAGCCTGAACCGGGGCGGGGGCTGCTTCTTTGATTCCCAACAGTTTTCGCTGGTCCACTTCAACCGCACTTGCGATTGTGTCGTCCTGCACCCCAACCAAGGCCAAAGACAAACGACCTGTGTTCTGTGCCTGAGCCAAAGCCGCGATTACCTCCGGGGTGGCTGCCACTGTCACAGTACGCGCAATTGTTGTGCCTGTCAGATCTGAGCCCGCGGATTGGTCAATCGCGACCAATTCAATGTTGGTCTGAATCAGACGGGTGATTTCGCCACCCCCGCCCTCAAATTCCCTGTCGACCGTTCCAGTCCAGTAAACATCCACGCTGTCACCGGGGCGCAGAAACCCTGAAACGCCAGACGCAACGTCAACGCTGATCGCGAAGGCGCGTTTACCTTTTGCAATCCTTGAGGTCAGACCAGCGGCCTCCCCAGGATTGGTGACTTTGACGACCATGAGAGCCTCGTCTTTTTCCATCGCTCTCAGAACGAATCGGTCCCCTTTAGCGTCTTCAGGAAACAAAACGGCCATGTCCACGAAGCTGCCTTCCGGGATTGCTTCGTCAGGCCAGTTGACGACGCGAACGTCTTCCTTGGTCAGACGCTCTCCGTATTTCATGGCTCGGTTGGTTACAAAAACGCCAGTAGTCCCTTCCAGGGCGGCATTTTCCAACGCTTGTTGCGCGGCCAGGCGTTCTCGGGCGAGTTGGTCCTGATGCTGTGCGATGTAGTCGCGCGCCAAATAGACGGCACCTCCGGCCAAAGCCACCCCGACAATCAGGACAAGTCCAAATACTGCACGCATTCACGTCCCCTCGTATCTTTCTATGTTGGTTTGTTCGTCACACGTTTTATGACGAAGGTCGATCTTTATTAATGCGAGATTGTGTCGAAAAATGGGACAATATTAGAAAAAATTCCCGTCCGTTGTTTTTGTGCCGGGCAGGTAATCGATTGATCAGGTGTCGGGCTCGTCAAAGCAAATATTGGTCTCGCGTGGCTCAACATGTCTGAGTGCTTAACCGAAGGTGGCATCCGTTTTTCTGAGCTGGCTAACCGGAATAGGTGAAAACTATTGTGCCGAAACTGGCAATCCCGGCGGGCAAGTCGTCTTTTCGACAGCGGTATCCCTGTCTTTTTTGCTTTGTAAACTTCGAACATGTCTTTCATTGCGGCACATGTTTCAGATTCAAAATGGGGCCCTGCTGCAAAGAGCAAGGCCCCAGCTAAACTCTGAAAATTGGGGAAATTTAGTCGCCAGGGTTCAGGTCAGGTGTCAGAACTTCAGCCGATGCTGACGTAAGTGCGTCTCCTGTGGCAACATCCATTTGATCAATAGGTTGGCCCAGAGACGTGATTACTATTGTGCCGAAACCGGCTATCACGGCAGTCAGAACGACCCAGTCGACCGTAATCGCCCCATCTTCATGGCTCAGGAAACTTCGGAAACTGTTTATCATTGAGGCACCTGTCGCCAGTTAAAAAAAAATGGGGCCATGCCAAAAGAAGCAAGGCCCCACCCAAACTCGGAAGATCGGAGTTATTAGTCGCCTGGGTTCACGTCAGGTGTCTGAACGTTACCCGATGCAGTTGTCAGGTTGGTGCCAACAGCGTCGGAAATGTCTGTGGTGCCTGCGCCGATTGCGTTATAGGCAACTGCTGCCAGACCGACGACTGCTGCGGTCAGAACGACCCAGTCAACTGTTACGGCACCGTCTTCGTCTTTGCGGAAGTTCTTGATGAACTTGATCATGTTACGTCCCTCCTAAAGGATCAAAAGTCAAATAAACCTCGGGGTCTATCAGAGCTTTCTCTCTCAGTCCGCTCCCGACCGTCTCGGTATGGCACTATGATTGCCTGTCAGGCGTGGCAGGAATTGGGCTAAACACCATTTTTTTCCTTTTCCGCTTAACTTTTTGGTAGTTTTTCTTTCAAGATATTGAAAATAAACAATTAAAAATTCATTACTGATTGAGGTGTTCTGTGTTGCCGATGCAAAATTGCGCCAAATGAGGCGAAATTGCCCCATTTCGACGTGTTTCTCTGGCTTTACAACGGGATTCGCGGTTCAAATCCCGTAAAAGAAAAAACATGAGGCAGGCAAAATGAAACTCCGGGACGCAATGATCTGCGCCGGCACGTTGGCTTTGATGACGTCAGGGCCCTTGCCCGCTATCGCGAATGAAGTTGAACCCAGGGGCGTATATAAAAGAGTAAAGCCCCCCAAACCGGGGACGCGACCCAAGATAACGGTTCAGATTTCGCCTGAAGAACATGCATCGGCGCCCTTCGCGCCGAGCACCGGGGCCGAGCTCGTTATTCCCGAGATCGTCAAACGCGCCAAGGTTGTACCCCCAAGTGTTCCGGGGAACGGATCGCAAAACAATCCGGTTGGTTCTTACAAGGCTTTCTGGGATAAAATCTCACCTGCTTTGGCCGAGGCAGGAGCCTGGCGGTTGGATGCAGCCATAAACGCGCTGGCCGCGACCAATGTGGCCTCGCCGCGTTTGCAGACGCTCCAGAACATCGCGCAACAACAAGGGATCGAGATTCTGCGCTCGACCGTAGGAACAAATGTATCGCCGGCATTGGTACTGGCCGTGATTTCGGTTGAATCTGCAGGTCGTGAGAATGCGGTCAGCTCAGCCGGGGCGCAGGGGTTGATGCAGTTGATGCCAGCCACCGCCAAACGATTTGGCGTTAAGGACAGCTTGCAGCCGTCTCAGAATATCTCGGGCGGTGTGAAATACCTGAACTGGTTGATGGAAGAATTTGGAAATGATCCGATCCTAGTGCTGGCCGGATATAATGCGGGTGAAGGTGCTGTGCGCAAGCACAGCGGAGTTCCCCCTTATGCCGAGACGCGGGATTACGTGCCCAAAGTCCTTGCGGCCTTTCAGATCGCCAAGGCCCTGTGTTCAACCCCGCCCGAGCTGATCTCGGATGGCTGTGTGTTCCAAACATTGAATTGATAGAGGCCCGCCAGAACCGGCGGGCCTTTTCAATCTAGCGGATTAGTTGACGATCTTGGCCTCGGTGGCGGCGCGAATCTCGTCTTCGGTTACACCTTCGGCGATTTCGACGATCTTCAGGCCACCGTCGACCACATCCAGAACACCCAGATTGGTAATGATGCGATCCACCACTTGTTTCCCAGTCAGGGGCAGGGTGCATTTCCTCAGCAGCTTGGATTTGCCGTGCTTGTTAGTGTGATCCATCACAACGATCACGCGGCCAACACCGGCCACAAGGTCCATCGCACCGCCCATGCCCTTGACCAGAACGCCGGGAATCATCCAGTTGGCCAGATCACCTTCCTCATCAACCTCCATAGCGCCCAGAACGGCCGCGGCGATCTTACCGCCCCGGATCATCGCAAAGGATGTGGCGCTGTCGAAATAGGACGTGCGCGACAATTCGGTGATCGTCTGTTTGCCTGCGTTGATCAGGTCGGGGTCTTCTTCACCTTCGAACGGGAAGGGGCCCATGCCCAGCATGCCGTTCTCGGATTGCAGGGTGATGTCCTTGTCGCCCACATAGTTCGCCACCAGCGTCGGAATCCCGATACCGAGGTTCACATACATGCCGTCTTCCAGCTCTTGCGCCGCGCGGGCGGCCATCTGATTGCGGTCCCAGGGCATTATGCTTCCTCCTTCTTGCGGGTGGTGCGCTGTTCGATGCGCTTTTCGTGATCGCCCTGAAAGATCCGGTTCACGTAGATGCCGGGCAGGTGGATCTGGTCGGGGTCCAACGAACCGCGTGGCACGATCTCTTCGACTTCGGCGATGCAAACCTTGCCGCAAGTCGCTGCGGGCACATTAAAGTTGCGGGCGGTCTTGCGGAAGATCAGGTTGCCGGTGTCGTCGGCCTTCCATGCCTTGACGATGGCCAGATCGGCAAAGATGCCTTCTTCCATGATATAGGTTTCGCCGTTGAAGTCCTTATGCTCTTTGCCCTCAGCGATCACGGTGCCAACACCGGTTTTAGTATAGAAGCCGGGGATGCCTGCACCACCGGCGCGCATACGCTCGGCCAGGGTGCCTTGCGGGTTAAATTCCAATTCCAGCTCACCAGCCAGGTACTGACGCATGAATTCCGCGTTCTCGCCGACATATGAGCTGATCATCTTCTTGACCTGCTTGGTCTGCAGCAGGATGCCGATGCCGAAATCGTCGACGCCCGCATTGTTCGAAGCAAAGGTCAGGTCCTGAGCGCCCGACTCCTTGATCGCCTCCAACAGCAATTCAGGAATACCGCACAGGCCGAACCCGCCTGCCGCGATCATCATGCCATCCGACAACACCCCATCAAGCGCTTCGGTGGCATTGGCATAGATTTTCTTCATGGAAAACTCCCCCAATGACATGGTGATGGGCAGGTTGTGCCGCCACGTCACGGGGAAGTCAACGAATCCAAGGGGGTGGTGGTATTTCTACCTAGCCACTCTTAAGTGGCCGCCTTCTTGGTTGTTTTCTTGGCTGCCGCTTTTTTCTTGGGTGCGGCCTTTTTCTTAGTACCCTTCTTGGCGGCCCGCTCATTGACCAGCTCGATGGCCATTTCCTGCGTCACGTCTTCGGGCTTGATATCCTTGGGAATGGTGGCATTGACCTTTTCCCATTTCACATATGGCCCATAACGCCCGTCAAGAACCTGCATCGCGCCGCCATCGGGGTGTTCGCCCAGCTCTTTAAGCGGCTTGGCAGCGGCCCTGCGCCCGCGCCCTGGATTGGCGCGCTTCTCGGCCAGCGTTTCAACCGCGCGGTTCATGCCGATCTCGAACACATCGTTCGGGTCCTTGAGGTTGGCATAGACCGGCTTTGCCTCCTCGGGCAATTGGTGCATCAGATATGGTCCAAACCGCCCGAAATTCGAGCTGATCATGCCGCCCTCGGGGTGTTCGCCGATCTGGCGGGGCAGGGACAGCAGCGTCAGCGCCTTGTCCAGATCCATGTCGTCCTTGCTCCACCCGCGGGGCAGGGATGCACGGGGCGGCTTCTTGTTTTCGGGCGTGGGTTCGCCGCGCTGAACGTAAGGACCGAACCGGCCGGATTTCAGCCAGATCTCATCACCTGCATCCTCACCCAGCAGACGCTCGTCGCCTTCGGCCCCTTCGCCCGCGATGGGGCGGGTATAGGTGCATTCGGGGTAGTTGCCGCAGCCCACAAACCCGCCGGTGCGCGAGGTTTTCAGGTGCAACTGGCCCACGCCGCATTTCGGGCAGACGCGCGGGTCCGACCCATCCTCGCGCGGAGGGTACAATTGCGGCGCCAGCGCCTCGTCCAACTTGTCCAGCACTTCGGAAATTCGCAGATCCGATGTCTCGCCAATGGCGGCCGAGAAATCGCGCCAGAACTTGCCCAACAAGTCCTTATAGTCGCGGTCCCCAGCACTGACATCATCCAGCTGTTCCTCCAGATTGGCGGTGAACTCATAGCCAACATATTGTCGGAAGAAATTCAGCAGAAAGATCGTTACGATCCGGCCTTTCTCTTCGGGGATCAGACGGTTCTTGTCCTTGCGTACATATTCCCTGTCCTGAATCGTGGTCACGATTGAGGCATAGGTCGAGGGGCGCCCGATCCCCAACTCTTCCATCCGTTTGACCAAGGTGGCCTCAGTATAGCGCGGCGGCGGCTGGGTGTGGTGTTGCAAGGCCAGAACGGATTCGTTGTCGGACAGGATAGCGGCCTTGTCCTCGGCCTTGGTGAACTGATCCTTCAGCGAGGTCTTGGCAAAGGGTGCCGGATCGCCTTGCATAATCTGCGGCAGGCGCTTCTCGTCGTCATCGGCCACATCGTCACGGCCCTCTTCATAAACACGCATGAAGCCGTCAAACAACACCACCTGACCGGTGGCGCGCAGGCCAACCTGGCCGTCGGCGCTGCCAACCTCAACCGTTGTTCTTTCCAGTCGCGCGGCGGCCATTTGACAGGCGATGGTGCGTTTCCAGATCAAGTCATACAGCTTTCGCTGATCCTCATCCGTAACCTTCAAAGCCTTGGCATCCCGCGACATATCCGTCGGGCGGATACATTCGTGCGCTTCCTGTGCGTTCTTGGCCTTGTTCTTGTAGATACGCGGGCTGTCCGGCACATATTCCGCGCCATACCGGTCAGCAATTGTGTCACGGGTGGCAGCCACGGCTTCGGGCGCCATGTCGATACCATCGGTCCGCATATAAGTGATGTAACCCGCCTCATACAGCCGTTGCGCCACCTGCATGGCATGGCGGGCACCCATGCCAAACTTGCGGCTGGCCTCTTGTTGCAGGGTCGAGGTCATGAACGGTGCGCTGGGGTTGCGCGCGGCGGGCTTGGCTTCGACTGAGGTAACGCTGAGCGCGCGGCTGGTGATCGCCTGAACCGCCAGTTCCGCCTGCGTGGCGTTGGCCAAGTCATGCCTGTCCAGCTTTTTACCGGCCAGAGTGACCAAGCGGGCCTCATAGGTCTGGCCACGCGGCGTTTCAAACAGCGCACGCACCGACCAGTATTCGACAGGTTTGAAAGCCTCGATCTCCATCTCGCGCTCGACGATCAAGCGCAGACAGACTGATTGTACACGTCCTGCCGATTTCGCGCCCGGCAGTTTGCGCCACAAAACCGGAGACAGGTTGAACCCGACCAGATAATCCAGCGCGCGGCGGGCCAGATACGCCTCAACCAGCGGCATGTCGACCTCACGCGGGTTCTGCATCGCCTCGGTCACCGCGTCTTTGGTGATGGCGTTGAAGGTCACGCGACTGACGGGCGTGTCCTTCTTGATCGATCGGCGCTTGGTCAGCGCCTCTTGCAGGTGCCAACTGATCGCCTCGCCCTCACGATCGGGGTCAGTGGCAAGGATCAGGGCGTTGTCTTCTTTCAGGGCGTCGGCGATGGCTTTGACGTGTTTGCGGCTGTCATTGCCAACCTCCCATTTCATCGCAAATTCGTGCTCGGGGTCGACGGAACCGTCCTTGGGCGGCAGGTCGCGAACATGACCATAAGATGCCAGGACAGTGTAATCAGGGCCAAGGTATTTGTTGATTGTTTTGGCTTTGGCCGGGGATTCTACAACAACAACAGGCATTTAAGGGGAAACCTCGCTCGACGGATTGGGCGCCTTCTATGATCGTGCAAGATGTGTAGGGCAAGAGCGAATTGTCAATGCGTTCCTTTCAATACGTGAATTTTACGGTGTTTTCAGCGCGATAGCCTTCAATAATTTAGCGCTGGGCGGGAAACTCTTGCTCAGGCCGTCAAAGACAGCAGTCCACCGGGCTGACGTTGGATGCGCCCATCCAGTTCCAGATCAACCAACGCAGGGCCAATCTCGCCTGCCGTGGCCGCGATATCACGGATCAATTGGTCCTCGGCGATGGGAGAAGGGCCAAGTCGGGCCAGAATTTCGCGATGCAGGGTGGCACCCAACGCGACCGGTTCAGGTGCAATTTCGGGAACTGAGGCCTCGAATAAATCAGCCTTTTGTCTTGGCAACGCTTCGATTACGTCTTCGGCGGACCGCACCAAAGTGGCCCCGTCGCGGATCAGCAAGTTGCACCCGGCCGCGCGGGCATCGAAAGGGTGGCCGGGGACCGCCAGAACCTCGCGCCCTTGATCCAGTGCGTCGCGTGCGGTGATCAGGCTGCCTGATTTTGCTGCCGCTTCAACCACCACAACAGCCTGTGCCAGGCCCGAGATAATCCGGTTACGACGGGGGAAATGCCGGGCTTGTGGTGTCACGCCCATGGGCTGTTCCGACAGGCGTAGGCCAGATTGGGCGATGTCCCTTGCCAGATCGGTGTTTTCCGCAGGATAAATCACATCCACGCCACCCGCCAAGACCGCCACCGTGCCAGTATTTAACGCCGCCAAATGCGCCGAAGTGTCAATCCCGCGCGCTAGGCCCGAGACCACGACATATCCCTGTTTTCCCAGGTCGGCTGCCAGACCCCGCGCCATCCGCGCCCCTAAAGACGAGCAATTGCGCGCACCGACCATCGCAATCGACGGCTTGCGCAACACGGACACATCGCCAATGGCCCACAGCAACGGCGGGGCATCAGTCAGGTCGTTTAGGGCATGGGGAAAATCAGCGGACCCAAGGCACAGTAGCTGCGCGTTTGCGGCTTTTGCTGCCTTGAGTTCCGCCTCAATCACGCCAGGTGGGCAAATTTCATACCCTTTGATTCCGGCGGCACGTGCCATTTCAGGCAGCGCGGCCAGCGCATTCTGCGCTGAACTATGTTCGCGCAGCAGCCGACGAAAAGTCGCCGGGCCAACCTTGCGCGAGCGCAACAGACGAAGCCAGGAAAACCGGTCCTCTTCCGTGGTGGGTGGGAGTGTGGGGTGATAGGAAGAAAGCTGCTCTTCGGTCATCCGTTGCTCCGCCTGATTGCAGAACTGGTTTACGACTGAGGGGGTTAACAGCTTGTGAATCTTGTCAAATTATTCAGAAAATTTCCCTGAATTGACGGCGTGTTTGGCGTAACTATTAGATAACAAACATGAAAATAAAATGCCTGCCCGATGGAGTTTCTCAGGCAGGCATCAATATCGATAGATCGTCCTCACGTGGCGTTAACCTTGTCGGTGACCGATTCTGTGTCAGGCCGCCGATCCGCCGATGGTCAGGCCGTCCATCAGAACGGTTGGCTGGCCGACACCTACCGGCACCCATTGGCCGTCTTTTCCACAGGTGCCCATACCCGGATCAAGTGCCATATCGTTGCCCAGCCCCCGGATGCGGTTCAGGGCGGAGGGTCCGTCGCCAATCAGGGTTGCGCCCTTGACCGGGGCGCCAATCTTGCCGTTTTCAACGCGGTACGCCTCGGTGCAGGAAAACACGAATTTGCCGTTGGTGATATCCACTTGCCCACCGCCAAAGCCCACGGCCCAGATACCGTCTTTGATATCGGCCACAAGCGAAGCAGGATCGGCGTTGCCGCCCAACATCACTGTATTGGTCATTCGTGGCATGGGCTTGTGCGCATAGCTTTGCCGCCGCCCGTTACCGGTGGGGGCAACATTCATCAGACGCGCATTCTGACGGTCCTGCATATAACCGGTCAGAACGCCATCCTCGATCAGCACTGTCCGCGAGCTGGGCGTGCCTTCGTCATCTACAGTGATCGATCCGCGTCGGTCGGCAATCGTTCCGTCATCCACGACGGTGACGCCTTTTGACGCGATCTGCTGTCCCATCAGGCCCGCGAAGGCCGAGCTGCCCTTGCGATTAAAGTCGCCTTCCAGCCCATGTCCAATGGCCTCGTGCAGCAAGATACCGGGCCAGCCGGGGCCCAAGGCCACCTCCATCACGCCCGCCGGGGCAGGGATGGCGTCCAGATTGACTAAGGCGATCCGCAGCGCCTCGCGTGCTTTGTTCTGCCAGTCTGTCGGGTCGATGAGGCCATCCAGACCAACGCGTCCGCCACCCCCAGCCGAGCCGCTTTCGCGGCGGCCGTTCTGTTCGACAATGACCGAGATGTTCAGGCGGGTCATCGGGCGCACGTCGCGTACCAGAACACCGTCGGGGCGCAGAATCTCGACCTCTTGCACAGCGGCGGCGATGGTGGCGCTGACCTGCACGACGCGCGGATCGAGGTCGCGGGAAAAGGTGTCGATCTCACGCAGGGTCTCGATTTTAACCGGAAAGCTGGCGGATTCGATCGGATCTTCGTCGGTATAAAGTCGCGTGTTGGTGGCGCGCGGCGCCTCGGCCAAGGTGCCGCCGCCGTCACCGACCGCCAGACGCGCGGTTTCGGCGGCCCGTTTCAGCGCCGGGATCGAAACATCGGTGGAATGTGCATAGCCCGCCACCTCACCTTGCACAGCACGCAGGCCGAATCCTTCGGAAGCATCATAGGACGCCGTCTTCAAACGCCCGTCATCAAACACCAGAGACTCGGATTTTCGACGCTCGACAAACAGCTCGCCATCCTCGGCCCCGGCGGTGGCCGACTGCAAAACTGCAAGCGCTTCGTCCTGCGGAAGAACGCTTTCAAACGGGCGAAACGGGTCGTTGGGCATCGGTTGGGACCTTTCCGGTTTGATCCAGATCAAAAATAGCGTCTGTTTGACGCAAGCATTTTGCTTTATCTACCCGCCGGAATATGGTTTTTAACGCGGCCAAAGACAACGGGAGAGGTGCGACTGATTCACACCTTTTCGCCAGGGACGCAAAGATCAAACGATCAGGACAGAAAATGAAGAATGCTTTGATGCTTTCGGGGCTGCTGACAGCCCTCTCCAGCCTTCCCGCCATGGCTCAGGAGCTTGAGATTATTGGCAAGCCGGTTGCTGGCGGTGTAAACTTCCAGCCTGCAGCCACAGACCTTGCCGTAGGGATTCAAAGACTGGATGCAATGATTCTGGTCATTATCACCGTAATCTGTTTGCTGGTCGCGGCTCTGCTGGTTTACTGCATCGTGCGCTATAACCAGCGCGCCAACCCGACACCCGCGCGATTCTCGCACTATACGCCGGTTGAGATTGCATGGACCCTGGGTCCGATCCTGATTCTGGTCTTTATCGGTGCGTTCTCGCTGCCGGTGCTGTTCAAGCAGCAGGAAATCCCGGAGGGAGACGTGGTGATCAAAGTGGTGGGCAACCAGTGGTATTGGACCTACGAATATGTTGATCACGACTTTGCGTTCGACAGCTATCTGCTGGGTCACCCCGCCACATTGGACGAAGGTGCCCGCCCTGCGGATGCCGACGTAACCCCGTTCGTTCTGGATGATGCGATGCGCGCTAAACTGGCCGATTCCGGTTACAGCGATGATGAGTGGCTGCTGGCCACCGATACCGCCGTTGTCGTGCCGGTTGGTAAAATCATCGTCATGCAGGTGACCGCATCGGACGTAATCCACTCGTGGACCATCCCTTCCTTTGGCGTGAAGCAGGACGGCGTGCCGGGTCGTCTGGCCGAGCTGTGGTTCCAGGCTGACAAGGAAGGCGTCTACTTCGGTCAGTGCTCGGAACTATGCGGCAAGGACCACGCTTACATGCCGATCACCGTCAAGGTTGTCAGCGAAGAAGCCTATGAGCAATGGCTGCAAGGCGCTCTGGAAGAGTATGCAGGTCAGCCTGCGGCCTATCAGGTTGCCTCGAACTGATCCGGGCATTGGCCGGATGAATACATGATGCAGGCTGCGCGGTAATCGCGCAGCTTTCGCCCCAAAAGGACCCGACATGAGCGACGCAAGCTTCAATGCCAGCACCGTGACCGCGCAGACCCGCGCGGACGAGGCCAGCTTTGGCGATTATTTCGCCCTGCTGAAGCCAAGGGTCATGTCGTTAGTGGTGTTCACGGCGCTCGTTGGACTGCTGGCGGCACCTGTGCCGGTCCATCCGTTTGTCGGATTCTGCGCCATCTTGTTCATTGCCATCGGCGGTGGTGCCTCGGGTGCGCTGAACATGTGGTGGGACGCTGACATCGACAAAGTGATGAAGCGCACCAAAGGCCGTCCGATTCCGTCCGGCAAGGTCGAAGCGGGCGAGGCCATGGCCATTGGGCTGGCGCTGTCTGGCCTGTCGGTGATCATGCTGGGTCTGGCAACGAACTGGTTCGCCGGAGCCTTCCTGGGCTTCACCATCTTTTTCTATGTCGTGGTCTACACGATGTGGCTGAAGCGTTCTACGCCGCAGAACATCGTGATCGGCGGTGCGGCAGGGGCTTTCCCTCCGGTAATCGGTTGGGTCGCGGCCACGGGGTCGATGACGCTTGAGCCGTGGCTGATGTTTGCCTTGACCTTCATGTGGACCCCACCGCATTTCTGGGCATTGGCGCTGTTCATGCGCTCGGATTACGACGATGCGGGTGTGCCGATGCTGACCGTGACACACGGTCGCCGCGCGACGCGCTGGCACATTCTGGTTTATACTGTGCTGCTGGCACTGCTGGCGGTTGGCACGTCCTTCTCGGGCATTGGTGGCCCGATCTACCTGACCGTTGCTGTTGTGATGAACGCCCTGTTCCTGCGCGGAGCGTGGCAGATCTCGCGCCGCACCGAGGATGATTCAGAAGCCGATAACTTCAAGGTCGAGCGCTCTTTCTTTAAGCTGTCGCTGCTCTACCTGTTCCTGCACTTCGGCGCGATTCTGGCTGAGGCGTTGTTGAAACCCTATGGATTGGGAGGTTGGTCATGAGTCTGCGCAAAAGCCATGAACTGCACCAACGCCGGTTCAGCCGCAATCTGGGGGTGGGTCTGACGCTGGCTGCCTTCATTGTGATCATCTTTGGGCTAACAATCGTTAAAGTCTCGGGCACAGGTCTGGGTCAGCCGACACAAGAGGTGCAGAACTGATGGCTTTGTCCGGTCCGCAAAAAACGGTGATGCAGACGGTCAGTGTGGTCGTGCTGATGGGCGGCTTGGCCTGGGCGGCGGTGCCGTTTTACGACTGGTTCTGCCGGGTCACTGGTTTTGGCGGAACGGTCGGCGTAGCCGAAGCCGCGCCCGAGGATATTTTGGACCGCAAGGTCACCGTGCGCTTTGACGCCTCGAAAGCCAAAGGCATGGCGTGGGAGTTCAAACCGGTCGAGCGTGAGATGGAAGTGCGCATCGGTGAGACGGGACTGGCCTTTTACGAAGCTCACAACCCGACCGACCGTCCAATAGCCGGGCAGGCGTCGTACAACGTCGCGCCGTATTCGGCGGGTGGGTATTTTCAGAAAATCGCCTGTTTCTGCTTTGAGGAGCAGGTGCTGCAACCCGGTGAGCGGGTGCAGATGCCGGTAACCTTCTTCGTCGACCCGGAAATCGTCGAAGATCTGGAAGCGAAGTATGTGCATACGATTACTCTGTCGTATACATTCTACGAAATAGACCTGCCCGAGGGCTACGCCGCCCTGGATGAGCAGGCAGATACAAACACGAACTAACGCCTGTAGGTGAGGGACGCTGATGGCACACGCTAAAAACCATGATTATCACATTCTGGCCCCGTCGATCTGGCCGCTGATCGGCGCGATCGGTGGCTTTGTGATGCTGTTCGGGGCCGTCCTTTGGATGCACGGTGTGACACCGTTTGTGTTCTGGGCCGGTCTGGTGGCCGTTCTTTACACCATGTTCGCCTGGTGGTCCGAGGTTGTGGCCGAGAGCCGCGCTGGCGACCACACGCCGGTTGTGCGCATCGGTCTGCGTTACGGCTTTATCCTGTTCGTGATGTCCGAGGTGATGTTCTTCTTTGCCTGGTTCTGGTCGTTCTTCAAACATCGCATGTACCCGATGTACGACTATGCCGGCACCGAATACATCCAGCCGGATATCCATGCGGTTGACCCGTTCCACCTTCCGCTGATCAACACGCTGGTCCTGCTATTGTCGGGCTGCGCGATCACCTGGGCGCACCATGCGCTGGTGCATGACAATGATCGCAAGGCGTTGATCAACGGTCTGGCCATCGGCATCGTCCTGGGTATCGCGTTTACCGCCCTGCAGGGCTTTGAATACTATGAATTGCTGGCCCACGAAGGTTGGAAATTCGGCGATGACCAGTTCTATTCGAACTTCTTCATGGCCACCGGTTTCCACGGTGCGCATGTGATCATTGGCACCATCTTCCTGTCGGTTTGCCTGATCCGAGCACTGCGGGGTGACTTTACGCCCGAAAAGCACGTCGGCTTCGAAGCGGCGGCCTGGTACTGGCACTTCGTGGACGTCGTCTGGTTGTTCCTGTTCTTCGCCGTCTACATCTGGGGTCAGGCCCCGCTGATGTAACGCCGGTCAGGCGATCCAATTGCAAAAGCCGCCCCAAGGGGCGGCTTTTTCTCTATCCGGGGCGCAAGATTGCGCCCGATACAATTGCGTGGTTGCAATTTTGCTTGCACCCCCCTTAACAAGGCGCCGGTTAATCCCGAGCCATTAGGTAACGAAATCTGGTCCCGATATGCGCCGCATCCTGTTCCTGCTGATATTTGGTATTGCCGGTTTGGCGATCCTGTTGTCTCTGGGCTTCTGGCAGATGCAGCGACTGACATGGAAACAGGGTGTTCTGTCCGAGATTGACACCCGCATCGCATCAGCGCCGGTTGCCTTACCCGACAGGGTTTCGCCCGAGGATGACAAGTACCTGCCGGTAACGATTTCCGGTGAGATGGAGCCCGGGGAAATCCATGTTCTGGTTTCGGTCAAACTTGTCGGCGCAGGGTATCGCGTTATTCAGCGTTTCAGTACCGAAGACCGAACAATTCTGGTAGACCGGGGGTTTGTTCCGGCCACTGCCAAGCAGGCTGAACGGCAGGTGGGTCAGATGGAGGTGACGGGCAACCTGCATTGGCCCGATGAGGTCGACGGGTACACGCCTGAACCGGACATGGACAGCAACATTTGGTTTGCCCGTGACGTCCCCAACCTAGCCGCCGCCTTGGGGGCAGAGCCTTTGCTGTTGATCGCGCGGACACAAACCGATCCGGGCGTGACGCCACTGCCGGTCGACACTGCGGGTATTCCCAACGACCACCTGCAATATGCAATCACATGGTTTGGTCTGGCTCTGGTCTGGGCCGCGATGACCGGTTATTTCCTGTGGCGCAATCGCGCCCCTTCTGAAAGTGAAGAGCAATGAAATACATCTCGACCCGTGGCCAAGCGCCTGAACTGACCTTTGAAGAGGCGATGCTGACCGGACTGGCCCGTGACGGTGGCCTGTACTTGCCCGCCGAAATTCCGGTGATGAGCCAGGATGAGATCGCAGCATTGGCGGGATTGCCATATGAAGAGATCGCGTTTCGCGTGATGTGGCCTTATGTCAGCGGGTCTTTCGGTGAGGACGAGTTCAAGGCGATCATCGCCCGTGCTTATGAGGGTTTTGGTCATGATGCCCGCGCACCGCTGAAGCAGCTGAATGAGAACCACTTCCTGCTGGAGCTTTTCCACGGTCCGACGCTGGCGTTCAAAGACTTTGCCATGCAACTGATCGGGCAACTGTTTCAGGTGGCCCTGAAGCGGCGCGGTGAACGTGTGACCATCGTGGGCGCAACCAGCGGCGATACGGGCTCGGCCGCGATTGAGGCGTTCCGGGGGCTGGACGCCGTGGACGTGTTCATTCTGTTCCCCCATGATCGTGTGTCTGAGGTGCAACGCCGCCAGATGACTACACCAGCTGACAGCAATGTGCATGCGTTGGCCGTTGATGGCGACTTTGACGATTGTCAGGCCGCTGTGAAGGACATGTTCAACGATTTCGACTTCCGCGATGGCGTGAAACTGGCGGGTGTGAACTCGATCAACTTTGCCCGCGTGCTGGCGCAGGTGGTCTATTACTTCTCGGCGGCAGCCAGTCTCGGTGCGCCGCACCGCAAGGTCAGCTTCACTGTGCCGACCGGCAACTTTGGTGACATCTTTGCGGGATATATCGCCAAGCGTATGGGCCTGCCCATTGACCGTCTGGTAGTGGCGACCAACCAGAACGATATTCTGCATCGCTGCTTGTCGGGCGAGGGGTATTTTAAGGGTGACACCATCCCCTCGATCAGCCCGTCGATGGATATTCAGGTCAGCTCGAACTTTGAACGGGCGCTGTACTATGCCTATAGCGAGGACGGCGCTGCCGTGTCGCAGTTGATGGATGAATTGAAGAATGGTGGCTTCAACGTCAGTCAGGGCGCAATGGAAGCGCTGCTCGAGAATTTCGACTCGGGCCGCGTGTCCGAGGATGAAACTCTGGCCACCATCAAATCCACATTGGCCCACAGCGCCGAGCTGGTTTGCCCGCACACCGCGGTCGGTATCAAGGTCGCCGAAGATCACCGCGCGGCGGACGTCCCGATGATCACTTTGGCCACTGCGCACCCAGCGAAATTCCCGGCGGCGGTTGAGAAGGCGAGCGACGTGCATCCGCCTCTTCCCTCTCGCATGTCTGATCTGTATGAACGTCCGGAACGGGTGACCCGCATCGCCAATGATCTGGGTGCCATTGAGGATCATATCAAAAGGCATATTGCTGAGTGACTGTCAGACAAGACCAACTGAAGAACGGCTTTCGTATCGTCAGTGAACATATGCCGGGGCTGCAATCGGCGGCCATCGGCATTTGGGTAACCGCCGGTGGGCGGCATGAACGGATCGAGCAGAACGGTATTGCCCATTTCCTTGAGCATATGGCTTTCAAGGGAACGGAGCGCAGGTCCGCGCTGCAGATCGCCGAAGCGATCGAGGATGTGGGCGGCTATATCAACGCCTATACCTCGCGCGAGGTAACGGCCTATTACGCACGCGTCCTGAAAGACGATGTGGCGCTGGCGATGGACGTGATCGGTGACATCGTTTTGAACCCGGTCTTTGATCCGCGCGAGATCGAGGTTGAACGCGGGGTGATCCTGCAGGAGATCGGTCAATCTTATGACACGCCGGACGACGTGATTTTCGACTGGCTGCAAGAGCAGAGCTATCACGATCAACCACTGGGACGCACCATTCTGGGCCCAACTGAGCGGGTCAGCGCGTTTTCGCGCGAGGACCTGTCGGGTTTTGTGGCCGAGCATTATGGGCCGGAACAGATGATCCTGTCTGCCGCGGGTGCCGTGGATCACGATGCGCTGATGAAAATGGCCGAAGAGATGTTTGGCCATCTGCAACCGCGAAAAGGGCTGGTTCCGGACACAGCCCGCTTCACCGGTGGCGAAGCGCGACAAGAAAAAGAGCTGGAACAAGCCCATTTCGCACTGGCGCTGGAAAGCCCCGGCTACCGGGACGATGCGATCTATACGGCACAGATTTACTCCACCGCTTTGGGTGGCGGCATGTCCTCGCGCCTGTTTCAGGAGGTGCGCGAGACACGTGGCCTTTGCTACACAATCTTTGCGCAGACCGGGGCTTATGCCGATACCGGCACAACAACGATCTACGCAGGCACCTCGGCGGATCAGGTTGCAGAGCTGGCCACGATTACCATCGATGAGATGAAGCGCGCCGCCGAAGACATGAGCGCCGAAGAGGTTGCCCGCGCCCGCGCGCAGATGAAAGCCGGGATGCTGATGGGGCTGGAAAGCCCATCAAACCGGGCGGAACGTCTGGCGCGTCTGGTTCAGATTTGGGACCGGGTGCCGTCGCTTGAGGACACGGTTGCCAAGATCGATGCGGTCAGCACAAGTGATGTTCGTGCGTTTGCGGAAAAGATGGCGATTCAGGCGCCGGCGGCCTTGGCGCTTTACGGCCCGGTTTCCGCTGCGCCCACGCTGGCACAATTGCAGGAGAGGCGTGCGGCGTGATGCTGTTGGGCAGACGCAAGCTGAAACTCGAGACCGAGCGCCTAAGCCTGCGCCCGCCCGTTCACTCTGATTTCAACGATTGGGCGGCGCTGCGACGAGCGTCCCAAGAATTCCTTACCCCGTGGGAGCCGATCTGGGCCAAGGATCATCTGACGCGCAAATCTTTCACCAATCGCGTCTACTGGGCGCAGCGTTCGGTAGCCAGTGGCACGGCGATTCCCTTGTTTCTGTTCCGTCGGTCTGACGATGTTCTGATGGGGGCGATCACGCTGGACAACGTGCGCCGCGGCCCGGCGCAGGCTGGGACGCTGGGATACTGGACCGGTCAGGCCTTTGCCCGCAACGGGTATATGCGCGAGGCGATTGGCGCGATTGTCCATTATGCCTTTACGCGGCTGGATCTGAGCCGGATCGAGGCCGCATGCCTGCCCGAAAACAAGCCCTCGCGTGGGTTGCTAGAAAGCTCAGGCTTTAAATATGAGGGCGTGGCGCAGTCTTATCTGCAGATCAACGGGCGGTGGCGGACGCATGTCCTGTATGCCAGCCTGCGGTCGGATCGGCGCGGCAAGACGGACGCGGGCTAGGGGCTTTGCCCCCGGCGCAGCAAGCGGCGCCTCCCCCGAGATATTTTTGGCCAGATGAACAAGGGGCATGACTTGTTGGCGTTCTGCGCTACACTTGCATCATGCGCTGGGTTGTTGCGGCATTGATGGTGATCTCGGGCGGGGCTGTGGCGCAGGAGCGGCGGCCGAGCCATTGTATTGCCATCGCGGATGCCGCGCCGGGTATTGAGTATATTCACAAGGCGGCGTGGCAGGACCCGATCCCGGAATTTTCCGTGCGGATCAGCTATATCGCCCATGCCTCTTTCCTGATCCAGACGCAGGGCGGGTTGAACGCGGTGACGGATTTCACTGGCTTTATCGGTAGCGCCGATTTGATCCCGGACGTGGTTACTATGAACCACGCTCACAGCACCCATTGGACCGCTCATCCCGATCCTGCGATCCCGCATGTGTTGCCGGGGTGGGGCGATTTCGGGCAAGGGATCGATCATTACCTTGATCTAGGCGAGATGCTGGTACGCAATGTCTCGACCGATATCCGATCTGCCTATGGCGGCGTGGAAGAGCGCGGCAATTCGATCTTTGTGTTCGAAGTCGAAGGGCTTTGCATCGGCCATCTGGGCCACCTGCACCATATACCATCAGACGAACAATTCGCCGCACTAGGACGGCTGGATGTTGTCATGGCAGCCGTGGATGGGGGGACGACCATGCCGTTGCCCGAGATGATCTCGGTTCTTAAGCGGCTGAAAAGTTCCGTTATCATCCCGATGCACTGGTTTTCCGGCTTTTCGCTGGACCGGTTCCTGGTCGATATCCGCAATGATTTTCCGGTTGAACGCAAGGGAGCTACCGAAATCACTGTGTCTCTGCGTACTCTGCCAAGTCAGCCAACAGTGGTCGTGCTGGAGCCGCAGTATCTGATCGAACTGGAATAGGGCTTGTCCGGGCGCGCTCGCTTGGGCAATGAGGTGGCATGACACTGAATCCTGCCGATGAGAACCTAGCCTGTCTGATCCGGGCTGATCTGGGTGAAGATCTTTTGCGCCCGGTCACGGAACGCTATCTGGAAGAGCCACGGGGGCGTTTTACCGGACATGCCGGTTTGTTGGCCTTACCGCGAACGGTTGATGAAGTAGCGGCGCTGGTGCGAGTGGCCTTGGACAGGCGGGTACCGGTGGTGCCTTACGGTGGTGGCACAGGGCTGGTAGGCGGACAGGTAATGCCGGACGGGCCTACGCCGCTTTTGATCTCGTTAGAGAGGATGACCGCGATCCGCGCGGTGTACCCGACCGAGAACATTCTGATTGCCGAGGCGGGTGCAATTCTGGCTGATGTGCAAGCCGCAGCAGAAGAGACGAACCGATTGTTTCCTCTGGCCCTTGCAGCGCAGGGGTCGTGCCGGATCGGGGGCAACCTTGCCACCAATGCAGGTGGGGTCAACGTATTGCGCTATGGCAATGCGCGCGATCTTTGTTTGGGGCTTGAGGCGGTTCTGCCCAGCGGTGAAATCTGGCACGGGCTCAGCCGGTTGCGTAAGGACAACACCGGTTATGACCTGCGCAATCTACTTATCGGTGCGGAGGGTACATTGGGGATCATCACCGCCGCCTCGTTGAAGCTGTATCCACGCCCCGAGGCTGTAGGAACCGCGATGCTGCAGGTCGCCTCGCCCCAAGCGGCGATCGACTTGCTATCGCTGGCCCATGATCAATTGGGCGATGCGGTCAGCACCTTTGAACTGATCCACCAGCAGGGGCTGCAATTCCTGACCGAGGTTTTGCCGGATGTGCGCCAACCATTTGCGACACAGCCCGAATGGTGCGTTCTGATCGAACTTGGATTGTTTGCGGGGCACTCACCCGCCGATGCGCTGGAAAAGCTGTATATGGCGGCGGATAAAGCCGGCCTTGTCGGGGATGCGGTCATTGCGCAAAGCGAGGCGCAGCGTATGGACCTATGGGCCGTGCGCGAGCGTATCCCCGAGGCTAACCGGCTGATCGGGTCGGTATCCAGTCACGATATCTCTGTCCCGATATCCCGTATTCCTGAATTCATTCAGCAGGGTGCCGAGGTGGTGGCCGCACTTGGACATTTTCGTATCAACTGTTTTGGACACGTTGGTGATGGAAATCTGCACTACAACGTGTTTCCGCCCTTGGGTCACAGCCGTTCAGAGTTTGACAAGGAAAGACAGGCTGTCAAACACGCTGTGCATGATCTGGTGGACGCCTTTGGTGGCTCGGTCAGTGCCGAGCATGGGGTAGGGCGTCTGAAAGCCGATGATCTTGAACGGTATGGCGACGCGACAAAGCTGTCTGCAATGCGCGCCATCAAAGCTGCGCTGGACCCGCAGGGGATCATGAATCCGGGTGCGGTTTTGGGGGCGGACTGATCGTGTCGCATCCCGCGCCTTGCCCTTGGGATATTGAATGAAGGGCGCTTACAACCCTTCGAATTCGCACAGAACGTGCACATCCATACCCATGTCTTCCAACGCCTTGCGGCCGCCCAGTTCCGGCAGGTCGACAATGAACGAGCATGACACGATCTCACCCCCCAGCCGTTCAATCAGCTTGATCCCGGCAGCGGCGGTGCCGCCCGTTGCCAGCAGATCGTCGACGACAAGGATTTTCTCGCCCGGTTGAATGACGTCATCGTGAATCTCAACGATCGCCTCACCATATTCCAGTTTGTAGTCCTGGCTGATGGTGGTGCCGGGCAGTTTGCCCTTTTTGCGGATCGGCACGAAGCCGACGCTCAGCTGATGGGCAATGGCACCGCCCAGAATGAAGCCGCGCGCCTCAAGGCCCACGACTTTGTCGATCTGCTCACCCGCGTAGGGGTGCAACATCTGATCGATTGCCATACGAAACCCGCGCGGATCAGCGAACAAAGTGGTTACGTCGCGAAACATGATCCCCTCATGCGGGAAATCGAGGATGGTTCGGATGTAATCCTTGACCGACTTGTTTCTGGACATGACCAATCCCTCTGACGTCAAAACACGCGGGCGTATTTGGCCCATTGGGGGCAGCCTTGCAAGGAAAGATTATTGCTGATTTCCCGACAGGGAGCGGAATTGAGCTTTGATAGTACGAAATAGCGATGCAATGCAGTGGGTGACCACGACGGACGCGCCGGACTGGTAAATGGAATGCCTGAGTCGCGTAAAGGTTGATTGCCAAAACTCTGTTTTGTTGGTAGGTCGCCGGTACCTGCAATTGCTATGCATTGTATATGCAGTGTATCGCTTTTGGGTTTAGGCGTTGAACAGGGTGTGCGAGAAAGATGGACAGCAAGGTATCTGCCAAGAAAAACAGCCAGTTGGTCCTGCGCCTGGACAAGGATGAGCGGGACGCATTTGTCGAACTGTGTAGGGAGCTGGACACATCAGCCGCACGTGAAATACGGCGTTTTATCCGTGGGTTCATGAAAGAACACGAAGCGAGTTGAACCCTCAGGCCGGGCGGCGCAGCACGGCGGTTGCAACCCCCATTCCAATCAAAGTCAGCCCTCCGAACCGGGTCATCGCAGTGATGACCCCGGCGCGTCCGATCATCCGGCGCAGCCGGTCAGCCAGCAGCGCATAGGCCAGCGCGTTCAGCCAGGCCAGACCCACGAAAGTCGCGATCAGGATAGCGAATTGCGGGCCCAATGGGTCCGCCGGACGCAGGAATTGCGGTACGAAGGCGATGAAAAAGGCAAGGGATTTCGGGTTCAGCGCTGTAACGGCGGCGGCATGGCCAAAGACACTGTGTGCGGTGACGTTTCGCCCGGTCTCTGGTGCCTCTAACCCGCCCGAGGGCGCGCTGCGCAGCAGCTTGATGCCCAGCCACACAAGATAGGCCGCACCCACCCATTTCAGCACAGAAAACAAAGTAGCCGAGGTCAGCACCAGCGCCCCCAGCCCCAGTAACGAAGCGGTCATTGCAACCAGATCCCCCACCGCCACCCCTGTGGCTGAGGCCACGGCGACGCTGCGCCCTTTTGACAGGGCATAGCTAAGCACCAGCAACACGGTCGGGCCGGGGATAAGCAGCAAGGCGGTCGATGCGGCCACAAAAGTCAGCCAAAGTTCAAAAGACATGGGGTTACCTGTTTTGGTTTCGCCCTCACCAAGCCCCGCCGCGACGGTGAGGTCAAGCCTTTCGTGGCTCGGTGACGCGACGCATCAACGCCTCAAGTGGGCCGCGCTTGAACCGGCGGAACCACAACAGGGCAAAACCCGAGGACAAAGCGCAGAACCCAAGCGCGTAGACCACGATCTGTGTCGGGCTGAGCGTGCCATTCAGCAAACCAAGCTCCTCCAGCAATCCCATTCCGATCAGGATATGCGCCACATAGAGGGTCAGGCTCTGCCGTCCCGGAGCGGTCAGTGCAGGGCCAAGGCGCAGTTTTTCGATCTTTGGCCATAGCTTCAGAAACAGTCCGATCACCACGCATGCCGATCCGGTGCTGGCCAGAATATAGAACGGGCCTGGCGGAATCGACGCAGTGCCCAGATAGGCAACCAATTCCGGATCGGACACCAACCTTTGTGGAAACAGGGCCAACACGGCAGCGCCAAATCCCCACATGATCAGGCGGTGTTGAATGCAGATCGTGTGAAGCTGTGATCGCCCGATGGCCATGCCGATCAGCAGGAAAGCGGCCCAAGGCAAAACCGGATGCCAGCCATTGAAAAACGTATTGCGTAAAAAGCCGGGCAGGGTCCAGAGGTCGGTATAGCTGAGCGTGGACCAATCCCAGCCCCGCTCATAATCAATGACAAGGTTGGTCAAAACGGCCAGCGCTACAATTCCCAACGCGCCCAGCCATAACATACGCCCCGAGGCCGAAAGAAACGCCGCCCCAACCCCAAAATACAATGCGTAGAAATGCAGAATGTCGGCGTCGAACACGGTCATGTTGATCAGGCCGAGAACGAACAGAAAGGCCGCGCGCCGCAGCAGCACACCAGCAGGGATGTTCGAAAGACCCAATCCTACACCAGCCAGAATGACGAACAGCGCGGCGGCCCGTCCCTCCAAAGCGTCGACAAGGTTTGACGCCCAGTCATGGCCCGGCGCAACTTGCGCCGCGATGCGGAAATTCACCAGCACCATGCCGCAAAAAGCAATAAAGCGGGCGGCGTCCAGGGCTTCAAGTCGTTTCATGGTGCTCCTCTGTTTGGGGCGTACTGAAATGATTTTGTGGCACAAATGCGGTTCAGTGGCGTGTTTAAGATAAACAAATTGCGAGGATCAGGGCGACCTTGCCACCTTCATCGGTCACAATGTACCCGGGTTGAGTAAGTTAAAGATTGCGTTAAAGCGTGCGAGCCGTCCTTGAAACGCCGGTCTGGCCCTACAACCTAGGGCCTATCAAAGGATCGGAGGCGAAGGTGACGCAGACACATCCCGACTATTCGAAAGCGTTCAAGGACATGTCCCGCTCAAACGACGGGCGGTTGAAACGTGTGCTGATCCTGTTGATCCTGATCAGCGTCGTGATTTACGCCGGAATCGTGGGGTACATGTACGCCAATCAGGATGAGCTGCTATACAAACCGTCCGGAGAACTGCCCGCCCCCAATGAGGTTGGACTGGCCGATGTCGACGTGATCTCTCTGCCTATGTCCGACGGGGTTGTGCTGACGGCGTGGTCCGCGCCACCGGCCACTGAAGGTGCGCCGACGGTTCTGTTTTTTCACGGTCAAAGCGGCAATCTGGGTGACCGGGCCGACCGGCTGCGGGAAATCCTGAACAGTGGCTTTGGCCTGCTCGCCCCCAGCTATCGCGGTTTTCCAGGCAGTGGCGGCGAACCCTCGGAACTGGCGTTGATTTCGGACGGAGTTCACATGTTTGACCGTCTGGACTCTGAGGGTGCAGCCGTCGTCCTGCACGGTCAAAGCCTTGGCACCGGCGTAGCGGCCGCTGTCGCCCAACAGCGTCCGAATGCACAGTTACTCGTGCTTGAAGCCCCCTTCACTGCGACTGTGGATGTCGCGGCCGAGCGCTATCCGTTTCTGCCGGTTTCGGCCTTGATGAAGGATCAGTTCGCCACCCGAGACTTTATCGGCGACGTTACCGTGCCAACGCTGATCTTCCACGGAACCGAAGATGAAACCGTTCCGGTGCATCACGGCCAAGCGCTGGCGTCGATGTCTGGCGACACCGCAGAACTTCATGTCATCCCCAACGGCACCCACAACGACCTCTGGTCGTATGGCTTGTGGGACGAGGTGCAGCAGACCCTTGCGCAGTAGCGTGGTTTAAAGAATCCGACCTGCGACCGCATCTAGCTTGGCCAGTAACGCCGGATCGCGTTTTTCGGGCGCAGTGAGGATCGCAAATTCCAATGCCCGATCGCAACCATGCGGGCAGGGCGCGCGCTCGGCTCCCAGCAGGTCGGGCAGGCCCTTGACCAGCGCTCGGCCTTTTTCTGCATTCCCGGTTAGGGTGGCGATAATGGCGGTCACGTCGACCTCGCCGTGATCCGGGTGCCAGCTATCATAGTCGGTGACCATGGCGATCGAGGCATAGCAAAGCTCGGCCTCGCGGGCGAGTTTCGCCTCGGGCATGTTGGTCATGCCGATCACATCACACCCCCAATGCTCGCGGTACATCTTGGATTCGGCCAGAGACGAGAACTGAGGCCCCTCCATCGCTAGATAGGTGCCACCGCGATGGATGGTGATGCCTGCGGCCTTGCCTGCGGTCTCACACGCATCCGACAGGCGCGGGCAGGTGGGATGCGCTACACTGACATGGGCAACGCAACCAGTGCCGAAAAAGCTTTTCTCGCGCGCGAAGGTCCGGTCAATGAATTGGTCGACGATCACGAAATCCCCAGGTGCCATGTGCTCGCGGAATGACCCGCAGGCGGAAACCGAGATGACGTCCGTTACCCCCAGCCGTTTAAGCGCATCGATGTTAGCGCGATAGGGTACCTCGGTCGGTGAATGAACGTGGCCTCGCCCGTGACGGGGTAGAAAGGCCATGCCGACCCCATTCAGAGACCCTGTCAGGATCTGGTCTGAAGGTGCGCCCCACGGCGTTTCAACCGTAACCCATTCCGCATTTTCCAGCCCGTCGATATCGTAGATACCTGATCCGCCGATGATTGCGATTTTCGTCTGGGTCATGGCTGCGCTCCGAATGAAAAAATACGATACAGACTGTCTGAGGGGCAGCGGAGGATTTGGCAAGTGGGTTCAACGGTTTGTGTTGGTTGATGGCGCGGTATGCGTCTGTTGCATATCTGGGTCCCACTTGGCGCGGTATCTCCTGCGGGGTTTGACCGCTAAAAGACCCCTTTCGCGCGAACCCAAAATACCAACAGGACCGTCCCATGCCCCGAGCCATGCTGGCAAGCTTTGCCAATCGTATAGCCAAACCCGATCTTCGTTGGGTGCCGGACGAAGGGCTGACCGCCTCGCGCCTGCGGATCGAACTGCTGTCCGGTCTGACTGTGGCGCTGGCGCTGGTGCCCGAAGCGGTGGCCTTTGCCTTTGTGGCCGGCGTGCATCCGCTGGTTGGTTTGTACGCGGCCTTTATGGTTGGTCTAATCACGGCGCTGATCGGTGGTCGTCCGGGCATGATTTCGGGCGCGACCGGGGCTCTGGCCGTTGTGATGGTGGCGCTGGTGGCCCAACACGGGGTTGAATACCTGTTCGCGACCGTGGTTTTGATGGGTATCCTGCAAGTGATCGCTGGGGCCATGCATTGGGGCCGGTTCATCCGGCTGGTGCCGCATCCGGTGATGCTGGGCTTTGTGAATGGTCTGGCAATCGTGATCTTTCTGGCGCAGTTGGGTCAGTTCAAAGTGCCCGGTACCATGGAAAACACCGGCCATGGTGTCGGCGGCGGCGAATGGCTTTCCGGTCTGCAACTTTACACGATGCTGGGCCTGGTCGCACTGACCATGGCGGTGATCTGGGTCATGCCGCGTATCACGCGCATCATTCCTGCGCCGCTGGCCGGTATTTTTGTCGTTGCCGCGCTGGTGATTGGCTTTGGTTTGGACGTGCCTCGCGTCGGTGACCTGGCGTCTATCGAGGGAGGTTTGCCTCCGTTCCACATCCCGATGGTGCCGCTGACCTGGGAAACTTTTGAAATTATCCTGCCCTATGCCGTCATTCTGGCCGCAATCGGGCTGATCGAATCCCTGTTGACCCTGAACCTTGTTGGGGAGATCACCGGTAAGCGCGGCGGGGCTTCGCAGGAGTGTATCGCGCAAGGCGTTGCCAACGTCGCCACCGGTTTCTTCGGTGGCATGGGTGGTTGCGCCATGATCGGTCAGTCGATGATCAACGTGAAGTCCGGTGGCCGGACCCGTATCGCCGGTATCGCGGCGGCGCTGTTCCTGCTGGTGTTCATCTTGTTTGCCTCACCGCTGATCGAGCAAATCCCGCTGGCCGCACTGGTCGGGGTGATGTTCATGGTGGTGATCGGCACGTTTGCCTGGAACTCGTTCAAGATCATGCGCAAAGTGCCGTTGACGGACGCGTTCGTGATCGTTCTGGTGACTGTGGTGACGGTGATGGAAGACCTCGCGGTTGCAGTTGTGGTTGGTGTCATCGTCTCCGCGCTGGCCTATGCGTGGAACAACGCAAAGCGTATCCACGCTATCGCGCGTGAGTCGGAAACCGAAAAAGGCGCAAAAGTCTACGAAATCCAAGGGCCTCTGTTCTTTGGTTCCTCCGAGGGGTTTGTCGAGTTGTTCGATGTGCCAAGTGATCCTGACACCGTGATCGTGGATTTTGCGGAAAGCCGGGTTGTGGACCAGTCCGCGCTGCAGGCTATCGAAAACGTCGCTGCGAAATACGAGGCCGCAGGCAAACGCGTCATGCTGCGCCACCTTAGCCGCGATTGCCACAAGCTGCTGAACAAAGCAGGGCATCTGATGGTCGACAGCGATGATGACCCCGATTACCAACTGGCTGTGGATTATTCGGTTCGCACCGGCATTCTGGGCGGCCACTAGGTAATTTGCGAGGCTCTGCCTCGCGCTCCGAGGTGCTTGTGGCCAGATGAATACAGGATCCCCTGCTTCATCTGGCTAAAAATATCTCGGGGGAGGCGCCCAACGGGCGGCGGGGGCAGCACCCCCTGTAATCCTTAGTCGTCTGGGCGGCTAAGCGAGAACAACTCGGTAACGACTGAATAGTCCCGATACCCAAGCCGGGCGAGGGGGTTGAAGGTCGTCACGTCAAATATTCCGTCCTTCAAACAATCGTCTCGCAGGTGGACACCGGTTACTTCTCCGAAAACAACCCGATTAGTCTCGCCCGGTAAAGTGACAATCTTGGTCAATTTGCATTCCAGTGCTGCCGGGGCACCTTCGACCCGGGCGCAGGGAATGGTTTCGCATTCAACCGGCGTCAGGCCGGCATGTGCGAATTCGTCGTGATGTTTGGGCAGGCCTGCTGAACTGGCATTCATCGCATCGCGGTGTGCGTGTGCCACCACGTTCACGCAGAACACTCCGGTCGCTTCTATATTCGCGACGCTGTCCTTGCCGCCGTCCTGATCGTGCTTGGTGCCCGTTGAAGCGAACATCACCTGTGGGGGCGTGTAGGCGACACCGTTGAAGAAGGAATAAGGTGCCAGGTTGTTGATCCCATCGGGGCTGCGGGTGGAGATCCAACCGATCGGGCGGGGCGTAATAACAGCGTTGAATGGATTGTGCGGCAGGCCGTGGCCGTCTTCGGGTCGATAGAACATCTTTACTCCAAGCGTTTGCCCAAGGCGTAGCGAAGTGCTAGGGCGAATTCCAGCAAGGAAAAGAGGGCCGGGGTGCAGCAGTTCGGGATCAGGCCGGAAGAGCCGGATGATTGGTGGGAGGTCGAGGCCCTCTATGACCTGTGTTTTGCGCCAGGGCGCGAGGCGCTGTCTTCCTATCGTCTGCGCGATGATGTGCCGCCGGTTTCGGGCTTGTCTCTGGTCGCGCGTGACGGGCAGGGCATTCTGGCCGGGGCCATCCGGTTCTGGCCGGTTCATGTGGGCGACCATGATGCCTTGCTGCTGGGGCCGGTGGCCGTACACCCCACCCATCAAGGCGAGGGTTTGGGTGGTTTTTTGATCCACGAAGGTATCGAAGCTGGCCGGGCGATGGGCTGGGATCGGGTCATGTTGGTTGGTGATGTTCCTTATTATGCCCGGTTCGGGTTTTCCCGTCTGAATGGGGTTGAAATGCCTCCTCCGACCAACCCGGACCGAATTCTGGGGCTGGAATTATCCTCGGGTGTATGGGACGGGGTGGATGGCCTTGTCACCCGTTGGACCCGCTGAACTATTGAAACCTTGGCCATAAATCCCGATGTCTATTGGGCAGGAGGGTATTTATGCAGGACGTGGTTCTTGTTGAAAAGCTGGATGCTGAGGCGGAACTGGACCGATTGGCTGGGTATTACCGAACGGCCGGAGGGCCGGGTATCAAACTGCTGAACAATCTCGGTGGTTCGGCGGAATCCTTGCTTGAGCAATTGCCAGAACCGATCAGGCAGGGGCTGACTGGCGCGACGGAACAGGCCCTATGGCTGGCGATGCACGCCGCCGAGGGATCACGCCGGGCTGTGCCGGACCAGCATCCCTGGGTCAATACCGCGGTGACCACTGCCATGGGTGCCGCCGGAGGGTTGGGCGGCATGTCCACCGCCTTGATGGAATTACCTGCGACGACCGCGATGCTGCTGCGTGCCATACAAGGCGCGGCTGCGCGCGAAGGGTTTGATCCGTCAGAAGACGGTGTGAAATTTGATTGCGTGCGTGTCCTGTCCGCCGCCGGGCCTTTGTCCAATGACGATGGAGCCGATCTGGGGTTCTTCTCGGTCAGGTTGACCCTAACAGGGCCTGCTATGCAGAAACTGATCGCAGCGGTCGCTCCGCGGTTGTCAGTTGTGTTGGGGCAGAAGCTGGCGGCGCAATCCGTGCCCGTGTTGGGGGCCATCGCCGGAGGCGGCACCAACTATGTCTACACGCGGTATTACCAGCAGATTGCCCGCGTGCATTTCGGCCTGCGCCGTTTGGCGGTCGATGCCGATATTCCACACGATGAGTTGGTGCGTAAACTCGCCGCCCGAATGTGATTTTTCTTCAAAGACTTGGAGAATTTCACCGCATATGGTATTGATGGTTTGAGCGTCCGCTAAATAAACCAAAACAACGCGGGCAAACAGGCAAATATCCATATGAAAGGCGGCTCGGCGTGATTGACGCAAGGCTTTCGCCTCATGACTCCGAAAATGCCCGGCACCTGCCAGTGCTGCAACAATCGGCGGCTTTATGCTATCGTGTCGAGCTAGGGCAACCCGAAGTGCTGTTGATTACAACGCGCAAATCGCGCCGTTGGATCATTCCCAAAGGGTGGTTGATTGATGGGCTGACTGCGTCTCAGACCGCAGGCCAGGAGGCGTGGGAAGAGGCCGGCATACGGGGCGAGTGCGATACGCAGGCAATGGGGCAGTTTTGCTATCAAAAACGTCATCAGAAAAAAGGCGCAGTATTGTGCGTCGTGGATGTTTTTCCCTTATTGGTGACATCGGTTGCGGCGTATTTTCCCGAATTCAAACAGCGGCAAAGACAATGGTTTGTGCCGAAAAAAGCCGCAGTTCACGTCAATTTCCCCGAACTTGGGCAAATGTTTCGCAAACTTGAGCCAATCATGCGTTAAGATGCCCCTGGTAGGGCTTGATATTGCCATGTCTGTGGTTATCAATTTGACAACCGACATTTGGACGGATCATGATTCAATACGCATTGAAATGCAGCAACGGCCATACATTTGACAGTTGGTTCCAATCGGCCGCCGCTTACGACAAACTGGCATCCACGGGCATGGTGACATGCGCTGTGTGTGGGTGTGCGGATGTTGACAAGGCTATCATGACCCCACGTGTCCGCCCGGCCCGTGAGGCCGTGGCAAAGACCATCGCCCCCATGCCCGAGGCGGAAACAATAGATGTAGCTGCCCCCGCGCCAGACATTGAAAAGGTGCTGGCCGAGCTGCGCCGCAAGGTCGAAGAGAACTCGGACTATGTGGGTAAGGATTTTGCCAGCGAAGCGCGCAAAATCCACCTCGGCGATGCGCCCGAGCGTGCGATCTATGGTGAGGCCAAGCCGGACGAAGCGCAGGCCCTGATCGACGATGGGGTTCCGGTGGCACCTTTGCCCTTTGTTCCCAGCAGAAAGACAAATTAAGCCGTGCATGTAGTTATTACGGGGGTCAATCGTGGCATTGGCCGAACGCTGGCCAACAACTATCGGGCCCGCGGGGACAAGCTGACCGGCACCGCGCGGGATGGCAGTGCGCAGGTAGTTCTGGATGTCACCGACCCTTCGCAACATTCCGACGTGGCCACGCATCTGGCAGATCAACCTGTCGATTTGCTGATCTGCAACGCCGGGGTCTATCTGGACAAAGGGCAGAGCATTGACGGCTATCCCGCCGACATGTGGGCGCAAAGCTTTGCCATCAATGTGACAGGCGTGTTTCTAACCGTTCAGGCTTTGTTGCCGAACCTGCGGGCCGCGCGGGGAAAGATTGCGATTATTTCATCGACGATGGCCTCGCACACCCGCGCGCCGGGGGGCAGCTATATCTATCGCGCATCAAAGGCCGCAGCCTTGAGTTTGGGACGCAATCTGGCCACGGATTTGCGCGATGATGGAATCGCCGTGGGTATCTATCACCCCGGGTGGGTACTGACCGATATGGGCGGACCCGAGGCCGAGATTACCCTGGATCAGGCCGCTGAGGGCCTGATTGAAAGGTTCGATGCTCTGTCATTGGAAACAACGGGTTGTTTCGAAAACTGGGACGGTCGCCCCCACGCTTACTGACGTATCAACGCTGCGGTGGGGATTTCGTAGACCTCATCCGGGTCGATGAAAATCACGGTCAGGTCGCCACGTGTTTCATGGCTGATCTTGGCAGGTGAACTGCTGGAATTCGGCACGCCATCGGTGAAATAGATGCTGCGCACTTCACCGCCGCCCAATGACACAGCCAATGTCGTCGTGCCGTCGTCATGGTGGCGCAATTCGGCATGGCAGCTGTCGAGCGGCGCACCGCCCGAGGCGCAGGGCACAGTGCCCAAAGCATTCTTGCCGTCAGTTGCGGCCAGAGTTGAAACCTGTGCAAGGGCAGCGGAAGACAGCAGGACAACTGCGAGGGCAAGGCGGAACATGGAAAACCTCTTGGAAAATTCGATGACTAAGGCTGACAGCCTCTCTGCCGGATGTAAAGCAGCCCCATGCGGCATTCGGGGCGGTTTTGAACCCTTGCCCTTGCGGCCCCCCTCGCATAAGACGCACGGAACCTGAATTCCAAGGCGCGGAGAGACCACCCCCATGCCCGTACTCGTTATGAAATTCGGTGGCACGTCGGTTGCCAACCTTGACCGTATCCGCCGCGCGGCGAAACGCATCGGTGTTGAGGTGGCCAAGGGCTATGACGTGATCGTCATTGTCTCGGCAATGTCGGGCAAGACCAATGAACTGGTGGGATGGGTCAACGAAACCTCGCCCCTGTTTGATGCGCGTGAATATGACGCCGTGGTCTCCTCGGGCGAGAACGTGACCGCCGGTCTGATGGCGTTGACGTTACAGGAAATGGATATTCCCGCGCGCAGCTGGCAGGGTTGGCAAGTGCCGCTGATGACCACCAGCGCCCACAGTCAGGCCCGGATCGAAGAAATCCCGACCGAAAACCTGACCCAAAAATTCGACGAAGGCATGAAAGTGGCCGTTGTCGCAGGCTTCCAAGGCATCAGCCCCGAAGGTCGCATCACCACGCTGGGCCGGGGTGGCTCGGACACGACCGCCGTGGCTTTTGCCGCCGCGTTCGGGGCCGAGCGTTGTGATATTTATACGGATGTGGACGGCGTCTATACCACCGACCCGCGCATCTGTGAAAAGGCGCGCAAACTGGACCGTATTTCGTTTGAAGAAATGCTCGAATTGGCTTCGCTGGGGGCCAAGGTGCTGCAAACCCGCTCGGTTGAGCTGGCGATGCGGTATAAGGTGAAACTGCGCGTTCTTTCAAGTTTCGAGGAACAATCCGACGAGGCCGGTACGCTGGTCGTTGACGAGGAGGATATCATGGAATCCAATGTTGTGGCCGGTGTGGCCTATTCCCGCGACGAGGCCAAGATGACCGTCGTATCGGTGGCGGACCGCCCCGGTATCGCCTCGATCATCTTTACCGCGCTCAGCGATGAGGGCGTGAACGTGGACATGATCGTTCAGAATATTTCGGACGAGGGGCGCACCGACATGACCTTCTCGTGCCCGACCGATCAGGTCGCGCGTGCCGAGAAAGCGTTGTTGGCGATCAAGGACGCAGGTGAGCTGAACTATGCCGAACTGGTTGCGGACGAAGATGTCTGCAAGGTCTCGGTTGTGGGCATCGGAATGCGCTCTCAGTCGGGTGTTGCGGCCAAAATGTTCAAGATACTCTCGGATGAGGGGATCAACATTAAGGTCATTACAACCTCTGAGATAAAAATTTCCGTCCTTGTGGATCGGAAATACATGGAACTTGCGGTTCAGGCACTGCATGATGCCTTTGAACTGGACAAGGCGGCCTGAGCATTTCAGCCAAGGATCTCGCCTGACACACTAATTTGGTTGGGCCATGGCGGACGGCACCGAAACAGAATCCCGCAAGCTGCTGGGGCGGCTGCGCGAAGAGATGGCGAGCGAAGCCGCCGGTCAGGAACGTCTTGACCGGATCACGCATCTGATAGCCGACAGCATCCGGGCCGAGGTCTGCTCAGTCTATCTGTTCCGCGACGAAGACACGTTGGAGCTGTGCGCCACCGAAGGCTTGGCACCCGAAGCGGTGCACAAGACCCGGATGCGTATGGGTGAGGGGCTCGTGGGCCGCGTCGCTCAATCCGGCAAAGTCGTGAACACGGCGGATGCGCCATCGGCCAAAGGCTTCCGCTATATGCCGGAAACCGGCGAAGAACGGTTTTCGTCCTTTCTCGGCGTGCCGGTGCAGCGCCTGGGCGAAAAGCTGGGTGTTCTTGTGGTGCAATCCCGCGAGGCGCGTCAGTTTTCGGCAGATGAGGTTTATGCGCTGGAGGTTGTCGCCATGGTTCTGGCCGAGATGGCCGAGCTGGGCGCCTTTATCGGTGAGGGTGCGGCCCTGTCTCCCCTGCACCAGCAATCGGTTCAGCTGAGCGGTGGTCCGGCGCAGGAAGGATACGCCGAAGGTCATGTTTGGCTGCATGAGCCCCGCGTCGTGGTCACCAACCCGATTGCCGATGATCCACATCGCGAACGTGAACGCCTGAATGAAGCCGTCGAAGAGCTGCGCGTTGGCGTCGACAAGATGCTTGAAATCTCGCAGGGCGGCGACAAGGAACAGCTTCAAGTGCTTGAGGCCTATCGCATGTTTGCCAATTCCAAAGGCTGGATGCGCCGGATGGAAGAGGACATCGCCTTGGGCCTCAGTGCTGAGGCGGCGGTTGAAAAAGAACAATCGCAGGCGCGCGCGCGGATGGGGCAGGTAACCGATCCGTATTTGCGTGAACGGCTGGCTGATCTAGATGACCTGTCCAACCGGTTGCTGCGAATTCTGACCGGGCAAGGCAATACAAATGGCGCTGACCTGCCGCCCGACCCCATCCTGATCGCCCGCAATATCGGTCCGGGAGACCTGCTGGAATACGGTCGATCACTGAAAGGTATCGTGCTTGAGGAAGGCTCGGTCGGCAGCCATGCCACCATCGTGGCACGTGCGCTTGCGATTCCGCTGGTGGTGCATGTGGGCCGGATCACGACCGAGGCGCTGAACGGAGATCACATTCTGGTCGATGGCGACCAAGGCATTGTCCATCTGCGCCCCGAGGACACCGTTGCAAATGCTGTGCGTGATAAAATCGCGATGCAGGCCAAAGCGCAGGAACGCTATGCCTCGATCCGCGAAACCCCGACGGTAACGCGGGATGGAGAGCGGATCAATCTGGTAATGAATGCGGGGCTGATGGCCGATTTGCCCTCGTTGAACAATTCCGGGGCCGAGGGCGTGGGTTTGTTCCGGACAGAGCTGCAGTTTTTGATCCGCAACAAGATGCCCAAACGGTCGGAGTTGGTATCGCAATATCAACGGGTTCTGGACGCGGCTGAGGATAAGCGCGTGATTTTCCGCACGCTGGATATCGGGTCCGACAAGGTTCTGCCCTACATGAAGCACGTGGCGGAACCAAACCCGGCGCTGGGCTGGCGCGCGATCCGCGTCGGTCTGGACAAACGCGGCGTGATGCGGATGCAGTTGCAAGCCCTTTTACGGGCCGCCAATGGCCGCCCCCTGTCGATCATGTTCCCTTTCGTGGCGCAGGCAGACGAGTTTTACGAGGCCCGTTGGGAGGTCAATAAGACCATCGAGCGTGAGAAACGTCTGGGTCACATCCTGCCCGAAACTCTTGAGGTCGGGGCGATGCTGGAAACCCCGTCGCTGGCTTTTGCTCCGCAGAAATTCTTTGACGAGGTCGACTTTGTCTCGGTTGGGGGCAATGACCTGAAGCAATTCTTCTTTGCTGCTGACCGGGAAAATGAACTGGTACGTCGTCGCTATGACACGCTGAATGTCAGCTTTCTGAGTTTCATCGCGCAGATCGTTGAGCGCTGCAATTCTTCCAACACGCCGCTTTCGTTCTGCGGCGAGGATGCTGGCCGCCCGGTCGAGGCGCTGTGCCTGGCCGCGATGGGCATTCGGACACTGTCCATGCGCCCAGCCTCGATCGGTCCGGTCAAAAGTGTGTTGCTGCGAGCCGATCTGCAATCTTTGCGCAAGATCATCGCGGATGCGAGGCACCGGGGTGAGCAATCGGTGCGCCCCGCCGTCATGGAGTGGCTGCGCAATCAGGGCTGACATCCCAAATCTGGGCTTGCTTTCTGCATCTGCTTTGCCTATGCAATCTGCAAATGTTAGCGATAACATCGCTCAGACCACAAGTGCTGCGGCTTTCTGGTGCTATGTTGGCAGAGGTAGAACTGAAGGAGCCCGTCGATGGTTTCACGCGTAATTCCGGTTAACCCGTTCGATCTGGTGCTGTTCGGTGCGACCGGCGATCTGGCGCAACGTAAAATCCTGCCGGGCCTGTATCACCGCTTTGAGGTCGGGCAGATGCCCGAAGACGCCTGCATCATCGGTTCGGCGCGATCGGACATGGACAGCGATGCGTTCCGCGAACAGATACGCGCGTCGATGGCGGAATTCGCACCGGAATTCAAAAAAGACGTTCTGGATCGCTTTCTCAGCCGTGTCTCGTATGTCCCTGTTGATGCGTCAGGCGATGCGGGCTGGTCGGATTTGGCCAAGGCATTGCGCCCTGACGTCGTGCGCGCGTTCTACCTTTCAGTGGGTCCAAGCCTGTTTTCGGGCATTGCGCATCGATTGAACGAACACGGGCTCGCCACGCCAGACAGTCGCATTGTTGTGGAAAAACCCTTTGGTCATGATCTGGCGTCCGCCAAAGCGCTGAACGAAGGTTTGCGCGCCTGTTTCGAAGAGCATCAGATTTATCGGATCGATCACTATCTGGGCAAAGAGACGGTTCAGAATCTGATGGCCCTGCGTTTCGCCAATTCTCTGTTCGAACCTTTGTGGAACTCGACCCATATTGATCACGTTCAGATTACCGTGGCCGAAACCGTAAGCGTCGAAGGGCGAGGTGCCTATTACGATCAGTCCGGTGCCATGCGGGATATGATTCAGAACCACTTGGTACAGCTTTTGTGCCTGACCGCGATGGAACCACCGTCGAAATTTGCGCCCAACGCTGTGCGTGATGAAAAGGTCAAGGTGATCGAGGCGCTGGAACCTGTTGAGCAGAAAGATATTGCGCGCGGCCAGTACCGCGCCGAACACGGACAGGGCGGCTATGTCGATCACGTTGGCAACCCCGGCAGCCGTACGGAAAGCTTCATTGCGCTGAAGGTTCATTTGGGCAATTGGCGCTGGGCGGGTGTTCCGTTCTATCTGCGCACGGGCAAGCGGTTGAGGGCAAGGGAGTCAGAGATCGCCGTGTTCTTCCGCGATCCGCCGCATACGATCTTTCCGAATGTCGGCCCGCTGCACGGGAACGTGCTGGTGATCCGGCTGCAACCGGACGAGGGCATTACCCTGCGCACCACTATCAAAGATCCCGGCCCGGGCGGGTTCCGCCTGTCTGATGTGGCGCTGGACATGAGCTTTGCCGATGCTTTGGGCGTCGAGGCCAGCGCGCCGGATGCATATGAGCGGCTGATTATGGACGTCATACGTGGCGATCAGACCCTGTTCATGCGCGGGGACGAGGCTGAGGCCGCCTGGGCCTGGGTCGATCCCATCATTCAGGGCTGGGAAGATCGCGGCGATCGCCCGGCACGCTATGATCAGGGCAGTTCGGGCCCCGAAGAAGCATTGATGCTGATGCACCGCGACGGACGTCGCTGGCGTCAGATCGGAGGTTAACCATGGTTCATTCTGTTATCACTAACGTCACCCAGCGGATCATCGACCGCAGCGCTGACCTGCGTGGCCCGCATCTGGAACGCATGGAGCAGGCCAGATCCAAAGGCCCGGCTCGTGCGCACCTGTCCTGCAGCGGTCAGGCCCACGCTTATGCTGGGGCGGGGACGGATCAGCAGGCGATGGCGACCGGCACCGCCGGAAACCTCGGCATCGTCACGGCTTACAACGACATGCTTTCAGCCCATCAGCCGTTCGAGCGTTACCCCGGCCTGATCCGAGACGCGATCCGTGCCGCCGGTGGAACCGCGCAGGTCGCAGGTGGCGTACCGGCCATGTGCGACGGCGTCACCCAAGGCGAGGCCGGGATGGAGCTGTCGCTGTTCTCGCGCGATGTGATTGCCTTGGCAACGGGCGTCGCGCTGAGCCACAATACCTACGACGCAGCTGTTTTCCTTGGCGTTTGCGACAAGATTGTTCCCGGTCTGATAATTGGGGCGCAGGCCTTCGGCCATATGCCCGCCGTGTTCCTGCCCGCAGGCCCGATGACCAGCGGCCTGCCCAACGATGAAAAGGCCAAGGTGCGCCAGAAATTCGCTGCCGGAGAGATTGGCCGCGATGAACTCATGGCCGCCGAAATGGCTGCTTATCACGGCCCTGGCACCTGTACGTTCTACGGTACTGCCAACACCAACCAGATGCTGATGGAGTTCATGGGGCTGCATCTGCCGGGCTCTAGCTTCATCAATCCGAACACGCCGCTGCGGGATGCGTTGACCGAAGAGGGTGCGCGCCGTGCCCTGTCACTCAGTGCGTTGGGCAATAACTACACGCCGGTTTATCAGGTGTTGGATGAGCGAGCCTTCGTGAATGGCATCGTCGGGTTGATGGCTACCGGTGGTTCGACCAACTTGCTGATCCACCTGATCGCAATGGCACGGGCGGGTGGTATCGTTCTGGATTGGGAGGATTTTTCCGATATTTCCGCCATCGTCCCCTTGGTCGCGCGGGTCTATCCCAACGGTTTGGCGGATGTGAACCATTTCCACGCGGCTGGTGGTTTGGGGTATTGCATCGGTACGCTGCTTGACGATGGACTTTTGCACCCCGATACCCTGACCGTTGCGGGGCAGGGCCTGCACAATTACACCAAAGAACCCAAGCTGAAAGACGGCGATCTGATCTGGGAAGAGGGCGCGGGCCACAGCCTGAACGACAAGATTGTCCGCCCCGCCAAAGATCCTTTCCAGCCCACCGGTGGACTGTCACGCCTGACTGGCAATCTGGGCACAGCCGTCATGAAGGTTTCCGCAGTCGCGCCCGAACATCAGGTCGTCGAAGCGCCCGTGCGTGTTTTCCATGATCAGGCCGAGGTTAAAGCGGCCTTCAAGGCGGGCGAATTCACCGGTGACGTGATCGTTGTCGTCCGCTTCCAGGGACCAAAGGCCAATGGCATGCCCGAATTGCACTCCCTGACGCCAATCCTCTCGATCCTTCAGGGCAGGGGCCAAAAGGTGGCGCTGGTCACGGATGGCCGTATGTCCGGTGCATCCGGTAAGGTGCCCGCAGCGATCCATGTCTGCCCCGAGGCGCTGGAGGGCGGCGCGATCGCCTATCTGCAGGACGGCGATGTGCTGCGCGTCGACGCGGTGAAAGGCGACCTGGAAATCCTCACCCCGGGTGTGCTGGACCGTACCCCGGTCACAGCCGACCTGTCTGCCAATCAACACGGCGTCGGGCGGGACCTATTTGCCGCTTTCCGCAACAATGTCGGATCCGCCGACGCCGGTGCCAGTATTTTCGGAGTGTAATCCTCATGTCAAAAACCCAGCAAACCCGCGAAATCTGCGGTCTGGCACCGATTGTTCCGGTTCTGGTCGTCGATGATGCCGCGCAAGCCAGGCCTTTGGCCGAGGCACTTGTGGCCGGCGGCTTGCCCGCACTGGAGGTAACACTGCGCACGCCGGCGGCACTGGATGCCATCCGGGCCATGGCGCAGGTTCCCGGCGGGGTGGTGGGCGCTGGCACTCTGGTCACCCCCGAAGACGTACGTGCCGCTAAAGAGGCAGGCGCGCAGTTCGGTGTCTCACCCGGCGCGACCGATGTGTTGATTGCGGCGTGTGAGGCCGAAGGCCTGCCTCTGCTGCCCGGCGCGGCCACGGCCAGCGAGGCGATGCGCCTGCTGGAAAAAGGCTATGACATGCTGAAATTCTTCCCCGCCGAAGCATCGGGCGGCGCGCCCGCGCTGAAAGCCATCGGCGCGCCGCTGCCGCAGATCACGTTCTGTCCGACGGGCGGTGTTTCGCCAGCCAATGCCCGCGATTACCTGTCGCTGACGAATGTCGCCTGCGCTGGCGGCAGCTGGGTTGCGCCCAAACAGATGGTCCAGGGCGGTGATTGGGCCGGGATCGAAGCCCTTGCGCGTGACGCCTCAAAGCTGATGGATTGACGCGGCTTTTTGCTGCGCTAGTGTGGGCATCAATTCATACAGGTTGATCCCATGCCAAACCAAATCTCTCTTGCGCAGGGGCGCGAGTATCTGGCGATTCCCGGCCCCTCGGTCATGCCTGATGCGGTGCTTCAGGCCATGCACCGCCCATCACCCAACATCTATGACGGCGAGCTGATCGAGATGGTGCCGACCCTGACACGCGATCTGAAACGCGTGGCGGGCACGGACCACAATGTCGCCATCTATATTGCCAACGGCCATGGCACGTGGGAAGCCGCCTTGTCCAACGTTATTGCACCGGGGGAAACGGTGCTTGCCCCGGCCTCGGGCCTGTTCACTCACGGATGGGCCGAAATGGCGCGCGGAGTTGGCGCCGAGGTCGAACTGATCGATTTCGGGACATCCTCACCTTGGGATATGGACCGCATTGCAGATGCCCTTCGTGCGGATATAGCCCATCAGATCAAGGCCGTGTTGGCGGTTCACGTGGACACGTCCAGTTCGATCCGCAACGATATCCCTGCGCTACGGGCCTTGCTGGACGATCTGAACCACCCGGCGTTGTTGATGGCGGACTGTATCGCCTCGCTGGGCTGCGATCGGTTCGAGATGGATGCCTGGGGCGTCGATGTCATGGTGTCGGCCTGCCAAAAGGGGTTGATGACGCCAGCGGGCGTGGGTTTTGTGTTCTTCAATGACAAGGCACAGGCCAAACGGGCAACGATGCCGCGCGTCTCGCAATACTGGGACTGGCAGCCGCGCGCGGAGCCGCAGGTGTTTTACCAGTATTTCAACGGCACCGCGCCGACGCATCACCTGTACGGTCTGCGCGCTGCGCTCGACTTGATCCACGCAGAAGGGGTCGAGAATGTATGGTCCCGTCATGAACTCCTGGCCACTGCAATCTGGGCGGCATGTGAAATCTGGACCGAAGGTGGTGCGCTTGAAATGAATGTGACTGACCGCGCCCATCGCAGCCACGCGGTTACCGCCCTGCGCTTGACAGATGGTCGAGGAACGCCGCTGCGCCAGTTTACCGAGAACCAACTGGGCCTGACCCTTGGCATTGGTCTGGGGATGGAGGATCATGCCGGTTGCTTCCGTCTGGGGCATATGGGTCACGTGAATGGCCAGATGGTTATGGCGATGCTCGGCGGCGTGGAGACCGCCATGGCGGCCCTGAACATCCCGCGCGGCTCGGGCGCGCTTGAGGCCGCTGCTGCCGCGCTGGCAATTGAACCCTTACAGAAGGCCCGGGTCAGATAGTGGACTTCGCCGCGGCCAGCGCCTTTGGCAGCGCTGCGGCAAAGGCGTCCAGATCCGACGTCGTACCACAACTGACGCGGATACAGCGGTTTTGAGGTGCAGCAAATGGCATGCGCACAAAAATGCCTTGCGCCACCAATGCCTCAAGCACCGCTTTGGCATACTCTCCATCGGCACCGCAATCAATTGCCACAAAATTGGTGGCCGACGGCAAGGGCACCAACCCGTTTTCCTGTGCGATCTGGACGATCCGGTCGCGTGCCGTAACGATCTGTGCCTGAACTTGCGACAGCCAGTTGGCATCCTGCAAGGCGGCCAAGGCCCCCGCTTGTGCTGCTCGGTTCATTCCGAAATGGTTGCGGACCTTGTTGAAGGCTTCGATCAATCCCGGCGCGCCGATCGCATAGCCAACTCGCGCCCCGGCCATACCATACACCTTGGAAAACGTGCGCATCCGGATCACGCGAGGATCATCGGCTGAAACCGGGGCTGCTGTGCCCTCTGGCGCACATTCCACATAAGCTTCGTCCAGCACCAGCAGGCATCCCGCAGGCAGGGCCTCCATCGTGGCCACGATATCCGCGCCTCTATGCCAACTGCCCATCGGGTTGTCGGGATTCGCCAGATAGACCAGTTTTGCGTCCACCTCGGCGGCTTTGGCAAACAGCGCCTCGGGGTCCTCGTGGTCGTCACGATAGGGCACCTTGTGCAACGCGCCGCCAAACCCGGCCACGTGGTAGTTGAAGGTCGGATACGCCCCGTCCGAGGTCACAACTGTATCGCCGGGGCCGACCAGCAACCGCACGAGGTAACCCAGCAGGCCATCAATGCCCTCTCCGACCACGATATTTTCCGGCTTCACCCCGTGATGATCGGCCAGTGCATGTCGCAGGTAGTGGCTTTCGGGGTCACCATATTTCCAGATGTCCGTCTCTGCCATCGCCTCAATGGCGTGGGGCGAGGGGCCAAAGATGCTTTCATTCGCTCCCAGCCGGGCCACAAAAGGCGCGCCGCGCTGACGTTCCTGCGTTTCCGGCCCGACAAAGGGCACGGTTGCGGGCAAGGACAGGGCAAGCGGCGTGTAGCGTGGGTCAGTCATGGTGCGAGATAACCCCATGCCCACCCATCAGGCAACCATCTGCGATGCGCAGACAGAACTGCCCCGACGTAGAGGTGGAACTTCGCAGACCTTCCGGGCATGGTTGGGTCAACAAGATCAGGAGGCCCGCATGACCCGCGTATCTGTCGAGTACAAAGACCACATCGCCCATGTCACGCTGACGCGCGGCGACAAGATGAACGCGCTGGACGATGCGATGATCAAGGCGCTGCTGTCTGCCGGGCAAGAGGTCGCGGCCTCGGACGCGCGCGCCGTGGTCCTGTCGGGCGAGGGCAAGAGCTTTTGCGCCGGGCTTGATATGGCCAGCTTTGCCAAGATGGCACATATGGACCCGACCGAGTGGCTGATGACCCGCAGCCACGGGGATGCGAACGAAATGCAAGAACTTGCCCTGATCTGGCGGCGTGTGCCGGCTCCGGTGATCTGCGCCATTCAGGGTGTGGCTTATGGCGGTGGGCTGCAAATCGCGCTGGGCGCGGATATTCGCATCGCCCACCCAGACGCTAAATTAGCAGTGATGGAGATGAAGTGGGGCATTATCCCGGACATGGGTGGGATGGTTTTGCTGCCGCAACTGGTGCGTTCGGACGTACTGCGCCTGTTGACTTACACCGCACGTCCCATTGGCGCGCAGCAGGCGGCGGACTGGGGGCTGGTGACGAAGCTGTCAGACGATCCGCTGACCGAGGCACTGGCGCTGGCCGAAGACATCGCGGACAAAAGCCCCTCGGCCATTCGCGCCGCCAAGCGTCTGATCGAAGTGGCCGAAACCAAGACCCGCGCCGAGGTTCTGTTGGAAGAATCCGCCGAGCAGGTAGAACTGATCGGAAAACCTGATCAGATGGAGGTTGTGATGGCGCAGATGCAGGGGCGAAAACCTGAATTCAAGTAGCTAGCGCATAAAGGCCCGTCGCGCATCTCGGGCCATGTTGTACCGCATCTCCAACTCGGCGATGCGCGCCATGGCAGCTTTACGTGCATCTGCATCGGTCAACTCGGCGTAATCCTTTCGGGCGGCATCAAGCTTTTTCCTGATCTCGAACTCTTCCGGCAGCACACCGGCCTGCGCCATGATCCGGTGCCCAGCGGCGATGGCCGGATCACTCTGCGCCTCACCCGACCGATCCGGCAAAGGTTTGCCTTCACCCTCGAGCCCCTGCAACTGGCCCTCGGCTTGTGCCTTTTTGATCTGGCGTTCGATCAGTTTTCCAAGAGATCCAAGCATGGTCAAACTATATCCCAAGCCGAGTGAGCGCCGCTAGCGAATTCGCTTTGTGACCAGATACGCAATGCCACCGGCCAACAGCCCCCAGACTGCCGCGCCCAGGCCAAATACCGAGATACCTGAAGCGGTGATGGCAAATGTAAGGATGGCGGCTTCCCTCTCCGCCGGAACATCAAGCGCTGCGTGGGTGGCGTTGGCAAGCACTCCGATCAACGCAATCCCTGTCAGGGCGCCCATCAACAGCGGGTCAGCGTGTACGGCAAACCCGGTGATAGCGACCGCGAATACACCAAACAGGCAATAGAATACGCCTGCCATCACCGCCGACCAATACCGCTGGGCTGGGTCTGGGTGGCTGTCTTCGTTGGAACACATGGCGGCGGTGATCGCTGCAAGGCAGGTGGCCGGCGCCCCGAACGGGGCCGACAGGATGCTGGCTGCACCGACCGAAGAGAACAACCTGCCGGGGGCTGGGGTGTAACCAAAGCTACGCATCACCGCGATACCGGGGATGTTCTGCGTGGCCATGGTGACAACGAACAGCGGCAGACCAATACCGACGGCAGAGGCCAGCGAGAAGGTTGGCATTGTCCAGACCGGTGCGGCGACGAGATGGGTCGGCGTGACGGACGTGTCGCCCGCATTCAGAACCACAACAATTGCTGCGGCGACAACCGCTGCCGGAACCGCGAACAGACGGTTCAATCGCCCGGCCACGAACCAGGTCAGGATAACCGGCAAAGCCTGCCAGGGCATTTCAACAGCGGCCTTGAAGGGCAAGATGCACAGGGGCAATAGAACACCACCCAGCATTGCCTGCGCCAATGTCGACGGGATGGCTGCCGCCAACCGACCCAAAGGCCGCCACAGCCCGGCCAATACGGTCAGCGCGCCCGCGCACAGGAACGCACCAACCGCGTCAGAAAACCCTGCTGCAGGCATCGCGGACACGGCCAACAGGGCAACGCCCGGAGTAGACCACGCGACGCTGATGGGTTGCCGGTACCACAAGCTGAGACCGACGGCCGTCACCCCCATGGCAATGGCCGCCATCATCAGGCCCGACGCGGAGTCTTGCGCCGAGGCCCCCATGGCCGCGAGCCCTTGCAATACGATAGGGAAAGAGCTGAAGAACCCCACAATGGCGACCACCAGCCCGGTCGAGATGGTTTGGATCGGGGGGAATGCGCGTGCCATCTGAGTCCTCGGGGTTATTATCCGCCTTTGCTAGCAAGGGCTTGCGAGTGGGGGCAAGGGCCGTGTGTGCAAAAGTAAACCCCACCGCGGCATGCGCGGCGGGATTTGGAATTTGAGTTTTTTTGAAAAGATGAAGATCAGGCGATTTCGGCCAGACGGGCCAGCGCCTCGTTCAGCTTGGCCTCTTCCTCTTCACGGGCTGCGAGATTGGCTTTGGCTTCGGCAACAACCTCCTCCGGGGCCGAGGCCACGAATTTCGGGTTGTTCAGGCGTCCGCGCAGGCCGCCGAGTTCCTTGGCCAGCTTGCCTTTGGCTTTTTCCAGCCGTTCCTTTTCAGCACCGATGTCGATGATATCCGCCAGTGGCAGGCCGAAAGTGGCGCCCGGTGCGGCAATGGAAATCGTTCCTTTGGGTAAGTCGTCGACCTTGGTCAGGCTGTCGATCCGTGCGAGACGCTTGATCAGCGCCTCGTTGCGGTCCCACGCTGCCTGTCCGTGGGCGTCGATCTCGGTCACCAACATCGGCACATAGAGCCCTGCGGGAACCCGCATCTGCGCACGGGCCGAGCGAGTATTTTCAATCACCGAAATTACCCAGTTCATCTCACGATCCGCATCGGCGTCGATCAGGTCGGTGGCTGTGTAAGTTGGCCAGTCGGCGTGGACGACCATCTTGGCGCGGTTGCCGGTTAGGCCCCACAGTTCTTCGGTGATGAAGGGCATAATCGGGTGCAGCAGGACCATGCACTGATCCAGAACCCAGCGCATTGTGGCGCGGGCTTCGGCCTGCGCCTCGGCGTCGTCGCCTTGCAACAGCGGTTTCGACAGTTCCACATACCAGTCGCAGACCTTGCCCCAGACAAAGGCATAGAGCCCATTGGCCGCGTCGTTGAAGCGATAGCTTTCCAGCGCGGCGTCGACCTCAGCCCGCACGCGGGCGGTTTCGCCGATGATCCAGCGGTTGACGGCGGCCTTGGGTTTCAAGTCGGTCACGTCCAGTTGTGGCACCGCGTCAGTGAAGACTTCGTTCATCTCGGCAAAGCGGACGGCGTTCCACAGTTTGGTGCCGAAATTACGATAGCCGGTGATGCGTTCGCGGGACAGTTTCAGCACGCCGCCAATCGCTGCCATCGAAGCGTTGGTAAAGCGCAGCGCGTCGGCGCCGAATTCGTCCACGATCTCCAGCGGGTCGATGACGTTGCCGGTGGTCTTGGACATCTTCTTGCCCTTCTCGTCGCGGACGAGCTGGTGCAGATAGACGGTGTGGAACGGAATCTGATCGACCACGGCCAGTTGCATCATCATCATCCGGGCGACCCAGAAGAACAGGATGTCGAAGCCGGTGATTAGAACATCTGTGGGGAAGTAGCGCTCCAGTTCCTCAGTTTGCTCGGGCCAGCCCAGCGTGCCGATGGGCCAGAGGCCGGACGAGAACCAGGTGTCGAGGACGTCCGGGTCGCGCCAAACCGGGTAAACAAGCTTGGTCGGGTCTTGGTCCACCGCATATTGAGCAAGGCTTTCAGCGAACTGATGGATCGCTTCCTGTTTGTCGGCAACTTCTATAACGGTCGCGTGGCTCAACGGGCTTGGAATGTTGGCGTTGTCATCGAAGAATTTTTCGGTAGCGGCCTCAAGGCTGGCTGCGCACTCCATGACATTGCCACGATGCAACATGCCACCTGCGTTTAGCAAACGGCCCAATTCGACCAGATCAAGGTCGCCGTCATTTTCATCGTCGATGAAGTCATCGGCGGACAGGTCGAGGCCATACCAAACTGGAATCTGATGTCCCCACCACAGCTGGCGCGAGATGCACCAGGGCTCGATATTTTCCAGCCAGTGGTAATAGGTTTTCTCGCCCGACTCGGGGATGATCTTGACCGTGCCGTCCTTGACCGCATCCAGCGCGGGGCCGACGACCTTTTCAGCGTCGACGAACCATTGATCGGTAAACATCGGCTCGATCACCACTTTCGAGCGGTCGCCGAAGGGCTGCATGATCGGTTTGCTCTCAACCAGCGGAACCAGCTTTTCCGCACCTTCGTGATCGGGTTTCAGAGCCGTCGAACCCAGACGCGGATCATCGGCGCGGGTCATCACGGCCAGACCGTCAGCGGTGATCTCTTCCACCACCTTTGTTCGTGCCTCGAACCGGTCAAGCCCGCGCAGGTGATCGGGGACGAGGTTGATCGCGTCGATCTCATTCTCAGTGAACTCACGCCCACGCGCGTATTCCTGCGCCTTGCCCGCCTCGTCAGCGTAAGGCGCGCCATCGGCCCGCATCGCGCCTTTGGTGTCCATCAGGCGGTACATCGGAATACCGCCACGCTTGGCGACCATGTTGTCGTTGAAGTCATGCGCGCCGGTAATCTTCACCGCGCCCGAACCGAAATCGGGATCAGGATAGTCGTCGGTGATGATCGGAATCTGACGGCGATGCGCCTTCGGACCAACCGGGATTTCGCAGAGTTTACCAATGATTGGCGCGTAACGTTCATCCGAAGGGTGAACCGCAACCGCGCCGTCACCCAGCATTGTTTCGGGCCGCGTGGTGGCGATCGAGATATAGTCGCGCTCCTCGCGGAAAGTCACATTTCCATCTTCATCTTTTTCCAAATACTCATATGTCTCACCCCCGGCCAGCGGGTATTTGAAGTGCCACATATGGCCCGCGACTTCGATATTCTCGACCTCCAGATCCGAGATCGCAGTCTCAAAATGTGGATCCCAGTTGACCAGGCGCTTACCGCGATAGATCAAGCCCTTTTCGTACATATCGACGAAGACCTTGATCACCGCGTCATGAAAATTCGCAGAATTTTCGTGCCCCGTGCGCGGATCACCCGCTGCACCGGCCATGGTGAAGGCGTTGCGCGACCAGTCGCAGGATGAGCCCAGACGCTTTAGCTGCTCGATGATCGTGCCGCCGTATTCGCCTTTCCATTCCCAGACTTTCTCAAGGAACTTCTCGCGGCCCAACTCGCGCCGTCCGGGCTGTTGGGTCGCCGCGAGCATCTTTTCCACCTGCATCTGCGTGGCGATACCGGCGTGGTCCTGACCCGGTTGCCACAGCGTGTCGAAGCCACGCATGCGGTGCCAGCGGATCAGAATGTCCTGCAGCGTGTTGTTGAACGCATGGCCCACATGCAGCGCGCCCGTCACGTTAGGCGGCGGGATCATGATGGTAAAGCTTTCGTCGCGCGATTTGTTTGCGCCTGCCTTGAAGGCTCCGGCCTGTTCCCAGGCCTCGTAAATGCGGGCCTCGGCCTCGGCCGCGTTGAATGTCTTTTCCATCGCCATGGGGTGCGTCCTGCGTCATCAATCTTGGGTCAGCGCCTGCAATAACGAATGCGCAGGGGAAGGGGAAGGGTCTGCGGGTACTCTGGACAACGAACCGGTGCAGCCTAAAGTCGCCACTACAGGCCGAGGCAGGAGCATCCAATGGACAAGTTCGGAAAAAGTCAGCCGGTGAAACGGACCGAGGATCAGCGTTTTCTAACCGGGAAGGGGCAGTACATCGACGATGCTGTGCCCGGCGACGCCCTGTTCGCGGCGTTTTTTCGCAGCCAGGTAGCACATGGACGGATCACCGCGCTGGATCTGGATGCCGCGCGTGAGGCGGATGGCGTGCGGCTAGTCATGGCGCTGGACGATCTGACTGAGGCCGGGATCGACACGGTTTTAAACGCGGCGCTTGTGTCGAACCGGGACGGCTCGAAAGCGGCGGCGCCGGATCGTCATATGCTGGCGAAAGACCGCGTGCGTTTTGTCGGTGAGCCGGTTGCGGTGGTCATTGCCGAAACGCAGATGCAGGCCCGTGATGCGGCCGAGTTGATCTGGATGGAAACCGAGGATCTGCCCGCCAAGCTTGATCTGGAAGTGGGTGGCGAACCGCTGCACGTCGAAGCCCCTGACAACCGCGCCTTTGATTGGGGTATGGGGGATGAGGCTGCGACTGAGGCTGCCTTTCAGGGTGCCGCGCACAAAGTGCAACTGAACGTTGCGGATAATCGGGTAATCGTTATGTCAATTGAGCCGCGTGGCTGTCAGGCTGCTTGGTCCGACGGGCGGCTGCACTTTGCTTATAGCGGGCAGGGCGTCTGGGCCATGCGCGGGCAATTGGCGCAAAAGCTGAAGCTGGAACCCGATTTCATTCGTGTCACCACACCGGACGTGGGTGGTGGGTTCGGCATGAAGGTGATGCCATATCCCGAGTATTTCTGTGTCGCCGTCGCTGCGATGAAACTGGGCCAGCCTGTTCACTGGATGTCGGACCGATCTGAGGCGATGTTGTCTGATCACCATGGGCGCGACCTGACTTCGCTGGCTGAGCTGGCCTTTGATGAAGACCACCGGATTACTGCGTACCGCGTGCATAGCAAGGTCAATCTTGGTGCCTATAACAGCCATTTCGGGCAGGCAATCCAGACAAATCTGTTCAGCAAGGTTCTGATGGGGGCCTATGACGTGCAGACCTCTTACCTGCGGGTCGAAGGGTTCTTTACCAACACCACTCAGGTCGATGCCTATCGCGGAGCTGGTCGGCCCGAGGCGATCTATGTGCTGGAACGAGTTATGGACCGCGCCGCGCGTGAGCTGGGTGTTGATCCGTGGGAACTACGGCGCAAGAATTTCATCCAGCCCGAGGCTTTCCCTTACAAAACGACGACTGGTGAGGTCTATGACGTCGGCGATTTCGACATGGTCCTGAGCCGCGCAAGTGAACAGACATTGGGTTTTGCTGGCCGTAAGGCGGCTGATGCCGAACGCGGCCTGATCCGGGGGCAGGGCATCTGTTACTATATCGAAAGTATTTTGGGTGACCCTTCCGAGAACGCAAAGATCGCATTCTGCGAGGATGGCACCGTGAACCTCTATGTCGGGACGCAATCAAACGGCCAGGGCCATGAGACGGCCTATACCCAGTTTCTGTCGGATCAGATCGGGGTGCCGATGGATCAGATCAATGTCATCCAGGGGGACAGCGATCAGTTACCTGCCGGAGGAGGGACAGGAGGATCGCGGTCCGTCACAGTCCAAAACACGGCCACCCTGGCCACAATCGACGTCATGATCGCCGCATTCGCGCCTTATCTGGCCGATAAGATGGGCGTCGAGGAGGCTGACGTGAATTTTGATCACGAAACATTCCGCGCACCCGGGTCGAACCTGACGCCTACAATGATCGAAGCGGCCGAGATGGCCCGCGCCGATGGACGAACCGATCTTCTGCAACATGAGGCGTGCATTACACTGGACGCACGCAGTTATCCGAATGGCGCACATGTTGCCGAAATCGTTATTGATTGTTTCACCGGTGAAACATGGGTCGACAGTTACACCGTCGTTGACGATTTCGGTAATCTTATCAATCCGATGTTGGCCGAGGGGCAGGTGCATGGCGGCGTGGCGCAGGGAATTGGTCAAGCCCTGTCCGAGCGTGTTGAGCATGATGCGCAGGGGCAACTGCTCACGGCTTCGTTGATGGACTACGCCTTGCCCCGTGCGTCTGAGATACCCATGATAAAGTTTACCTCGGCGCCGGTTCCGTCAACTTCGAACCCAATGGGTATGAAAGGATGCGGAGAGGCCGGCACCGTGGGCGCGCTGGCCGCTGTGGCAAACGCGGTGCAGGACGCGCTTTGGGAACACGGGGTACGGCAGGCGGATATGCCATTCACACCCCTAAGAGTTTGGGAATTGCTGACGCATGGTTCTGTCACGGCTAAGTAAAAAGATACTTGGATGGCTCGGACGGCCTTTGCGGTCCGAACATTCGGCCGAGGCGCTGCACCGTGAACCTATTAGTCATGTCATTATCCTTGACGGCACCATGTCGACGTTGGAGCCGGGGTTTGAAACTCATGCGGGTCAGACCTACCATCTGTGCCGCGAGATGGGCGGCAAAGTCTCGGTCTTTTACGAATCCGGTGTGCAGTGGGAAAGCTGGAAAACCTCTCTGGATGTGATGATGGGGCGCGGCATCAACCGGCAAATCCGGCGAGCCTATGGCTATCTGGCGTCTCGCTACAAACCTGGTGATAAGATTTTCTTCATCGGCTATTCGCGCGGCGCTTACGGTGTACGCAGCCTTGCGGGCGTGATCGACATGATCGGTCTGCTCAAGGCCGAACACGCGACCGAGCGCAACATCAAGCAGGCCTATCGCCACTACGAATGTACGCCTAGCGGTGACGCAGCCCGTGAATTTCGCCGTAAATTCTGCCATGACGAGATCGCGATTGAGATGATCGGCGTCTGGGACACGGTTAAGGCGTTGGGCTTGCGGTTGCCCCTATTGTGGCGCTGGGCTGAGGATAAGCACGCGTTTCATAACCACGAACTTGGTCCCGCCACTCGGCATGGCTATCACGCTATGGCGCTTGACGAGACGCGCGAAGTGTACGAGCCAGTGCTGTGGAAATGCACGCCCGAGTTTAACGGCCATGTCGAGCAGGTCTGGTTCCGCGGCACGCACGGCGACGTGGGTGGGCAATTGAACGGATTCGAAGCGGCGCGCCCGCTTAGCAATATTTCCCTGATCTGGATGCTGGACAAGGCCGAGCAGCACGGATTGCCGCTGCCCGAAGGCTGGCGCGACCGGTTCCCAACTTCAACGGCGGCGACTTCGGTCGGGACCTGGCGTGGTTGGGGTAAGGTTTTTCTGCTGCGCAAGCATCGTAAAGTCGGAAAAGACCAGTCCGAACAACTACATGCCTCGGTCGCCCCCGATGAATTGCCGGGGTGGGTGCCTATGCCGGATTCGTCCTCGCACCCGGCGCAATAGGTCAATCGAACAGAGTTTGGGATTGGCCTGTTGAATGGGCGCGGAACGCCGCTGTGACATCCGCGTGAATATTTCGTGCCAAAGATAGTGCAGGTATATTGTCCGGGGGAAAGAAGGCCGCGTCGCTGGTCTCGGCACCCGGCTGCGGGGCGTCCGTGCCATCCTCATCGCACAGGAAGAAAAGCTTATAAAAATCTCGCGAATCCGGCGGGTAGGGATGCCGCGCCTTGTGACGCAGAGCATAGAGGTGTCTGGCACGGACCTGCAGCCCGGCCTCTTCCCAGACCTCACGTTCAATATTTTCCGCTGGAGAGCTGCCAATGTCAGCAAATCCACCCGGCATGGCCCACAGCCCGTCCAGTCGTTCACGGACCAGCAGAATGCGGCCATCACGGATTATGGCGCCGCGAATGTCGATGCTGGGCGTGGCATAGCCGCCAGCATGATCCGAGATCAGCCCCTCTATCCGCGATAGGGGCACCCGACCCAAATCGGCCAGCATGGCGCGGGCCATGGCTGCGATCTCGTCATAGCGTTCGCGGTCAAAAGGGTCTTTGGTGAAATGCTGGCCGGTTTCGGCCAGCGCCAACAAGCGTTTTGCCCGTGTCAGCCAGGCATCCTCCAGTGCAGTCGGATCCTGGCGCATCTTCCTTACCGCCGACGGTCGCGGCGCGAGCTCATCGGTTGGAACGCCACGCCCACATGCGCCTCGCAGTAAGGTTTGCCTGCTTCAACGGGCAGGCCGCAGAACCAAAAATCCTCGGTCGCGGGGTCGCCGACGGGCCATTTGCAGGTCTTCTCGGTCAATTCCATCAACGTCAGCTTCTTGGCCTTTTTCTCGATCTCGTTGACTTTAGCCAGCGCTTCGGGGCTGATTTCATTGGCCGAGGGTTGCGGCGGCAGCGGTTGACCCGCCGGGATGATCTGGCGGCGGGCAGGCACGGCGGGCTTGGCCTCGGCCGCAGGGGCAGGGGCCGGACGGGCCGGTTCGGTTTTCGGTGCCGGTTTCGGCTTGGCCTCGGCCTTGGGCGCGGGGGCCGGTTTTTCCTTGGGCTCGGCCTTGGCCGGGGACGCGCCGGTGGCGCGGTTCGACAGGCCCAGACGGTGCACCTTGCCGATGACGGCATTGCGGGTCACCCCGCCCAGTTCCTTGGCGATCTGGCTGGCCGACTGGCCTTCGCCCCACATCTTCTTCAGCAGTTCTACACGCTCGTCAGTCCAGGACATCATTTGCCTTTCAAAAGCGGAAAGCGGCCCCGGATTCGGGCCGCCTTGGGAAATCGTTTCAGCCCCCTATTCTAATCACTGCGCCCCGAGTTACAAGCAGTCTTCGAATCAGGTTGAGGTCAGATGATGCAGATACCCCTTGAGCAGAACGAACACCGTTTTGGAGCGGTCAACTGGATGGGTCTGTATACGCTGGCTCAACGCGAAATATTGCGCTTTCTGGCGGTCTGGACCCAGACCCTGCTGGCGCCGCTGGTGACCGCGGGTCTGTTTCTGCTGATCTTCAATATCGCTATTGGCCCCAGCCGACCCGATGTGATGGGGGTGCCGTTCCTGACCTTTTTGGCGCCGGGTATCATGATGATGACCGTGATTCAGAATGCTTTTGCCAACACCTCGTCTTCGATGGTGATTGCCAAGGTACAGGGCAACATTGTTGATACGTTGATGCCACCACTGTCTCCGTTGGAAATTCTATTGGGTTATCTGGCGGGAGGCATCGTGCGTGGTGTTCTTATCGCCTGTGTGGTTGCCGTTGCGCTGGCGCTGGTGCTGGGGCTGGTGCCGCGGAACCCGTTGATTGCGCTGCTGTTTGTTGTTCTCGGCGGTGCTTTCATGGGGGCGTTGGGCCTGTTTGCGGGAATATTCGCCAACAAGTTCGATCAAATGGCGGCGATTACCAATTTCATCGTCACGCCGCTGGCCTTCCTGTCGGGCACATTCTATTCGGTTGAAGCGTTGCCGCCTGTTCTCAACCGCCTCAGCCACGTGAACCCGGTATTCTACCTGATTGATGGGTTGCGAAATGGCATGATCGGGGTGTCTGACAGCTCACCCGCACTGGGTTTCGCGGTTTGCAGTGGCGCAACGTTGATTGTCTGCGCCATTACCTGGCAGATGCTGCGAAAGGGATACAGGCTGAAAGCATAACGGTGCAGGTTTTGGATGCCACAATCCCAAAAACGCCGAACTAGGCGGTTCTGACCCGTGCCTCGCGCCAGACCAGGATCAGTCCGCCCGTCAGAATGATTGCGGAACCGATTTGGCTAATTACATCCGGGATAACGCCAAACACAGCAAAGTCATAAAGGGCTGCAAAGATCAGTGTGGCGTAGCTGATTGGCGCCACAAAGGATGCATCCGCGCGCGCCATCCCGTTGACGAAACAGGCTTGCGCGCAGGCCATCAGCACTCCGATTGCCACCAGCGCGATCCATTGTTCAGGCGTTGGCATCTGGAACACAAAGCTAACGGCGACTGAAGCGATGGTCAGCCCCATCGCGTTGTTGATCAGCAGAATCTGGATCGGAATCTCACGACCTGCGAGCTTTTTGATAAAGATCAGCTCCATCCCGATCACAGCCGCCGCCGTCAGGGCAAGCAACGCCGCGGGTTGGAAGCTGGCCGGTGTCGGACGCAGCAGGATCAATGCACCGGTCAGAGCAACAGCAGCGGCCAACCAGCGCCACGGTCCGACACCCTCTTTCAACAGCGGGATGGCCAGGACCATGCCAAAGACGGGGTTCAAAAAGGAAATCGCAGTGGCGTCCGAGATCGGGATGAACGCGACCGAGGCGAACATCAGCGTAATCCCCACCCAGCCAAAGCTCGTCCGCCCAATATGCAGCCCCCAATGGGGGCGCTTTATCCGTGGGCGCAACACGCCCACCGCGCTGACGATCACCAGAAACGCGAACAGGAACCGCCCGTGGCTGATCTGCATCGGATGCAATGCCGGGCCTAAGGTGTCCGTCCCCAACGCTTTGGCCAGCAGCGTGGTCGCCGCCAGAAAGGCGCTGGCGGTGACGATCAGCAAAGCCGCAAGGGCAGGGTTCTGGCGCGCGGGTGTCATGACCCAGCGGTGCGTCACCGCGCCGTAAATGGCAAGCGATAAAAGCTGAGTTTCAAAGTGAAGTTTCCGATTTTGGAAATTTGGGGTTTTCAGAACCTAAACACCCGGCTATACGGCCCCGCATGATCAAACACGCACATATACTGCGACTCCGACGCCGACGCATTACTGCGTAACCGGCCTGTTTGATCCATTGCGCTTTGTAAATCCGCGCAAATCCCACCAAATCTGTTGACGAATCCGGCCTTCGTGTATCACTCACGGGGCTTAACCTAACGAAAAGGATGATCCGATGATCCCGTCCGTTCTGCCGACCTATAATCGCGCGCCCCTGACTTTCGTGAAGGGCGAAGGCGCCTGGCTGACCGAGGCGGACGGCCGACATTTCCTTGACCTAGGTGCCGGGATTGCGGTGAACGCATTGGGCCACGCGCATCCGGCGCTGGTCAACGCGCTGACTGAACAAGCGCACGCGCTGTGGCATGTCTCGAACCTGTATAACATCCCGCAGCAGCAGGCGCTGGCGGATAAGCTGGTTGAACACACCTTTGCGGATACGGTGTTCTTTACGAACTCGGGCACGGAATCCTGCGAACTGGCCGTGAAAATGGCCCGCAAGTATTTCTTTGACAAAGGTCAGCCCGAACGGGTCGAGATCATTACCTTTGACGGCTCGTTCCATGGCCGGTCGTCGGCTGGTATCGCGGCCGCCGGGTCCGAGAAGATGACCAAAGGCTTTGGCCCGCTTCTGCCCGGTTTCGTGCATGTCACGTTCGGCGACCTTGATGGCGTCACCAACGCGATCACTGACAAGACTGCCGCAATCCTGATCGAACCGATCCAGGGCGAGGGCGGCATTCGTCCGGTGCCCGACGCGGAACTCAAGGCCCTGCGCCAGATCTGCGACGACAACGGCCTGCTTCTGATTCTCGACGAAGTGCAATGCGGCGTTGGCCGCACCGGCAAGCTGTTTGCCCATGAGTGGGCGGGTATCACCCCGGACATCATGATGGTTGCCAAGGGCATTGGCGGAGGATTCCCGCTGGGTGCGGTGCTGGCCACCGAAGACGCCGCCAGCGGTATGACCGTAGGCACCCACGGCTCGACCTATGGCGGTAACCCGCTGGGTTGCGCAGTTGGTTGCGCAGTGATCGACCAGGTGGCAACGCCCGCTTTCCTTGAAGGTGTCAACCGCAAGGCGGGTATGCTGCGTCAAAAGCTGGAGGGACTGATCGCCGACCACCCCGAGGTGTTCGAAGACGTGCGTGGGGCCGGGCTGATGCTGGGTCTGAAATGCAAGGCGATCAATACAGATGTGGTCAACGCGGGCTATGACAATGAGGTCATCACCGTTCCCGCCGCCGACAATGTAATCCGCCTGTTGCCGCCCCTGACGCTGACCGAGGATGACATTGCTCAGGCCATGATCCGCCTCGACAAGGCTGCCGCCCAGGTCGAAGCCAGCCTCGAATCTGCGTAATCTTCATCTTTTTCCAAATACTCCGGGGGTTCGGGGGCAGCGCCCCCGGCGACCGACAGCCAAAAGCGAAACGATATGAACCATTTCCTCGATATCCACAAAACCGATGCAAGCGATCTGCGCACGATGATCGATCAGGCCGGTGAGATGAAACAGGCCCGTCTGGGTCGCCCCAAAGCCGCGCAGGATGATGATCAGCCGCTCAAGGACCGCATGGTCGCGCTGATCTTTGAAAAGCCCTCGACCCGAACACGCGTGTCCTTTGACGTGGGGGTTCGACAGATGGGTGGGCAAACCATGGTGTTGTCCGGCAAGGATATGCAGCTGGGCCATGGCGAAACCATCGCTGACACGGCCCGTGTCCTGTCGCGTTATGTCGACATGATCATGATCCGGACGTTTGATGAAACCATCCTGACCGAGATGGCCGAATATTCCGACGTGCCCGTCATCAACGGCCTGACCGACCGTACGCATCCCTGCCAGATCATGGCTGACGTGCTGACTTTTGAAGAACATCGCGGGCCGATCAAAGGTAAAAAAGTGGTCTGGACCGGTGACGGCAACAACGTCTGCGCCTCTTTCCTGCATGCGGCGGGCCAGTTCGGATTCGATTTGACCTTCACCGGTCCCGCTCAGTTCGACCCCGAGGAAGAATTCATGGGGTTCGCCCGTCAGAAGGGTTCGAAAATCGTGGTTGAGCGTGATCCTTACAAAGCGGTTGAAGATGCCGATCTGATCGTGGCCGATACTTGGGTTTCGATGCACGACTCCCAATCGGCCAAAGAGCGTCGCCATAATCTGCTGCGCCCCTATCAGGTGAATACCGAGCTGATGTCTCATGCCAAGCCGGATGCGCTGTTCATGCACTGCCTGCCTGCGCACCGCGAGGAAGAGGCGACATCCGAGGTCATGGACGGACCGAACTCGGTAATCTTTGACGAGGCCGAAAACCGTCTGCACGCCCAAAAGGCGGTTATGCGCTGGTGTCTGGGCGTTTAACTGCGCCGCCGGATATCCCAAACGCGCAATCTGGCGAGCGTTCGGACGCTCGCCAACAGAACCAGAACGCAGAGGGCGGTTTTGGTCATGATCTCCATCGTCCCCTCAATCAGCATCGCATGCACAACACTGCCGACAATGGTTATGGCGGCTAACCCTGTATGACCCAGCCTCCAGATACGGTATCGCAGGGCTAGACGCTGCCGACAAATGCCCAGACAGGCTGCAGCGAAGGCGGCCCACATTGCAACGACGCCCCAGGCTGAAAACGGGGTGGGTGAGACGAACAGCAACGCATCCACAACATCCGGGGGGCTGGTGATCCACAAGCCGCCCACATGCACCACAATGGCGATGATCAGAGTGATGCCAACCCGTCGATGCCAGCGTCGGCTGGCCAAAGGCGGAAATCCGGGCAGGTCGCGCCCGGCCAGTAAGGGTTGCAGCAACAAAAGTCCCATGCTCACAACACCGGCAAACCCGGCCACGATGTAAACCGGATCGCGCCACGCCATTAAGGGACTATGCGCCGCCGCTATCAGCGGCACACCTATTGCGGCGATCACTACCGCCCAGATCAAAAGATTGCGGATCACGTAAATCAGGCGGGTTGTAGGACGAAATGCGCGGCGAGGGTCAGGTCTTTTGAACTTGCCATGATCGGGCGCAGGAAAACCGTCTTAAACTCGCCGCTGTCATAGGCCAGATGCCCGTGCGGCTGGCCAAAGGCAGGCACGATCTGCGGCATCTCTAACCGGAACTCACCATTGGCGTCGGTCAGTGTCGCACCATGGCTTTGCGGATCCCGCTCATGTCCTTCGGTTGTATGAGCCCAGATTTGGATGCGCTGGCCGGGCAGGGGGGCACCATCCCCCGCGCGTCGTACCGTACCGGTCATCCAGAATCCGCCGCCGCCGATCCGGTCGACGATGGCTGCGCCGGGGCGGTAGTTGTTCGACCCGCCGCGCATGGACCGTGTCGGTGCTAGCCCGGCAGCGCGCGCGGGAAGCACTAAGCCCGAGCCACCAGCGACCAGAACAGCCCCGCCTAGCGCCATTACGGATCTACGAGACAAGTGTGAATTCGTCATGTCGGGACCTCCTGCAAGGTAACATCCATAGCAACCAGAACGCGCCACAGCGCAAAGATAGCACGGTTCAGATTAATTCCGAGGTGATCTTCACCACTCTGTGATCGCCGCACGCCCCGGCGAATTTCTTTGACCCTGCGTGGTTTGCGGTGCCATCGTCGGTATACCGATGCGAAAGGCTGAAAAATGGACAAGACACAATCGGTTTCGCCCGACGAAATTGCGGCCTTCAAGCGGGATGGGGCCGTTGTGCTGCGCTCGAAATTCTCGGAACATTGGTTGGACTTGTTGCGCGAAGGTATCAGCGCGGATCTGGCCAACCCGACCGACAATTTCACCCGCCACACCAAGGACCCAAACGCCCCTGCTTATTTTGAGGATTTCTGGGCGTGGAACAAGATTCCGCAATTTAGGAATTTCGTGCATCACTCGCCGTGCGCCCCGCTGGCGGCGGGTTTACTGGACGCCCCGTCGATCAACCTTGTGATGGATAACTGGTTCCTGCGTGAGGCCGGATCGACCTCGCGCCCACCTTTTCATCAGGACCTGTCCTATTTTGATTTCGAAGGCACCATGTGCGTCCTGTGGCTGCCGCTTGAGCCGGTGAACAAAGAGAACGGGATCGCCTTTGTCAAAGGCTCACACCTATGGGACAAGCTGTTCATGCGGGTTCGTTTTGCGGATGGTCATCCCAGTACTGGGGCCAATGAGGTTGCGGGCCGGACGTATCACCAGCCGCCGGATATCAACGCCGATCCCGGTTCTTATGATTTACTGCAGTGGGATATGGAGTTAGGGGATTGCATCTATTTCGATATGCGAACCCTGCATGGTGGTCTGTCCTCGGTCACGCCGACAGAGACAGTGCGTCGGTTTAGCCTGCGGATGACAGCGCCGGACGGGATCATCCGATATCGCGGAGATTGGGCGAAAGACGAACGTGCGCAGTTCGAGGCAGCCGGTTACAGCGAAGGCGACCGCATCGACGGGCCGTTTTTCCCCCAGCTTTGGCCAAGAGAAGCAATTTGAACGCGAGATGACATAACATAGCATCAAAATCGCACTTATTCTGTGCGAAATAGCGAATACTTTAGCTGAGAATACCGTGTATTCTGCGATGGTGAACGCAACTACCTGATCGCAGGAGCGCAGCAATGAGTTGGAACCCAACCCACAGCCCCGAAAGTCTGTCTGAGAATGCGGCGCTGGATACATTGATCATCCCGCGGGCCCGTGATCTGGGTGGGTTCGAAGTGCGCCGGGCACTGCCTTCGGTCAAACGACAGTTGGTAGGGCCGTTCATCTTTTTTGACCAGATGGGCCCTGCTGAATTCCTGACCGATGGGGGCATTGATGTGCGTCCGCATCCGCATATTGGCCTTGGGACGGTGACGTATCTCTATCAAGGAGAGTTCGAGCATCGCGACAGTCTTGGCACGCATCAAATGATTTACCCCGGCGAGGTCAACTGGATGGTTGCCGGGCGCGGGGTGACCCATTCCGAACGGACCAGCCAGAAGACACGCGACAAGAAACACAGCCTGTTCGGCATCCAGACCTGGATCGCATTGCCCGAAGCGCATGAGGATATGGCCCCAGATTTCGAGCACCACAAACAAGGTGCGCTGCCGCATATTCAGGACAACGGCGTTAGTGCCCGACTGATCCTTGGTTCTGCTTATGGTGAAACCAGCCCTGTTACGATGCTGTCCGAAACCTTCTATCTGGATGTGAGGCTTGATCCCGGCGCGTCGTTCCCTTTGCCGGACGACCATGAAGATCGGGGTGTTTATGTCACCCAAGGTTCCGTCGAAATCGCGGGTGATACGTTCACAGAGGGCCGTATGATGGTGTTCCGCCCCGGCGATCCCCTTTCGGTCAAGGCCGGTCCGCAAGGCGCGCGGCTGATGCTGCTGGGCGGGGCGACATTGAACGAAGAGCGCTATATCTGGTGGAATTTCGTGTCATCCTCGAAGGAAAAGATCGAGGCCGCCACGCGTGAATGGAAAACCGCCGATTGGGCGAAAGGTGCGTTCCACCTGCCTCCGGGCGACGATCAAGAGTTCATACCGATCTCGGAAGAATTGGAGCGAACTCGACCAAGGCGCGCGCGCTGACCACGCGTCAGGGGGTCTTGTTCGCGCCCTCGTTCCCGGCGATCCTTTGCGCCGGGAGGGATGTCATGAAAATCGTGATCGCGGGTGCAGGCAGTATCGGATGCTATTGCGGGGCATTGCTGGCGCATTCAGGGCATGACATCACCCTGTTGGGCCGTCCACGCATATTGGACCCAATCCGGGAAAAGGGACTGACGGTTTCGGATTTTTCGGGCCTGACCCGGCATGTGGCCGCGCAGGATTTGACCCTGACCGAAGATGCAACCCGTCTGACCGGTGCCGAGGTCGTCATCGTGACCGTTAAATCAGGTGCCACATCGGAAATGGCTGCGCAGATCGCGGAACACACGCCCGTCTCAGTTCCGGTGATATCTTGGCAAAACGGTATGGAAAACGCCCGTATATTGCGCATGGCTCTGTCAGAGCATGACGTGCGCGCCGGAATGGTGCCGTTCAATGTGGTGCCGACTGAACCGGCCAGTTTTCATCGCGCCACCTCTGGTGAGATTGTCATCCAAAGCGGCCCCGGCGCGCTGGGTCAGAAGCTGAGCATCGCTGACATGCCGGTCGTGGAAAGCGATGATATCGAGGCGGTCCAATGGGGTAAGCTGGTAATCAACCTCAACAACGCGCTGAATGCGCTGTCGGGGCTTACGTTGAAAGATCAACTGCTGGACTGGAACTGGCGACGCCTGATGGCGGATCAGATGACCGAGGCTCTGATGGTATTGAACGCTGCGAGCCATCCGGTCGCCTCGACTACTCCGTTGCCTGCATGGATGACGCCGCATATCCTGCGCCTGCCAACGCCGATCTTTTCCCGGATCGCTGCGCGAATGTTGACCATTGACCCCAGCGCGCGCACCTCGATGGCCTATGATCTGATGGCAGGTCGACCGACTGAAATCGACAGTCTTCAGGGTGAGATCATTCGCCTGGGCGCGCAATTCGGCGTCGAAACCCCGATCTGCGCCAAGATACGAGATTTGATTGAGGACGCGCCTGAAACCGCGATTTCTGTGGATCAAATTGCGTCTTAGGCCGGTTTAGGCGAAAGCCGTCAGAATTAGAAATATTGTCGCTGACATGGCTGCGGCTGCGGGGACCGTGATCACCCAGGCGGCCACGATGGTCATGAAATGTGAACGCCGCACCAGCTTGCGGCGCTGATGCTCTTCCCGGGCCAGCCGCTGTTCGACAGGACGCTGGCGGTTGGACTGTTTCCACCGGCGATCTGAATGCCATTCGCGATAGAAACCAACACCAAACACGCCGCCCACGGCGATATGAGTTGAGCTGACCGGCAGGCCAAGCCAACTGGCCACGATAACGGTAATGGCTGCCGACAGCGCCACGCAGAAGGCCCGCATTGGGTTCAGTTTGGTGATCTGACTGCCCACCATGCGGATCAATTTGGGCCCGAACAGAAACAGGCCGAAAGATATTCCAAAGGCGCCGATCACCATGACCCAGTTGGGGATCGCGACTTTTGCGGCAAAGTCGCCGAATTCCGCTGCGTGGACGATAGCGGCCAAGGGGCCGACCGCGTTGGCCACGTCATTGGCGCCATGCGCAAAGCTGAGGAATGTGGCCGAGATGACCAGCGGCAGGCCGAACAGTGTTTTCAGCGATTTGGTGCGGTTTTCCATCCCCTCGGATTTGTGCCGCACCCAGGGCACCGTCGCCGCCCAGACCAGGAACGCTGTGGCAAGGCCGATCAGCAGCGCCACCTCAAGCTCAATCTTAACGATCCGCTTGAGACCCTTAACGGCCAGATAGGTGGCAAACGCCGCGGCCATTACGGCCACAAGGATCGGTAGCCAGCGCCGTGCAGCCGCAATTTTATCGTCCTGGTATTGAATCTTGGCTTTGATCAGCGCCAGAAAACCGGCCGCGATCAAGCCACCCAATACCGGCGAGATTACCCAGCTTGCGGCAATCGCGCTCATTGTGCTCCAGTTGACGGCGCTCAGGCCCGCTGCGGCGATGCCGGCCCCCATCACGCCGCCGACGACCGAGTGCGTCGTCGACACAGGTGCTCCGACCCAGGTGGCCAAATTGACCCATAAGGCCGACGAAATCAGCGCAGCCATCATTGCCCAGATGAATACATTGCTCGTCTGAACCGAGGCCGGATCGATTATCCCCTTAGAGATGGTCGAAACGACATCTCCGCCTGCCAAAAGGGCACCGGCACTTTCGGCAATGGCAGCAATGACGATGGCACCACCCATGGTCAGGGCGTTGGCACCAACCGCAGGCCCCATGTTGTTGGCCACGTCATTAGCGCCGATATTGATCGCCATATAGGCCCCGAAGGCGGCTGCCGCAGCGACGATCAGGCCGCCATCCGCCAACCCGAACAATATCGCCGCCGACAAGCCGGCCAGCGCAATAAAGGCCAGCGAAATACCGGGGGCCAGCAGCGGGCGCGCCACATGCGCGTTGGCATTCTCAACGCGCGAGATACGGTGAAGGTCGCTGTCCAGAGCCTGCCAGCGGGATTTCGAGGTCAAATTCGACATGATCTTTTTTCGAGCAGCCAGTGCATTTCGGCACGCGGCTAGACGGTTTCCCCCCTCGGGACAACAGTTTTGTTATCAATTTTTTGCGAAACTATCACACTTGCAGCAGCAAATCGCGCAATTCCGGCTCATTAACACGATCTGCCGCAGTTGAGGGCGAAACCCACACCCGCTCGCGCTTGCCAGCTTCGGGAAAGTCATCTTCCAGGTCCTGAACATCAACCCGGTAGACACTGGTCAAAACCGGATAGGCTGTGCCGTCATTCAGGATTTTGTCGTAGGTATAGTGCCCTATCGGTTCCTTGGAGGGGTTCGGCGCCCGTACGCCTGCCTCTTCCCACGCCTCCTGCAGCGCTGTTTCTGCGCCGTCCATGCCATCAACCGGCCAACCTTTGGGAATGATCCAGCGCCCGGTGTCGCGGCTTGTGATCAACAAGACTTCTGGTCCGTTTGGGGTTTCACGGGTGCATAGGGCTGCAAACTGAACCCGTTGCGGGCGCAGGAAAATAGGTCGGGCGACCTCATCCCAGATTTTTCGCAGCCATTTCGTCATTGGTCGATCGATCCTGTGCTTTTATTGCCTGAAACGACGGCACATAACAGTGAAATTGGGCTGATACAAACAATTGCCTGAACCAACTCTAACATAAGTGGCGAGATGGCCGTCATTTCCGCCGTTTGGCGCGCAGGGTTGGGTCGGCCTGTGTCGGGTCTTCGGGCCAGGGATGTTTGGGGTATTGCGCACGCATATCTTTGCGAACATCGGCGTAAGAACCCGCCCAGAATCCCGGTAGATCGCGGGTAATCTGGATTGGACGCTGTGCAGGAGAAAGCAGGGTGATTTTCAACGCCTCGCCCCCTACAACCGGGTGTCGCGTGACGCCAAACAACTCTTGCAGGCGCACGGAAATCTCGGGCACTGCACCGCCATAGTCAATCGGCACCTTGCGGCCCAGCGGTGTTTCAAATGATCCGGGCGCGCGGCGATCCAGTTCTTGCGTCTGGGTCCAGTCCAGCCGGGCGCGCAGGGCGGGTAGCAGGTCGAACCGCTTCCACTCTTCGGCGTTGCGCACGCCCGAGAGCATGGGCAGCAGCCAGTCCTCAAGCGTGTCTGTCAGCCCTTCGATGGTAAAGTCAGGCAGATCAGTCCCTTCGGCCCGCACCAGTTCAACCCGTGCCGCCAACCGCGCCGCCGCCCCGTCCAGACGCAATCCAAGATCGCGCACGCCATCCAGCATGGCCTGCGCCACGGCCTCGTCCGGCACGTCCTTCCACAGACGGTCGCTTAGCGTGATAGCGCCCAATCTTTCCTGTTTGCGCGCCACCACCCGGCGGTCGCGTTTTGACCAGGCGCAGCTGTCGACCCAGCTGATTTGCCCGGAAAACAGATCGCGGATTTCGCCTTCGCTGATCTGGGCGGCCATGCGCACCCTTGCTTCGCGCGGATTACCGTCGGTGTCCGTGACCACCAGATAAGGTGCCGCGGCCAGCGTATCGCCGCTGTCCAGCGCCACACCTTTGCCGCCTGACAGAACATAGCGGGGAACGTCACCCTTGCGGCGCTGTCCGATGCGGTCGGGATAGGCCAACGCGGCCATGGCGGCGGGGCTCAGATCACTGGCCTGGCCCTTGGTACGCAGACGTTTGGTTTCGGCTTTGATCCGATCCACTGCGCCCACATTCACGTGCCAGACGCGGTTGCGTTGAAACGCGCGGATGTCGCGCAGCGCCTCTAGCCGCAGTAATACGTCTGACGGCGCGCCATTTAGCGGATCGCGTTCGGCCATCAATGCGGCTAAAGTGGCGGCGCCGGAACCGGCAGACACCAACATATGACCCAGACGCGGATGCAGGGGCAGGGCAGCCAGGGCGCGCCCGTGTTCAGTAATCCGCCCCTTTGCATCCAGCGCCCCTAGCATCGTCAGCAGAACCTTTGACTCGGCCATCGTGCCTTCGGGCGGCGGTGTCAGAAAGGCCAGATCGCCCGGTTCCGCACCCCACAGCGCCAGTTCCAATGCCAAACCTGTCAGGTCCGCGGCCTCGATCTCGGCCGGGGGGTAGGCGGACAGCGCGCCTTCTTCACCCTTGGACCACAACCGGTAACACTTGCCCTCGGCCACGCGGCCTGCGCGGCCGGCGCGCTGGGTGGCTTCGGCGCGGGTTACACGCTCGGTTACCAAACGGGACATGCCCGAACCGGGATCGAACCGCGCCCGTCGCGCTTGCCCCATATCAACCACGACCCGAATGTCGGGAATGGTCAGTGAGGTTTCGGCGATCGACGTGGCCAACACCACTTTGCGCCCTTGATCCACCGGGGCAATTGCGGTGCGCTGGGCGGCAAAGGGCATGGCCCCGAACAGGGGACGCAGCACGCAGTTCTCCGGCAGGCGCGCGGACAAGGCGGCCTGGGCCCGGCGAATTTCGCCCTCACCTGGCAAGAACACCAACATCCCGCCGCCGGTTTTGCGCGTGTCCCGCTCGGCCTGAACAACCAGATCGACCAGAGCGTCCAGCCGTCGTGCCTGAGTGCCCAAAGGGCGGTCCAGCCAGCGCGTTTCAACCGGATAACTACGCCCTTCGGAGGTGACCAAAGGTGCGCCCATCAACTGTCCGACCGGTTCGGCGTCCAGCGTTGCCGACATGGCCAGCAGCATCAGATCATCCCGCAGCGCTCCGGTGACTTCCAAACACAAGGCCAATCCCAGATCGGCGTTCAGGGATCGTTCGTGGAATTCGTCGAAGATCACGGCACCCACACCCGGTAGATCCGGGTTGGATTGCAACATTCGGGTCAGGATGCCTTCGGTCACGACCTCGATCCGGGTTGTTTTTGAAACCTTCGCCTCGCCGCGCACCCGGTAGCCCACGGTTTCACCCGCGCGTTGACCCAAAGTGTCAGCCATCCGTTCAGCAGCGGCGCGTGCGGCCAGCCTGCGCGGCTCTAACATCACGATCTTGCCGTCGCACAATCCCGCCTCGAGTATCGCCAGGGGAACCCGTGTAGTCTTACCTGCCCCCGGAGGGGCCTGAAGCACGGCGCGGCCTGAATCCTTGAGGGCCGAAAGCAGGTCTGGGATGGCGTCATCGATGGGCAGTCGTGTCATGCGGGCTTTATCCGCCAACGGCTCGGCAAGGTCCAGTTCCGCCATGCGCGCAGTGCGAACCGGAGTAGCACGACCGCTAACAGCGGAAGAACGGCAACACATGGGCGCGAATAATTGGCGTGCGGCGTATTTCCGCAGCGGTCCAGTCTGGACAAACGGCTTGTCGGGGCGGCAAGTAGTCGTGCCGCAAAATATCGAGGATCAAATGGACATAGACAGCCTGAGCGACAGGATTTTGACCGGTGAACGGCGCGCACTTGCCCGCGCCATTACTCTGGTCGAAAGCGGCCGTGAGGATCACCGGGCGCAGGCGACCGAATTGCTGGCGCATCTGGCCAAATCCAAGCGGCAATCGCTGCGCATAGGCTTGTCAGGAACGCCGGGGGTCGGCAAATCCACCTTTATCGAGAGCTTTGGCATGATGCTGATCGCCCAAGGGCTGCGGGTGGCGGTGCTGGCGGTGGACCCTAGCTCGTCCCGCTCCGGAGGTTCGATTCTGGGCGACAAGACCCGGATGGAACGTCTGAGTCGCGAGAGAAACGCCTTTATTCGCCCATCCCCCAGCCAGTCGCATCTGGGTGGTGTGGCCCGACGTACGCGCGAGGCGATTGCCCTGTGCGAGGCCGCCGCTTTCGATGTGGTGCTGATCGAAACCGTGGGTGTGGGCCAGTCGGAAACCGTGGTGTCCGAGATGTCCGACCTGTTCCTGTTGCTGCTGGCCCCAGCGGGCGGAGACGAATTGCAAGGTGTCAAGCGCGGCATCATGGAAATGGCCGACATGATTCTGATCAACAAGGCAGACGGAGATCTGAAGCCTACAGCCATCCGCACCTGCGCCGACTATGCCGGAGCGCTGCGCCTGTTGCGAAAGCGTCCGCAGGACCCCGAGGAGTTCCCCAAGGCTATGACAGTGTCGGCGGTCGAAGAACACGGCTTGGAAGACGCATGGTCCGAAATGCAATCACTGACCGACTGGCGGCGTGAAGCTGGCCATTGGGAGGTCAATCGAACCAATCAAGCGCGATATTGGTTTGATCAAGAGGTCCGTCATGCTCTGTTGGCCCGGCTCGAAACACCACAGGCGCGCGCGATGATGGATCGTTTCAGCACCCAGGTCGGTGAGGGCGCCCTTAGCCCATCAATTGCAGCCAAACAAATGCTGGCTAAATTGGCGACAGACTGACCGGCCGGGCAGAGTGGCGTGTTCATCATTTGTCGTGTAAGATCGACGCGAATGCAATTTTGAGTTGTGCGATTGGCCCAGGCGACAGGAACCGTCGAATATGCCCGATATCAACGGGACGAATAACGACGACGATATTGAAGTCACTGACAATACCGGGTCTCTAAACGGGACGACGGTACCAGGACCGATTGACAATATACGTGCCCGACAGGGCGATGACGACGTCACCGTTACCAACAGTACGATTTCCGGTTCCGTGCGGGGCAATCGCGGAGACGACGATATCGTTATCACCGGCAGTACTGTGGTCGGGCAAGTTAATGCCGGAATTGATGACGATACGGTCAACCTTCAGGGATCTACCGTTGGTGATGTTCGGCTGGGGCAGGGCAACGATACCCTGAACATCAACAGCACAAACGTTACAGGCGACGTTCGCGGTGGCGGTGGAACGGACAGCTTGAACCTGCCCGTTGGCACGGTCGTCACCGACGATACGTTTGGAACTTTCACAGTTGAGGAAGGCGTTTCCTACTCGGTCTCAAGCGGCACTTTTATCCTGCCGTCGAACCTACCGTCTGGACCGTCCGTCTCCTATCAGGCATTCGAGAACGGAACGGGGGTTCCATGCTTCACACGCGACACTGAGATTTTGACACGATCCGGCCCGGTGCTTATCCAAGATCTCTGCACCGGTGACATGATCGAGACACTGGGTAAGGGGTTGCAACAGATTCGCTGGATCGGGAGGCGACGCTTTGATCTGGACGGATTGAAGAGGAATCCCAAACTTTATCCCATTCGAATTCTGGCAGGGGCGCTGGGCGGCGGTTTTCCAAGTCGGGACTTATTGGTTTCGCGACAACATCGGATGCTGGTCCAGTCCCCCATTGCTCAACGCATGTTCGACGAACGCGAAGTGCTGATTCCCGCCATCAAGCTAACAGCTTTGCCCGGTATTTTCGTGGACGAAGACGTCACATCGGTTGAGTACTACCATCTGCTTTTCGATCAACATCAGGTCATCTTTGCCGAAGGCGCGCCGACGGAAAGCCTGTTTACAGGGCCCGAAGCGCTCAAAACGCTAAGTTCAGAGGCCCGCCGAGAAATATTTGAGATATTTCCCGAGTTGTTCGAAAAGAAGCTGACACCGCGGCCCGCTCGCTATATTCCGCACCGACGGCAGCAGGCGCATCTGCTGGAACGCCATCGCAAAAACAAAAAACCGCTTCTGCAGGCGTGTATCCAACCGCCCGGTGATGCCTGAGCAAAGATTTCGCGCGATCTGTCTTGACCCTTCTGGCGATTCCCACTACACGCATCCAACCAGTTTTCGGGCGCGACTTCGGGTTGCGCCCCTTGTGATTTGGCCGCTGGCATCGTGCCCGGCCTCCAGAAACAAAGGAAGAAACCATGTCGCGCCGTTGCGAACTGACCGGAAAAGGCCCGATGACTGGCAACAATGTCAGCCACGCCAAAAACAGAACTCGTCGTCGTTTTCTGCCGAACCTGAACGACGTCACCCTGCAGTCCGAAACCCTTGGCCGTGGCGTCAAGCTGCGTATCTCGGCGGCTGCTTTGCGCTCGGTCGACCACCGCGGTGGTCTGGACGCGTTCCTGGCCAAAGCCAAGGACGAAGAGCTGTCGGCAAACGCACTGAAAGTGAAAAAGGAAATTGCCAAGGCCCAAGCCACGGCCTAAGCCCTTTTTCCTTGAAAGAATTCAACCCTGTACCGAAAGGTGCAGGGTTTTTTCTTGCGTAATCTGCTCCTGAAACGGAACTAAATATTCAGGAACGGTGATGTTGTTCACATACCCTGCGCCAAGACTGTTTTATGTTTAGTCATATTCATCTGGCGGAGTTTACCCCCATGTCTTTAAAATTGTCTGATTTCTTCTCCCTGTTGGCTGCCTTTTTTGGCAAGACGTTTGGGACATGCTTTCGGATGCAACGACAGGTGAACAGGTTGCATACGAGCCTGACCAAAGGATCTGTCAAACGTCCCGGCGTGGACAGCTGACACGCATCCCGTAGTCGCGGGTTTCAAGTAGATCGATTGCGCTTGAAGCCCGCTTCATGTCCGGCCTATATCAGGCGCAGGATGAAACCCGTTCTGAACAGATTTCTGCCTTTGGCACTTTCGCTGCTCGTTATTTTGACGGGGCAGGGGGTGTCTGCATCGCGCGGAATGGACAGGGCGGTGGGGCAGATGGTGCTGTGCACCGGTTCGGGCCCGGTGGTGGTCTATATGGACGCCGAAGGCCAACCGACTCAGTCCCCTCATTTCTGCCCTGAATACGCGCTGACCCTGTTGGGGGCGGTTGTTGTCCCGGCATCAGCCATGCCCGTTGCGCCAGAACAGGTTCAGCCCGCACCTTTGCGTAAGACAGGCAATCTGGTTGCCCTGCCGGTGCCCTTCAGACCGGCGCGCGCGCCTCCGGTTGTGATCTGAAGACACATTTTCTTTCAGACACTTATACAAGGAGAGGCGCGATGTCGCTCAAATCCAAACTTCTGACCACTCTGGTCGCTGCAACGCTGGCAACATCTGCTTTTGCACAGGATACGATTGCCGTTGATGACGCGTATGCGCGGTCCGCAGGCAAAACGGCCAAAGCCGGTGCTGCCTTTATGATGATTAAAAACACAGGTGAGACGGACGACCGGCTGGTTGGCGTGGAATCCGATGCGTCTGCACGTGTTGAGCTGCACACCCATAACATAGATGAAAACGGTGTGGCCCAGATGATCCACGTCGAGGAAGGTTTTGTCATTCCAGCGGGCGAGACCCACATGCTGAAACGCGGTGGCGACCATGTGATGTTCATGGGACTGACCGCTCCGTTCGAGCAAGGCGGGACCGTACCGGTGACGCTGATTTTTGAGAAGGCCGGAGAGATCGAGATCGAGGTGCCGGTTGATTTGGAACGTCAGGACGTCGGCGGCCACGGGACACATTCGAACTGAGGCAACGCCTGTCTTCAGGCCGCGCTGCGGCCCTCATCCATGCGTCAGGTCGGGCTTTGCCCGGCCTGTTGCCGTTTCCAGAGGTGGTTAGCGATTTACTACGCGCATGGCGACCCGATCATGGGCGCGTTTGAACCGGGCGGTCAGCCAGAACATCACCGCCGAGAAGGCCAGCGCCCCAAAAGCGATGGCCCATCCAAGCGCCACCATCCCGCTGCCGGGCCAGAAGATCAGCACCAACCCGATAAGCAGTGCAATGACCCCGGAATTGCGGACTGAGGACGCATCGGGGTGTTGATCCGACATTTGCCGCCAGGCCATCAGCGAGCCAACGCCGATGATCAGGGCCCACGCCCCTAACAAGAAGAAGGTCAGCCGCGCCACGCCTTCGGGCCAGATGAGCAGTACCAGACCGATCAACAGGGCGCCGACCCCGACGCCCCCTATCAATCCACGCCGACCGAAGCCCAGCAGGGTCAGGCCACCATCCACGATCAGAAGCAAACCGACCAGACGCAACAGCAGTGAAATGCTGCCTGTCGGCCAGAACAGCGCAGCGATGCCCAGCGCCCCAGCGAAGATGCCGCGCAACAGGAACGTCCACCACAGGTCTGCGAGCTGATCGCCCAAGGCGTCGCGACCGTCCAAAGTGCTATCCTCAAGGATTTCCTCGCGCGGGGATTGAGGGTCTGACATGATGCTCTCCCAGCTGGTTAGGCCTTTACTATAAACGGAAAATTCTGCCGGTGTCTGCAGTCATCTGGGGCTGAGCAAGCCATCTACCCAAGATGGGACTGTTTCCGTTGCGGGGCCGAGAATGACCTCATCAAAACTGGAGGCTCCGGTTGAAGGTTCGAGGTTCAGTTCAACCGTGCGGGCGCCGGATTGCAAGGCTTCATGAACAAAGGCGGCGGCGGGATAGACCTGACCCGAGGTGCCGATGGCAGCAAACAGGGTCGCTTCGGCCAGATGGTCGTAGATTGCGTCCATGTGATAGGGCATCTCGCCAAACCAGACCACATCCGGTCGCGCGGTCGGCGCAGCGCAGGCGGGACAGGGTTCGTCCATGGCCATCTCGGGTGGTGAAGCCCAGCGGTGGTTGCATGCCGGGCAAAACGCCCCGGCCAACGTGCCATGCATGTGGATCACACGCTCGGCACCGCCAGATTCGTGCAGGCTGTCGACATTCTGAGTGACGATCACCACCTCTCCGGGAAAGTTCATTTGCAGTCGTGCTAGCGCGGCATGCGCTGCGTTGGGTTTGGCCTTGGCGGCCTGCACGCGCCGGGCGTTGTAGAACCGGTGAACAAGAGCGGGATCGCGGGCGAACCCTTCGGGAGTGGCGACGTCCTCAATCCGGTGCTGCGCCCATAACCCGCCTTCCTCGCGGAAGGTGCCCAACCCGCTTTCGGCAGAAATACCGGCCCCTGTCAGTATGACGATCTTTTCCATCTTTGCCCTGCGCGTTACACCTTGGCCCATGACCCACCGTATCCTCTTTGTCTGTCTGGGCAATATCTGTCGTTCTCCTGCTGCCGAAGGTGCGTTTCGCGCCCGCGCTCCGCATCACACCACCGACAGCGCTGGAACCTCGGGCTGGCATATTGGCAATCCGCCTTATGGGCCGATGCAGGCAGCGGCACAGGCCCGCGAAATTGACCTTAGCGACCTGCGAGCCCGTCTGTTTACAGCCGAGGATTTCGAACGGTTCGATTTGATCATCGGTATGGACGCCGAAAACATTGCAAATATCGAGGCGTTGCGCCCCGCTGGGAGCACCACCCCTGTACAGTTGCTCACCGATTTCGCACCCGAAACGGGTGCCGATCATGTACCCGATCCGTATTACACCCGTGATTTCGACGGGGCGCTGGACCTAATTGAAGCTGCCGTTGAAGGGCTTCACGCGCATCTGCGGGCCTAACCCATTACTTTCAGCTTATCCGTCAGCCATGGCAGTTGCACCAACGCCGGGTCGACGATCTGATTGCGCATCAGGCGGCGCATCATGCCCGCGACCTCTTGTGGAACCTGATCGGACCAATCGGTGCGCGTGAACAGGGAAATTGTGCGCGAAAACTCTCCGAATGGTACGGGATGGACCGCCAGCGCGTCGTGGAAACGCGCCGCCCGCATATAGCCCAGCGGCGTTGTGATCGCCCAGCCCAACCCGCGTGCGACCATGGCCATTAAGGCAAGATGCGAGCCGATCTCGAACCGTTCCTCATATTTCTGTTGCTGCCGTGCCAGATGCGACTCGATCTGGCGGCTGATCAGCTGTTCACGGGCATAACGCAGAAAGGGCAGGTCCTGCGTGGCATTGTCGACCCCCTTGGGGGTCACCAGAATAAATGGGTCACGGACTAAAGGATATTCGACCACACCCTCAAGCACTTCGCCGGAATGGGCCGATACCATCAGGTGCAAGCGCTGCGCTTCCAACTCGGCGAAAAGATCCAGGCTGGGCAGGGTAATGAGTTTGAAATTCGACCGTGTCAGGCTGTCGGCCAACAGGGTCGCCAATCGAGGCGTCAGGTCATTGTCAAAGTCGTCGATCAGCCCGATGGACAAAGTGGTGAGGTGCCCCAGGTCCATCACGGTCAACTCGCTTTGTGCCATTTGCAGCTCGGCCAGAACTGCCTCGGTCCGTGCCAGAAAGCTGTGCCCGGCCTGTGTCAGCCGCATCGGGCGTCGCCCGTGATCCACCAATTCGGTGCCAAGGGCGTTTTCCAGATTGCGCAATTGCTGTGACACCGAAGGCTGGCTGAGGCCCGTGATCTCGGCCGCCTGCGCCACCGATCCCGTCCGCGCCAGGGCTTCGAACACTTCGAGCCCGCGCAGGGTCAGCCCTTTCATTACCATCAGATACACCTTTCGCTGCGCCTTTTCTGGGGCGCAGGGCGGATCAGGTCAAGGATTCAGAGTGACTTAGCTGCAGATCGCCTGTGCCATCTGGCCAAAGTTCTGATACCGATCCCACAGCGCATCATCGCGCGCGGTCTGGGACATCTTCAACTCTTGCGCCTGATGGGGGTCCGAGAACCATTTGGCGACGGTCTTCTGGTCGCTGCGGGTCAACGCCTGATTGGCCACGCGTTGGATACAGCTACACCGATCCCGAGTCGCCGCCGACCGATCTGATGCCAGACACGCCCGTTTGATCTGCGCTGCTTCTGCGAACGGCACCACCGCCGTCAGCGTCGTCGCGCAAAATGCTATTAAGAGGAACTTCTTCATGCTCATGCCTCGTTTTTGCCTGCCCGGAGAGATCTGACGCCCCTCTCGGTCTGCGGCGGAGTATGAATCAATCGGGATTGCGGATCAATGGACAACAGCAATTGGAGCAAAAATGCGGCCTCGCGGCGTTTTAAGGCTAGCCTTGCCGTCTGTGTTGTTTCCCTGACACGCCCCGTGAGTTCGGGAAAAAACAGCCTGTCTGGGTTTAGCTGATCCGTCTGGCATGTGGCCAGCAGACTTTCGGAGGCTGCGCCGTTCGCCCGGACGACGTTATGCCGTTCCAGTAAAAAGTGATGAAAGCGGGCCGATTGATCCGTAGCAAGATATGCGACACCGGCATCCACAAGGCTTATGGCCGGGACAAAAACTTCATGCTCTGTGAACAACAACTCTGCCAATGGATGTGAAATCAGTATCCTATGTTGCTGAGAGACTTTGAGCGGGGCAAAGTTGGACAGAACGCCAACAGGAATTTTCACTAGCTTGAAGCGGCCTGCAGCAATAACATCCTGTACACCTGTCCATTGCACCGGAACAAACCCATCATCTTGTGTCCAAACCTTGTCACCAAGCTTCAATGCTTCGATGGGCAGGTGACCCTGTTCCGTTTCTATTAATGTTCCCGCATCATAGCAGATCGGTGTAACATATTCGCTTTCATCAAAGCTCGGGCCTTCTTGTGTGCTAACGACGGTCAAGGGCACGCCAGCAGGAGGAAACTGGCCGGGCCCTCCGATAAAGGCAATCCCTTCAACGGTTGCGTAGGCCGGAGAAGAGTTGTTCACGTTGAACGCAACCGCCTGCCATGTGTTGACTCCATCTGTTAAGGTGATGCCGTACTCAGCCTCAACTATCGTGCCGTCGGTGAATAGCGTGCCGTCAATGGTCTGGTCGCCATCTAAACGCTGATTTCCATCGTTGTCGGCAAAATTAGTGTCGCTTCCGGCATCGGTGATGAAGACCTCGGTCGCCGCGCGAGAGTCAATCGTGATCGTCTGCCCGATCAAGTGAATACCCGTGCCCTGAGTGATGCCGTCCAACCCCTGAGGCACCGTGATCGACAGTTGGCTTTCACCAAGAACAAAAATCGAATAGTCGGCCAACGTTTAAACTGCTTTCTCGTTAGTGTTCGGGCCAATCAACGGCATAATCCTAGCCGTTCGCGAATATTGGGTAAATGCATTAAGGTAGAAAGACCCTCTGCGCGCCTATGCTGCAACGCTTCACGGCTTGACGAGACCCAAATCTCCGGACATATCCCACTCCATGACAGACCTCGCTCATATCCGCAATTTCTCCATCGTCGCGCATATCGACCATGGCAAATCCACCCTTGCTGACCGGCTCATCCAAGAGACCGGAACAGTCAAGGATCGCGACATGAAGGAACAGCTGCTCGACAGCATGGATATCGAGCGCGAGCGTGGCATCACCATCAAGGCCAACACGGTTCGCATCGACTATACCGCTGACAATGGCGAGAAATACGTTCTGAACCTGATCGACACTCCCGGCCACGTAGACTTCGCCTATGAAGTCTCGCGTTCCATGCGTGCGGTTGAGGGGTCTCTGCTGGTTGTGGACTCGACCCAAGGGGTTGAGGCGCAGACGCTGGCGAATGTGTATCAGGCCATCGACGCCGATCATGAGATCGTGCCGGTGCTGAACAAGATCGACCTGCCCGCGTCCGACTGTGACCGCGTGGCCGAACAGATCGAGGACGTGATCGGCATTGATGCGACCGACGCTATTCAGGTCAGCGCCAAGACGGGGCAGGGCATCCACGAAACGCTTGAGGCCATCGTACAGCAACTGCCCGCACCGCAGGGCAACGTGGACGCGCCGCTCAAGGCGATGCTGGTGGATTCGTGGTACGACGCCTATCTCGGCGTCATCGTTTTGGTCCGCATCATGGACGGCACGCTGAAAAAGGGGATGCGGGTCAAGTTCATGTCGAACAACACCCTGCACCATGTCGACCGCGTCGGGGTCTTCCGTCCTGAGATGGAGATGGTCGACAGCCTCGGCCCCGGTGAGATCGGCTTTCTGACCGCCTCGATCAAACAGGTTCGCGACACCCGCGTCGGCGACACGATCACCAATGACCGCAACGGCACCGAAATCGCTCTGGACGGCTTCAAACCCGCACAGCCGGTGGTGTTCTGTGGTCTGTTCCCCGTCGACAGTTCCGAATTCGAAGACCTGCGGGATGCGATCGACAAGCTGGCCCTGAACGACGCCAGCTTCAGCTTTGAGATGGAAACCTCGGCAGCACTTGGCTTTGGCTTCCGCTGCGGCTTCCTCGGCCTTCTGCACCTTGAGGTCATCCGCGACCGCATCGAACGCGAATATGATATCGAGCTCATCACCACAGCGCCGTCGGTGATCTATCACGTCTACATGAAAGACGGTGAAATGATCGAGCTGCACAACCCCGCCGACATGCCCGATCCGTCGAAGGTCGACCATATCGAAGAGCCGCGCATCAAAGCGACTATTCTGGTGCCAGACGAATACCTCGGCGACGTGCTGAAGCTGTGTCAGGACCGCCGCGGCATCCAGCTGGACCTGACCTATGCGGGCAGCCGCGCCATGGTCGTCTATGACCTGCCGCTGAACGAGGTCGTCTTTGACTTCTACGACCGGCTGAAATCGGTGACCAAGGGCTATGCCTCGTTCGACTACCAGATGACCGGTTATACCGAGGATAATCTGGTCAAGATGTCGGTGCTGGTGAATGACGAGCCGGTCGATGCGCTGTCGACCATGGTTCACCGCGACCGGGCCGAGATGCGGGGCCGGGCGATGTGCGAAAAGCTCAAGGACCTGATCCCGCGCCACATGTTCAAAATCCCGATCCAGGCGGCCATTGGCGGCAAGGTCATCGCCCGCGAGACCCTCTCGGCGCTGCGCAAGGACGTGACTGCGAAATGCTATGGCGGCGACGCCACGCGGAAACGCAAACTGCTGGACAAGCAGAAGGCAGGTAAGAAGAAGATGCGTCAGTTCGGGAAGGTGGATATTCCGCAGGAGGCGTTTATTTCAGCGTTGAAGATGGACGGATAGATGTTAGTCGGCCGGATGCCCAGTGCCATAGTTTATTTGCTCTGTGTCAACATCTTGGCCTGGGGAGTTTCCGATGAACTCCTTGTACTCAGCGTTCCTTCCAAAGTACTGATATAGCGCAATAATCGAACCCAGAACGAACACGATAAAGGGAACCCATTGCTTAAACGCAATCTCAGCCTCGAACAAGTACTCCAAGTAATACACTGCTGTAGAAAGCAATACTGCAAAGCTGAGAAAAGCTTGTATTCTCAGATGGTTAATCATCTTGTTCTTTGAGCGATGCTTGCCGAAGTAATAATGAACATCTCTCAAATCAGACTGAAAAAGAAACAACCGCTCAATGTTAGCGATCATTGCGAGGTTTCTATTGTACCAATAGCTAGAGTCTACGATGTGCATTAGCTGCCAGAACGCAACAATTAGTATCAGAGTAACGGCATATTCCGTGTCCAACTCACCCTTTTCGCTTAACGAGATAAATAGCAACGAACCGGCAACGGTTGCGACAGACTGCCATACAACCATGATGTGGCGATTTATGTCCGCCATAAGTTGTTGATACATTGCGATCAGAAACTCAGGTCGCTTGCCCTTTACTGCGGCAGTTGGAGATTCTTCAGTAACGTCCATCTGACACCTCCCACATTGAGCTTATGTTCTTTATGGAGTCTTCTAAACACCTAAGATACCCCCCAATTGGATGGGGAACAAAGCGAGAACCATTAAAATAGTCTCCAAAGCGAGCGTCAAGTGAGAATCGGTTTACGTCCAAACTAAAGATTTGAAGGCTACTCGCCAGTTCTCTTTGCACATCAGGTCTGCCTCCTAGGATGTGGATAGGTCTATTTACGAAGTCAGTTAGGGGTAATTGCGTCCCACCGTACTTTGTCGGTGTACTATACCCCAGCATGAATTGTTCTGGCACAAAGCTATTTACTTGACCTGTTAGTTTTAGGTCTTTGGGAACAATGCAAACATTGTGCGCGTGCTTGGCCAGCTGTGCGGCCTGCGAGAATACTTCTTCTGATTGTTCAATGTCCTCTAAGTCACGCGCGATCGTCACAAGGGGCTTAGTTTTTTTTACTGCCCACATGTGCTTTTCGAAATCGTAATTTTTCCAGTCAATATCGATCAAACCGATTTCAGAAAAAGTCTTTATATCTCGTAAGTTGGTGTATCGCGCTCCAACGAGCCAACCATGTTGAGCCGCGATACTCCCCACAGTTTTGCTGTGGCACGTAATTAAATGGGGCATGATTTGTAAAGTGTTGCTACCTGTCGGCGACTAAAGTCTTACATGCCCCTCGATATCGAATGATTTCCGGATAGCCAATACTAAATACCAATAGCGGAAAAGTTAAGGACCATGCCCCAAAGTTTTGTAATCGCGCTACTATTTCGTTTTTTGCAGGTGCAGTGCCGATGAGCAATCCACTGAAAACCACATCACATTCCCTGCTATTTCAACATGCTACACTTGACCAACGGAACCCTCTGCAGGAGGCGCAGATGTCCACATCCATGATCCCTATCATCGCCCTCGGGTCGGCGGGTCTCTATTCCGTGGCCATGATCGCGATGAAGTTTTGGTGGAAACTCCCCGGTGTGGGCCTCGGCCTGCTGATCGTCGCAACCCTGCTGGCCGGGGCAACGCTCGAACTCGCCGCGCTGCGCGAGGAGCGGTTGGGCATCATCTATACCGGCATTCTGGGGGCGAGGTTGTTCTGATCGCCATCGCCTCTTACTTCCTGTTCGGCGAAAACTTCTCTGGTCGCGAAGTCGCCGGGATTGGCCTTGTCCTGGTCGGCACGGCCTTGGCATGGGCCTGATCGCGCCTCGAACTTCCACTTATTCTGACCCAGATCAAGGACCACCCTCAAGCTTGGTTTTAAGGTGCGCACAAACAGACTGACAAAAACGAGGCCCCTATGTCGCCCCTGACGCTGATCCTTCACATCTTCCTTGGTTCCACCCTTGCCGGGGCCGCCGTGATTGCGGTTCTGGCCATGGGATACACATCATCGTGGACAACCATCCTGATCGCTGCCGTCGTTGGGTTCGTGGCGGCGTTCCCGGTCTCGTATCTGGTGGCCCGCAAACTCGAAGGCTGAACCGCGACGCCCGGATCCCCGTTTTAGACGCACACATCTCAATCTGTTATTGTGTCCGCGGGGGACCGCGTTTGGGCGGCTATATTCTTGGGGTGCCTGCAACGCATGACCCTCAGAAATGAGAGGTTATTATGCACAAATTCTTAACGACGACCGCAGCCACAGTCCTGACCCTCGGCTTGTCCGCAGGTTTGGCCCAGGCCGAGACCTATGACGCCGCAGCCAAGGGCACGGGGGTGAATGCGAACCAGGTCTATGGCATTTCGGACGGGAACGCCGTGGTCAAAACGCAGACCGACTATGACAGTTTCGAGGTCGCCGCCGGGCACCCGCTGGAGGGGGCAACGGGGTCGTGTTTCGGCGCGCTGCTGGTCAACGGGGCCTCGGTCTCGGGCACCGGGAATTGCGTGTTCGATACCACCTCGGGCGATAAGGCGGTGATGACCTGGACGGCGACGGGCCTTGGTGCGGATGGGGCTTTGACTGGCGACTGGACTGTCTCGGGTGGCTCGGGCAATTGGGCCAGCGCCACCGGAGGCGGGAGTTTTTCGTCGCTGACCGATCCTGACACCAAAAAGTTCGTGAATACGATCACAGGCAGTATCACAATAGAATAGATCAATTTTCACAATGATTTACGGCGGGGGTGCGCGGTATGGCGTGCCCCCGTTCGCTGTGGATGTCTGAGGGTTGGATGAACCAATTATGAAGTTTCCCTAAGGTAAGTTGCAACTGGATCGCACCCTTCCAATCTGTTGACCAGGCCAGCATCGGCCCGACAGAAGGAGAGAGCCAATGACCAGATACATGACTGCCGGAGCAGCCGCTTTGGCCACGACCCTCACCCTTGGAACGGCCGCGCTGGCCGATACCGCGCCGGATCTGCGCGGTACCTGGTTGGGCTCGTACACAACCGTTTCACCAAGCCATTATCAACGCGGCGACGAGCCCAGGTTCAATCAGGCCGAATGGATGCTGGATGTCCAGATTCAGGAAGACAACGTGTTCTGGGGTCCCAGCAAATGGCGTCGTGAAGGCGATGCCGAGTGGAACGAAAATGAGGCCACCGGCACCATCAGCCTGGACGGTTCGGGAAGTATCGGGATCATCGAAACCTCGCCCATGATCATCGGCGCAAACGCGTTGATCGACGCCCGGTACGAAGATGGAAAGATCTATGCGGATTTCCGTAGCCTGCGTAACGGAACGACCTATAGCACCGTTCTGGAACGTCAGGTGAACTGAAGCGTTTCCGGCCCGATCGGTCTGTAGGGGGTACTGGCTGCGGTTTGTTGCAGTACGTAATAGGTAATCCTGATCGGGTCGGAGCGCTTCTCAAAAAGCGGAACTATGATCCCCTCAGTGAGGGGGCGGGTCGGGCGGTGATGGTGCCACCTGCGACAGGGCTCGGATTGGTCTATGCCAAAAAGCGGCGTTCCTCGGTACAGGCCAGCCGGGTTTCGCGATCCTTCAGCGCGGTATTGCAGTAAGTGGGCAATGGCGCTCGACCCAAAACTCACATTATGTCCGCTGCGAAAAGTGGGATCGATTCTTGGAAACTTGCCTCTGGAGATCAGAGAATCTCACGGTTTTTACCAATTTGACCGTTTAATGGCCTTTGCACTCGCAGAAAGACTGCAAAATTGCGTTATTGTCGGATGATTTTATTTTTCCACCGCCAAGCCAGTGGCACTTCGATGTTTCCAGAGTTATCCACATAAGTTTCCCGGCACATATCAACATCTTATCCCCGTCTAATTTTCATGCTGCAGTGCTATTTTCTTGTTCGAGACAGACCCCAATGTAACAGTCTGATTACTGCAACGGTTCTTCGGAACCTGAGCGGGGCGCAAAGGCCAGGGGGTCAGAGCGATAAGGGCAGATTTTAGGATTTGTTTTTTGTTGCAATGATTTACCGGTGGGCAAGTGGCTGATCTAGGTTTCGAATTTGGATCAGGCGATTACCCTCTCAGAAGGTCGGCGCGTGCTGTGTGGTGCCAGCAGGTACGACGCAGCGGCTTTGGCCCTTTTGGGGGCCGGGGCAACTGGCTCGGGACGTTCCTCGGACGTGTCGACCCGGCAAGGCGTCAGGAGTATCCGCAAGGATGCATGCATGGACCGCGTCTGCGCACCTGACGCCTTTTCCTTTTGCCGGACATTGGCTTGAAACAGACTGCCACTCTATCCCCTTTAATAAAGGGAACGGGGTTCTTGTGCTTTCACAAGAACCCCGTCGTGTTGTCAGAAATGCAATACCGCGTCTATGCACCTGTGATCCGGAGTTTACTGTGGATCGTTGCTGGCATCAACTATATGTTGAGGTGATTGCCCCGGCATTGCGTAAATCGGGTGGTTTACAGGTTTTCCTGCACGTCCGTGGCCGCGCCTTGAATCGCGTCGCCTGCTTTCTCGATGTCTTTGCCTGCGCCCTTTGCGGTTTCACAAGCGGTGAGGGTGAACAGGGCCAGGCCAATCAGAATTGCACGGGTCATCGGTGTCTCCATTTGTGTCAGTCATGTGCTGCGTAGCAGTTTTTCCCGAACGGAACCAGAGCTTTGGACCCCGTTTTATTCCTTGCGGATCAAAGGGCCAAACAGCGCGGTTGCAACAAAGATCAAAGCCGCTGCACAAACGATGCTGGGTCCGGCTGGCGTGTCGGCCAGATACGCGCCCCACAGCCCGCCCAATGCGGCCACAGAGCCTATGATCGCGGCATAGAATGCCATGGCTTCGGGTGTTCTGACCAAAGACCGTGCACCCGCCGCCGGGATTACCAGCAAGGCTGCGATCAAAAGAACACCGACTACCTTGATTGCAACGGCCACGACCAGAGCCATGGCAAGGGTCAGCCACATTTCTTCGCGCTTTGGGTCGATATCCGAGGCGTAGGCCAGGTCCGGGTTGAGCGTGGCCACCAACAGGGCGGACCACCTCCAGATCATCAGGGCAAGGATCAGTGTGCCGCCAACCCAGATTGTCGCCAAATCGATTTTGGTGACGGCTAGGATGTCGCCGAACAAAAAGGCGTTCAGGTCCAGCCGGACATCCGCCAACAAGGCTACGGTGACCAATCCGGCTGCCAGTGCAGTATGGGCGATGACGCCCAGCAGTGTGTCCATGGCAAAACCCTTGCCACGCAGCAGCGTCACGGTCAGACCCATGGCCAGAGCGGCAGCGATAATAGCGGGCAGGAATGGCAGCGAAAACGCAAGCGCCAGCGCAACCCCCAAAACCGAGGCATGCGCGGTCGCCTCGCCCAGATAAGCCATGCGACGCCAGACCACGAAACAACCCAGAGGGGCCGCCGCAATTGCAACGCCAACCCCCGCAAGGGCGGCGCGTACCATAAAATCGTCCAGCATCAGTTGGTATTGTCCTGTGCGTGATGGTGATCGTGATGGTGGGAATGGCTGTGCTTATGTTGATACAAAGCCATGGTGCCCTTGGTGCCGCTGCCGAACAATGCCCGGTATTCAGGTGCGTCAGCGACAGTGTTGGGCGAGCCTTCACAGCATATATGCCCGTTCAGACACAGCACTCGGTCCGAGGCCGCCATGACCACATGCAGGTCGTGGCTGACCATCACGACCGCACAGCCCAAATCGCGGCGAACCTGCTCAATCCGTTGGTAGAACGCAGCCGCACCGGGCTGATCAAGCCCTTGTGTCGCCTCGTCCAAAAGCAGCAGTTGCGGATTTTCCAGCAAAGCGCGCGCCAGAAGAACACGCTGGAACTGGCCGCCGGACAGTTTCGTCATCTGCCTGCTGCGAAGGTCAGGGACCCCGGCAATGTCTAGTGCATTGATGGCGTCACGAGCCGAGATGCGCTTGGGAAGACCCAAAAACCGCTGAACCGTCATAGGCAAGGCCGCATCAAGCGCCAGTTTCTGGGGCACATAACCGATACGCAGGCCTGACGCGCGTTGCACGGTGCCTTGGGCAGGAGCGACCGCACCAATCATCGCGCGCAGAAGGGTCGATTTACCCGATCCGTTTGGTCCGACAATCGTGACGATCTCGCCTTCGGAAACCGAGGCGTTCACATGTTCAAGAATGGTTCGGCCATCCACGCGAATGGACATGTCCTTCAGAGAGATCAGCGTTTTTGTCACGGTTGATCCCCAATGCATTCGGGGCACAGACCCTCGGCTTCGACCACAACCCGCTCGATCTGAAATCCCGAGGTGCTGGCCGCAGCGCCCAAACGCCCCTGCGTCAGCTCGGTTTCAGTTTCGGCAACAGCTTTGCACGATCGGCAGATTAGAAAGGCCGGAATATGGTCATGGGTCGGGTGGGCGCAGGCGGTATAGGCGTTCAGTTGTTCGATCCGGTGGACAAACCCGTTCTGCACCAGAAAATCCAGTGCGCGATAAGCCACGGGCGGTTGCGAACCCATCCCCTCGGCGGACAGCACGCTGAGGATGTCGTAGGCACCCATTGCCCGGTGTTTTTCCAGCAGAATCTCAAGTACGCGACGCCTGACCGGTGTGAATTGCAGGCGCTGCGCTTTGCACTTTGCGTCGGCCTGAGCCAGAGCTGTGTGAACGCAATGCGTGTGGTCGTGTTGTCTGAAGCCAACTGTGCTCATGGTGATGCGCTCCGGGTATTTTCTGCTTGATATGTTATAACACCAAGCTTATCAAGCGCCCGAAGTATGTGATAACATATCATCTTGGAGTGCGTATGATCCGTTTTTCCCTCTGTGTAATTGGTGCCGGTTTGGCAGGTCAAGCTGCAGCCGAAGCCCCAAAGGTCGCCACTGACATTGCTCCGATTCATTCCTTGGTGGCACGCGTCATGGATGGGGTAGGATCGCCGGATCTGATCATCCCGCCGGGTGCTTCGCCGCACAGTAACGCGATGCGGCCTTCGCAGGCGCGTGCATTGCAATCGGCGGATGTGGTGTTCTGGGTCGGTGAAGAACTGACCCCCTGGATGGCCAAGCCGCTGAGTGCATTGTCCGAGGATGCGCAGCTTGTGACCTTGCTGGATACAGATGGAACAGTTCTTTACGATTTTCGCGATGTTACCGAAGAGGGTCATGAAGAGGATCATCATGATGATCACGATGATCATGCCAAGCATGACGACCATTCCGATCATGACGACCACGAGGATTACGCCAAGCATGACGACCACGCTGATCATGACGGCCACGCTGATCACGACGATCATGAAGGTCATGACGATCATGCCGAAGACAAACATGAAGGCCACGACGACCACGAAGAAGGGCACGCAAGCCACGATGATCACGGTCATGACCATGACGGAATAGATCCGCATGCCTGGTTGGACCCCGAAAATGCGCGGGTTTGGGTTCAGGTGATCGCGGAAACTCTGGCGACCGCTGATCCGGAAAACGCGCAACAGTATCGAGACAATGCACAGGCCGCCGATGTCGAACTGGCTGACTTGCAGGATGAAATAGCTGCTGACTTAAGCGGCATGCAGGCACGCAGCTTCATCACATTCCATGATGCCTATCAGTATTTCGAAAAGCGCTTTGGCTTGGAAACTTCTGGGTCCGTCAGCTTGGGCGATGCCTCGGCGCCGGGACCCGCGCGTCTGGCCGCCCTGCAGGAAAAAGTCGCCGAAGATCAGATCGTCTGCGCCTTTGCGGAACCGCAATACGACACTCGTTTGGTGAAAACTGCGATCGAGGGAACGGGCGCCGCAATCTATCAACTGGACCCGATCGGCGTGGCCATCAACCCCGGCGCAGGTCAATACACGGACTTGTTGCGCGCATTGGTCGACGGTTATCAGGCCTGTGCCAACGGATCGTAAAAGGCTGACGGTTCAGCCTTTTTCCTCGCCGCAGAACATGTCGTAGACAAGTTCCAGCATGCGGCGCGGACGGTCATCCGCCAGACGGTAATAGATCGCCTTGCCCTCGCGGCGGGGCGTCACCAGCCCCTCAAGGCGTAGGCGCGACAATTGCTGGGACACGGCAGCCTGACGCGCCGACAACAATTCTTCCAATTCGGTCACGGATTTCTCGCCAGACACCAGGTGGCACAGGATCATCAAGCGCCCCTCATGGCTGATGGCTTTCAGGAAATTCGACGCGCGCGTCGCGTTGGCAACCATCTTGTCGAACGACTCGGGGGGCATATTTTGCGAAAGCTGGGGAAGGGCCATCGTTTGTTTCCTTTTTTCCGTAAGCGGGGTGAGTGCTGTTCTGAATGGATCCGCTACGCGATATGTTTGGTTACATATTTTGATCATGTATTTCCATATGCACGGATCAAAATGATGTGATGTGATAGCGATGAAATTTGATGGACATCACCGCGATAACTTTGGCGACAGCGGGATTGGGCCTTAAAGCACGGCGATAGGGGGTGAAGTATCCGGTCCCCCTTGCAGCCCCCCGATGGCGACACTAAGACTCAGGTAACGTTTCTTCGGGTAATGTCCCGATCCATAGCAAAGCAGGCAGGTTCAGAATGTTCGATCCAGTTGATACCTATATGAATACGCTCGTCCCAATGGTGGTCGAACAGACCAGCCGGGGCGAACGGGCCTACGATATTTTCTCGCGCCTTTTGAAAGAGCGGATCATCTTCATCAACGGCCCGATCCATGACGGGATGAGCCATCTTGTCGTGGCACAGCTGCTGCATCTTGAGGCGGAAAACCCCAGCAAAGAGATCTCGATCTACATCAACTCGCCAGGTGGAGTGGTGACCTCGGGTTTGTCGATTTACGACACAATGCAGTATATCAAGCCGAAATGTTCGACATTGGTAATCGGTCAGGCGGCCTCGATGGGGTCGGTTTTGTTGGCTGGTGGCGAAAAAGGCATGCGTTTCTCGCTGCCCAACAGCCGCATCATGGTCCACCAGCCCAGCGGCGGGTATCAGGGTCAGGCCAGCGACATCATGATTCACGCAGCCGAGACACAGAAACTGAAGGATCGCCTTTATGACATATACGTGCGTCATACGGGCCAGACCAAAAAGGCAGTTGAAAAAGCACTTGATCGTGACAATTTCATGAGCCCGGAAGAGGCGAAAGATTGGGGTCACATCGACGAAATCGTTGAAAACCGCGCCAAAATGGACGGCGACGAGGCCTGAGTTTAAGCCCCCGGACCGGTGGTGCGGGGGCGCATTTTGAGATTGTAGCCGTCTCGGTGCTGGCCTAAGCTGCACCAACAGGTGGCAAGCGCGGTTCAGGATGGGCCGCATGGACGAAGCCCGAAAGGTAGAACATGGCGACGAATTCAGGCGGTGACGGCAAGAACACGCTCTACTGTAGCTTCTGCGGCAAGAGCCAGCATGAGGTGCGCAAGCTGATTGCCGGACCGACCGTGTTTATCTGCGATGAATGCGTCGAACTGTGCATGGACATCATCCGCGAGGAAACCAAGGCCAGCGGGCTGAAATCCTCGGACGGGGTGCCGACCCCGAAAGATATCTGCGAGGTTCTGGACGACTATGTGATCGGTCAAGCAACGGCCAAAAGGGTTCTGTCGGTTGCGGTTCACAACCACTACAAGCGTCTGAATCACGCCCAAAAGGCGGGCAGTGATATTGAGTTGGCGAAATCCAACATCCTTCTGATCGGCCCGACGGGTTGCGGTAAGACCTTGCTGGCGCAGACATTGGCTCGGATTCTGGACGTGCCGTTCACCATGGCAGATGCCACCACGCTGACCGAAGCCGGTTACGTGGGCGAGGATGTCGAAAATATCATTCTCAAACTGCTGCAAGCCAGCGAATACAATGTCGAACGCGCGCAGCGCGGCATCGTTTATATCGACGAAGTCGACAAGATCACACGCAAGTCCGAAAACCCCTCGATCACGCGCGACGTGTCGGGCGAGGGTGTGCAGCAGGCGCTGCTGAAGCTGATGGAAGGCACCGTGGCCAGTGTTCCGCCGCAAGGTGGTCGTAAGCATCCGCAGCAGGAATTCCTGCAGGTGGACACCACAAACATCCTGTTCATCTGCGGTGGTGCGTTTGCGGGTCTGGACAAGATCATCGCACAGCGTGGCAAGGGTTCAGCCATGGGCTTTGGTGCCGATGTGCGGGACAATGATGAACGCGGTGTGGGTGAGATTTTTAAGGATCTGGAGCCCGAAGACTTGCTAAAATTCGGTCTGATCCCGGAATTTGTCGGTCGTCTGCCGGTTCTGGCGACGCTGGAAGATCTGGATGAGGATGCGCTGGTCACCATCCTGACCAAGCCCAAGAACGCTCTGGTCAAGCAATACCAGCGCCTGTTCGAACTGGAAGATGCCGAGTTGGCCTTCACCGACGATGCGCTGAAGGCGATTGCCAAGAAGGCTATTGAGCGTAAGACCGGTGCGCGCGGGTTGCGCTCGATCCTCGAAGACATCCTGCTGGATACGATGTTCGAACTGCCCGGCATGAAAAACGTGACCGAGGTTGTGGTCAACGAAGAGGCTGTGTCGTCCGACAAGCAACCGTTGATTATCTACGCGGATGCGGCGGAATCGGCTTCGGCTGGTTAAGTTCAAAACGAATTAGCATTCACGGCGCGGCATGGACCGCGCCGTTTTCTTTTGGAGGGATCATGACGATTAAACGTATCTCCTCGGGCGGAGAATTTGAGGCCAAGATAGGCTACTGTCGTGCGGTGGTAGCCGGTGGCTGGGTTCATGTGGCTGGAACGGTTGGGCAGGGCGATGATGTGACCCAGCAATGTCGCGCAGCTCTGGTGATAATCGAAAAAGCCCTGAGCGAGGCTGGGGCCAGCTTTGCTGATGTTGTTCGCGTAACATACATGCTGCCGGACCGCGCCGAATTCGAACCCTGCTGGCCAATATTGCGAGAGTATTTCGGAGAAAACCCTCCGGCCACATCCATGATCGAATGCGGGTTGATTGACCCAAAATATCGCATCGAAATCGAAGTAACGGCTTATTTGCCGGAATAGTGAGTGCGGCCCTTGTGACACTGGACCTTGGCGTGCCTTTGGTCCATATCTGCGGGGACAAAAATGCCGGAGGCAGCTGATGGGAATCCTGAACACGCTATTGCGGGCCGTAACCTGGTGGAACGGGGCCACTCTGAACACGCAGATCTATACCGCGCGCAAGGGTGTTAAGGTCGGCGAGGATAACGAAGGCAACGTGTTCTACAAGAACGCCGATGACAGCAAACGCTGGGTGATTTTCAACGGCGAGGCCGAGGCCAGCCGGATCGACCCCGATTGGCACGGCTGGCTGCACCGCACCTGGGATGAGCCGCCAACCGACAAGCCATTACAGCACAAATCCTGGGAAAAACCCCATCAAGAGAACCTGACGGGCACCGCGCTGGCATATACGCCTGCGGGATCTCTGCGTCGGCAAGACCCGATCGAGCGCAAAGACTATGAGGCCTGGAGCCCGGAATAAACGAGGCGAGCAATGTCTACTTATAACGTGACCGAAGTTTTTGTCGGTGGGGCCGTATTGGCCTGTGCCGTCGCCTTTGGCGTCTATGCAAGCCAGTCCACCGGTCTGTCGCAAGGCGGTGAGGGGTATCAACTGGGGGCCTCGTTCCGGTCGCTGGAAGGTGTCGGTGTCGGCACGGATGTACGTCTGGCGGGGGTCAAGATCGGCACGGTAACCGGTGTTACCCTAAACGCAGACACCTATCGTGCGGACACGACATTTACGATCCGGGACGGCATTCTTGTACCTGATGACAGCGCCATCGTGATCTCTTCCGAAGGGCTGCTGGGCGGCAATTTCGTTGAGGTGATGCCCGGTGGCTCGCCTTTCTATTTCGAACCGGGCGATCAGGTCGAAGATACCCAAGGCGCGGTCAGCCTGATCTCATTGCTGGTCAAATTCGTGGCCGGGGATAGCGGCGAATGAGGCGTTTTGCCCTGATCGCTGCGCTGCTGGCCGCCTCTGGTGCATCAGCGCAGGAAAAGGTTCAATCCGGTCCCGGCGCGATCTTACGAGGGCTGGATAAAGTCAGCGGCCAAACCGTCGATGTCGAAATGCAAAACGGTCAGACCGGAGAGATATTCGGCCTGGATGTTGCGTTGGGGGATTGCCGCTATCCTGTCGATAATCCGACAGGTGACGCGTTTGCCTATCTGACGGTCTGGGAAAAAGGCAAGTCGGATGAATTGTTTGACGGTTGGATGATTGCCACGTCACCGGCGCTGAATGCACTGGATCATGCACGCTATGACGTCTGGGTGATCCGCTGTATCACGCCCTCGGGTGACTGAACTAAAGGCGCGGTAAAATCTGCGTTGGCGTTCAAGGCCTCGTCCAATTCCTGACGGTATTGCGAGCGCGGAATTTCAATTGCACCCAAGGACGCCAGATGGGTTGTCAAAAACTGCGTGTCAAACAGTTGAAACCCGGTTTGGCGCAGTCGGTCCACCAGATAAGCCAGCGCGATTTTTGACGCATCTGTTCGGCGTGAGAACATGCTTTCACCAAAGAAAGCGGCCCCCAATGTAACGCCGTAAACACCGCCAACCAATTGATCGTCTTCCCAAATTTCAAGAGAATGCGCATAGCCTGAATAATGAACTTGTATGTACAACTCGCGTAGTTCGGCATTGATCCAGGTGTCGGCGCGATCTGCGCAGCCGTCGACCACGCCGGTAAAATCCTGATCTATGGTGACAGAGAACCCGCAATTTCGGATACGGCGTGCAAGACTGCGCGAGACGTGGAATCCATCCAATGGAAAAACACCGCGAAACTTGGGATCAACCCAGAACAATTCTGGCGCATCGCGATTTTCGGCCATCGGAAAAATGCCGATGGAATAGCCGTGCAGTAAAAGTTCCGGGGAAAGGCTCATGCAGAATGCTCGAAGGGCGAAGGACAGCAGCCCTTCGCCCCCAGTGTGTTAATCAGGCATATTCTCCGCAAGCCAGCGCTCCAGCCAGTGGATGTTGTAGGTGCCGCTGTGAATATCGGGTTCCTGTAGTAGGTCGTGGAACAGCGGCACAGTCGTGTCGATGCCATCCACGATCAGCTCGCCCAATGCACGTTCCAGGCGCGCCAGCGCTTCGGCCCGGTCACGACCTTGCACGATCAGCTTGCCAATCAGCGAGTCGTAATAGGGCGGGATCGAGTAGCCATCATAGAGCGCCGAATCCATCCGCACGCCCAGACCGCCGGGTGCGTGATAGGCCGTAATCTTGCCCGGGCAGGGCGAGAAGTTGGGCAGCTTTTCAGCGTTAATCCGAACCTCGATGGCATGGCCGTTGATCTCCAGGTCGTCCTGACCGAACGACATATCCTCACCCGCAGCAACGAGGATTTGTTCGCGGACCAGATCCACGCCAAAGATACCTTCGGTCACCGGGTGTTCAACCTGAAGACGGGTGTTCATCTCGATGAAATAGAACTCTCCGTTTTCGTACAGGAATTCGATGGTACCCGCGCCGATATAGTTGATCTTGGCCACGGCGTCGGCGCAGACCTTGCCGATTTTGGCGCGTTCTTCCGGGGTGATGCAGGGGCCGGGCGCCTCTTCAAACACCTTCTGGTGACGACGTTGTAGCGAACAGTCGCGTTCACCCAGATGAACCGCCTTGCCTTTACCATCGCCAAACACCTGAATTTCGATGTGGCGCGGCGTGGTCAGATACTTCTCGATATAGACCTCGTCATTGCCAAAGGCGGCTTTGCCCTCGGCCCGCGCGGTCATGAAGGCGCTTTCCATTTCATCGGCGTTCATCGCGACTTTCATGCCGCGCCCACCGCCACCTGCGGTGGCTTTGATGATGACGGGATAGCCGAAATCCTCACCGATTTTCTTGGCGGTCGCCAGGTCAGGCACACCACCATCAGAACCGGGAACGCAGGGCACACCCAGCTGTTTCATCGTGTCCTTGGCGGTGATCTTATCGCCCATGATGCGGATATGTTCCGCGGTGGGACCAATGAAGGTGATGCCGTGATCTTCGACGATCTGCACGAACTCGGCATTCTCGGACAGGAAGCCGTAACCGGGGTGGATCGCCTGTGCGCCGGTGATTTCACAGGCCGAGATGATCGCGGGCATCGAAAGATAGCTCTGCGGGCTGGGCGGAGGGCCGATGCACACCGATTCGTCCGCCATGCGCACATGCATAGCGTCGCTGTCGGCGGTTGAATGCACGGCGACCGTTTTAATCCCCATCTCGCGCGCGGCGCGGATGACGCGCAGGGCGATCTCGCCTCGGTTGGCAATCAGGATTTTGTCGAACATGGGCCCGCCTTACTCAACGATGACCAGAGGAGTGCCGAATTCCACAGCGTCACCATCACCAACCAGAATACGCTTGATGGTGCCTGCTTTGGGCGCGTGGATATGGTTCATGGTTTTCATCGCTTCGACGATAAGCAGCGTGTCGCCTTCGGAGACCGACGCGCCGACCGAAATGAACGAAGGTGCACCCGGTTCAGCTTGCATATACACGGTGCCGACCATGGGCGAGGTTACGGCGCCGGGGTGGCTGGCCGGATCTTCCTGTGCGGCGGGGGCTTCGGCTGCTGCAGGCGCGGCGGCAGGGGTAGCAACGGGCGCGGCCGGGGCTGCGGCAGGAACGGCAACCTGAACCGGAGCAGCGGCGACTTGGTTCATGCGGCTGACGCGCACGTTCAGGCTGTCTTCCTCGCCATATTCGCGTTTGACTTGCAATTCGGTCAGATCGTTTTCGCGCAGCAATTCAGCCAGTGCCTTGATGAATGCCACATCCGCTTCGTGTTTGGTGTCTGTCATGAGTGTCCTCGACGGTTCCCCTTTGGCCCGTCTGTTCCTGCGGGCTTTGGTCTAATTACGCAGCGTTATAAGCCAAGCGCCCGGCCATGAAAAGCGCAGTCTCGGCCTGACAGATAAGGGTTTTACCCAAGTTTTCGCGGGGGGAAAGGGGCTACAGCGGCATTCCTGAAAGTTTCGCCACCAATTCGGGTAGTTTGCGTGCCCCGAATTTCTCAAGCAGGCGTGCGCGATAGGCTTCGATCGTGCGATAACTAAGACCCAATTCAACCCCGATTTCTTTTGCGGACAGGCCACGGCAAGACATGATGGCAACCTCACGCTCGCGAACAGTCAGCTCGACCAGGGGACGTTCTTCCGAGATGTCGGAAAAGCTCCAGATGCCATGTCGGAACGGGTCGTCCGGTGTTAACGAGCGCCCACGGGCACGGCACCAGAACAGGTCGCTGTTGCGCCGCCGCATGACACGTTCATCCGTGTAATACCCGGTGTCGCGCATCACCTGCAGGCTGCGTGCGCCTATGCGTTCCCAATCGGCGACCGAGGGGTACAGATGCAACAGAGGCATGTTCCGATAGTCCGCAACCTCGCCGCCAAAGGTGCGGGCGAACTGCAGGTTGCAGCGCCGGATAATCCGGTTTTCCAATTCGACTAATCCGATTGGTGCATATTCGAAGGCGGGGTCGCTCATCCAGCTATCGTGCCGGGAATTGGGTGAAATGAGAAGGGGCCGTACGCAGATTCTGATCATGGCTGGCGGACGATGCGGCGTGCAGATGTGTTAAATTTGTAAAGTGGCTGTGAAAATTTGTGCATAACTAATAGAAAAGAAAAACAAGTTTTGAAAACATCCTCAAGAAATGGCTAAATAAGTTCGTGTAAGATGGGGGTAAGGGTATGCGCGATACGCTGACAGGCAGTCGCATTCGGGAAAGGCGTCAGATCGCCGGGATGCGCCAGGCTGAGCTGGCGCGGCGGGTTGGGATATCCGCGTCTTACCTAAACCTTATCGAACACAACCGCCGCCGGATCGGTGGCAAGTTGCTGGTCGATATAGCGACGGTGCTGGCGGTGGAACCTTCGGTGCTGACACAGGGGATCGAAGCCACATTGATTGCCGCGCTACGCGAGGCGGCGGCTGATGCCGTTGGTCAACAGGCTGAACTGGACGGGTTAGAAGAATTCGCGGGCCGGTTCCCTGGATGGGCGGGTGTACTGGCCCAGATGCATCGGCGTGTGGTGTCGTTGGAGCGCACAGTCGAAACATTATCCGACAGGTTGACCCATGATCCCCATCTGGCGGCGTCCATGCACGAGGTCCTGTCGACCGCTGCTGCGATTCGTTCAACCGCGGCTATTCTGGCAGACACGCAGGAAATCGAACCCGAATGGCGGGACCGGTTCCACAGCAACCTGCATCAGGATGCGGAACGCTTGGCGGATAGCTCGAAATCGCTTGTGGCTTACCTTGATGAAAGCGATTCTGCCGGGGATCATCGGGGCGTTCCGCTGGAGGATGTCGAAGCGTTCTTTGACGCCAACGGACATCATTTCCCGCTGATCGAACAGGGCGGGCCCGGCGCTGAAATTGATCTGAGCGATCTGGATTCGGCGACAGCCAAATCCCTGACACGGGACTTTCTTGACATCTATGCTGCAGATGCCCGAGCCATGCCACTAGAGGATGTGCAAGCGGCTTTGGCAGAATCTGCGTTGAACCCGCTGCAATTGGCGTCCCGGTTTTCGGTGGATCTTGCGACGGTGCTGCGTCGGTTGGCGGCCCTGCCGGACGGGTATCTGGGCCGCCCGACGGGTCTGGTGGTGTGTGACGCATCCGGCAGCATTCTGTTCAGCAAATCCGCCCCCGGCTTTGCCATGCCGCGTTTTGGCGAAGCCTGCCCCTTGTGGCCGTTGTTTCAGGCCCTGAACAGGCCCTTGGTGCCCATTCGGCAACGCATTGTACAGCTTGGTCGAACGGCTGCTGTTTTCGACTGCTATGCCTATGCTTGGCCACAATTCGTCTCCGGATACGACGAGGGGCCAGTTTACCGCTCGGTGATGCTGGTACGCTCGGTTGAAGACGTGGCGCAGGACGAACAGGCCGTGGCCCGGGTTGGGCCCAGTTGCAGGGTCTGCCCGCACAGCGACTGCAAGTCGCGGCGCGAACCGTCCATTCTGAGCGAAGGTTTTTGACAGTTTCCTGACACTGCGCTTAAGCTGTCGGTGACGGGTCTGCCAGTTTGTAGCCCGTCACGGGGAGGACAGATAATGAGCCGTAAGGTTCTGTTAATTGAGGATGAGCCCAACATCGCCGAGGCCATTCGGTTTCTACTGACGCGTGAGGGTTGGCAGGTGGAAACCCATGCCGAAGGTGCGGATGCGTTGCAGGTCATTCAGGGGGCAAGCCCCGACCTGGTCATTCTGGACGTGATGTTGCCGGGCAAAAGCGGGATGGAGATTCTACGCGACTTGCGTGAGCTTGAGGATATGCAGGGCCTTCCGGTTCTGATGCTGACAGCCCGCGGCCAGTCCCGAGATCGTGAAATGGCCGAAAACGCCGGTGTCAGCCGCTTCATGACCAAGCCGTTTTCCAATACCGAGATGCTGACGGCAGTGCGCGACCTGCATGCGCAGGCAACACAGTCATGAGCACTGGCGAAGACCGGCCGCCCTCGGGGGTTCGGCCTTCGCTGTTTCTTGAGCGGCAGAGTTATCGCCGCCGCAGGCTGTCAGACGCCGCGCGCCTGTTGCCCTTTTTTGGGGCGGCGCTGCTAGCCATTCCGTTGCTATGGCCAGATGAGCCGGGTGCGCCGGAAGGGGTGCCTCTGTCTTCAGCGATCTTTTACATCTTTGCCTGCTGGGCAGGCCTGATTGTCGCCAGCCTGGTGTTTGGCTTTGCCGCCCGACGTATGGCCATTCCGGACGATTCCGAGCCCGAGACGGATTGATGGCCACGCTGAACGTCCTGATTCTGGTCTGCCTTGCCTATGTCGTACTGTTGTTCGGGGTCGCATTTGCCGCGGATCGGATGGCGGCGGCCGGGCGCGGGGCGTGGCTGCGGTCTCCGCTGATCTACACGCTATCGCTGTCGATCTATTGCACGGCCTGGACATTCTATGGCGCCGTGGGAAATGCCGCGCGGTCGGGGTTAGAGTTTGTGACCATTTATCTGGGGCCAACGCTGGTGATGGTCGGCTGGTGGTGGGGGCTGCGCAAACTGGTGCGGGTCGGGCGTAGCCAAAGGGTGACTTCGATCGCTGACCTGATTTCCTCACGCTATGGCAAATCCAATACGCTGGCGATCTGCGTGACCATTTTGGCCGTGTTAGGCGGAACCCCCTATATCGCGTTGCAACTGCAATCCATTACCCTGTCGTTTTCTATCTTTGCTGAGGCTGACCCCTCGGGCCTGTATCGCGAAGGCGCCAGCGTTTTCTGGGTTGCTGCGGGGTTGGCCATCTTTGCCATCCTGTTTGGTACACGAAACCTGGATGCCAATGAACGGCACCACGGGGTGGTGACGGCCATCGCATTGGAATCCGTGGTCAAGCTGTTCGCGCTTTTGGCGGTTGGTGCCTTTGTGGTCTGGGGTGTCGCGGGGGGCGTGGGGCCGATGATGGACCGGATCGACGCCTCTGAGATCGGTCAGTGGAATGTGGATGCAGGGCGCTGGACCACGTTTATTTTCCTCTCCGCCGCGGCTTTTATCTGCTTGCCGCGTATGTTTCAGGTGATGGTTGTCGAAAACGCGGATGAAGGGCACCTGAGGACCGCCGCCTGGGCCTTTCCGCTGTATCTGCTGTTAATGAGTCTTTTTGTGGTGCCGATCGCGGTGGTTGGTCTGGACCTGATGCCCGAAGGGTCAAACCCCGATTTGTTTGTCCTGACTGTACCCTTGTCTCAAGGCAATGACTGGCTGGCGATGTTGTCCTTTATCGGCGGCTTCTCTTCGGCCACATCGATGGTCATCGTTACCGCAATGGCATTGTCGACCATGGTGTCGAACCATTTGGTCATGCCAATCTGGCTGAGTACGCAGGAAGGGTCCGGCTCGGTTTCGGGGGACGTTCGGAATGTCGTACTGATGGCACGCCGGGTGTCGATTGCGGTCATCATGGCGCTGGGCTTCTTTTACTACCGCCTGTCCGGTGGCGGCGCGGCTTTGGCGTCAATCGGATTGGTGGCCTTTGCAGGGATTTCCCAGATATTGCCTGCGCTTGTTGGCGGACTGTTCTGGCGCGGTGCTACGCGGACCGGCGCGCTGGTGGGGCTGACGGTGGGTTTCCTGCTTTGGATATACACATTGCTGTTGCCGGGGGTGAGTGGGGCGCTGATACCCGAAACGGTCGTTCAAAACGGGCCCTTCGGTTGGGGCTGGCTGCGCCCGCAGGCCCTGTTCGGGATCGAAGGTTTGGACCCGATGGTACACACCGTAATGTGGTCGCTGTCCCTGAACACGGTGGCGTTCTGCGTTGCATCTTTGCTAAGCGTCCCCAGCCCGTTGGAACGCCTGCAAGGGGCGCAATTCGTCAACGTTTTTGACCATTCGGTCGCGCCGCGCGGCTGGACGGGATCGGTGGCGCAGAGCGAAGATCTGATGATTATGACCCAGCGGATATTGGGGGCGGGCCCGGCGCAAGACTTCTTTCATGCCGAGGCAGAACAGCAGGGTGGTCGTTCTAGCCTGCCGGAACCCACGCCTGCCTTCCTGGAACGTCTGGAACGGGAGCTCAGCGGCTCTGTCGGTGCGGCCACGGCGCATGCGATGATTGGCCAGATTGTCGGGGGATCATCTGTTTCGGTCGAAGACCTTTTGGCGGTTGCCGACGAATCCGCGCAGTTGCTGGAATATTCCAGCCAGCTTGAAGTTAAGTCCGCCGAGCTGTCCCGCACCGCGCGGCAATTGCGCGAGGCAAACACCAAGCTCACGCAAATCTCGGAGCAGAAGGACAGTTTCCTTAGCCAAGTAAGTCACGAGCTGCGCACCCCCATGACCTCGATCCGCGCGTTTTCCGAGATCATGCGTGATACCGACGGGCTGAGCCCCGAAGAACAGACGCGCTATGCCGCGATCATACATGACGAAGCTTTGCGTCTGACGCGATTGTTGGATGATCTTCTGGATCTGAGCGTGCTGGAAAGCGGACAGGTCAGCCTGAACGTGGGCGGGGATACGTTGCGCTCGGTTCTGGATCGGGCGGTGTCGAGTGCATTGGCCGGAACCGGGCAAACACTGACCGTCAAACGCTCGAAAGCGTCCGAGCGTATCCCGCTGCTAACCGATCTGGATCGGCTGGGGCAGGTGTTCATCAATTTGATTTCCAATGCTCAGAAATATTGCGACGCCGAAGAGCCCGAGCTGACAATCTCGGCCCATGATGTTGGCGGGCAAGTGGTGATTGATTTCGCCGACAACGGCAGTGGCATCCCTCCCGAGGCGCGCTCGATGGTGTTCGAAAAATTCGCCCGTGTTGGCGTCGACAAGGCCGGGGGGGCCGGATTGGGGTTGGCGATCTGCCGCGAGATCATGCAGCGCTTGGGCGGTGAAATTACTTATTTGCCCGGCCAAGGCGGGGCGGCCTTCCGTGTTCGATTGCCACTGGCCTATCGGCAGGCTGCGCAGTGATGTGCTTGTAAAGACATTCGTAACCAGCAGCGGGTTAGACCGGGTGTCATACGTGAAAAAACACAGCGGATTCGGGAATGTCGCAAACGGTCAGCGCAGCATTGGCGCGCAAGCTTTCAGCGGGACGGGAAGAGCAGGGCGATAAGCCGCGCTCGATCTTGCGGGCGCTGCGGCTGGCTTTTGCCCGCGCGGCCGGGGACAATCTGCAATTGCCGCTGGTTGTCATAGGGGCCAAACAATCCAACCGCATGCCGGACATGCTGGCGGGGCCGGTTGGGGAAGATTGGTTGATGCTGCAGTTTGTGAACAGCGATGGGGTCTCTGCCGCTGTCTGCATGGATCTGGGCGCTGTTTCAGCCATAGTTCAGGTGCAAACGATTGGTGAGGTAGTGGCGGGTGATCCTGCGCCACGTGCCTTCACGCACACAGATGGGGCGATGGTTGCCCCGTTGCTCGAGCAGGTTTTGGCACGGTCTGTGGAACTGGTGGATGCGCCTTTGGATCAATCCAGTTTGTCGGGGTATGAATTTTCCACACGTTTGGCCGATCTGCGCACCTTGTCGCTGGCGATGGTTGAAGATTCCTATCGGGTCTTTGACCTTACCGTGGAACTGGGCGGTGGCCTGCGGCAGGGCCAGATTTCTGTCTTCCTGCCCGATCATCCGGCAGAGCAGGAGGGCGAGGTCAGGCAAGAGGATGCGGGTCCCAACCTTGAACAGGCTTCGGGTGTTTTGCGGGCAGAGTTGAACGCGGTGATCTGCAGAATGACCCTGCCGTTGGCGTCGCTGTCTGACCTTGCCGTGGGGGATGTGCTGCCGTTGACGGGATCACGACTGGATCGGGCACAGGTCTTGACGATCGACCGCGCGCGCGCTGCCGTTGGTCGCTTGGGGCAATGTGGCGGGATGCGCGCGGTGCGCATAAACGAATGCGCGCCGCTTACGGCGCTGACCCAGTCTGAAGCCGAGGAGTTTCTGGAGGCACGGTCGCCTGTGGCATCACATCAGGAACCGGACATACCCGCACAACCAAAGATGTCGCAGATGCCTGTCTCGTTGGATTCAATCGCACCGGAGGATTTGGAAGCGAACCTAAATTTCGCCGACTCGGATCAAATGGTTGCCGAAATTTCGCAGCTGGCCGGGTTGTCGACGCCCACAACCGATCCCAATAATCCTAGCTAGTTTACTCAGTGTCGCCGCGGATCTGCTCAAGGATCGGGCGCAGGTTGTCCAGCGTGTACCCCGCTTTGGTGGTCGCGTTCAGGATGTCGTCCGCACTCATCCGATCGCACTGCCCCAACGCCCACACTACCGAACACCGCGTGCCCGAGGCACAATAGGCCAGAACCGGCCCGCCGCAGCTTTCGGCCAACTCGCGTTGCAGGGCCACATTTTCCGGGGTCATGGTCTGGTGGGTCAGTTCCAGAACCTCGTATTCCATACCCGCCGCGCGCACCGCGTCGCCGATGGTGTCTGATTGCATGTCCGCAGGAACCTCGACATTGGGCCGGTTGCAAATCACTTTGACAAAGCCAGCATCGGCGATGGCTGGGACGTCTTCGACCGAAATTTGCGGCGAGACGGCGTAGCGGGGGGTAATCGGGCGAATCTCCATGGCAATTGCTTAGGCCGCGTTGGCGGGTCTGTCCAGTTGCGCACCAAGGGTGGGGGCCGCAACCATGCCCACAATCATGGCGATCAGGAACACAATTCCGCCAACTCCCCCATAGCCAAGCGAGGCAAGGGCTGGTCCGGGGCACAGCCCGACCAATCCCCAGCCCATGCCAAACAGAACAGAGCCAAAGATCAACTGGCAGTCCAATTCCGGTGCGGCTTTTTGCGGAAACCTCCCTCCGATCAGTGGGCGGCGATTGGCCGTCAACCGCCATGCGACCAGCATGGGAAGGATTGCGCCAGCCATCACAAAGGCGAGCGTTGGATCCCATTGTCCGAACAGATCCAGCCAGCCCTGCACTTTGGTTGTGTCGGTCATACCAGAGATCAGCAGGCCGATTCCGAACAACGATCCTGCAAGAAATGAAATGACTACGCGCATCAGATCAGCCCCCAGACATGGCGCAGCAGGGCAACCGTTACGACCCCAGCCATGATGTAGACGATTGTGGCGACGATGCCCCGCAGGGAAAATCGGGATATCCCGCAAACGCCGTGCCCCGACGTGCACCCATTGGCGATGCGTGTGCCCAAGCCTACCAATAGGCCGGCGATAATCACGAGGGTGATGTTCCCGGTCAGATGAGTTTGGGCCGCGGGCAAGAGCAGGGGCCGCAGCAAGAAGGGCACTCCGATCAACCCCGCAAGAAAAGCCAGCCTTTCAAGTGATCGATCACTGCCGTCGACCAGTCCGCCCAGAATACCGCTTGCCCCCATGATGCGCCCATTGCCCAGCAAATAGAGGGCAGCACCCAGCCCAATCAGAAGACCTCCGCCAAGACCCCATATCCATTCAGGTTGCATTGTTTGTCCTTTGCGCGACAGCCGCCAATGTTTCAGAGTTTGTTCAGTGGCAGTTTCAAGAAAACGTCGCCATCTTCATCGGCTGGCGGCATCTGACCTGCACGCATATTCACCTGCAGCGACGGCAGAATCAGACGGGGCATGGGCAGTGTTGCATCACGGGCGTCGCGCATTTCAACGAACTCTTCAATCGAGCGTCCCTGACCAATATGGACGTTCAACGCCTTTTGCTCTCCCACGGTTGTTTCCCAAGCATATTCGTCGCGCCCCGGCGCCATATAGTCATGCCCGACAAAGACGCGCGTTTGATCCGGCAGAGCCAGGATCTTTTGGATCGATTCGTATAGCGTAGCGGACGACCCACCTGGAAAGTCACAGCGCGCCGTGCCGAAATCGGGCATGAACAGAGTGTCGCCGACAAACGCGGCATCGCCAATCACATAGGTCAGGCAGGCCGGAGTATGGCCGGGCGTATGCAGAACATCGCCGCGCATCTGGCCAACGTGAAAGCTGTCGCCTTCGCGGAATAGGGCGTCGAACTGGCTGCCGTCCCGCTGAAACTCGGTCCCTTCGTTAAAGATTTTACCGAAGGTTTCCTGAATGGTAACGATCTGATCCCCGATCCCAACCTTGCCGCCCAGCTTTTGCTGCAGATAGGGGGCAGCGGATAGGTGGTCGGCATGCACATGGCTTTCCAGAATCCATTCAACTCGCAGGTTGTTCGCCCGCACGTACTCGATGATCTTATCGGCTGCGTGCGTGCCGGTCCGGCCAGAGGCGTGGTCAAAATCCAGGACGCTGTCGATAATCGCGCATGCAAGCCCTTCGGGTTCCTGCGCCAAGTAAGAGACCGTAAAGGTCTCTGGGTCGAAAAACGCTTTTACTTTCGGTGTCATGTGGTCCTCCGCCGATGTCGGTAATTCATATATCAATTACGGAATATATTGCAATCAACACTGCGTGACTTGATGCGGGTCAAAGCAGGGTAGCCGCGTTTCGAGTAAAATTTAATCAAATCGCCCCCGCTCGCAAAAATAGTCCGACGAACAGGCGGTTTTCCGCGCGATTGTGTGGCAATCTAAACGGGTCTTAAAACGGTCACATATATCAGACTAAATGAAGACATTTGGGAGGATAGAAATGTCGTCAGTCAATTTATATTCAGAAGCCGAACAACTTGAAGAAAAACTCAGCGGAGCGTGCCTGGATACACGTCTGGCACTGCAACCGAGTGTGGCCAAGGTGATTCAAAGGATGCGCCAGCAGGGAATGCATGTCCCGTCGCGATTGCGCCAATTGGATGCAGCCCTTTGCGAAGACGCGATGGAAGCGCGCTTTGACAATTTGCCCGTTTGAATTCAACGGTCAGCCGAAAGAAATACCGACGATCACCACCATCAGGCCAAGAACCGACAAAAACAGTGATGCCAGGTTCCACGGCAGTACACCTTGAACAACAGCGCGCAGTTCCTCGTCCGACAGGCCGGACTTGCGCGCCTTCATCACTCGCAGGATACACCAAACCAGGCCGCAGAGCCCGGCAAGCGACAGGGCGGCACCGCCCCAGGTGATGAATTCGAACATGGTTCCCCACATTTGCTTGTCAATTCCACCAGCGCTTAGCGGATCGCCACTGGTCACACAAGCCCGGCAGGATTGGGTGCTTGCGGCCCGTGCGGCAGCAATGTATCCGGCGTAGTACCCGCTGTCACAGCATCAGATATCCACCTCTGGGAGAGACATTAATGGATGACATGACCGAAGATCAGGCCACTGCGAATTATCGTGTTACCGCGGGTGAGCTGCGCCAGTTCATCGAACGCTTTGAACGCCTGGACGCAGAAAAGAAAGACCTTGCGGAACAGCAAAAAGAGGTGATGGCCGAGGCCAAAGCCCGTGGCTACGACACCAAGGTCATGCGCAAGGTGATCGCGCTGCGTAAGCGCGACAAGGACGATATTGCCGAAGAAGAGGCAGTGCTTGAGATGTACAAGGAAGCGCTGGGCATGAGCTGAACCGAGGCCAAACCCGTCTGACGTTTCTTGTCATGCGGGTCCTTCACATTCACGATCAGGGTTTTAGAACACGCACGCCCGGTACGGCACCAAGCCGTTCAAGATCCTGTTCGTACAGTTCGGAAAACGCGTCCACGATTTCGGTGGACCAGCCGGGCAAGTCCAACTCTTCCTCGATTTTCTCAGGCAGCGCGTGCTCTTCAAAGATTTGAGCCAACTGTTCATGCAGGACTGACTTGTCCTGCGGTTCAATTTGGTTGCTCAGCGCCAGCACTTTGTTTTGTCCGGCTTCATCCAGCAAAGTCGCCAACAGGTCATATTCATCCACCAGCGTCGTGCTGTCGTCCAAGCCAGTCAAAGCCCGTATAATGTCCCCCCAGATAAACGGGGTGTCCTCATTGCTCCACAATGTGATTTGAACGCTGGGGGCGAGGTCCTGAATGTCTTCGATCATGCCGATCCAGCTAAGGCAGCTCAGGTCAGTGTTTCGAACAATTTCGGCACGCTCACCTTCGGGCAGCGACATCAGGAGTTTGGGGATTAAGCTGCCCGGATTTCTGAGCCCTATGAACAATTCAACTTGATTGTCATCAAAGGCTTGCTCCAACAGAGCCATTCTGCGACCGGCTAAAGGATACAGCTGCCCTTCCTGCAAGGCATCAGCCGGTTCACCCGCGAATCTTCCGCTGGAAAAGATCGCGCGCTGGGTATGTGCATCGTTTGGCAGAATGCTATTGAGGTTTTGGGATAAGTCGACGGCCTCAGTTCCTAACTTTTCGAATATAGGATTGAAGGTCCAGTTGTATCGCCGCGCGCCAAAAAACTTGACCCCGTTATTTTTTAGGATGCCTGAGTTTTTCTTCAACGAGTTCAGCACGCGGCCTTCATCTGTAAAAGCCGCGCCCGCGTGGATAGCAACCTTCATTTTCGGTTCTTGTCCTTGCTTTCAACTCTTTTAATCGGGTTACAGCCTGCGGTCGGAACAGTCAAATCCACACCATTCTGCCGGGTTGTTTCTTCGCGTTGCCAAGAAATCCGACATTCACTAAGTTTAGATAAAAATATGGGCTTGCAGTCTCCAACAAGAGAAAGTAATCGACACCCAGTGCCCCTATAGCTCAGCTGGTAGAGCAACTGATTTGTAATCAGTAGGTCCGCGGTTCGAGTCCGTGTGGGGGCACCATCTCTCTCGACAATCTTTTGAAACGCCTCGATTTCTTGAGGAACCTACGCGGGCGTAGGTCATGGCGACGGACATTTCAGTAACCTTCTCGTTCGCAAAGAATGGTATCTGCTACTTCATCCGACGAGTGCCAGAGTACCTCTCGCACCGCTATAACACATCTGAGATCAACTGCTAGCTGAGGACCGGATCGGTTTCATAGCTATGTCACGTGCAAGACGGGTTGCGGATCGGCAAGGCTTGTCTGGGCGACGTAGGTCGAGAGCGGTTGAGCAGAGGCCGATTGGTCAACTCAACTCGATAGTATTGCCGAAAAAATAGATGCTGGAAGGTTTCGTTATACTTTGTATGAACTCCACCCAATCTTCTCCGTAAACCTGCTCGAAAGATTCCGGGTAGGCCCAGACTGCATTGTGGTAGGTAAATGTGGTCAGCAAAACACCTAGCGTGCAGGCGCTGGCGAATTCCTTTTGCTTACCTTTGAAAAGCATCGAAACAAACAGACCGGCCATGCTTGCAAGCCCGATTCCGACAATGTCTTGCGCGCCGGGTTGCCCACTTCCGGGTACGTTAACCAACTGAGACTGAAAATAGCGTGTCAGAAAAACCGCAAAGGCACCCAGGAAAAAGGCTCCGATGAAAGAACCGGGGTATGCCAATCGTAACCAGATGCTGTCTGTTCTGACAGCAGTGGCTTTGCTGGCGGCCACTTCGGCGCGCTGATTGATGCTTGTAACGCGGTCCTGAAAGGACTTTTGTTCTTTCTTCATAATAACATTCAGGGACCTTGATGAATCATCTCAATCAAACACCCCCCGGAGTAGCGACGCTTTAATGAGCATGCAACCCTGGCGCGTGTGATACTGTTTTGAGTAAAGCTTGCGCATCATTTTGGGAAATCACATGAGGGTGCGTAGCAAGCGCATAGGTCGGCAACAAGCTGCATGCCTTTTGGCCCACGCAAGCATTTGCAGCCGGGATGTTTGCCGGTTCTCTTGGCGGCAAGCAACTTGCGGCTTTTCAATCACTTTGGTTGGCAGTATGAGTTTCGGAAGTCACCCGCTTTACAGCTTTGGTGGCACGCGGATGTGGCGAAACTGGTAAACGCAAGGGACTTAAAATCCCTCGCCCTAGGGCTTGCGGGTTCGATCCCCGCCATCCGCACCAATTTTTACTGAAATGAGATGGTGCCAGATTGCCTTTGTCTGAGATTGCAGCCGGCTTGGCAGGAAACGCGGCGACTGTTCAGCAAGAAGGATGGCAAGTGAAACGGGCTTTTCTGTAAGGTTCGCTTGATGTGTGATTAGACTGGAAAGCCAAGTTGGTTGATCAAGCGCCAGATATCACGGTTTGCCGTCGACAATTGCGCTACGATGTTTTCGATTTCCTGAATGGCCTTTTCGTCAACCGTGTCTTCGCGCCCCAGCTTTATATCGGTCTTTCGGTCCGCAATGCGCATCAGGATGGTCTTGGGGTTTCCGCTGTCGGCGTCAAAGGAATAGATGCAATGGTTATACCTGTTCCGAATGGACGACAGTTTGGCCAGCCGTTGCGTGTGGGCCAGGATCGGATCGCGAATTTCGGCAGGGCGACCTTCCATCTTGGCAAGACGTTCAACCAAATCGATCCGGGCGCGCGTCGTGTTGAGCGTCAAAAAGATTATAACGGCGACGTCCTTGTTGGTGCCGCTCAGCCCGGCAATCAGGTGGATCAACAGGCTTTCTGTGTTGGTCCACATGTAGTTCAGTTTGCCGACCAGCAAGATTAAGCGGTCAAAGCGGGTTTCCAGCGTCTCAGTCAATGGTTTGTCCGTGCGCTTCATCAGACGCCACTTCGAAATAGAACTGTGCCGCCGCGGTCCTGTTGCTTACACCGATCTTACCGGCAACATTGTGCATGTGCAGCTTTACCGTGTGCTCGGTGATGCCGAGGTTCGACGCGATGATCTTGTTGCTTTGCCCCTTCGAGACAAGATGCAGAACCTGTTTTTCCCGCCGCGTCAGCCGGGAATAGATCGGGTTAGGTTTCTTTGGTTTTTGCTTTGGCTTTGCGGGTGTTTCACGCAGCAAGCGGGGTTTGTTCTGATTTTGCAGATTTGTCACGCAATCAGCCATAAAGCAGGGCAGATACAATTCCTCATGCATCAGCAGGCGCAGAATGGACCGCCACACATCCGGTGCAACATTCATAGGAAGATAGCCGACATCCCCGTACTGCCCTCGATCCCAGTTTTCGAACAGAAAACGGGCCGAGTCCTCTTTGCGGTATGCAAAGGCCAAACAACCTGATCCGGTTGCTTCGGTATAGACGTGCGGGCGGGCCAGCAAATCGTCTAACATAATCTGGTCGACAACAACCACTTTGCCAGCCGCGGCAACCGGGGCGCCGGCAATTTTCAGATCGGCGATGTCGTCATACCGATGAGCGGCCACACCGAATTCGGATTGAACGCTTCGCAGTGTCTGGTTGGAAAAGAAGAGTTCCTTGCCGATGAAATTGATCGAGAAATCTTCGGTACTAACATCAAGTTGGGCAATATTATCCTGTAACGGATTGCTCATTATTTCCCCCTATAAACCGACGCCACAAAATCGGTGGCGAAATCGTAAACAACAATAAGAACGCAAATTAACGGCAAATTAACCGTCAATCGTGACCAACTATACCTGAAAGTCTAATTTTCATCAATAATTCGTATCGCCCTGCCAATAGGGACTAGAACTATTGATTAGGTTCGCCATGGCCCTTCTCGTAAAAGTAGAGAAAAATTATGGATTTAACCGATTGGCCGAATTTCCGCCGCATTTTCGTGTATTTGCGTGTTAATTTTGAGTTAATTTTCAAAATATGAAATTAAATCAGTATCTTAAACTATCTAATGCTTTAGGGCAGCTATTCAGACAGCCTTCCCGCTGCAACCATGTCCCTGCTTCAATTTGAGAAGCTTGGTTCCTGACGTGTCCGCGATTCGTGAATTTGCACGAATCTCAATTATCGCGGACGACGCATCGGCTTAGCCGGGAAAGGAAGGTGGTGAACGAATCAACTAAATGAAACCGCTTCATGCGCGTATTGCGCCTGAATGCTCAGATTTTTTGTTTCAACTGCGCCAGTAGCCGTTTTGTAGATGAATGACGGTCGGGCGCTTAAAAAGTGGAATTTTGAAATGAGTAGACGCAACCATCAACAACCCGTCAATGATATTACAGCCATCGGCGAAGTAGAAGTCGATGAAGCATATGTTCATGTCGAAGCAGACGTGGACGTTGAGCACGCAGAAATTGATGCGAACGTGAATGAGCAAGACCAGACTCAGGATCAGGAACAGACTGCAGATCAGGACCAAACCCAGGATCAGGATCAGAAGCAGAAGCAAGATCAGGAGCAGGTCGCTGATCAGGACCAGGATCAGGATCAAAAGCAGAAGCAAGATCAGGATCAGCATCAGTACAATGGTGACAACACCAACGACAACTCCAACTCTGTAAACATCGACTTTGGTGAGGAAGGTCTCCGCCCCAATGACGATGATCTGGTTGATGTCGACGTATATGACGGCGGCTCAGTCGAAGACATTATCACCGTCGGAAACGACTTTAACTATGATCCGGGCGACGACATGAACCTGGATATCTCGTTGGACGGTCAAGGCAACGACATGCTGGCCATCAACAACCAAGTGGCCCACCTGAATGACGATGACCATCTGGGCGCGGCACGTGTGTCGAATGACGGTGGTACATTTGAACAGCACGGTGATGCCCATGGTGGCGAAGCCAATGCTGCTGAAGGTATTGCGTCACACGCAGACGGCGGTGACTCCGGTGACGGTGGATCAACCGATGGCGGCAATGCAATGTCGTACACCAAAGGCGCATCTGCCTATGCCGGTGGTGGCGAAGCGGGTGATGCTGACGCCGACGCAGATGCCGGAAACGGCGGCGACTCGGGTGATGCAACAACCTTGGGTCTGAATGTTGGCAAAGGCTACGCAAGTGCTGACGGTTCCGGAGACGGTGGCGACAGCGGCGATGCAAGTGCCGACTCGAGTGCCGACAATCACGGTGACTCGGACGCGTCGGATGCTGACAGTGACGGTGGTGACGGCGGTAATGCCGGGTCGATCGGTCTGGGTCTTGGTGTTGGTCTGTCGGGCGCTGGTAATGACGGCGACTCAACCGGCGGTGACAATGACTCCGATGCTGACGCTGATCAAGATAGCGATGCAGACGTCGATTCCTCGACTGGAGACGCAGACGGCGGCGACAGCGGTGCCGGCAACTTGGGTCTGGGCCTTGCAGGTAGTCTTGCGGGCAGCCTTGCCGGTAGCGACGCCAGCGGCGACGGTGGCAACAGTGACGGTGGCAATGCCAATGGCGGCGACGGTAGCAATAACGACGCAACTGGCGGCGCGGGTACCGGTGGTGCCGGTGGTGCTGGCAGCCCTGACGACGACTTCGAAGCTCCGTCAAATGGTGGCGGTGCCGGTGGACCTGGAACTGGCGGTAACGCGTTGAACGAGAACGTCACCGGTGGCGGAACTGGCGGTAACGGAGCCGGTGGTTCAGGTGACGGTGGTGACGCGGACGCGGACGCAGATGCGACTGCGGATGCTCAAGGTGTCGGTAACCAGGATGCGGATTCCACGGGCGGTGCCGGTGGATCCAACAATTCCGACGGTTCCGCAGATGCTGACGGATCCGCAGACGCGATGGCCGACGGTGTCGGTGGCGGCGGCGGCGCACTGGATCTGGATGCAACTTCGGATGCCAGCGGTTCCGGGTCTGTAGACGCCGACAACGACGCCGGTGATGGCGCGGCTTCCAGCCTTTGGGCGGTTGCGGACACTGACGGATCCGCAGACGCGATGGCTGACGCAATCTCTGGCTATGGCGGTGCTGGCAGCTCCGACAACGATGCAACGGCTACCGGATACGGTACATCGGACGGTACGTCCACGTCGGGCATCGGTGGCGGCGGCGGTGCTGCACAAGCCATGGGTGGCCAAGGCGGTAATTCGCACGGCTTCGTCGATATTGGTGACACCAAAGGTGGCATGCAGCAAGGCGGCGACGCATCGGGTGCGAACTCGGGCGCAGGTGGTGCCGGTGGCAACGCTGGTGACTGGGGCTCGGGCAACGGTGGCGATGGCATCGTCAACGGTGAGTCGCACGCATCGGCCGCAGCGGTCGTCGATACTTCGGCGTTCAACCAGTCGATCGTCATGGGTGCCAACGTTCTTGGTAACTCGGTCGATACGACCATGGTTGGAGGCAACATGTCGTCCAGCTACTCCAGCGACGACACCGACGTTTAATCGGAAGCAGAGCCCGCTTTGGCGGGCTCTGACCTCTTAAAAACTGCCGGGGGCGCATTATGCGGCCTCGGCCCAACTTAACCTAAACCGGAAATTTCAGGCCGGGGCGGGGAAAGGAAACTAAAATGGCACTCGACAGTATTACGGAACAAATTGCACATTTTGTTGGCACTTTTGAACTTACGACCGAACAGGCCCGTTGGCGTGATTTTTATGAAGAATTTACTGCTCTGCGCAAAAAAGCAGAACTTGAGGGTCTCGAAGATCCGGCCCGCATCAATGTCAAAGCAAATCTGAAAATGGATCCGGGTGATTACGGCCCGGCACCATACAAGTTTGGGGCCTCACAGGATGATGTCCCCCCACCAACAGAAGTATCTGGCCTGATTGATGGTGCTGATGGGTCACCCGGCCCTGCGGTCGGCCCGGATGCCATCTTGCCCGAAGACGCGCCGGGATTCAGTTCGTTTGTGCAGATGAACATCATCCTGGAGCCCGAATACATCACCGAGCTGATTGGATCAGCGGTCACCTACACGGTGCAGAAAATCCATTTGATCGACAACGACGTCGTGGGCGAAGGTGACTTCCGCGATGTCGAGGCCCTGATGGCGCAAGCCGACGCGCTGCAAAGCGCGGCACTGTCCTTACATGCCATATCGACCCCATCGATCCACATCCAGGACTATCAGTCCGGCGAGGCCGTTGAACAACTTATCGAACAAATGCAATCGCCCATTAATCTTGAGATTGAAGGCGTAACAGTACATCAGTTCCACGGCGAGGATGCCTCGGGCATTATCGTGAATGGCGAGTATGTCGATGAAATTCCGGACTTTTTGGAGCTGCTGCCGGAACATCACAAGGAAGATTTGGAAGACGAAGACGCCGAGGACGAGTTGGCCGAGGCATTGCCTGCCGAATGGGATCAATCCGAAGACCCCGAATTCGAAGACGGTCATTCGGTAGTTGCAGGTGGCAACTATGCCGTCAACGAGGTCGCGATATCGGTTGGCTGGGTCGATGCGCCTAACATCGTGGTCGGTGGGCAGGCGATCAATCTGACCGCTGTCAGCCAGGTCGCTGTCGTCTCTGATGTCGACCAAGGTGCGCCAGGTGCGCAAAGCGACACGCATGTTGTCCAGTCTTCAAACATCGCGATCGAAGCCAATGAGGCATCATGGGTGGAACACAATGTCTCGGATAATCCTGATCAGGACCCGATTGTCATGATCGACTGGATTTCTGGTGATCTGTTGGTGACCAATTTCATTGAGCAGCTTATCGACGCCACGGATATTGACCACATCAATACGGAAATCTCAGCTTCGTCCACAGCCTATACGCTGGGCGATAATGATATGGCCAATGTGACCAACATCATTCAGCTGGGCAGCTATTATGATGTGATCATTATTGGCGGCGATATGGTCTCGATCGACGTTGTGAACCAGACCATCGTTTTGTTGGACAATGATGTGATTCACGGCGCAAGTCCGACGGATGCCGAAGACAATCTTGTAATGAACCAGGTATCGTTGACGACCGAAGGGGAAGACACCCATGAAGAGTTAAGCGACAATCTGGCCAGCACGGTATCTTTGCAAGAGGTGGATACCGATGCACTGGAAGACGCGTTGTTGAATGATCCGATGTTTGCCGGAACAGAAGTGGTGCGGGTTCTCAAGATCGAAGGTGACCTGCTGCAGATCAACGTCATTGACCAGGTCACCATGCTGCAGGACGACGACGATGTTTACGTCGAAAACTCAAGCGGAGAAGGGGTTTCCGCGCTGGGTGCGGGCAACGCGCTCTTGAATTCGGCCAACGTGACCAAAATGGGGATCGACTCTGTCGTGATGGCGCAAGAGGGTGAATACTCGGATGTGATGTTGCATCAGGCCAGCCTTATCGACAGCCCAGAAGAGGAAAATGCCGAGCTTGTCAACGAAGCGATAGCGATGTTGTTGGAGGATGTAGATGGGCCTGGCAATTCGGAAAACGCCCCAGGCCAGAGCAATCTGACGTCTTCAGAAGCGGCTGCCATCGACGACGGCCTGCAATCTATGCTAGCGTAGTAACCCTGTTTGTTACGAGTGTTTTGAAAGTTTTAACATGTCGATTGTTTTTCCGTCGCGCCCGAGACGATACGCCAGTCCGTTGGATCGTAACGCTGGTGCCGTTTCCAAGCCGCCAAGTGCGAGCAAGTCAGATTTGAAACGGAAAAAAGTTCTCGGATTGCGCTTGAGCGAAGATTTACGCGTTAGTAATCCGCCAGACGGTGAACGAGAGGCAGTCGCCAAAAGCGATGCGAGCGCCGGCAAAACCGTGAAAGCTGATCCTGAACATCACGAAGTGAAAGAGGAACCGCACCTGCGCGCCGGACCTTCCCCCCGGCGCAAGCAGCCGCAGCCTGCCGAAGACAATGACCAACAGGGCAGCGGTGATGGGGTGGCCGATGTCGAGGGCCCCGATCCTGAACCCGTCAATAAAACGAGCGACCGTACACCCCCCGCGTCGCGCTCGAGTGGCGGTGATCGCATGGGCACCACTATCGAGGCCAAAGCGAACGAGCCAATGCTGCGCAGTAATTCTGGCGGCGGCGATGGCAAGGGGCCACCCCAAACATTTCACAAGCGAACGCCGCCTGAAGATTTTCAGGCGACGTTGCGCACTTCGTTACGCGCGATCTACCGCAATCTGGCTTTTGTGCTGGTTCTGACCTGTGCAACGAATGTTCTGATTTTGGCGATACCGATCTATCTTTTCCAGATCAGTGACCGTGTCCTGACCAGCCGGTCGTTGGACACGCTGATCATGTTGACTGCGATTGTCGCCGGGGCGGTGATTTTCCAGTCCGCCTTTGATGCGGTGCGGCGGTTCATGCTGATGCGCACGGCGGTTGAGGTTGCGGCCCGTCTGGGGGCTCCTGTCCTCAGTGCCGCCGCGCATGCGTCTCTGCATGGTTCCGGACGGGAATACCAGACGCTAGGTGATTTGCAGCAAGTGAGGGGCTTCTTGGTCTCGGGCACGCTGATATCCTTCTTGGACGTACCATTCGCACCATTGTTTATCCTGATGATCTTCCTGGTGCATCCACAGCTCGGAACGATCGTGATCTTTACTGCAGTGTTGCTGATGATAATCGCATTTATCAATCAGCGTATGACGGCCAAACCTTTTGCCGAGGCAAACAAGGCACAATCCATGGCCAACATGCATTTGGATTCTATGTCGCGAAACAGTCAGATCATCAATGCTATGGCCATGATCCCCGAGGCCGTGCGTATCTGGGGCCGCGACACCGCGCAATCCCTGACATGGCAGGTTCGCGCGCAAGATCGGAACGTGATCTTTGCCGCCATTTCACGCGGGGTGCGCTTGCTGACGCAGATCAGCATTCTGGGCTGGGGCGCGTTTCTGGCCTTGCAGGGTGAAATCACCGGCGGCATGGTCATCGCGGCCTCGATCATCGCGGGCCGCGCTTTCGCGCCGATCGAGGGCTCGATCGAAGGCTGGAACGGTTTCCTGCTGACACGCGGAGCCTATGGCCGGATCAATCAATTGCTGTCCAACTCGGCCCTGCAATTCGAAAAGCTGCGCTTGCCGCGCCCCGAGGGTCGGCTGGACGTAGAGCGCCTTCTCTATGTGCCGGGCGGCACCAAGCGTGTTGTGTTGAACGGGATCAGTTTCTCGCTGAACCCGGGTGAAACTCTGGCCATCATCGGCAACTCGGGCGCGGGCAAGACCACGCTGGGCAAAACGCTGGTTGGGTCAATCCTGCCCACATCCGGCAGCGTCCGGCTGGACCTGATGGATATCCGCAACTGGGATCCGCGTCAGTTTGGCGAAAGCATCGGCTATCTTCCGCAGGACGTGCAATTGTTCCCCGGTACGATCAAAGACAATATCGGCCGGATGCGGGACGATGCGACCGACGAACAAATCCACGACGCCGCCGTTCTGGCCGATGTTCACAACATGATCGCCACGTTGCCGCAAGGCTATGAAACCGTGGTGGCTGCGGATGGGTCACCCCTATCGGGTGGTCAGAAACAGCGTATCGCGCTGGCGCGGGCCTTCTTTGGCAATCCGCGCATGGTGGTTCTGGACGAGCCAAACTCGAACCTGGACGTTGCTGGCGACAGGGCCCTTGCGCGGGCCATCGAACAGGCACGGGAAAGCAAAATTACCGTCGTGGTGATCACGCAGAAGCCAACGCTGCTGAACGTGGTCGACAAGATCATGCTGCTGACGGATGGCCGTGTGGCGCTGTTTGGTCATCGCGAACAGGTTCTGCAACAACTGAACGGGCCGCGTAATAATCAGCCCGGCATTCAAAATAAATAATGGGGGTGCGACATGAATGAACTGGTACCCGTGAACAACGATCCCAAAGATCCCGACGTTTGGTATGCCGAGGTTCCGCGCTCAATCAATCGTCTGGTTGTAATTGGGCTTACCATGCTGGTTGTTTGCTTTGGCGGTTTTGGCGTCTGGTCGTTCAGCGCACCGCTTGCCGCTGCCGTGATCGCACAAGGTAGCTTTGTCGCGACAGGTCGCAACAAGATCGTACAGCATCTGGAAGGTGGCATTATTCAGGAAATCAAGGTTGCCGAGGGTCAGGCCGTCAAGGCCGGACAGGTGATGATGACGCTGGACCAAACCTCGGCCGAAGCCAATGAGCGTGAATTATTCATCCGTAAAATCCGCCTGCAGGCCATGTCAGATCGTCTGAATGCGGAGTACAATGAACTGCAGCGGCTGGAGTTCTCGCCTAACCTTATTGCCAATTCAGAAGATACAGAAGTTTTGTCCATTCTTGACGGACAGAAGATCACTTTTGACCTGTCCCGCAAGACCTTGCTGAACGATATCGCGCTTCTGGAACGCAACATGGAAGCTCTGAGAATCCGCTCAAGCGGTTTTCAGGCACAATTGGACAGCATGGTGCGGCGCGCAGAGATCCTGCAGGAAGAATTCGAAACCAAGCAGGCGCTGTTCGAAAAAGGCCTGGTGCGCAAAGGTGAGCTGAACACGATCCGTCGAGTTCAGGCCGAAGCGGAAGGGCAACAAGCACGGCTGCAGGCCGAAGCGGCCGAGATTAGCCAAATGTTGTTGAAATACGAAGAACAAATTACCCGCACCCGTGCTGCCTATCGTGAGGCCGCGCTGGATGAGCTGGGCGTGATCGAAGCCGATCTGGAAAGTGTCCGTGAAAAAGCTCGCCAGGCCCGCAGCGTTCTGGACCGCGCCGTTGTGCGGGCCCCGGTATCCGGGACGGTTGTGCGACTGCACTATCATACGCCGGGTGGTGTGATCGAAACCGGTGAACCCATAGCCGAGATTCTACCCGCAGACGCTCCGCTGATCATCGAAGCACAAATTCCGCGCACCGAAATCGACAGTGTCGTGACAGGGCAGGACGCCACCGTGCGTCTGGTCGCCTTGAATCAGCGGACAACACCGGTGCTGCAAGGGCAGGTGTTCTATCTGTCTGCGGACTCGGTGATCGAGGATTCAACCGGAGCCCCGCAAGAGGTCTATCTGGCCCGCATTTCACTGGAACCAGAAGAGATTGAACGCGTGCGCGGCTTTATCCCAACGCCGGGTATGCCGGCCGAGATCATGATCCAAACCGAAGAGCGGACCTTCGCGGCCTATATCGCGAAACCTGTGACGGACAGCATGTCGCGCGCATTCCGCGAACAATAAAAAGGGCGGACTACACCTTCCATTTTTCGCATGTTAGCCTTCGGTGATATTCACCGGAGGACTACTGATGTCATTGACCGTAAAAGCCATGATGGAGGCCGCAAATGCGGTCGTCGAACGTGTAGACACCGATTTTGCCCAACAGGTCATGGAACAGGGTGGGTTGCTTCTGGATGTGCGCGATGCCGTTGAATTGCAACAGTCGGGCCGCGCTAATGGCGCCCATCACATTCCGCGCAGCATGTTGGAATTTCGCGCCGATGATAGCTTGCAATCTCACGACCCCGAGCTTCGGAAAGATCGCCCCATCGTTCTTTATTGTGCCGCTGGTGGCCGGGCTGCTTTGGCCGGTAAGCTGCTGAAAGATATGGGGTATGAGAAGGTCTATAATCTTGGCGGATTGCCCGATTGGGTAAATGGCGGGGGTGAGGTGTCGTCCTAAAGGATCAGGCGTTCAGAAACGCCCTTACGGCGGCCTCGAACTCACGTGGTTTTTCGGCGTGCAGCCAGTGGCCCGCGCCGGGGATTTTGGCAAACTTGGCGGCCGGGAACAGCGTGCGGATCAGGTCGCGGTGTTCTGGCAGAACATAGTCAGACTCGCCGCCCGACAGAAACAGGGTCGGGCCATCCCAGCTTGCATCCAGTTGTGGAAAACCCATGATTTTAGGCATTTCGGCGGCCAGAACATCTAGGTTGAGCAACCAGCGTTGCCCCTGGACATCCAGCGACTGCGTGAAAAAGCTTTGAAGCGCTTTTTCGACACCCAGTTCGTCCAACTGCTCTGACGCGTCCGAGCGCCGCTCGACTTTTGACAGGTCAACGGCGCGCATCGCCTCGATGAACTGGATCTGGCTATGAGAATAGGTGACTGGCGCGATGTCGGCGACCACCAGTTTGCGCAGCAGTTCGCCGTGCTGCAACGCCAGCGTCATCGCCGCCTTGCCGCCCATCGAATGACCCACCACGTCGGCTTTGCCGCCAAAATGCGCGATCACTTCGGCCAGATCATTGGCAAGGTCACTATAGCTGTGCTGCTCGGTCCACATGCTGTACGCGTGGTTGCGCATATCGACGGCCACGACTTGCCGCTCATCGGCCAACCGTCTGGCAATTACGCCCCAGTTCCGGGCCGAGCCGTACAGCCCATGCGCAATCAGCAAAGGGGGGTTCGCGGTCGGTTCACCATGTATGATCGTGTTCAGCATGAAGTTGTCATACCCACCGTGAATAGAAACGACCAGCCCCATTGTCGCCTTCGCAAGAGGCGGCTAGATTGGCGGGCTTGGAGGCATGGTCATGTCGGAAAATACAGATATCCAAACCCAGATCGCGCAGACGGTTCAGTTGCTGCGCAAAAAGTTGGGGGTGCGGGATAAGACGCTGACGGTCTCGATCCGCAAGGCCAAGCGGCAACTGCCCCGGCGGATTTACAAACAGGCTTTGTTGTTGGCCAGCGCCGAGCCGATGGCCGCCCATCCAAAGCTGCGGCTGGTTCTGGATACCCCGAAACTTGCGCGTGCGTCAGAAGAGGTTCAGGCGCATCTCAGCGGTATCAATCGCGCCGACCGGCGGCTGGGCTGGTTCCTGGGGATGCTGGGGGGACTGGCGTTCAACCTGATCGCTTTAACGATTCTGTTGCTTGTCTTCTTGTGGTGGCAGGGTTTTATCTGATCCGTATGAAAAACGGCGCCTCAAAGGCGCCGTTCAAGTCTCTGATTTTCGGCCCGATTACAGGTTCGGGTATAGAGGGAACTTGGCGCAGAGGTCTGCGACCTCGGCCTTGACCTTGGCTTCGACGGCGCTGTTGCCGTCTTCGCCATTGGCGGCCAGACCGTCGACAACTTCGATGATCCAG
>NZ_JBFCVU010000013.1:0-128372 GCF_040705255.1 Ruegeria sp. ANG10
CCGCTCGAATCTTCACGTCAATCTATCGCTTTTTCGATCGGCGCCTCACTAACAACTTTCAAAACAAACGTCCCGAAACAATCCGCCAAAAAAAATATCCACAAAACACCTTGTGGCAATTCTGCAATTGAAGAGTTAACGGCAGTGTGGCTGGGTCGGATAGCGTTGCAGGCCACCCTTGAATTTAAGGAAGCGCGTCTGAGGGTTCTGCGGGCGCCGATCTGAGGCAAGCCTCTGAAAAAGCGAGTTTTATCTGCGTGTTTATAGAAATTTTTTCAGCAATGGCATTCTCACCTCCGAACGGGTGTGATAGCGTCCGGCCAAGACTTGTTTTAGGAGATTCATGATGATCAGAGCGACCGTGTTGGTTCTGGCCCTTTCAACCACAAGCGCCTTTGCGCAGGACGCGACCGACGGGACGACCCCGGAGCCTGTCGATCCTACTCGTGTAGCCCCATTGGACGATGCGGCGGCTGCAGCTGCGGCTGAAGGTGTGACTGGTTTTGTACCTCTTGTCGCGCCCGCACTTGGCGTGGCTGCGGCCGCAGTAGGTGTGGCTGCTTCGGGCGGCGGTGGCGGCGGGTCGTCAAACAGCACCACAAGCACAGTGGGCACCAACTGAACCAGCTGTTCAAACGAACGAATAACAGTGCGCCAATACGGCGCGCTGTCACCAGGAAAACCATTACCGCAGTCTTTAGTTATTAGATTGGTGTAATGTGTCGTGACACCGGAATTATCCTTTAGACATCTGCTTACAAACTTTTATGCCAGACACACGTAAAACGTGTGTGGTGCCGCTTTGCCCTATGGCACCTAAGCACGAGCTTTGGGCCTGAGCGCTTGACCATACCCCAACCTCAGAAACACGGTCGAAATTGTCTGAGATACAGCCATGTTCCCATGAGGACATGGATGAAAAAATTGACTGAACAGTAAAAAAATGCTGCCATCCTGCCAGACAGGAGAGTGTTATGACAAAAACAATATTTTCAAGAAGAGTACTGCTGGCCGCTGTGGCGGCTGCCTCAACCATATTCTCCGCCGGTTTGGCGGCAGCGGAAACCGTCAAGGTCGCGGCGATTTATACCCTGCCAGTGGAGCAGCAATGGATCAGCCGCATACACAAGGCCCTGAACACCGCAGCCGAGCGCGGTGACATCGAATACGTGTTTTCGGAAAATGTGGCGAACACAGATTATGAACGTGTGATGCGCGAATATGCCGAACAAGGCGCACAGCTGGTTGTGGGCGAGGTGTTTGGCCTGGAGCGCGCGGCGCGCAAGGTGGCGAAGGACTATCCTGACACCGCCTTTTTGATGGGGTCATCTTTTGGGCCAGTGGCGCCCAATTTTTCGGTCTTCGACAACTGGATTCACGAACCGTCCTACCTGACCGGGATGGTCGCCGGTGCGGCCACTGAATCGAACGTGATCGGCATGGTCGGCGGATATGCCATCCCCGAGGTGAACCGCCTGATGAATGCCTTCATGGATGGCGCACGCGAAGTGAACCCGGATGTCACATTCCTCGTGACCTTCATCGACAGTTGGTACGATCCACCCAAGGCCAAGGAAAGCGCCATCGCGATGATGGATGCAGGGGCGGATATCATGTACGCGGAACGCTTTGGTGTCTCGGACGCGGCGGTTGAGCGGGGCGTAAAGGCCGTGGGCAACGTCATCGACACGTCGGGTGACTACCCCGGCACGATCTTGGCCTCAGCCCTGTGGCATATGGAACCGACCATCGACAAAGCCATCGCCAATGTGGCAGGTGGCTCGTTTGAGGCTGCGGATTACGGCCAGTACAGCTTTATGGGCTACGGTGGCGGGTCGATGGTTCTGGACGAGGAACTGGTTCCGGCAGAAGTTCTAGAAGCGGTGAATGCCCGTCAGGCCGAGATTCTGGACGGTCTGTTCCGGGTGAATGTGAACGATGACCGCCCGGTCTCGGATAACTGATACTGCTCGGGCCGGTTCAGCAACTGGCCCGTGTTTCCAATGACAGACTCCACGGTTCTGAAACTCAACGGGTTGAGCAAACGCTTCGGTCCGGTCGTCGCCAATGACGATGTCAGCCTGACCCTGAAACGGGGTGAGGTTCTGGCACTGCTGGGTGAAAACGGCGCGGGCAAGACCACGCTGATGAATATGCTGTTTGGGCATTATTTGCCCGATTCAGGGTCTATCGACGTCGCTGACAAAGCAGGTGTTCTACGGCCCTTGCCATTGGGTCACCCGCAGGTGGCGCTGGCCGCAGGCGTTGGCATGGTGCATCAGCATTTCACGCTGGCCGAGAATATCTCGGCCCTGGATAACATCACATTGGGTTCGGAACCCCTGCTTGCGCTGCGCCGCAACCGGCGGGAAGCCCGACAAAAGATCCAGGCCATTATAGATCGAAGTGGCCTGACCGCGCCGCTGGATACGCCCGTGGGGCGACTGTCTGTGGGTGAACGGCAGCGGGTGGAAATCCTGAAAGCCCTGTATCGGCAAGCGCGAATATTGGTACTGGACGAACCCACGGCAGTGCTTACCCCGCAAGAGGCCGACACGCTGTTCGAAAACATCCGGATGATGACGGATGAGGGGCTGTCGGTCATTTTCATCAGCCATAAGCTGCGTGAGGTTCTGTCCTTTTCTGACCGGATCGCGGTGCTGCGCCACGGACGCAAAGTTGGTGAAATGGCTACATCCGAAGCGGATGAGAAATCTATCGCCCGAATGATGGTTGGGGCGGATACACCGGAACTTGCAGGGGGCACCATGGCACCGGGTGTCCCGGTGCTCAGCCTGTCCGGCGTGTCGGTTTCTGGCCGGTCCAAGCGCGATACGCTCAGTTCTGTAGATCTAACCGTGCATGCGCATGAAATCCTTGGGATCGCCGGGGTGTCTGGCAACGGACAAAGCGGGTTGGCCAATGTGATCTCGGGTCTTGTTCAGCCAGAACAGGGTCTAATCAAGGTAGATGGAGTTGAAATTGGCACGCTAAACCCGGCATCAATGATACGGGCAGGCGTGGGGCGCATCCCCGAGGACCGCCACCGCGAAGGCATCGTTGGCGCGATGAGCGTTGCAGAAAACATGGTGATCGAGCGGTTGGGTGACAGCGACGTGCAATCGCGCGGCCTGTTGCGACATGAGGCGATCGAAGAGAACGCCACCCGCCTTGCAAAGGCTTATGACGTGCGTGGGCCAGGTGTCGAAGCCCCGGCGCGGTTGCTGTCAGGTGGCAATATACAAAAGCTTATTCTGGCGCGGGTGTTTGATCGGGCACCGCGTCTGATCCTGGCCAATCAACCGACTCGTGGCCTGGACATGGGGGCCGCTGCCGAGGTCGGACGCCGCCTGCTCGAGGCGCGCGAACGTGGGGCCGGAGTGGTTTTGATCTCAGAAGATCTTGATGAAATTCTGGGGTTGGCCGACCGCATCGTGGTAATCCGCGATGGTGAATTGCACGAGGCCCCCGGCCGCGACCGCGAACAGATCGGGCTGATGATGGCAGGAGAACCAGCATGATCCGCATTGAACCGCGCCAGACTCAGTCGCGGGCCTTTACCCTGGGCGTTCCTATCCTGTCCGCCATAATTGCTCTGGGGTTTGCCGCCATCCCCTTGCTTGCCGCGGGGGCGAACCCCATCCTGGCATATCAAGAGATGTTTCGCGGCGTATTTGGCTCTGTTTTTGCATTTTCCGAAGTGCTGACGCGCGCCACACCGCTGATCTTTACCGGTCTGGCCGCCGCTTTGGCGTTCCGCGCCAAGCTGTGGAATATCGGGGCCGAAGGGCAACTTTATCTGGGTGCGATGGCGGCTGTGGCGGTTGGGTCGGGGGTGCTGGATGTCCATGGTATCTTGTTGTTACCGCTGATCGTCGTGCTGGGTGCTGCAGCGGGTGCGGCGGGGATGGTTGCCCCGACCTATCTGAAAATCCGTTTTGGCGCCGATGAGGTGGTAACCACATTGCTGTTGAATTTCATCATTCTGATCTTTGTTCAGATGATGCTGGAAGGAGCCCTACAGGACCCAATGAGCCTGGGATGGCCGCAATCCGCCCCTATCCTGGATCAGGGTATGTTACCGCCATTGATCGAGCGGATGCGGGTGCATTCAGGGTTGATTGTGGCTCTGATACTGGCCGGGTTGGCGCAATTCATGCTGGCCCGATCTGTTTGGGGATTCCGTTTGCGGGCGGTGGGCGAAAACGCTGCGGCCGCGCGCCACGCCGGGATCAATGTAAACCGCTCACTGTTTGGCGTGGCCATCTTGTCAGGTGGTCTCGCGGGACTGGCCGGGGTTAGCGAGGTCGCCGGGCTCAAGGGGTATCTGACCTCGGACCTTTCGCCGGGCTTTGGCTATACCGGCATCGTGGTCGCCATGCTGGCGGGGTTGTCGCCAGTGGGCGTGGTGATCGCCGCGTTGTTTATCGCATCCGTGTTCGTAGGGGCTGACAGTATGAGTCGCGCCATGGGCGTGTCGTCTTTTCTGGCCGACCTGGTGGTTTCGGTTTCGTTGCTCTGCGTTTTGGTTGGTGGGTTCTTTGCTCGCTATCGGATCGTTCGAGCCAGTACCGCGAGGGCAGCGCCTTGATGGATATTCTCAATATCCTGCTGTCCGAAAGCTTCTGGGCCGCGTCCTTGCGCATCGCTACGCCGCTGATTTTTGGCGTATTGGGTGCACTGATCTGTGAACGGGCGGGCGTGCTGAACCTCGGCATCGAAGGGATATTCGTCGTCGGTGCCATGTGCGGCTGGATGGCCGTCTGGCTGGGCGCGGGGCTGTGGGGCGGCGTGCTGGTCGCGGCGCTGGCCGGGGCCTTTTTTGGCCTATTGCACGCGATCCTGACGGTGCCTTTGGGTCTGTCGCAACACGTCTCGGGGTTGGGGATCACTCTGTTTGCAACGTCCGTCAGTTATTACACCTATCGCACTGCATTGCCGAACGTGTCGTCACCGCCGCGGATCGAGCCATTTCAGCCGCTGGATTTGCCCGTACTATCAGATCTACCCTTTTTAGGGACTGTTTTGTTCCAGCAAACCGCACTGACTTGGCTGGCGCTGCTCATGGTGGCGGCGGTTTGGTACGTGATGAACCGAACCGCCTTGGGCGTGGCCATACAGGCCGTCGGAGACAACCCGGACAGCATCGATGCACAAGGCCTGTCGGTTTATGGGTTGAGGATTGGGGCCATTGTTGCGGGCTCGGCCCTGATGGCTTTGGGGGGAGCCTTTCTGACCATGAGCGCTTTTGACGCTTTCTTTTTTGGCATGGTCAACGGGCGCGGCTGGGTTTGCATCGCACTGGTGATCTTTGCCAGCTGGCGGCCAGGAAAGGCGCTGTTGGGCGCGCTGCTGTTTGGGGCCTTCGACGCATTGCAGGTGCGATTGCAGACCGAAATCGGTGCGCTGGTGCCCGGTCAAGTGTTCCTGATGGCCCCGTATATTCTGTCAATCATCGCCCTTGTGGTTGCTGCGCGGTCGGCGGATTATCCGCGTGCTTTGCTCACCCCCTGGTTCAAGGGCCAACGATAGGAAACGTCATGTTCGATCTGATCGTCAAGAATGCCACCCTGACCGATGGCCAGACCGGAATTGATATTGCCTGCGCGGATGGCAAGATCGCCGCGATTGAATCCGGGATCACAGCCGAAGCTGGCGAAGTAATCGATGCAGGTGGACAGCTGGTCTCACCCCCGTTTGTTGATCCGCATTTTCACATGGATGCGACTCTATCGCTGGGCAATCCGCGCACGAATGTCTCGGGCACATTGCTGGAAGGTATCGCGCTGTGGGGAGAGTTGAAGCCGATCCAAACGGTCGAGGACATCGTTGCGCGTGCAATGCGGTATTGCGAGCTGGCCGTGGCCAAGGGGATTGGCGCGATCCGCAGCCATGTGGATACCTGCGATGATGAGCTGAAGGGTGTTGAAGCCCTGCTGCAAGTGCGTGAGCAGGTGAAGGATTATCTGGATCTGCAATTGGTTGCCTTCCCGCAAGACGGAGTTTTGCGTGACCCGACAGCGATGCAGAACACAATCCGCGCGCTGGATATGGGTGTGGATGTGGTGGGCGGTATTCCGCATTTCGAACGCACCATGGCGGACGGAGCCGACTCTGTACGCCAATTATGCGAAATCGCGGCCCAACGTGGCTTGATGGTCGACATGCATTGTGACGAAAGCGATGACCCGCAAAGCCGCCATATCGAGACGTTGGCCTACGAAACCAAACGTTTGGGTCTAAATGGCTGGGTGGCAGGGTCGCATCTGACCTCGATGCATTCGATGGACAACTACTATGTATCGAAACTGATCCCGTTGATGGTCGAGGCTGGGGTGCATGCAATCCCAAACCCGTTGATCAACATTATGCTTCAGGGTCGCCACGACACGTATCCCAAACGCCGCGGCCAGACCCGCGTGCGCGAATTGCGCGATGCGGGGATCACCGTGGGGTTCGGATCGGATTGTGTGATGGACCCGTGGTATTCGCTGGGAAAGGCCGACATGTTGGACGTGGCCTTTATGGGGTTGCATGTGGGTCAGCTGTCCAGCCGGGCTGATATGGCGTGGTGTTTCGATGCGGTGACCGAAAACTCGGCCCGGATCATGGGGTTGCAGGGTTACGGCGTAGCCAAAGGCTGTGATGCGAATTTCGTGCTGCTGCAGGCCAGCGACAAGATCGAGGCGATCCGCCTGCGCGCCCATCGTCTGACCGTGGTGCGCAAAGGCCGGGTTATCGCCCGGTCAAACCCAGTGATCCATGATCTGACCTTACCCGACGGGCAGACATCTCTGGATGAGGCACGCGTGCCTTTCACAAGCTGAAATCTGACAAGGCCCCACGGTGTTAAAGGTTTGAACACGGCAAATCTCGATAAGTTCATCCTGAATCTCTGCGGTCAGATGCTCCTGTTTCGTGCATATGGGCGTACATAAACATTAAATTCGTTAACCATTGCAGACTCCGACGGGTCTGCTGTGCTAGGTCTGTGACTGAAGTTGGGGGCTTCAGAGGGGCGACATGTCTCAGGACCTTAGGGACTGGCTAAGCGCACTTGGACTATCTGACTATGCGCAAGCCTTTTTGGATAACAAAATTGATTTCGCAATTTTGCCCGATCTGACGGGCGAAGACCTGATCGAAATCGGAGTGACCGCTGTCGGAGACCGCCGCAGGCTGCTGCGCGCGATTGCCGAGCTTGAGACAATCGAAACCGTTCAACCCTATGAGCCCGAAACTCCGCTGGAACCCGCCAGGCGGCAGGTCACGGTTATGTTCGCCGATCTGACCGGCTTTACCCGCCTGACCAGCGAGTTGGACGCCGAGGACATGCATGAACTGCTGAACGCGTTTTTTGCCAAGGTGGATCATGTGGTCGAAAAATTCGGCGGCCGGATCGACAAGCATATCGGGGACGCGGTGATGGCGGTGTTTGGAGCGCCGATATCGCATACCAACGACACCGAGCGGGCCGCGCGGGCAGCGCTGGAGATTCATGCGGTGCTTCCCAGTTTGAACCCGCCGCTGTCCTGCCATATCGGCATCGCATCTGGTCAGGTAATCGCCAGCACAACCGGCAGTCAGGCTCATACTGAATACACGGTGACCGGTGACGGCGTTAATCTGGCGTCGCGCATCACCGATATGGCGACGCCGGGTGAAACCTTGGTGTCGCATGACATTCAGCGCGCGTTAGGGCCGCTTTTTGTCGGCGAGTCGCTGGGTGAAAAGCCGATCAAGGGGCTGAACGAGCCGGTTGAACTGTGGCGGCTGGAACGGATGGCGCGCAACATCCGATCGCGCCGGCATCGCTTTGTCGGTCGCGAGCGCGAGATGTCGCTGTTCTCGGCCACGTTCGACCGCTGCCAACAGCATGGCAAGGGTGAGGTGCACATCGTTCTGGGCGAGCCGGGCATCGGCAAGACCCACCTGTCCGAGCAGGTGGCCGAAATGGCCGCAGGCCTCAATTACTCGATCCACAATGGCTTGGTCATGGATTTTGGCGCGCGTGAGGGGCATTCGGCCATCCAGTCCGTTGCCCGCAGCATTTTGGGACTTGAGGCCATGGATGATGCTGCCACTTGCGCGGCAATGGCACAAGAAGCGGTGAAAAAAGGCTGGGTGTCGCCGTCCAACGCGACGCACCTAAATGCGCTGCTTGAGTTGGAGCAAGACCCCGGCCTGGCCGAGGTTTATGCGGTAATGGACAACACCACCCGCCAGCGGGGGCGACGGCAGGTGATCGACGAACTTATCGCGGCACGCAGCCGCGACGCGCCGATGCTGATCCAGATCGAGGATATACATTGGGCCGCCCCTGATATCCTGACCGCTTGTGCCCATATCGCCGCGACCACGCGCGATCTGCCCTGCGTCTTGCTGATGACCAGCCGGGTCGAGGGCGACCCCATCAACCGTGAATGGCAAATGGGAACCGAAGGGGCGCTGATTTCGAAATTGGAGTTAGCACCGATGGGAGACGAACAGGCACGACAGCTGGTTCAGGAGTTTACCGGTGTTGATCCTGAACTGCTGGATGCCTGCGTGCAGCGTGCCGGGGGCAATCCGCTGTTTCTGGAGCAGCTCTTGCGCAATATCGACGTGCTGAAACGCGAATCCGTGCCGGGCAGCATTCAGGGCATCGTGCAATCGCGGCTGGATGCGCTGGACCGGCGAAATCGGGCGGCGATTCAGGCGGCCTCGGTGTTGGGTCAGAGGTTCTCGCCCGAGGTGCTGAACTACGTCTTAGGTGAAGGGCATCTGGACACTTCGACCCTGATCCGGTCCGCCCTGATCCGCGAGGCAGGAACCGATCTGATGTTTGCCCACGCGCTGATCCGCGACGGGTCATATGCGACGCTGGTGAAATCCGAACGCGCGCGGCTGCACCGTCAGGCCGCGAAATGGTTCGAGGATCGTGATGCCACCCTGCGGGCGCAACATCTGGATCGGGCGGGCGCCACCAACGCGGCGCAGGCCTATCTGGAAGCCGCAGAGAAACTGATTCAGGGGTTCCAGTTCGACGATGCCAGCCCGCTGATCGAACGGGCACTGGAATTGCCTGCGCCATCCGGGGTGCGGTTCGATTTGTTCTGTGCCCGTGGGGAAACCCACCGATTGCAAGGCCTGTCGGATGACGCTTTGCGTGAATTCAAAGAAGCCGCCGATCTGGCCGAAACGGATGAACAGACCGCCCGCGCCCATATCGGGTTGGCGCAGGCCGCACGGCAGGCCAGTTTGTACAAAGACGCACTGCAAAGCCTCGACACCGCCGAAATCGCGGCAGAGCGGTGCGGATCGGAACGCGACATTGCCCAGATCAATTATGTCCGTGGCAATGTGTATTTCCCGCTGGGCCGGGTCGAGGACGCACTGCAAAGCAACGAAAAGGCTCTAACATTGGCCAGAAAGCTGGAATCGGCACGGCTTGAGGTCGGCGCGCTTAGCGGGTTTGGCGATGCGAATTTCATGAACGCGACCATGCAGACAGCATCTGGGTTCTATACGCAGGCGGTGGAACGCGCGCGGGAAAAGGGGCTGGTGCGCGATCTGGCGGCCAACCTGCACAATCTCAGCGTGGCGCGCAGCTATACCGGCGATGTGACGCAGGGCAAGCTGGATGCGCAAGAAGCCATCGAAGTGTCCCAGAAATACTTTGCCTTTGTGCCGGAATGCGTGGCCCAGACCTGCCTCGGCGTTGCGCATACGTTTCTGGGTGAGTTGGATCAGGCGCTGGAGACTTTCACAGTTTCGGCCGAAATTGCCAGCCGCGTAGGCGCAAAGCGGCTTGAGGCGCAGGCGTTAGAACATCTTGCCCGTACGCAGGTCTACGCGGGGCAATTGGACGATGCTCGGGAAACCGGTCAGCGCGCTGTCGATATCGCGCTGGAACATGGTCGGAATTTCGTGGGGCCCAAGGCGCTATCGGCGTTAGCCATGGCCGAAACAGACCCTAGTAAACAGGATCAGCACCTGAAGCTGGGGGCCCAGATCATCGCCGAAGGCTGCGTTGGGCACAGCCACCTGCATTTTTACCCCGATGCCAGCGCCGTCATGCTGGCGCGGCAGGAATGGGACCGGGCCACTGAATATGCGGACGCTTTGGCGAAGTTCACCGCCGAAGAACCCCTGCCTATGGTCGATCTGTCGATACAGCACACCAAGGTTCTGGCCGCGTGCGGGGGCTGGGGCATCCCGATGACGGCGCATGAAGATTTCGAAGCGCTGGGCGCGCGCTTTTCCGAGATGGGCATCACGCAGTCTCTGGTCGGGCGGTTGAATTAAGCGGGCGAGGGGCTGAATGAGCATCGAAAAGAAGGTTTGGCTGATTTCCGGTGCCCTGACGCTTGCTCTGTCCGTGGTGCTGTTCAAACTACTGGTCGCGCTGAACCATTTCGAGGGCGATCCAACGCAATTGCCGGATCAGGTCGCAGTCGATGAGTATCTACAAAAGTTGGGCAATGCGCCCGACTATCGGGTCAAAACCGGCATCTTCATCAAATCCTTCAGCTTTACCGGCGCCAGCGACGTGCGCGTGAGCGGCTACGTCTGGCAACATTACGAAGACGGCGTACATGACGCGATCAAGCCAACCGAAAAAGAGGTCGGGTTCATCCTGCCCGAGGCCGTCGATGCCGCGAATGGTGTAATTGAAGAGGCGTATAGGATGGATCAGGACGGCGCGACCCTGATCGGCTGGTATTTTGAACAGACCCTGCGGCAGAGCTTTGACTACACCAGCTACCCGTTCGACCATAAAACCGTCTGGGTCCGGTTTTGGCCCGGTGAGTTTGATGTAAATGTGGCTCTAATACCGGACTTTAAATCCTATCCCGCCACCGGACCCGCCGACATTTTCGGCATAGATCCCCGCATCGTCATGGGTACGTGGGAGCGTGAGAACACCTATTTCGACTATCGCTTGTCCGATCTGGATACCACGCTGGGCATTGGCGAAAACGAGTTCCAGACCAACCTGCCGGAACTGCATTATAACTTCGTCATCAAGCGCAATTTCGGAAATGCTTTCATTGTCCACATGATCCCGTTGATCGTGGTGACGATGCTGCTGTTTGGCGCAGTGATGACCGTGACCCGCCGCCCCGATTTGGTCGAACGGCATGATTTCAGTACCTCCAGCGTGATCGGCACATGCTCGGTTCTTTTTTTCGTGATCCTGCTGGCCCATGTACAGCTGCGTGAAGGCTTTGCCGGATCGCCGGTGATCTACATGGAGTCGTTCTTTTTCCTGATGTATTTCCTGTTGCTGGCGGTTTCCGTGAACACCTACTTGTTTGCATCCGAGGCTGTGCCGTCCCTGCGGCTTATCCATTACAAGGATAACCTGTATCCAAAGGCCGCGTTCTGGCCTTTTGTCCTTCTGTGCATGGTGGCGATCACGGGCTACAACCTTAGCCTTAAGGCCGGGCCCGAGGTTGAGGCCGTGATCGAAACCCACAATTAGGCTGTCGGCTGAAACCCCGGTTTTGGCGTGCCGGTGGCCATATCCAGCGTGTATTCCGCAACGATCCCGGATGTGCCTTGTTCCCATTCATCCAGATACTTGGTGGGATGCGCGATTACATAGGTATAGGCGGGCTTTTTCACGCCATCTATCAACACGTTGATCCGCTTGCGAACATAGACATTCTCGGGCGAGTTGGGGCCGTGATAGCCTTCGAGCTTGTCCAGTTCTTTCATCCCGGTGGATGAGACGCGATAGACCTCGCCTCGCACGGCCTTGCCACGGCCCTTCTGGTCGATCAACGTGGCCATCCGGTGCAGAAAGCCGCAGTTCGGATTGTCGCAGAACGGTTCGTGCGGCACGATCAGGGGCATGCGTTGCCGGGTGATCGCCTCGCCCACGAAATCATCCAACACCTCGGCATGGGCGTCGTGGTTGGGAAAGCCTTTTTTCAACGAACCGTAAGTGAAGTAGAGATAGGTCTTTTCCCGATCTTCGATCAGGTCGTTTTCCTCTTCTTCCTTCAGCTCGGTCAGTGTGTGCGTGTTGGCCCAATCGTCCAGCATCTCGACGATCTCTTCCGAGAGTTTGTGGCCCCTGGTATTGTTCGGGTTCTGCAGAAAATGAATACAGGAACTGGCGTCGATTTCGTCGGCCCCCAACAGGATCTCCACCATCTCGACCGAATTGTTCATCACCGCCACATGCAGGCTGGTAAAGCCGTGGTCATTGCTGGCGTTGACGTTGATGCCACGGTTAATCAGGGCCTGTGCGGCCTCAAGGTCAGGCTTGCCCAGATTCAGCCCGCTCTCGTTCATTTCACCTTCGCCGCCTGCCGCATAGTGCAGCAGCGTATCGCCGTTTTGGTCGTCCACGATGTCGATCCCGGCCATACCGTTATCTATGGCCCGAAACACCCGATCCCATTGTGCGAAATCGTCCGAGGCGGCGGCCTCTTGCGCCCATTTGCAGATGTTGTGTTCCTGATCGGCCAGTTCTTCGAAGGCTTCGTCCAGAACCTCCATGATTTGATCCGGGGTGGCCATCATACCGATCCCCATCATGCCGTTGGACAGCCGCCCCTTGCGCGGCCCGACCAGATCAATACCCAGATCGCGCAGTTTTTCGACATTGTTCTGGGTGGTGACGTTGTTCCACATATTGGTGTTGCAAGCGGGGCAGAGGATCACCGGTTTGTTCCGATATTGCCACGCCACAAAGACCGAGGTCAGCAGGTTGTCGGCAATCCCATTGGCGATCTTGCCCATCGTGTTGCAGGTCACCGGCGCCACGATCACGCAATCGGCCCAGTCGCACAGCGCCAGATGCGAGGCGCGCAGGGGCATTCCAAACTCGATATAGCGAAAGTTCCACTCGTCATCGTCGCGGTAATAGTCGTTATGGGTGATGCATCGCTCGATCCTTTCGGCACCGAAATCGCGAAAGAACCTCTCGGCCGAGACCGAGGGGATCAGTTTCACGTTGTGCCCGGCCTGAGTGATCCGTTCCACCAGTTCCGGCACCTTGTCGGCCGCCGACGATCCGCAGGCGCACAGCAAGACGTTGCGCTTTTCGGTCGGCGCATCGGTCAACCCGCCCTTGGGATAGCCAAAGATGTTCTTGTCTAGGCTGGGGGATTCATGACGCAGTAACACCGGCAACCCGGCCTCGTGCACCTGTTCCTGTAACTCGCCTTTCAGGATCATATCGACGATATCCGACCGCCTGCCCAGACAGTTGCCCTGGAAAAACAGGTAGGGCGGTTTCTCTTTACCGGTCAGCACATTCAGTTGGCGCCGGATCTTCATCACATTGGCCCCGTGGCCTTCGATGTCGATCAGCTTGATGTGGGTGATGCCGATATTCGAAAGGATGCTGCGCAGCATATAGGACCAAGGGTCCTCATCGGCGTAAAACAGCACAAGCGGGTTGGTCGCGACGATGCGCGCCACGTCGGTGGGGTCTTCGGGGGGCTCGTGCTCTTCAATCACCAGCATCGCGGGGTTTTTCACATCGCGCAGGCCGCGGAAGATATGCCCGCGCGGGGCCTGCCATACCTGCGAGGTCGCGGGGCTCATATCCACCACGGTCACCAGATCGGTATCCTCGTCATAGGCAATGCAGAGGCACCAGAACTCTTCCAGCAAGGCCGTTTCGCGATACACGTTCTCGGGCGGGCGGATGACTTCGAATCCCAGCACGCGGTTGAAGTCGATGTTGATCATCAGGTGCCGATCATCATCGCTGTTGAGCAAGCGCAAATGATCTTGGAACCAGCGTTCGGGTGTTATCTCCTCGGGATCACGTCGCAAGGCATAGCTGTGGAACGTGCTGCCCAGATGCACATCGGGCGATTGGCTCAGGTACCTCTGCGCAAGGCTGTGCATTTCCTTGGCGGTGGAAACACGGCTTAAGGCGTCGGTGTAATCGGTCTGCGTGGCAATCAGCAGCTTGTCTTCATCGACCTGCTCATCCCCTAAAATCGCAAGGCTTTCGGCCAGCACACCCAACGAGTTCATGTTCGGGCTGGCCCGCCGGAACAGGTTGCGCCGCTTCTTGGGGTCTTTGGCCAGATACAACGTGCTGTCCACATAGTTGCAGTCCTGCTGCAGCGTTTGCAGGTTGGTCTTCACTGCCTCACGCGCCGAGAACCGCAGGATGCCCCGTGATCGCATCGAAGTTCCGTCGCGGTCCGACATCCCGGCCCACAGCCGGTCGATGGTGGTGACCCACAGCTTGCCGTATTTCTCGGGGTGGACGTCCATCATATGCACCAGCCCAGTGCTGGGATTGCACTTGGCGATGATGGCAAAATGCCCACCCGGCATGGTTGGTTTGCCATGGGCCACTCCGACCTGAAAATTTGCCACCAGGATGTCGTTATCCCCGCCCAGCCGGTTGGACTCGTCGATCGCCTTCAGCAAAATTTCGACCGAGGTCGTGGCCTCATCCATGAAATAGGCCTGAACCTGCACCTTGTCGCGCAGTCCCTGCGTGTGGATGAAGGTGCAGGCGACGTCGTAAAGCTCACCCAGTGAAATACCGTCATTGACCACGAAGGACGTGGGCAGGGCGCATTCGCGAAAGATATCGTTGACCTCGCAACTGAACCCCAGCGCCGACATGCTTAGCGCCGCCGCCGTCACGCTGCAGCAATTGATGGGTTGCTGAAAGTTCTGCAAATGCACACTGACCAGATCACCGAACAGGGTGTCATAGCAGGCCTCGCGGATTTCAGTCGGAATTTCCAGCCAGTGGTTGCTGGACAGGTAAGCAAGCTTGGTACCGGGCGTGGCCAAAGCTTCGAGGCTGACGGGAATATCAAAGATTTCAAGATGTTCCTCGTAGAAATAATCGCCTGTATCGGCCGTTGCCAGAACCGTCTCGTCCTGCCGCAGATGCACCTCGCCAGCCAGCACCACATACATGCCCTGCGATGGCAGGATCGTATCCTCAGCCACCTCGAAACACTCGAAATGCGGTTGGATTACGGTTGGATCATCTGCGGGCAGAACTTCTTGTATCAACGCCCATTCGGATTTGGTTGGATGATAGGAAATAGTATTTTCAATCGGGTCTTTAGGCACGTCTGTTCCCCCCTGAACTAAAGCCGTGAATGCCGTCAAAGAACCAGTGCTGCGTCTAGTGGCATGTGTCAGGCGTCTGATGGTCAAACAGAAATAAAGGACCGGCCCGACGGTTAATCTGCACTGGCCGGGCCAGCAGAACGCGCACGTTCAGCGCGAACAAATGGGCCCAATTGCGCGTACCGTATCGCATTTGGACACAAAAATCACCGATGTTGTTGATTTGACTATACGAGTTCGGGTTGCGGCTTTTGTCGCCCGCTTTCTGTCATTTATAAACCGAGCAATATGTCGGATTTTACGTCATAGTGACGTAACTTTCCGCGTTTTCGTCAAGAATACCCCTGCGGATCGAACAGCCCACCCGCCATACTTTTCCTAAACGAAAGAGGAGGCGCGTTTTGAGCTGGAATATTTGTGTCATAGGGGCAGGCAAGATCGGTCAGATGATCGCCAACCTGCTGCAAGCATCGTCGAACTATTCGGTCACCGTCGCCGACCGCGATCTGGCGGCGCTATCGGTTCTTAACAAACAGGGGATTGCGACCCGGCAGATTGATGTGGGGGATGAGGCGCAACTGACCCAGGGACTGACCGGGTTTGATGCCGTAATCTCGGCTGCTCCGTTCTTTTTGACGCCGAAGATTGCCAAAGCGGCCAAGACCGCCGGCGCGCATTATTTTGACCTGACCGAAGACGTTGCAGCCACCAATGCGGTGCGCGAACTGGCGGAAGACAGCGGCACCGCATTCATGCCGCAATGCGGTCTGGCTCCGGGGTTCGTTGGCATTGCTGGCGCGTCGCTGGCGGCCGAATTTGATGAGTTGGACAGCCTGCATATGCGGGTGGGGGCACTGCCGCTCTACCCGACCAACGCGATGAAATACAATCTTACCTGGTCGACCGACGGGTTGATCAACGAGTACTGCAACCCCTGCGATGCCATCGTAAACGGCGAGCGTGTGAAAACCGCACCGCTGGAAGATTACGAGGTGCTGGGCCATGACGGGGTAGAGTACGAATGCTTCAACACGTCTGGCGGTCTGGGCACACTGCCCGAAACGCTTGAGGGTAAGGCGCGGGCGGTGTCCTACCGCTCGATCCGGTATCCGGGTCATTGCGATATCCTGAAGCTGCTACTTAAGGATCTGGGGCTGGAACGCCGCCGCGATCTGTTGAAGGATATCTTCGAGACCGCGCTGCCGCGCACCGATCAGGATGTGGTGCTGGTCTATTGCACGGCAAAGGGCCTGATCGACGGCACGCTGCGCGAGAAATCCCTGATCAACAAAAGCTTTGCCCGCACCCTCAACGGACAGGTTTGGAGCGCCATTCAGGTCACCACCGCTGCAGGCGTTCTGGGCGTGGTCGATCTAATGCGCACAGGGGGTCTGCCCGCAAAAGGATTTATCCGGCAGGAACAGGTGAACCTGCCCGATTTCCTCAACACCGAATTTGGCCGGCTCTATCGCGCCGGTGATGTAACTGAACAAAACAAGGCGGCCTGAGATATGAAAGACATCGTGATGACTGCGCAACCCACCCTGGCAAATTTGGACCTGACCGAGGCCGACCTGACCGGCGGCACGCTCAAAGTGACCTCGCCGATTGACGGTAGCCTGCTGGCCGAGGTGCATGAGACTCCTGTTTCCGAAATGGAGGCCATCTTTGCCCGGTCGAAAGCGGCCTTCAAGGCATGGCGAACTGTGCCTGCGCCGCGCCGGGGCGAACTGATCCGCCTGCTGGGTGAGGAACTGCGCGCCGCCAAGGACGATTTGGGCGCGTTGGTCAGTTGGGAGGCCGGTAAGATCACCTCGGAAGGTCTGGGCGAAGTGCAGGAGATGATCGACATCTGCGATTTCGCCGTTGGTCTGTCGCGCCAGCTTTACGGCCTGACCATCGCATCCGAACGCCCGGGCCACCGGATGATGGAGACCTGGCACCCGGCGGGTCCGGTTGGTGTGATCTCGGCTTTCAACTTCCCCGTTGCTGTCTGGTCGTGGAATGCGGCGCTGGCGCTGGTGTGCGGCGATACTGTGATCTGGAAACCGTCTGAGAAGACGCCGCTGACAGCGATGGCCTGCCAGAAAATCTTTGAACGCGCATTGGCCCGGTTCGGCGATGCACCCGAGGGCCTGTTGCAAACCCTGATCGGTGGCGCCGCGCTGGGCGAGTCGCTGGTGGCCAGCGAGGATGTGCCGGTGATCTCGGCTACGGGTTCAACCCGCATGGGCCGCGCGGTGGCGCCCATCGTGGCGCAGCGGTTCGGCAAGTGCATTCTGGAGTTGGGCGGTAATAACGCGATGATCGTCGGCCCCTCAGCCGATCTGGAAATGGCGGTGCGGGCGATTGTTTTCTCGGCCGTGGGCACCGCTGGTCAGCGTTGTACCACGCTGCGTCGCCTGATCGTCCACAACTCGATCCGTAAAGAACTGGTGGACCGTCTGAAAAAGGCCTATGCCGGTCTGCCCATCGGCAACCCGCTGGCCGAAGGCACGCTGATCGGTCCGCTGGTGGACGAGGCTTCGGGCGCGGCAATGACCGCAGCGCTGAAAGCCGCAGAAGCCGAGGGCGGCACCGTGTTCGGCGGGAACCGCGTGACCGAAGACGTTCCCGCCGGGGTCTATATGGAGCCAGCCATCGTCGAAATGCCCGGCCAAAGTGATGTGGTGAAGACCGAAACCTTTGCCCCGATCCTTTACGTCATGGGCTATGACGATTTCGAGGATGCCATCGCGATTCAGAACGACGTGCCGCAGGGGCTATCGTCTTGCGTGTTCACGCTGAATATGCGCGAGGCCGAGCAGTTCCTGACCGCAGCCGGGTCGGATTGCGGCATTGCCAACGTCAATATCGGGCCTTCAGGGGCCGAAATCGGTGGCGCATTCGGTGGTGAAAAGGAAACCGGCGGCGGGCGCGAAAGCGGCTCGGATGCGTGGAAAGCGTATATGCGGCGTCAAACCAACACAGTGAACTATTCGGCGGAATTGCCGCTGGCCCAAGGCGTGAAGTTCGACATCTGATAGACCCTCCCGGCGGCATCTATGGGTGCCGCCGGTTCAGTCCGCAAACAGGTAATCCAGCCGCATCACGGCCTGCGCCTTGTCTTCTGGGACATTCAGAAACTCGGCCATTACCTCTTCGTTTTCAGTCCGCGTGTTGACCTCGCGGATACGCAAGTATCCGTCGAACCCCGCACCCCGGATCAATTCGGATTCATAGGCCAGCGAATTGCGCAAGGCCGGCACAAGGCGCGCCACGGTTTCCGATGGGCTGTTTTCTCCGGCCAGACCGACCCGGCGGGCATGGCCAATCAGATAGTCGTCAGAATAGTCGCACTCGATCTCAAGAACCCGGGTCTTGACCTGGTCCGAGCAGAAATCCTGAATGATATCCAGATTGGCCGGGTCCACACACAGCACCAGCTTGTCGGTCTGGAAATGATCGAACATCATCCGCACGACCGCGCGCCGGTGGCGGGAGCGCTTGACCAGCGTCGTCTCGATACCGCCAAGATTAGGCAGAAGGGTGTCTTCTTCATTGAACAGGTATTCGACACAAGGAATGTCGGTCTCGGACGTGATCTGATCGACCAGGCGCTTGGCCACGTGCCATTTTTTGCAAGCAATTAGATATAGTTCGCGTTCGGGACCCAGGGTATTCCCGGCCTCCCAAAAGCGCTGCCCAAAACGGCGACCAACCCTTCCGCGCCCGGTCAGAAACCCATAGAGGTTCCGCCCTTCATCCGAGATTTGGAACTCGACCCCTTCGCTGGCATAGAGCTGGCCCAACCGTTCTTTCAACTCATGCGCCTCGGGGCTGATCTTGCGGGCAAACATGTAGTCCTGCCCCAACAGCATGTCGTAGTGATCGTTGTAAAAGGTCACCGGCATCCCGTAATCCGAGAACATTAGGAAAGTGGGGGTTCGGTTTTCGATCTCTTCTTTGGGGATCAGATGGCGGACAAGGGTCTGGAAAAACGTCTCATCCGGGATCCAGGTGGTCGAGAAAAAGCGGACCACATCCGGGCGCTGTTGCAGGAAGTTCAGAATCATCTCGACCGTGCGGCGGCGCAGGCACCACCACTGGCTGCCGATCATCATCTGAATATCCGCTGGTATGTCGCGGGTTAGGCCAAAGCGTTTTTGTAGGTTGTATGCGGCATAGAACCGCTTGCTCTGGGTGCGTTCGTTGAAAAAAAAGCGATAGATCAGCCGGTCTTCCTTCATGCCGGTCTTGATCCAGTTGCTGGCAAAGAAATCGTGGCTTTCCACGAAATCCTTGTCGTTTTGATCCAGAAACCAATGGATGTATTCGGCAGTTTTGATCGCCATGCAATCGCCGGACAGCATGTAGAAATGGGTGGCCCGTGGAAACGCATCCACCGCAGCCTGTACGGCATACAGGGTCGCTTGCACCAAAGACCACTCGCCCCAACCGCACTTGATGCGCTTGGCGGCAAAAGCCACATTCGGGTTGTCTTTCAACGCGCTGCGAATGCGGTCATACGCGGCCGCACTGGCGCGCACGTCAAAGTGGATGGCCATGCAGTCGCCTGCGGCTGTCAGTTGCTCGGCCTGCGCGATGATCGCGTCAGGGTCCTTGTGGCACAATAGAATATAGGCAATTTTTGCCATATTGCGTCTGTTTCGTCCGTTTCTGCCTGTTTGCTCTCTGATACTGAGGATGAGCGATTGAATAAACAGAATATTTTTGGTTTTTTAGAACCCTAGGCGGGCGCGTGTGGTTAATTTGACCCGCTGAGGAGGCACTGCAGATGGGTTTTCCCGGTACATGGATGACCGAGAGTGAGAGTATGGTGTACCGTGTTGTGCCGAAATGTGCGTGCTCGACCATCGGGCAGATCATGTACTATTCGGACCACGGTCGGTTTTTCGATGGCGATATTCACGACGCCAAGGACGGTATGCACAAATGGGCCTTTGCTGACAGCCAGGCCCGGATTTCCAGCAATATTCGCAAGCACGCCTCTTACTCCTTTACATGTGTGCGCAATCCGTACACCCGGATACTCAGCTCGTTCTTTGACAAGATTTGCGGTATTCAGCGCAATGGCAGCCGGTATCGCGGCAATCTGGTACCGACGCTGATCTACAATTACGGGATCGAAGTGGGCGGCGATGACGGTAAGGGTGAGTTTGACCAGATCGCCAGTTTTCGCCGCTTTTTGCTGTTTGCGCGGGATACGATCCGCTGGCGCCGACCGATGGACCCGGACATTCACTGGTCGGCCGTGTCAGGGCATGTCTCGACCTTCATCGTAAATGGTGGGCGTTACGACCGCATTTTCTGGACCGAGAAATTCAATGACGGAATGCAAGGGGTGCTGGAAAATCTGGACACACCTCACGCGGTCAGCCTTTCAGATATTCCACGGTTCAACGAATCCGAAGGGCATGGTCCTAAACGAGCGCATCCGGTCGAGGATTATTTCGACGATCTGTCCATGCATTTGGTCTACGAAATCTACAAACAGGATTTCGAACTGTTCCGATACGATTTTGAGAACCCGGCGAATAAGATGCCGATCGGTGAAATCGATCTGGATGAGGTTCACGCCAAACTGGGCGACTGAGCTAACGGAGCAGGTGATCCTTCAGGCCGGTTGGGTAAAGCTCTGGGCCGCCAATATCCAGAGTATCCAGACTGAACCAACCTGCCGTCCAACTCTGACCATCGTCTTCCGCGAATGAGATCGGGGTGTCGGGCAAATTCAGAAGTTCCGGGCACTGGATCTCGGCCGCAAAAATAATCTCATGCCCCTGATGGCCTTCGTGCTGGTAGAGATTCTCGATCACCAGTGGTTGTCCACTGATTTCTATCGCCACATCAAGCTCTTCCCTGAACTCACGCTTCAGCGCGTCGTGCCACGTTTCGCCGAATTCGACCGATCCACCTAAAGGACGCACGCCCTTGATACGGCCGGTGTCATCCGGAACTTCGGCAGCGAGGAGTTTACCCTCCCGCCAATGCAAGCCTATGGCTTTGACGCGGATACCGTTATGCGGGCGCCAGAATGTCATGGTTTTCACCGAGTTTTCTATGGATATCATTGAATGCAAAAGAGAAAGGCCTCGCTATTCTTGTTAGCGAGGCCTTTCAAGCTATTGTAGTTTCGGTGGTTTGGAAACTGCTTCGTCACACTTGGCGCACAGCACCTTTCGCAGCGCTTGTTGTCAGCTTGGCGTAAGCTTTGAGCGCGGTCGACACCTTGCGCTTGCGTGGCTCGGCCGGCACCCATCCCTTTTCGTCCTGCTCTTCTCGCCGCGCTGCCAGTTCTTCGTCTGACACGACCAGGTGGATGCTGCGATTGGGGATGTCGATCTCGATCTTGTCGCCCGGGCGCACCAGTCCGATCTCACCGCCCTCGGCGGCTTCTGGTGAGACGTGGCCAATCGACAAGCCCGACGTGCCGCCCGAGAACCGGCCATCGGTCAGCAGTGCGCAAGCTTTGCCCAGACCTTTGGATTTCAGGTACGAGGTCGGATACAGCATTTCCTGCATCCCCGGACCGCCGCGCGGGCCTTCATAGCGGATCACCACCACGTCGCCCGCTTCGACTTTGCCGGTCAGAATGTCGTTGACCGCCTGATCCTGGCTTTCGCAGACATAGGCCGATCCGGTGAAGGTCAGGCTGTTGGGATCAACGCCCGCGGTTTTAACGATGCAGCCGTCCCGGGCGATATTGCCGAACAGAACCGCCAGACCGCCATCCTGGCTGAAGGCATGCTCTTTCGACCGGATTACACCGCCTTCGCGGTCGATATCCAGTTCCTTGTACCGGTTCGATTGGCTGAAGGCCTGGGTGGTGCGCACGCCGCCCGGGGCGGCCTTGAACAGCTCTTGTGCTTTGGGGTTGTTCGCGACCTTGATGTCCCAATTCGCGATTGCCTCACCCATCGTGGCGGAATGCACGGTGGCGCAATCTTCGTGCAGCAGCCCCGCGCGACCAAGCTCACCCAGGATCGAGAAGATGCCCCCGGCGCGGTGAACGTCTTCCATGTGTACATTTTCAGTGTTTGGCGCCACCTTGCACAGGCAGGGGACTTTGCGGCTGAGGCGGTCCATGTCGGACATCGTGAAATGCACCTCGCCCTCATGCGCGATGGCCAGCAGGTGCAGAACCGTGTTGGTCGATCCGCCCATGGCAATGTCGAGGCTCATGGCGTTTTCAAACGCCTCAAAGGTTGCGATCTCGCGCGGCAGGAAGCCTTTTTCGTTCAGATCATAATGGCGTTTTGTGATCTCGACGATGCGACGACCGGCCTCAAGAAACAGGTCTTTTCGATCAGCATGGGTGGCCAGGGTCGAGCCATTGCCCGGCAGCGCCAGACCCAGCGCTTCGGCCAGGCAGTTCATCGAGTTGGCAGTGAACATACCCGAGCAGGACCCGCAGGTGGGGCAGGCATTTTCTTCGATATGCTGCACCTGTTCGTCGGTGTATTTGTCATCAGCGGCGGCAACCATCGCGTCGACGAGGTCGATCTTCTTGACGTCCAGATCGGCGATGTCGATCTTGCCCGCCTCCATCGGTCCGCCCGAGACGAAGATGGCCGGGATGTTCAGGCGCATCGCGGCCATCAGCATGCCGGGGGTGATCTTGTCACAGTTTGAGATGCAGACCATTGCATCGGCGCAATGCGCGTTGACCATGTATTCCACCGAATCCGCAATTACCTCACGCGACGGCAAAGAATACAGCATCCCGTCATGACCCATGGCGATGCCGTCATCCACCGCGATAGTGTTGAACTCTTTGGCGACACCGCCCGCTGCCTCAACCTCGCGCGCAACCATCTGACCCAAATCCTTCAGGTGCACGTGACCGGGAACGAATTGAGTGAACGAGTTGACGATGGCGATGATCGGCTTGCCGAAATCGTCATCCTGCATACCGGTGGCGCGCCAAAGGCCACGGGCACCGGCCATGTTGCGGCCATGGGTAGAGGTTCTGGATCGGTACATTGGCATGATGCTGTTTCCCTTTTGCCCCGGTTGCGATATGCGGGATGTGTGCGTTATAGCGCACGTACCACATGTGCGCTATAACGCACAAGAGGATTCGAAAGACGATCAGATGGCACCGGACGATATTACACTGAAACTACGGGATGTGCGGGCGGCCTCGGGGCTGAGCCTGTCCAAGGTTGCCGACATGACCGGGGTCAGCAAGGCCATGCTGGGCCAGATCGAGCGCGGCGAATCAAGCCCGACCATCGCGACGCTGTGGAAGATCGCCAAAGGGTTTCAACTGCCCCTTAGCGCGCTGATCGGACCGGCGGCGTTTCGGGATACGGCCACGCCTGACGTGTTTCGCACGGTGACCTTTCCCGGCAGCATCGAGGTTAAGATCGTCTTTCCCTTTGACCCCGCCCTGCGGGCCGAGACCTTTCATGTGGAACTTGCGCCGAACCAAAGCCACGAATCCGCCGCCCACGCGACTGGCGTGACCGAAGAGGTCTTTGTCCTGAACGGCGCGCTTGAGATTTTGCGTGATGGTGAGTGGGTGGCGCTTCAGGCAGGGCAGGGCCTGCGGTTTGCTGCGGACCTGCCGCATGGCTATCGCGCCGGTGATCAGGGGGCTGCGTTTTTGAACATGCACCATTATGCACAATTGGATGCGCTGGCTGCGATCGGCTGACCCTGACCCCACTTAGCAAAAGGCAAGATATGGGCGCTTTTCTGGAAACTCTGACACTGGCGGATGCGATTGGCTCACTCGGTGCTTTGGTCGTGGTAGCTGCGTATTTCGCCACTCAGATGCGGATGATGAATTCGGACGATCTGGCGTTCCCGGTGCTGAATCTCGCAGGGTCGATCCTGATCGTCTATTCACTGCTTCAGAATTTCAATCTGGCGTCGATGTTGATCGAATCTTTCTGGATTTTGATCAGTATGATCGGGATCGTTCAGTTTTTCCGTCTCAGGCGCGCGCGTTAGGCGGGCGAGACCCCATCCAGTCTTGAACCCGAATGCGTGCGCGTATAGGGAAAACTCAAGCTCGCTTAGGGGAGGCTTTGATGCAGGACGATCCGAAAACACTCGTTTCCACCGAATGGCTTGCCGCCCATATCAAGGATCCTGATTTACGGATTCTGGACGGGTCGTGGTATCTGCCGCAACAGGAACGGGATGCTAAGGCGGAATATGATGCCGCCCACATTCCCGGTGCGCGGTTCTTCGATATCGATGATATTTCCGATCAGCGTTCGGACCTGCCGCATATGGCACCACCGGTCGAGAAATTCATGTCGCGCCTGCGGGCGATGGGCGTGGGGGATGGGCATCAGGTCGTGGTCTATGACGGTGCCGGACTGATGTCTGCGGCGCGGGTCTGGTGGCTGTTTCGGCTGATGGGTCAGGAAAACATTGCCGTATTGGATGGCGGCTTGCCGAAATGGCAGGCCGAGGGCCGTGAAATCGAAGACCTGCCGCCGATCATTCGGGATCGCCACATGACCGTTCGTGTGCAGAACCATCTGGTACGGGATGTGACGCAGGTGTCGGCCGCTGCCAAACTGGCCGATCATGAGATTATCGATGCCCGGTCCGCCACCCGTTTTGCCGGAACTGCGGCTGAGCCGCGCGAGGGCCTGCGGTCGGGCCATATTCCGGGGTCGCGCAACGTGCCCTTTGACCTGCTGTTGAACAAGAACGGCACGATGAAATCGCCTGATGATTGCCGCGCTGTGTTCGAATCTGCAGGCGTGGACCTGTCCAAACCTGCGATCACATCCTGCGGGTCGGGCGTGACCGCCGCCATCCTCAGCTTGGCGTTGGAACGCTTAGGCAAGAAAGACCACTCGCTTTATGACGGCTCCTGGGCTGAATGGGGTGCCTTCCCGACCCTGCCCGTCGCAACCGGAGAGAACTGATGTTCGAGAACCTCAAACCGCAGCCTGCCGACAAAATTCTGGCATTGGTGCAGATGTACCGCGAAGACCCGCGTGATCAAAAGATCGATTTGGGCGTCGGCGTCTACAAGAATGCCGAAGGTGTGACCCCGGTAATGCGCGCGGTGAAGGCCGCCGAAAAGCGCATTCTGGAGGAGCAGGAAAGCAAAGCCTATACCGGTCTGGCCGGTGATCCGGCCTATGCGGATGCGATGATTGGTTTGATTCTGGGCACGTCCGTGCCGCGCGGTAACATTGCTGCCGTGGCCACTCCGGGTGGAACCGGTGCCTGTCGTCAGGCGTTCGAATTGATCCGCATGGCCAACCCATCGGCGCGCGTTTTCGTGTCGAACCCGACCTGGCCGAACCACCTGTCGATTCTGAACTATCTTGGGATGGAGATGGTCCCCTACCGCTATTTCGATGGTGAAACACGCGGTGTCGATTTCGACGGCATGATCGAAGACCTGAAGGCCGCCAAGGCGGGCGACGTCGTGCTGCTGCACGGCTGCTGCCACAACCCGACCGGTGCCAACCTGAACATGGTGCAGTGGCAAGAGGTCGTGAACCTGATCAACGAACGTGGTCTGGTTGCGATGATCGACATTGCCTATCAGGGCTTTGGCGACGGCCTTGAGGCGGACGCGCAGGCGGCCCGACTTGTGGCCTCGTCGGTCAAACGCTGCCTGATCGCGGCGTCTTGTTCGAAAAACTTCGGCATCTACCGCGAGCGTACCGGCCTGTTGATGGCGATCAGTGACGATGCGGCGCAGACAGCTTTGAATCAGGCCACGCTGGCGTTTCTGAACCGCCAGAATTATTCCTTCCCGCCCGACCATGGCGCGCGCGTGGTGACCACCATTCTGAATGACGACGCCTTGCGGGCCGACTGGGCCACCGAGCTGGAAGAGGTCCGCCTGTCCATGCTGGGCCTGCGTCAGCAGCTGTCGGATGAATTGCAACGACTCAGCGGCTCGGACCGCTTTGGTTTCATTGCCCAGCACCGCGGCATGTTCTCGCGCCTCGGTGCGGCTCCGGAACTGGTCGAGAAACTGCGCGACGTTCACGGTATCTACATGGTCGGCGACAGCCGCCTGAACATCGCCGGTCTAAACGCGACCACCGTGCCAATTCTGGCCAAGGCGATTGTCGACGTCGGGGTTTGAAATCCGCTAGCTTTAGTCAAAGAAAACCCGGGCGCGAACGCCCGGGTTTTTTGTTTCGCGAGCGTTTAACTCTTAGCCTTTAGAGAACTCGGGATACGCTTCCATACCCAGTTCTGCCATGTCGAGACCGTTGATCTCGTCCTCTTCGTTGACGCGAATGCCGACGGTGGCTTTCAGGATCATCCACAGGACCAGAGCTCCGACAAAAGTGAACACACCGTAGGCAATGATACCGGTCAATTGCGTGATCAGGTTTGCTTCGCCGTAGAAGATGACGGCGATAGTGCCCCAGATACCTGCGAATAGGTGAACCGGGATTGCGCCGACCACGTCGTCGATTTTGAACTTGTCCAGCATCGGAACCGCAAAGACCACGATGATACCGCCCACAGCACCGATCCAAAGTGCGCCGAACAGGGTCGGGGCCAAAGGTTCGGCGGTGATCGACACCAGACCGGCCAGTGCGCCGTTCAGCACCATGGTCAGGTCTGGCTTTTTATACAGAAGCTGGGTCATGATCAGCGCTGCGACGGCACCCGAAGCGGCAGCCATGTTGGTGTTGGCAAAGATGCGCGACACGTCCGAGACATCCCCCACGGTGCCCATCGCCAGCTGCGATCCGCCGTTGAAGCCGAACCAGCCCAGCCACAGGATGAATGTCCCCAAGGTCGCCAGCGCCAGGTTGGAGCCTGGGATCGGGATGACTTTGCCGTCTTTGCTGTACTTGCCGATGCGCGGGCCAAGGATGATGGCACCAGCCAGTGCTGCCCAGCCACCGACCGAATGCACCACGGTCGACCCGGCGAAGTCCGAGAATCCGGCTTCGGACAGCCAACCACCGCCCCACTGCCACGACCCGGTGATCGGGTACATGATGCCGGTCAGCACGACGACAAAGGCCAGGAAGGGCCACAGCTTGATGCGTTCCGCCACAGCGCCCGAGACGATCGATGCAGTCGCGGCCACAAAGACCAGCTGGAAGAAGAAATCTGAACCGACCGAGGCATAGTCCAGCGCGGCCGCATCGGCACCCACGCCGACGGGATCAAGCTTGGTGGTCGAAAAGAACGGACCCAACCAACCGGTGATGGACCAGCCATCGCCCGGATACATCAGGTTGAAGCCGATCAGCCAATACATGATCGCGGCGATGGAAAACAGCGCCACGTTCTTTATCATCTGCATCGCCACGTTCTTGGAACGCACCAGGCCACCTTCCAGCATGGCAAAACCGGCAGCCATGAAAAACACCAGAAAGCCGCCCATCAGGAACAACAGAGTAGTGAAGATATACTGGGTGTGCAGCGCGGCCTCGCCTTCGGCAGCTGCCTCTTGCGCCAGACCCATCTGCGGCAACGCGATGATCGCGGCGGCAGGGATGAGAGATTTCATCAGGTTCATAGTCAGTCCTCGAATATTTTGGGATAGAGAGCGCTTACAGCGCCTCTTCGTTCATTTCCCCGGTCCGCACGCGCAGGGCCTGCTCGACATCGAGGACGAAAATCTTGCCGTCACCGATCTTGCCGGTTCGGGCGGTTTTGGTGATGGTTTCGACGATCTGGTCGGCCATCGTGGCAGGCACCACGATCTCCAGCTTGATTTTTGGTACGAAGTTCACGGCGTATTCGGCCCCGCGATAGATTTCCGTGTGGCCGGACTGAGAGCCAAAGCCCTTGATCTCGGTCACCATCATGCCTTGCAGGCCTGCGTCGGTCAGTGCCTCGCGCACCTCTTCAAGCTTGAACGGCTTGATTGTCGCAATAATCAGTTTCACGCTATTCCCCTCTGCTTCCCCGGTGGGTCCGGCTTGTTTGCACCTGCAGAAAAAGAGCGCGACTGATCGCGGGAAGGAACGGTTTAGGGGGGACGACGCAGGGGGAATGCGCGCCAAAGTGCGCAATTTTTGCACAAAATTTGGCAAATGCGTAAAAAATAGGCAACTTAAAGAGGGCGATTGCCGGAAATTCAGACCTCTACTTCGTCGGCGTGGCAGGGTATTGTGCCTCAAAACGATAACCGGGCAGAGTTTGAGCATGACTGAGTCCAGGCGCCGAAAGGCTCCGCTTGTTGCGGACAAAAGATACCCGTCGAAAGGGCGCAAGCCGGCGGCGACCAAGCGTACCGCGAAACCCGCGGGCAAGAAGGCGGTCGCGCGCAAAACGACGACTCGCAGGACCACGCGAAAGAAAACGCGCCGGAAATCCGGTGGCGGTGGTGGGGGTATTTTCCGCCGTTTCTTCCGTTGGGTCTGGCGGCTGATCTGGGGTGTGACCTGGCGCGTCGGTGCGGTGGCTGCGATGCTGTTGGCGCTGGCTGTCGGGGTTGTCTACACCACGCTGCCCGACGTGAATGAGTTGCTGGATGGCCGCGCGCGGGGGTCGGTCACACTGCTGGATCGCGATGGCAAGGTCTTTGCCTGGCGCGGGGATCAGTTCGGCGGGGTGATCACGGCGGGCACTGTTTCACCTCACCTAAAGAACGCTGTCGTCGCCACCGAGGATAAGCGGTTCTATCGTCATTTTGGCGTCAGCCCCCGGGGTGTGGCCAGCGCCGTGCGCATCAACCTGAGTGAGGGGCGTGGACCATTGTCAGGTCACGGCGGATCAACCATCACGCAGCAAACCGCCAAGCTGCTGTGCTTGGGTGTGCCGTACGTGCCCAGCGAATGGGACTCTGAGGCCGCCTATGAATCCGATTGCCGTCAGGGGTCGCTTTGGCGCAAGGGCAAGGAGGCGGTCTATGCGATCGCGATGGAGGTCAAATATTCCAAGGATGAGATTCTGACCATCTATCTCAACCGCGCGTTCCTTGGTGCCGGTGCCCGCGGGTTCGAGGCTGCAAGCCAGCGCTATTTCGGTATTTCCGCGGCCGAGGTAAACCCGGCACAGGCGGCGATGCTGGCCGGTCTGCTGGTGGCCCCCACGCGCTATGCGCCCACGAATAACCTGCAACGCTCGCAGGACCGGGCGCGGCTGGTGCTGGGGCTGATGGAGGCGCAAGATTACCTGACCACCGCCCAAGCCACTCAGGCGCGTAACAACCCGGCGCAATTGTCTGAAGCCGCAGCGGCACGAGCAGGCGGGTATTTTGCCGATTGGGTCATCACCGAACTGCCCAGCTATTTTGGTGCTGACACCACGGATGATGTGGTGATCAAGACCACGCTGGACCAGCGTTTGCAGAAATCGGCGGAAGAAGCGCTGAAATACATCTTTCAGGAAAAGGTTCGCGAAGGGTCCAAAGCACAGGCCGCGATTGTGGTGATGTCTGCGGATGGCGCTGTACGCGCCATGGTCGGCGGGCGCCAAACGCGGGTCTCCGGTGCGTTCAACCGCGCTACGCAGGCGCTGCGCCAGACCGGGTCATCCTTCAAGCCGTTTGTCTATGCCACTGCTTTGGAGCTGGGCTATTCACCGCTGGATACGGTTATGGACGAGCCCTATTGCGTCAACATTCCGGGGTCCGGTCAGTGGTGTCCCAAGAACTATACCCACAAGTTCTACGGTCGGGTGACGCTGGCGGATGCGTTGAAGAATTCGCTGAACATCCCGGCAGTGAAAGTGGCCGAGATTGCGGGCTTGGACAATGTGCGCACGGTCGCCAGCGAATTCGGTATTGAAAGCGATCTGGCGCAGGGTCCGGCGCTGGCGCTGGGCGCATCGGAAAGCACGCTGATCGAAATGACCGGTGCCTATGCCGGTATACTGAATGGCGGCTCTGCTGTGGAACCTTACGGCCTTTCAGAGCTGAAGCTGCTGGAAGATGATACGCCGGTGATGGTGACCAGCTCGGGCATTGGTGAGCGGGTGATTAATGACAAAGCCGCCAAGCAGCTGACCTGGATGATGCAGCGTGTGGTGTCCGAAGGCACCGGCGCACGGGCGCAGCTGCCGGGCTGGCAGGTGGCCGGAAAAACCGGCACGACGCAGGCTGCGCGGGATGCGTGGTTTATCGGGTTCACGGCGGATTATGTGGCCGGTGTCTGGATGGGCTATGACGACAATACGCCCCTGTCCGGTGTGACCGGGGGTGGCCTGCCTGCAGAGATCTGGAAAGAAACCATGCTGCGCGTGACCGAAGGTATGACGCCCACTCCGCTGCCCATGTTGGCCCCTGACCCTCCGGTACGGACGGCGCAGCCACAACGGCAACGACGTCAGGGGCGTGGCTTTGAAGATGCGATCAACAACCTGTTCAAAAACATCTTCGGCAACTGAGGTGCCGACAAAAAAAAGGCGGTGCACCGGGCACCGCCTTTCTGTTTTAACTAAGTCTCTGATTATAGGCTGCTGTCCAGCGCCGCCAGAATCGCGTCACCCATTTCGGTGGTCGAGACCGGTTGAACGCCCTCATCAGCCAGCAGGTCACCAGTACGGACACCGTCAGCCAGAACCTTCTCGATCGCGGCCTCCAGTCGATCCGCCTCGGCCCCCTGATCAAAGCTATAGCGCAGCGCCATGGCAAAGCTGAGGATACAGGCGATCGGGTTGGCTTTGCCCTGACCCGTGATATCGGGGGCCGAGCCGTGGACCGGTTCGTACATCGCCTTGGGGCGGCCATTGGCCATCGGTGCCCCCAAGGACGCCGACGGGAGCATGCCCAGCGAACCGGTCAGCATTGCTGCGCAATCCGACAGGATGTCGCCGAACAGGTTGTCGGTCAGAATCACGTCAAACTGTTTGGGTGCGCGCACCAGCTGCATCGCGCCGTTGTCTGCGTACATGTGCGACAGCTCGACCTCGGGGTATTCCTTGGCCACACGGTCCACGACCTCGCGCCACAGGATGCCCGATTCCATCACGTTGGCCTTCTCCATCGAGCAGACCTTTTTGTTCCGGCGCATCGCCAGCTCAAAGGCCGAACGTGCGGCGCGTTCGATCTCGGATTCGGTATAGCGCTGGGTGTTGATGCCGACACGTTCGTTGCCTTCCTCGAAGATACCGCGCGGCTCGCCGAAATAGACGCCCGAGGTCAGTTCGCGCACGATCATGATATCCAGACCGGCGACGATGTCCTTTTTCAGCGACGAGAAATCGGCCAGCGCGTCAAAGCACTGCGCCGGGCGCAGGTTGGAATACAGGTCCATTTCCTTGCGCAGACGCAGCAACCCGCGTTCGGGTTTCAGGCTGAAATCCAGATCGTCGTATTTCGGGCCGCCCACGGCCCCCAGCAGAACGGCGTCGACCTCTTGTGCCTTGGCCATGGTCTCGTCCGACAGGGGCTTGCCGTGGGCGTCATAGGCCGCACCGCCCACCAGGTCCTCGCTCACGTCAAAGTGAAGGCCGCGCTTTTCGCCGAACCAGCCGATGATTCTGCGCACTTCGGCCATGACTTCGGGGCCAATTCCGTCTCCGGGCAGGATGAGGAGCGAGGGGTTGGACATGAAGGATCTCCTTGCGTTTCGTCGCAAAGGCCCTAGCGTCTGCGCCGCATCGGGTCAATGAGACGATCCGGCCAAATCACGAGGAAAACACATGTTGATACCGGGAAACCCCGTTCCTGAGCTGAAAATTGAAACCGTGAGCCATGGACGTTTCGATCTGGATGCCGACAAGGGTGAAAACGGCACGCTGGTGATTCAGTATCGCGGCCTGCACTGCCCGATCTGCATCAAGCAGATGGCCGAGGTCGAAGCGGCTCTGGATGAGTTTGCCGAATTGGGGATCGAAGTGATCATGATCACCACGGACACGGCCGAGCGTGTAGCGGAAACGGTCGAGAAGGCCGGTGTTTCGCGGCTGCGTGTTGGGCACAGCCTTCCGCTGGCCGCGGCGCGGGATGATTGGGGGCTGAACATCTCAACCGCGCGTGAAGGCAGTGCGGAACCTGACCTGTTCGCCGAGCCCGGTCATTTCTTTATCGCACCGAACCGTATGCTTTATTATGCGTGGCAACAGACCACGCCGTTTGCCCGGCCTGCCATGTCCGACATTGTTGGCGGTCTGAAATTCACTCTGGGCAACAACTACCCGCCGCGCGGCACCTATACCGGCGCGCTTTAAAGGCTGGCCTTCAACCCGTCGGCCAGCAAATCCCAGACCCTGCGAATGCGCGGGGTCTGTCGCATGGCCTGCGGAGCAGCCAGCCAGATTGGAAGTGACAGAACATCAAGGTCGGGCAGCACGATCTCGACATCCGGGTCGGCCATTGCCACCTGAACCTGTGTAAAGCCGATGCCACAGCCTGCGCGGACCAGTTGCCAATAGGCGCTTTGCAGATCACACCTAGTGGCAAAGCTGTCCCTGCTGGCGGGCCAGCCACGCTCGCGCATCTTGGTGATCATCAACTCGTTGGCGTCAAAGCCAACCAGATCGTAGTTGAACAGTTCTTCTGGCTGCTGTGGCCGTCCAGCGCGATCCAGATAAGTCCGGGCGGCACAGAAACAAAGTTGCAAATCCCCAAGATGGCGCGAGATGAGATCCAATTGCTCGGGCCTATAGGCGCGTACGGCAATGTCGGCTTCGCGATACAGCAGGTTCTCGATGGTATCCGTTGCGACCAACTCCAACTGAATGGCTGGCTCCTGGGCCCGTATCTGTGCCAGAATCGGCGGCAACAAGTGATGCGATGCAAAAACCGAGGCGGTGATGCGCACCGTCCCTTCCAGTTGCTGCGCCTGACCCGCTGCCGCCAGACTGAATGACGTCATCGCTGAATGCATCTTTTGCGCCATCGGCAGCAGTTGGGTGCCGACATCGCTGAGCTTCAGGCCGCGCGCATGCCGGTCGAACAGGGACACGCCTAGCTCATCCTCAAGCGCGTGGATCTGGCGGCCCAGCGTGGGTTGGCTGCGGTCCAATTGCCGCGCTGCTGCCGATAGCGAGCCGGTCTGAGCCACGGCCAGAAAGCTTTGGATCAAAGACCAGTCGGCATGAGTAAGAGATTTATCCATTCAGAAATGAATACACGTTCCGAGCCTGGCGGCAATTACAGAAGTGAAATGAATGGATCAGTGCGAAAGCTGCTTGGGCGCAGCAATGTCGACCCAGACCAACCGGTGTCTGCTGGCCTGTTCAGCAGCGACGCGCAGAGGCGTGCCCGGTTTGGGCCAGAACACCCCCGCTGCGGTAACTTGCAGGTCGGCCGAGGGCAGCACGTAATCCACCCGCATTTCGCCCACCGCCTTCCAGACCACGGTGGTCTGGGACTCCAATGGTTGATCTGCGTGTGGGTCCTGCAAGCGCGGATCAGCCAACAATGCCCGCATCGTCTCGGTCCGACCGTCGCCGCGTGTCGGGTCCAGGTTGGCATCTCCGGCGATCACGAAGGGGCCTTGGGGCCTATGCCCCAATTTTCCGTCCAGAACTGCGGACCAAAGCCGGATTTCGTCGCGGTTGCGCAACCCGTTGCGGTCCTCGGTGCCGTCAAACACAGGTGGGGCGGCGTGAAAGGTCATCAGATCCAGCGCACCGATGGGTGTGTCCACTGGTACGATCCAATGGGCCACGGCAGACAGGCGCTGAATGCGCTGGGCCTGTTCCGATGGAAAGGGGCCGTCTTCCGTCACCGGCAGTAGCGCGCCCGGCAGGTCGCGCCACAGCAGATTCGTAAACTCCTGCACATTGTCGGTGCGGATAGGGTGCCGTGACAGCACCGCAAGCCCACCCTGACCGCTGAAACGACCCCAGCCCTGCGCGTCTGCCGGGCCATGGGTGCGCCCGTCTCCGTTCAGATCCAAAGCGGTCTCAAGGCCCGCGTTGGGCTGGGCGGCGAAGTGATGGGGATAGTCTAGCCCCGCGGCCCGCAGCAGGTCGATCAAAGCAGTCAAAGCCAGTCCATCCATATCCCAGTCGATGCTTTGCAGGCTTACAATGTCAGGCCGGGCTGCGACCAGTACGTCGACCACCGCCTGTACCTGCGGGTCGCCGCGCTGGATATCGCGCAGCAACAGACCCGGCCCGTCGCGGTTCAGCTCGGTGTTGAAGGTGGCAATGCGCAGCGTTTCTGCCTGTGCCATTACCGGCAACAGCAACAGAAGAAGAATGCGGATCATGCGGTCTGTGTGGACTCGGTTGTGGAATAGGCGCGGCGCTTTTCAACGATCAGGTTGGCGATGCGCAATGTCGCCATGCCGCGCATGATCATTGAGGCGGGCAAAAAGGCCCAGGCGCTCATGGTCCAGATCATGGTCTGAGGATTGCTCAGCGAGATCGGGTTGGCATAGTCGGTCAGCAATTTGATCAGCGCTGGAATCAGGAATGGCAGCAGCACCCCGATCGAGATATTCAGGCGCCCGTCCCGTTGCAGGCGGGTGACGACGTCGCCGCCCTTGGTCGGGTCAAACAGCGGCAGGTTGGTCCAGACGTTGAACGCACCGTTGCCGGTAGGCCAGCCGCGCATCTTCACCGCATAGGCAAAGCTGGCAATGGTCACCAACGCGGCAACATAAGCAACACTGGCCGAGATACGCACCAATTCGATCAGCGGCGCGTTGGCATCGGCGGGCAGCACCAGCACAACCAGCCGAACCGGCGAATACGGGAAATCGACAACATTGGCGATGCCCAGCCCCAACGCATAGAAAAGCCCGGTCAGATCGCTGGGCGCATAGGCGTCTTTGCAGATCAGCGTCAGGAAAGTGATCATCGACATCAACCCGACAAAACGCAGGCGGTTCACAGGTGGTGCGTCGCGGAATTCGATAAAGCTGGGAAAGGCCGAGTTATATTCAGCAAACGTCAGAAAGAATGCGAGAATGGCGAGAAAGACGACAATCTCGGTGCCATTCGTTGACGATACGGGCAGGTACAACGCGGGGGTTAGCACCATCAGTGCAACCATTATTCCCCGAATTGCCGCCCCAGTTGTGCGCGCAATCACTATCCGAACCCTTTCCAAACCGGAGTAGCCGATTCTTTGCCGGCTTACGTTCCAACTTGTGCCCGCCGCGTAATTTTTTGACGGATGCCTCTGTCTCGCCAACTTTGACGATAAGCGACATTTCGCTCAAGCCAGGGTGCAGAAAACACGTAATTTCGGGCAAAAAGATGGCGCAACTGGTGCGGGATTGCATCATTTTCGACGCAAATCCGACGTGTATCTCAAATTGATACCTATATCTTGTGGTTTTTAAACTTTTGACCCCAAGAATGCGAATGGAGTCGCCGAAGCGACCCCATTAGGTTGAGTATCCACAGATTCATCCACAGAATCACACCCAGGGGCGGGCCTGGCCTGCGTGATCCTCGAATTTGTCGATGTGATGGTCTTTTTCCATCGTCAGGCCAATATCGTCCAAACCGTTCAGCAGGCAATGTTTGCGGTGCGGGTCGACTTCAAACTCGATCACGATGCCATCCGAGGTTGTGATCTGCTGGTTTTCCAGATGCACGGTCATGCGGGCGTTCTGACCCTTGTGGGCGTCTTCCATCAGCAGCGCGTGATGTTCTTCTTCGACCACAATCGGCAAAATGCCGTTCTTGAAGCAGTTGTTATAGAAGATGTCGGCAAAGCTGGTCGAGATCACCACCCTGATGCCGAAATCCTTGATTGCCCAGGGTGCGTGTTCGCGCGACGAGCCGCAGCCGAAATTGTCGCCAGCCACCAGAATCTCGGTTTCGCGATAGGCGGGTTGGTTCAGGACGAACTCTTCGTTCTCCTGCCCGTCATCGTGATAGCGCATCTCGTCAAACAGCACGACGCCAAGGCCGGACCGTTTGATGGTTTTCAGATGCACTTTCGGAATGATCATATCGGTGTCGATATTGATCAGTGGCATTGGGGCAGCCACCCCGTGGACTTTGTCAAACTTTTCCATGTTCACACTCCTGCGGGAGAAGGCTGCGCCCGTGCCCCGCGTTTAAGCCTGTTTCGCTTCTTTTGTTTCGTCTTTGGGTGCGTTCTTGATGAAGAGCGCCATGAAGACCAATCCGAACCCGTTGAACAGCATTTCGATGCCCAGGAAGATCCCCAGAATGCTCAGCAGAGCCTGGGGTTCCTTGCCCACATAAGTCCAGATGATAGCGGCGAGGACGATCGACAAGATGCCCGAGATCATCGTGGGCCAGAAAAACTGCGTTCCTTTCATCTGGAACGACAGAATGACCCGCGCGATGCCACCTGCCATAAACAGAACCAGCATCACCGTCGCCAAGGTCAGGGTGCCCTGCAGCGGGTGATCCAGAAAGGACCAGCCCAGAAACAGCATTACCACACCCATGATGAGAGACAGGATCTTGTTACCAGTGCCTTCGACGGTGAACCCGCCGACAACCTGCAACGCGCCTGCAATCAGCAGCAACACCCCGGTCACCACCGTCACCGCAACCGAAGCCGCAATCGCATTGCCCAGCGCAAAGACGCCAAATGCTATCGACAGCAGCCCCAGCAGGAACCATTTGATCCAGTCACTCATGTGTTCAATCCCTCAAATATCTAGATATGAGGGGACCTTACATCAATTCACGGACGTCTGTCAGCCGTCCCGTGATTGCCGCTGCGGCAGCCATTGCCGGGCTCAGCAGGTGCGTGCGTCCGCCCCGGCCCTGACGGCCTTCAAAATTGCGGTTTGAGGTCGCGGCACAGCGCTCCCCCGGTGCCAGCTGATCCGGGTTCATCGCCAGACACATCGAACACCCGGCCAGACGCCATTCAAAGCCGGCCTCTTTAAAGATATCCGCCAGACCCTCTTCTTCAGCCTGAGCGCGCACCAGGCCCGAGCCCGGTACGATCATGGCCCGCAGACCGTCCTTGATCTTTTTGCCCTTCAGAATTTCGGCGGCGGCGCGCAGGTCTTCGATACGGCCATTGGTGCACGATCCGATAAAGACGGTGTCAATTTTCACATCGCTCAGCTTTTGGCCCGCTTCCAGGCCCATATATTCGATCGAACGACGAGCCGCCTCGACCTTGCCGCCTTCGAAATCCGAAGGATGCGGTACGGTCGCGGTGATCGGCAACACGTCTTCGGGGCTGGTGCCCCATGTGACAACCGGCGCAATATCCTCTCCGCGCAGGGTCACGACTTTGTCGAAATGCGCGCCTTCATCAGTGTAGAGCGTCTTCCACCAGTCCATCGCAGCTTCCCACTGCGCGCCTTTAGGTGCGTGCGGGCGACCTTTGACATATTCAAACGTCGTTTCGTCCGGCGCGATCAAGCCCGCCCGGGCGCCGCCTTCGATGGCCATGTTGCAGACGGTCATGCGACCTTCCATGGACAGATCACGGATCGCTTCGCCGCAATATTCGATGACATAGCCGGTGCCGCCAGCGGTGCCGGTCTCACCAATCACGGCCAGAGTAATGTCCTTGGCGGTCACGCCCGGCTGCAATTTGCCGGTGATCTCGACCTTCATGTTCTTGGATTTCTTCTGGATCAGCGTCTGCGTGGCCAGAACATGCTCGACCTCGGAGGTGCCGATGCCATGGGCCAGCGCGCCAAACGCGCCATGGGTGGCGGTGTGGCTGTCGCCGCAGACGACGGTCATGCCGGGCAGGGTCCAACCCTGTTCCGGGCCGACGATGTGCACGATGCCCTGACGCACGTCATGCACCGGGTAATAGTGAATGCCAAAATCCTTGGCGTTCTTGTCCAGCGCTTCAACCTGAATGCGCGATTCCGGGTTCTCGATCCCGTTCACCCGATCCGGTGTCGTTGGCACGTTGTGGTCCGGCACGGCGATGGTTTTTTCCGGTGCGCGCACCTTGCGGCCCGCCATGCGCAGGCCTTCGAACGCCTGCGGGCTGGTGACTTCGTGCACCAGGTGGCGGTCGATATACAGCAGGCAGGTGCCATCATCGGCTTCGTGCGCGACATGAGCATCCCAGATCTTGTCATAGAGTGTTTTGGGGGACATGGGTCCTCTCCCGTATTTAAATGAGAAATTGCTGGCGAGTGGCTGGACGCGCCTTATAGGCGGGCCAGAACCGTGCGGGCGGCCCCAAAGAACCGTTCACGCAGGCGCGTGCGGTCTTGCAACGTCGGTGCAGGGGCCAGATTGAGTCTCATGCGCACCAGATATATCGGGCTTTGCCGTCAATCAAGGTTCAATCCGGTGTCAGACTTGCATCATTGTGCAACGCTGTCCAAGCTGGAGCCATGAATCAGGACCTGATCCCCAGCTCGCTGTCGGACCTTTATGAAAACATGGTCGCGGGCTTTTCCGTGCAATTCGAAAACCTTGTCGAGCTGATTGTCACCCCGGGCTGGCGGCAGCACCAGTTGGTCATCATTGTGGTTCTGTGGGTGCTGGCCGTCCTTCTGAAATTGGTGACGCAAGGCCGGTGGGAAACCTGGGCACGGTCCCGCTCGGGCTGGCCGAAATGGCGGCTGCGGACCTTGGTGCAGCTCATGCAGCGCCTGACGCTGGTTTATTTCGTAGTGATGTCCTGGGCGTTGTATCTTCTGATGCAGCAAGTCACCTGGCCGTCGCGCAGTTACATTATCGGCGTGTTTGCGACTTTGGCCTTGGCGTGGCTGGCCATTGCCCTTGTGGCGCGGCTGGTGCGCAACCGGACCCTGCGGCGGATATTCAAATGGGCCATGTGGGTCTATGCAACACTGATTGCGCTGAATCTGACCGATGACGTGGCCGAGTTTTTGGACGGGGTGGCGATTTCCATTGGCGATCTGCACATCTCGGCTTTGGGGATCATCAAGGCGGTTCTGCTGATCGGCATTTTGCTGACGCTGGCCCGTATTGGCACCCGCGCGGCCGAGCGGGGATTGATGAGCAATGACGACATCACCCCTTCCATGCAGGTTCTGTTGGCCAAAGGCATTCAGGTGCTGCTGTATGGGGCTGTCTTTATGGCCGCTATCCGCACGCTTGGCTTTGACCTGACCGGAATTGCGCTGCTGTCCGGTGCGATTGGTGTGGGGATCGGGTTCGGGTTGCAAAAGGTGGTGTCGAACCTGATATCCGGGATCATCATCCTGATGGACCGGTCGATCAAGCCGGGCGACGTAATCTCGTTGGGCGACACGTTCGGCTGGATCAATGCGCTGGGCGCGCGTTATGTCTCGGTCGTGACGCGGGACGGGCGGGAGTACCTGATCCCGAACGAGGATTTGATCACCAATCAGGTGGTGAACTGGTCGCATTCCGACAAATTTGTGCGATTGGACCTGGAGTTCGGCACCAGCTATGATGACGACCCGCACAACGTCCGTGCGACGGCTATCGGTGCGGTCAAATCCGTGGCGCGTGTGCTAAGTGGCGGCAAGCACGAGCCGGTTTGCCACATCACCGGATTCGGTGACAGCAGCGTGGATTACGTCCTGCGGTTCTGGATCAGTGACCCGACAAAGGGGCTGACCAATATCCGAGGCAATGTCTATCTGGCCCTGTGGGATGCGTTCCAATCCAAAGGTATTTCCATCCCCTTCCCCCAACGCGAGGTTCGATTGTTGTCCGACGCAGCCACGCAACAGGTCGCCAAAGAGTGATCCCCTGTGCGCCCCGCATAGCGGCGTTTCATTGAAATGTTGCATTCACCTTGTTACCTTATTAGTACCCCGACGCCGGGGTTTGGCGGCGCGCAACAAAGGAGGACTATGTCCTGTCTCTACATAACCAGGCGGGTTTGCCCGCCGATGATGGTGCCAGTGTAATGGCCCACTCTCAGTCAATCAGCGACAAGCTGCTTGAACGTATCCTTTCCTCACTTTCCGATGACAAGGCCGAAGATGTCGTGCAGATCAACCTGCAGGGCAAGTCCTCGGTTGCGGATCACATGGTGATTGCCTCGGGTCGGTCGACCCGTCAGGTCTCGGCCATGGCGGAAAAGCTGACGGATCGCATCAAGCAGGAATTCGGTTTCACCTCGAAGGTCGAAGGCAAGGATGCCGGCGACTGGGTGCTGATCGATACGGGCGACGTGATCGTCCATATCTTCCGCCCCGAAGTGCGTGAATTCTATCAGCTGGAAAAGATGTGGCTGCCTCAGGGCGGCAGCGCCTCGGCGAACTGAGGCGCCATCCCGACCTGCATTAACAGGTCGGCGGCGAGAGAAATATGCGTATAAGCATTTGTGCGGTCGGGCGATTGCGTGCCGGACCGGAGAAGACCCTGCTTGACGATTACCTGACCCGATTTGACCGGACCGGCCGCGCACTGGGCCTTGGTCCTGCACGTGTGGTCGAGGTTGAAGACAAAAAAAACGCAGGCATGGGGGCCGAAGCCGCGCTGTTGCGCAAGGCACTGCCAAAGGGGGCTGTGATCTGCACCCTGGACGAACGCGGGCGGCTGATGTCCTCGCCGGAATTTGCCAAGAAGCTGGGCGGATGGCGCGATGCCGGGCGTCAGGATTTGGCGCTGATCATTGGCGGGGCGGACGGAATAGACCCTAATCTGCGGGACGAGGCCGATTTTTCCATCTCATTCGGGTCAATGGTCTGGCCCCATATGCTGGTCCGTGTGATGCTGGCCGAGCAACTTTACCGGGCCGCAACTATCCTGTCGGGCGGCCCTTATCACCGGGTCTGACATGGCGCAGCTATTGATCGTCTACCATTCACGCACCGGCGGCGCCCGGCAAATGGCCAAAGCCGCAGCTGAGGCGGCGCGGGACGAGGCCGAAACCATCCTGAAACCCGCTGATCAGGCCGGACCGGACGATCTCCTGCGCGCCGATGGCTACGTTTTCTGCGCGCCCGAGAATCTAGCCGCGATTTCGGGTTTGATGAAAGAGTTTTTCGACCGCAGCTATTATCCCGTGCTGGGCAAAATCGAAGGGCGCCCCTATGCCCAAATGGTTTGTGCTGGGTCCGATGGTGAGAATGCTGCGCGCCAAATGGCCCGGATCGCCACCGGCTGGCGGTTGAAAGAGGTGCAGCCGCCACTGATTATCTGCACCCATGCGCAAACGCCCGAGGCGATTCTGGCGGAAAAGACTATACCGGACGAACAACTGGAACACTGTCGCGAGATCGGTGCTGCTTTGGCTGCGGGTCTGGCCCTGGGTGTGTTCTGAGACTCAGTTCAAATCAACAACTGTAGTACTTTCGTTCCAGCCATCGACATTGCAGCGCGCCTGAATCTGAACCTGTGTGGCACCCGCAGGAATGGCCACGCCGCTCAGCGATCGGGTAAAGGGCTGCTCATTCTCATGTGGATGGTGCAACACGCGCATGCCCAGTTCATTGCCGTCCATATCCAGCACACGCCAGCCATCTGCGTAATGATCCCAGCCGGTATCGGGATGGCGGATCGTTACGTCGAATCGCCACGTATTGCCGCTCTGACGGGCTGAGACATTCTCGATCACCGGCGGATCGGCAACGGCTGGGCTGGCCAAAAGGGCGCTGAGAATCAAATATCGCATGCGCTGACCATAGGGTGTGCGACGCACCCGCGTCATCACGAACCTGTGTTGGGCGGTAGGTCCATCAGGATCGATCGTGAATGCGAGGCAAATTCCCGCCGGTACAACACGCCAAAGGTGACGGCGGTGCCGATGAACAGGGCAACCGGCCCCAATATCCATGTCACCGAGGCCAGCGCAAAATAGGTCGCCCGAAGGGCACGGTTGAAGCTGCGCGCGGCGGTAACGCAAATCTCGGCGGCCTGCGCGGCGCGGGGATAGGCCTGCGGGTCTTCGGGGTCATTGGGCACGGCGGCCATCAGCACCCCGCAATAGCCGAACAGGCGATGCGCCCAGACATACTTCAGAAACGCATTGGACAGAAAAGCCAGTACAATCAGAATCTTGATCTCCCAGACCAGCGCCGGGGCGCTGCCTATGGCCAGATCCTGCGCCACCCCGGCCAGACGTTCGGTATTGCCCAGCAAGGCCAGCCCGCCGCCTATGGCAATCATCGTGGTCGAGGCGAAAAACGTGCTGCCCTGCCGCATGGTGGCCACCATCTGCGCATCGAACATGCGCGGTTGGCGCGTAACCATCTCGTGCATCCAGTTGCGGCGAAAATCATCCATCATCATCGTGACGGAATTCTTGCGCGGTGAGGGATTGTCGATCCGCCAGCCGATCCACTGCCAGGCACAAAACAGCAGCACAATGGCCGCATAGTCGAGTGGTGAAAACACCAGGGCGCGTTCAATCCAGGTCATGGTCGCGACACTACGCGCGGCCAAGAGAACTTGCCAGATGTAGAAATTGGTAATATTATTTTACCAAATCGGAGAGATCGCCATGGAAATGCCAACGCCAAACCCAGAAATTTTACGCCGAAGGGACGCCGTATTGCAGCAATTGCTAGCGGTTTTGCCCGAAGATGCCGTGATCCATGATGCTGCTGAAACCCTCGCGTATGAATGCGATGCGCTGACGGCGTATAAATGTCCTCCGATGCTGGCGGTGTTGCCGGCGACCACGCAACAGGTCTCGGACGTGCTGCGCATTTGCCATGCCGAAGGCGTGCCGGTGGTGCCGCGCGGTTCGGGCACGTCTCTGGCGGGCGGGGCATTGCCGACGGCGGATTGCGTCATTCTGGGCATCGCCCGCATGAACGAGGTGTTGGAGACCGATTATGACAACCGCTTTATCCGCGTTCAGACCGGCCGCACCAATCTGAGTGTGACCGGGGCCGTTGAGGAAGAGGATTTCTTTTACGCCCCCGATCCTTCGTCACAACTGGCCTGCGCCATCGCGGGCAATGTTGCGATGAATTCCGGCGGGGCGCATTGCCTGAAATACGGTGTGACGACCAACAACCTGCTGGGCGTGACCATGGTTTTGATGGATGGCAGTGTGGTTGAGATCGGCGGCGCGCATCTGGATGCGGGTGGATTGGACCTGCTGGGGGTGATTTGCGGCTCGGAAGGGCAATTGGGTGTCGTGACCGAGGCAACGCTGCGCATCCTGCGCAAACCCGAGGGCGCCCGACCGGTGCTGATTGGCTTCGACAACAACGAAGTCGCCGGGCATTGTGTCTCGGACATTATCAAATCGGGCATTCTGCCTGTCGCGATCGAGTTTATGGACACGCTGTGCATCAGGGCCTGTGAGAATTTTGCCAAAGCAGGCTATCCCGATTGCACGGCGCTGCTGATCATCGAGGTCGAAGGATCCGAGGCCGAGATTGACTATCAACTGTCGAAGATCGTCGAGATTGCCAAACGTCATAACCCGGTGGAAATTCGCGAAAGCCAATCGCCCGAGGAAAGCGCCAAGATTTGGTTGGGCCGGAAATCGGCCTTTGGAGCCATGGGGCAGATGAACGACTATATGTGTCTGGACGGCACGATCCCGGTCTCGTCCCTGCCCGAAGTGTTGCGCCGGATCGGCGAGATGAGCCAAGACTACGGCCTGCCCGTCGGCAACGTGTTTCATGCGGGTGACGGCAACATGCATCCTCTGATCTTGTTCGACGCCAACAAACCCGGCGATCTTGAGAAATGCGAGGCGTTTGGAGCCGACATTCTGCGGCTTTGCGTCGATGTGGGCGGCTGCCTGACGGGTGAACACGGGGTTGGCGTGGAAAAGAGGGATTTGATGACACATCAATACGCGCCGCAAGATCTGGAAGCACAGATGGCGATCAAGGACGTGTTTGATCCGAAATGGTTGCTGAACCCCGCCAAAGTGTTCCCTCTGGACGCGTCAGCATCCCGGCGCGATGTGCGTCTGGCCGCCGAGTAACAGACCCTAACACAGAAGAAATACGATGAAATCCAAGACGGAAACCGAACTGGCCGAGATGGTGGCCGGGCTGAGCCATCCGGTGCGTATTGCCGGTGGTGGCACCCGTGGTATTGGCGGGCCAGACGCAACCATTCACACCACGGGTCTAAGCGGCATAACCCTGTATGAACCCGGCGCGCTGACCCTTGTGGCGCAGGCCGGTACACCCTTGGCCGAAATTGAGGCCGCTCTGGAGGCAGAAGGCCAGCAATTGCCGTTTGAGCCTATGGATCATCGTGGCCTGCTGGGCACGGATGGAGAGCCCACCATCGGCGGCGTCGTGGCGGCCAATATCTCGGGTCCGCGGCGTATTCAGGCCGGGGCTTGCCGGGACTTCCTGCTGGGTGTGCGCTATGTCGATGGCAACGGGCAAGTGATCAAGAATGGCGGTCGGGTGATGAAAAACGTCACCGGATACGATCTGGTCAAGCTGATGGCAGGGTCCTGGGGCACGTTGGGGATTTTGACCGAAGTGTCGCTGAAAGTGCTGCCAAAGCCCGAATCCTCTGCGACCTTGGCTGTACAGGTGGCGGATGCTGAAGACGCGGTACAAGCCATGTCCGCAGCGCTGAAATCTCCATTTGAGGTCAACGGGGCCGCGTATGACCCTCAAGATGGGCGCACCTTTTTGCGGATCGAGGGGTTTTCTGACTCGGTGTCCTATCGCGTCGGCCAGCTGAGGTCCGTATTGACCGGATTTGGTGAGGTCACTGAAATCTCGGATCCTGCGGACCTGTGGCAAGGCCTGCGTGATGTTAAGCCGTTTCAGGGTCAAGACGGCGACGTCTGGCGGATTTCGGTCAAGCCAAGCGACGCGCCCGATGTTTCGATGCGTCTGGCAGCGGACCAGTTTTTGTTCGATTGGGGCGGGGGTCTGATCTGGGCACGGGTCTCACAGGGAGCCGATCTGCGCGCACGTTTGGGCGCATTTGACGGCCACGCAACACTTGTTCGGGCTATGGCAGACACAATAGAAACGTTGGGCCAATTTCAGCCTGAACCTGCCGGAGTTAAGTCTCTAACACAGGGGTTAAAGCAGCGTTTCGATCCACGCGGTCTCTTCAATCCGGACCTAATGGGATAAGCCGATGCAGACGACATTTACCGAAGAGCAACTAAAGGACCCGGCAACCCAGCGCGCGAATGAAATTCTGCGCAGCTGTGTGCATTGCGGGTTCTGCACCGCGACCTGCCCCACCTATCAGGTGCTGGGCGATGAACTCGACAGCCCGCGCGGACGTATCTACCTTATCAAGGACATGCTCGAGAATGAGCGTGTGCCGGATGAAAAAACTGTTCGGCATATCGATCGCTGTCTGTCCTGCTTGGCTTGTATGACAACCTGCCCGTCCGGCGTGCATTACATGCATCTGGTGGATCACGCGCGGGACTATATCGAACAGAACTACAAGCGCCCTTTCAGTGATCGTGCGCTGCGCTGGATACTGGCGCAAATTCTGCCCTACCCGACACGGTTCCGCTGCGCGCTGCTTGGAGCGAAACTGGGCCGCCCGTTTCGCTTCCTCATGCCAGATGCACGGTTGCGGGCGATGTTAGAGATGGCGCCCAAGCATATCCCTCCGGTCAGCCGCAATGACGACCCGCAAAGCTTTGTGTCCGAGGGGCCGCGCAAAAAGCGCGTGGCCTTGATGACGGGCTGTGCGCAAAAGGCGCTGAACACCGATATAAACGACGCGACCATCCGCCTGCTGACCCGACTGGGGTGTGAGGTGGTGGTGGCCGAAGGGGCCGGGTGCTGTGGCGCGCTGACCCATCACATGGGCAAGACCCGCGACAGTCACAAAGCGGCCCAAGCCAATATCAAGGCCTGGACGGCCGAGATGGATGGCGGTGGACTGGACGCCATCGTCATCAACACCTCGGGCTGCGGCACGACGGTCAAGGATTACGGGCATATGTTCCGCAATGACCCTCTGGCCGAAGACGCCGCGCGGGTGGCAGATATCGCGGTGGATATCAGCGAATTGTTGATGCAGCTGGACCTTCCCGAGGGTACGAACCAGAACTTGACCGTTGCCTATCACGCGGCCTGCTCGCTGCAGCATGGGCAACAGATCAAAACCCATCCCAAGACTTTATTGAAAAAGGCGGGATTCACTGTATTAGAGCCTACTGACAGCCATTTGTGCTGTGGCAGCGCCGGTACGTATAACCTGATGCAGCCGGAAATCTCGGGCCAGTTGAAGAAGCGCAAAGTGAAAACGCTTGAGGCGAAGAAACCTGACTTGATCGCGGCGGGCAATATCGGTTGCATGATGCAAATCGGCTCGGGCACAGATATTCCTGTTTTGCACACGGTTGAATTGTTGGACTGGGCCACCGGCGGCCCCAAACCACGGGCCTTGCAACCTGGTGATGGGGCACAGATTCCGATCCTCAGATAAGCCTGGCTGATGCAGCGGGGCATCAGTTTTCAGACGAAACCAGACCCGGCACGGCTGCCCTATTTTCGCCCCACCACGACCGTAGGAAGGTGATCCAACATCAACGCCGGAGAACCGCTTGCAAAACTGGATCAGGGCTTTAGCGCTGGCATTGATGCCGATAGCGGCCGCGGCGCAGGACAGTGGGCTAAAAAGCCTGGACACCACCGATGCCGGGCGGGCGTGGATGGCCGTTGGCCGTCTGGATATAAACGGATCGGGGTTTTGCACGGGTACACTGATCTCGCCAACTTTGGTGCTGACCGCCGCGCATTGCCTGTACGATAAAACAACCGGTCAGCGGATCGATCTGTCCGGGGTCGAGTTTTTGGCCGCGTGGCGTCTGGGCCGCGCGTCCGCCTATCGCGCGGCGCGGCAGGCGGTGGTGCATCCGGACTATCGCTATGACAATGAAACCTCGACTGCACGGTTGCGCAATGACATTGCGCTGATCGAGCTGTGGCAACCCATTCGCAACACCACTGTGATCCCGTTTGAAACCGGCGATCGCCCGCGTCGTGGGGAAGAGGTGGGCGTTGTCTCATACGGGCAGGACCGGGCCGAAGCCCCGGCACTGCAAGAAGTCTGCTCGGTCATGACCCGCCGGTCAGAAGTTCTGGTAATGTCCTGCGATGTCGAGTTCGGCTCATCCGGGGCACCGGTCTTTTCCTTTGAGGGCGACCGCCCCCGTATCGTGTCCGTGGTGGCCGCCAAGGCCGAGTTGAACGGCCAGCGCGTTGCCGTCGGTACCCCGGTCGAAGGGTCGCTGCATCTGTTGCAAGCTGAACTGTCGGCTGGGCGCGGCTTTCTGGCTGCGACCCCTGACGGGACATCCAAACGAAACATCGGCGCGAGGTTCATCAAGCCATGATACGAATTCTGCTGGGCACATTGTTATGCCTGTCTGTCTTGTCGACCGCATCCCATGCGCAAACCGGAAAACGCAAGTTGACGGATCGTGGCGACCTTTATGGCTGGGAGGCGGTGGGCCGTCTGGATATCGGCAATAAGGGCTTTTGCACCGGCACGCTGATTGCGCGGGATCTGGTTTTGACGGCGGCCCATTGTGCGTTGGATAAGGCCACCGGCCGGCCCTATAAACCCGGAGAAGTGACGTTCCGTGCCGGATTGAGCAACGGTAACTCTCTGGCCGACCATAAAGTCATCCAGATCGCTACCCATCCGGATTTTGTGGCCAATGCGCCGGTCTCGGCGCCGCGAGTTCGCATCGACGTAGCGCTGATGCGCCTGGATGCACCGGTTCCGCATGGTGTCGCCGATCCGTTTGCGCTGTACGAGGGGCGGATCAACGGCAACGAGATCAGCGTTGCATCCTACGGGCAAGGCCGATCCGAGGCGATTACGCGCCAGCGTTCGTGCAGTATCCTTCAACGCGGTCGCGGGCTGATCAGCTTTGACTGTGACGTGACCTTTGGGTCGTCTGGGTCGGCCATTCTGGCGAAAAAAGGACCGCGCTGGCAGATTCTGTCGGTTGTATCCGCGGGTGGTTTTGATGGTCGGCGCAAGGTTGGGTATGGCATGGAACTGTCTGGGATCGTTTCTGAATTGAAAGCTGACCTGCGCCGTGATGCACCTCAGCCCAAGGCCAAGATTCGCCGGTTGCAGGTGGGGTCCGACAAGTCCAGTTCCGGTGCCAAATTCATCTCATCCGACGGGTCTTGAACTCGTTCAAAATGCTCCCCATGTGAATTGTACCGGGTCGCCGTGAACGGGGCCTGAGATACTCAAACGCCCGTCCGAACGGAGGGCAAATCGTAGATCGCTCAGACATGAGGATATGAAATATGCGTACTTTTGATTTTGCACCGCTGCACCGCGCCACCATTGGTTTCGACCAGATCGCAGACATGATGGACCGCGTTCTGACCAATGATGTGGCTCAGCCCAGCTATCCGCCCTACAACATCGAAAAAACCGATGCCGACACCTATCGCATCTCGGTTGCTGTCGCCGGTTTTTCCGAAGAAGACCTGTCGGTCGAAGTGAAGGAAAACGCGCTGATCGTCGCCGGTAAGAAAGCCGCCGAAGATAAAGAGCGCAGCTACCTGCACCGTGGTATCGCCACCCGCGCGTTCGAGCGCCGCTTTGCGCTGGCCGACCACGTGCGCGTCACCGGCGCCAACCACGAAAACGGCATGCTGAACATCGACCTGAAACGCGAGGTGCCCGAGGCCCTGAAACCGCGCCGGATCGAGATTGCTTCGGCCAATGCCATTGAAAAGGATGTAGTCGACGCCAAAGCCGTGAACTAAAGCGGTTAACCGTCACGCCGCGGCGATCTCCTCCTCTCTGGATCGTCGCACCATGCGCCCCGCGTTCCTCCAGACGCGGGGCGTTGTTTTTAGGCCATCAAGTGCTCGCTAGGCGAACAATGTACCTTTGGCTTGCTAAGATAGACTGGCGACCGCACCGACAAATTCGGTCCACCGCTCGCGATCCACAAACCCATAATGCCCTGCGCCCGGCCACTCATGCGCCGTGCAGTTTGGAATTTCAGAACATAGGTGTCGTGGCATTTCCGGTGAGATGATGTCGTCCGCAGTACCATAAAACATCTCCACTGGCTGCCGGATCGCCTTTGGCGAAAATCCCCAGTCCCAAAGAGCCATCGTCATTTCAAAAACGCCTTCCTCGGTTTGTTGATAACCGAGACGAAAGTTCTCTTCGAACAAGGCCTGCTGCTCTGGATTGCGGAGCATTGTCTTGGCTTCGTTAGGCATTTGATCAACGACAGATTCCACATATGAAGGGATGTCTTTCAAAGCACTTTTCGCGCCCATACGCTCTGCCCAGCGGATCAATACAGTCAGATGGCGCAGTTTCGCGATGGTCTTCAGATCCTTCAGTACCAGCATTTTGGTAACGCCAGGCTCATCGAATGGCGCCACCGGAGACGCGAGCGCAACCTTGCGCACACGGTCCGGCATGTGAAATGCCACCGCCAAAGCGTGGGGGCCGCCGCCGGAATGGCCAGCCACGTTGAAGGTATCAAGGCCAAGATGGTCAGCCAGATCCTTCATATCAGCCCCCCAATCGACCATTTTCCGATCCTTCTTCGGACTCGACCCTCCGACACCGGGCTGGTCCGCTGCAATCCATCGCACTCCAAGCGAAGCAGTCAGGTTGTCGTCGGGTTGACGAATGACGTGAGAGTCGGAAAACCCATGGCTAAAAATCACCGGAGTTCCCTTTGGATCGCCGTAAATGCTGAATGCGAGCGTTCTACCATCTCTGAGAGTTATATGTTCGGTCAAGTTGTTCTCCTAAAACGAAAATACATTGAGCAGTGAGTTATTAGGCTGCTGACGAAATTTGACCCAAGGGTAAGAGCGTTCTCACTTTGAGGTACCATAACTGTTGGTCCGCATAATGAAATGCAGTTGTCAAATTGGGCTCAAGGCCAACTAAAAAATCACGAAAAATTACGCGCGACCAACCCTACGTAAAAGTTGAAAGTCGGTTCCCTCGGTTATTGGCTCAATCAACCAGAACAGAGTGGCCCCGAGGCGACATTGCCGGTCGCCACAAACGCCTCGCCCGAGGTCAGGCCGGGCAGCGCTTTGCGTTAGGATCCGGCGGCGCCCATTGAAGTATGGCGATGCTTTGGATGCGCTTTTGTGGCAAGCGCATCCAAACTAAGACCCGTTTGGGTTAGACCGACATGCAGATGTATTTCATCTCAAGATAGTCTTCCATGCCGTGATGGCTGCCTTCGCGACCCAGGCCGGATTGTTTGACGCCGCCGAACGGGCCCAGCTCGGTCGAGATGATGCCGGTGTTCACGCCCACGATGCCGTACTCCAGCGCCTCGGCCACTTTGTAGACGCGGCTCAGGTCCTTGGCATAGAAATACGAGGCCAGACCAAAGATCGTGTCATTGGCCATGGCGATCACATCATCTACGTCCTCGAATTTGAACAGGGGCGCGAGCGGGCCAAAGGTTTCCTCTTGCGCGACCTTCATGTCCTGCGTCACGCCGGTGACGATGGTGGGCTGAAAGAAGGTGCCGCCCAGATCATGCGGCAGGCCGCCGGTCAGGATAACGCCGCCTTTTTCCGTGGCATCGGCGATGTGTTCGCGCACCTTGGCGACGGCCTCGTCACTGATCAGCGGGCCGGTGGTGATGCCCTGATTCAGGCCGTCGCCGACTTGCAGGGCCTCGGTTGCGGCTTTCAGCTTGGCAGCGAATTCGTCATATACACCGGCCTGCACATAGATGCGGTTGGCGCAGACACAGGTCTGGCCGTTGTTGCGGAACTTGCACATCATCGCGCCTTCGACAGCTGCATCCAGATCGGCGTCGTCGAACACGATGAAGGGTGCATTACCGCCCAGCTCCATCGAGCATTTCATGACCTGATCAGCGGCCTGACGCAGCAGGATGCGCCCCACCTCGGTCGAGCCTGTAAAGGTCAGCTTTCGCACGCCGGGATTTTCGCAGAATTCCTTGCCGATCTCGCTGGCCTGGGACGAGGGCACGACGTTGAACACGCCTGCAGGCACGCCCGCCTGTTCCGCCAGCAGCGCCAGCACCAGCGCCGACAATGGGGTTTCCGTGGCCGGACGGGCCACAAAGGCGCATCCTGCTGCCAGCGCCGGGGCCGCCTTGCGTGTGATCATCGCGTTGGGGAAATTCCACGGGGTGATCGAAGCCGCCACACCGATGGGCTGTTTCAGCACCGTGATCCGCTTGTCGCGCTGATGGCCGGGAATGGTTTCGCCGTAAACACGCTTGGCCTCTTCGCCGAAGAATTCGATGAACGAGGCACCATAGGCAATTTCACCCACGGCCTCGGCCAGCGGTTTACCTTGCTCGGCGGTCAGGATCTTGCCCAGATCCTCGGCGTTTTCCATCATCAAGTCGAACCAGCGGCGCAGGATTGCAGCGCGTTCTTTGCCGGTCAGCTTGGCCCATTCTTTTTGCGCTGCCTCGGCCTGCGCGATGGCGCCTGCCACCTGCGCCCGGCTGACATCGGCAACCTCGGCCACCACGTCGCCGCGGGCCGGATTGGTCACCGCAAGGGTGCCATTGTCGCCATCCACCCACTGACCGCCAATATAGGCTTTGGTCACCAGCAGGTCAGGGTTTTTCAGAAGGGATTTCAGATCGGTTGTCGCGTCCAGCATGGGTCAGCCTCCGGCAGAAAATGGGTTCAACGCACCCAATCAGGTGGGGTCCGGAATGTCTATGTCCACTATCGCCAGCGGGTCAATCCAGATTTGATCAAATAACCTTCAGTTCAAGGCTGTGCTTCACGCCTATCTTTTTCAGGCTGAGTTTGTCAAAGTCTGGAGGAATTTTGGACCCAGGGGGATGTAAACACCCGTAACATTCCCTATCTTATTGGGTAAATAAAGAAAAAAGGGATAGCAGAGATGTCGAACCACCAATTTGATGCCTTGATAGAAGAGACTCAGGCGAAAGTCCGTGAAAGCCAATCACAGATTGAGGGGCTGACATCACGTATCGAAGCTGCCCGTGCCAAGATCGGCACCACCGAGGCGGATATCGACATCGAAAATGCAACGCTTGAAGACGTGCATGCCCATACCGAGGTGATGAACGCCAATATCGCTGAGCTGATCATGGGTCTGGACGATGTGACCAACGCGTTTTCCAAAGACTTTGACGAGATGCGCTCGAAAACCGGGTGGGAATCATTTGTCGGCATCTTCGCCAAGGGCAAATCGGAATCGATGCGGCAGGAACGGATGCGCACTGCAAATATCGATGACAAGCTGCAGGATCTGATCGCCAAGTCCGACGTGATTGTGCAATTGCTGCAAGGGCAACTGTCCGTGCTGGAAGAACAGCGCGTGAAGGTCGAAGAAAACCTGACTGGCACGCTGGATGACCGTGAGGCGACCGTGGCTGAACTGGAGGCTCTGCGCGCCGAAATTCAGGGCATGGACCCGACGATTATCACTCTGGAAAACAAGATCAGCGTCGAACAGGACGCCGCCGCGCGTACCCAGCTGGAAACCGAACTGGCAGAGCTGAACAAGCAATACAACGCCAAGGTTCAGGAAGAGCAGGTCAAGCTGGCCAAATCCCAGACTCTGGAGCGTTACATCGAAAAGGGCAAAACCTGGGTTGATTCACTGCAAAACCAGGCGGCAACGCAGATGGTGCTGATCAACAAGCTGCAGACAGACACCCAGCAGCGCGTGGTCCTGTATGACGCCCTGACCAAATCGCTGAAAACCGCGCAGCAGCAGGACGTGGCCCACCGCATCAACGAGATCGGCGTGCAGACCGACCAAGAGGCGCAGACCGCCATGGCAGCCATCGGCACCGCGACCAACCAGAAGATGGCTGACATGCTTGAGGCGCATGAGGACCACATGGTCTTTGCCCGCGATGTGCTGGAGAAAAAGGCCAAGGCAGACGAACGCTTTGCCCGTCGGTTTGCCTCGATTGTCGAGAAGCATGATAAGAATTTGTATGGTGGGTCCTGAAGGACACCCTCTCAATGCAATACAGCGGAAAACACTCCCCTTCGGGATTGTCACGCAAAGATATCGACCTGCCAGATTGGGTGGAAAGAGCAATGTTTATGCGATGGTTTGCCATCGGCATAGGTCTTGTACTCGCCGTGATTACGGGCTTACCGTTCTTCGCCCTGGTAGGATTTGTTGTGTTTTTTGGTGTCGGATATGCAGTGTATCATATCTACAAGCAGGAAGACCCCGTCTCGGCGGAAATTGCGTTTTATAACGAAGCTGACGGTTTTCACTCTGGAGACGGGGATGGAGATGGCGACGGCGGCGGCGATGGTGGAGACTGATGAACACTAACCCCACCCAAGACCATGTCGGCCTGACCGACACCTTCGCCTCGCGCCGCTATTTCCGCAAATTCGAGGTGATCACCGTCCACCTTCTGCGCGTGGCGGCGACGATGGAGGCTGAGGGCGCGATCAGCAAGCAAGAAGTGCGGATCGTGTCGCGTTACCTCTCGGGGCTGCTCTACACTTTCCGCGCGCTCAGCATGAAATACCTGCTGGTCGGGCGCGATACGGGGCGGTTCTTTGGCAGCCTCGCCATGGATAAGCGTGACAGTGGGTTTCCGGTGGCGGCCGAGCTGCTTACCATGGCCAACGACGCGCAGCAGGCGCAGGTGCATCTGGCGAATATGCCCTCGGAAGACGACCTGAAAACTGACATGGTTCGTACTATCATCGGTGATCAGGAAATCCCGACCAAGCTGCAATTCGCGCTGTCCCAAAGGCTCTATTACGAGGAATTGCTGAAGGGTCAGCTGTTCTGGGCCCGCAACGATCCCGAATGCCTCTGGATCGGCAATGAGGGCGAGCGGCGCAAGTTTATGATCCACTGGGCGGTCTATGACAGCCAGATCAACCTGCCGGTCATCTATCTAATGCAGCTTGAGGACAGCGGCAAAACCGCCCTGCCCAAAGATCAACGTCGCTGGCCCGAAGTACAGGCGCATCTGATGGCGCAGTCCTTGGGCGGGTTGAAACTGGTGACCATCGCCAAAGGCTTCGATCAGGATTTCGACGACCTGCACCCCAAACACCTGCGCCGCATCCACGTGGGTCCGATGTATTCCTCGGCCTATACTGAGCAATCCGGGCCACTGCGGCAGGTGCTGGAAGACGCACAGGCGCCGGAAGGTCAGGACTGGGCGCTGGCGTGGACAACGGAAGAGTTGGAAAGCGAAGACGTGATCGAAGAACGCGCCGGGTGGTTTTCCACCGTCGAGCGTGAGGTGTTCGCTTTGGACCCGTTCGGCGGGCAGGGGGCCGAGACCGGTGCCACGCGCACCCAGCGGTCGATCATTCTGCCCCAACGCCCGTTTCAGGTGCTGGCCGAGCGCAACCCGCCGGGCTTTGCCGACGTGCGCAAGTTCGTCGTCAGCAAGGCCGGGCAGGTGTTGAGATATTGAGGATTTCGCCTTCGGCGAGAGTATTTTTGAAAAGATGAAGCAAGGGCGGTTTTGAGATGAGTTTGACGTCTGATCAGATGGAATTGCGCGAGGCGGATATTCGCAAACATTATCCGGCGGCGACCGCCTTGCTGAATGGGTTTGAACACGCGCCGCGGATTGCGAAGGCGGTTGATGCGGCGGTCGAGCGTTCACCGGGTGTGTCCACGGGGCGGCGGTTTCGGTCCACGACCCCTGGTCTGGTGACACGCCGCACTGCGCGCGCGGATGGGGTGCATCTGGTTGAACAGATCGAAGCTTCGGATGATGGCGATGCGCTGGTCTCGCCACCGCAGGCCACGACGCAGCAGGCAATCCGCCGTGCAATAGCCATTGCTCTGGCGGTGAGTGAAGCCTATTCCGAACAGACACCTTTGGCAGACCTGAAACGCGCGAACCTTGCGGGCGATCTGCCCGCCGCGCGCAAGACCGAGTTCTCGGAATTGCTGACGGCTGAGGCTCTGATCACCTCGCATACCTTCGGCAATGCTTTGGCTTATCTGATGTCCTCGCATCTGGGCGAAACCACTGCTGATATTGGTGAGATCGAAGAGGTCTTGACCGACAACGGTCAACTTGCCCTACACGGCGCGCTGTGGGAACTGGATCAGACCCTGGCCAAACACGCCCCCGACGACGCACACCTGATCGCGGCCACCAGCGCCTATGCTGAACAGTTGATGGAAAAAGCCGCCCTGCGTTCCAAATCCGCTGGTCATCTGATCCCGTTCCAAAATGCCGCCTGGCATATTGAGGCAGACGACCTGACGATCCGCGGGTTCGAACCGGCTTCAAAAGCCAAATCCACAACGCTGACCATGACGTTCAAGAAACCGAACGAGGTGGTCGGCAACCACATCGCCAAATATCAGGCGATGAAGCTGGCCAAGATGGTGATGGCCTATGATTTCGACCGCCGCCTGAACCCGTTTGCGGAACTCGGCGGGTTCATCTTTACCTTCATGGGTGACGGCAAGCCGGGCACCGGTAAAACCACTCTGATCCAGATGATGGCCGGGCTGATCAACGACTATTGCCAGAACGCGGGCTATCCGTTCCGCTATCAGAACCTGAGCACCGACAATATCGACAGCTATCAGGGCAAATCCGGCCAGAATGCCAAAGCCTTTATTAACACGATCATCGACCCTTCGGTCATCGGCTTTGGCACCATCGACGATATCGATCAGCTGGCGGGCAAACGCGGCGACCGGCAGTCGTCAGCCGGTCAGCTGGAAATCACCGCCGTGCTGATGGAGAGCTTTGCGGGTGCCAACACGGTCGTGCGCGGCAACTGCACCTTTGGCATGTTCTCGAACTACCCTGAGAATGTGGATGACGCTCTACGCCAACGGGCAGGTGCGCGGTTCCTCGTGGACGGGCCGCAGACGCGTGAGGATTACATCGACATCCTGCACCTGCTGATGGGCCGCAACCACGACATCCCGCTGGGCGAACACGAAGCTTATGCTGCACAGGAAATCAAAAAGGCCGTCGCCGCCAGTTTCGAAAGTCATTCCCGCCCGCATGAGGAAGCGCTGCTGCAGGTTTATGATCGGGTGTCCAGCGATATCGGCCAAATGGACACAATCGCCAAGCTGGGCACCTACCTCAAGGCGATCCAACAGGCGGACGAACGCTTTACTGGCCGCGCGATCAAGAACATCACCGACGCGGTCAAGGTCCGCGCGATGGATTTCGAACTGCCCGACGAATGGATGGAAAACCCTGACCTGTTCCTGTTCTGCGACTACGACACCAAAAAGGCGATGATCGAGGACCTGCGCCAGCCGATCACGGTGGAAATGGTGATGCAAGAGATCAACCGCTACGCCGACAGTGAGTTCCGCTATGCCGACAAGAGCGACGAGGTCGCCATCGAAGACGCGGTGCGTGAGATGGCTCGGATGGAAGAGGCCAAACGGCGGTATCTGGAGGGGAGGGGAGAATGATGCTCCTTTTGTTTAGCTTGGCGGCAATAGCTTCCGTTTTGATCGGTTGGCGCCATGGCACGCCAATCGAGGCCACCGAGGAAGCGGGATTTTATCCTGAGAAGAACCACCGACTGTTTGATGCTTTGTTGTGTTCTTTTGTGGTTAGCATGTTCGTTGTTCCTGCAATAGTTATTGGGTTTCACCACGTTTTCGGTGGTGGAGATTTCTTTGAAGCAGCCGGGAAAACAATCCTCGTACAGTTTTTTTTATTTATCATTAACCCCGGATGGCTGTTGTTGCTCGCACCCTTTTCTTTGCTTCCTTGCGTGCTTTCCTTCGGATTGCGCAGAATCTGGGAGCCTTAGAGATGGCATTTTTAGACCGACAACGTCTGCGATCTAGCAAATGGATCGGTGACGTCTCATGATCCGCCTCATCGAAAAAGGCCTGATGTTTGGCAACCTCGTCCACATCTCCAGCCCGGCTCTGATCGAGCGGTATAACCGCGCGTTGCAGCATCTGGCGGGCAAGACCACGGCGCTGACGGATTTCCATGTGGATATCTCGGGCTATTCGCCGGAGGTGGGGATTGAGCTGGAGGATGAGCTCTACCTCAACCCCAACGGGGTCAACCGGCAGTTCATCCTGCTGACGACCGAGCAGAAACGCGCGCCTTTGCTTAACGTCAAATTCTCGACCTCGCGCGATATCCTGCGAGAATTCATCGAGATGAACGAGGCGCAGCTTTTCGCCCTGACCGCCACCGATGCGGTGGCCGGAGAGTTGGTGAATTCGGTCATCAAACTCAGCACGCCGCGTGACCTACTGAACATCAAAAAGATCGAGATCGAGGCCGACACTGCAGGCGGCACTCTGCGCAAGGCACAGCAATTGGCAGGGATGGTTGAACAGTTCAAAACCCAAGAGGACGCCTGGTTCGATGATGTTCTGATCGCCAAGATGATTGAAACCGCCAAGGAAACCGGCGACGTCACCCGCAACCCCGTTCGCCTGCGCCACACCGCGTTTGAGCAACGCAACTTCTGGACGGCGCATTTCGGTGGGCTCTATCTGTTCCCGGATCTGGACCACCCGGCGGCGATCTGCATGGGCGAAAAACCCGACGATCTGAAGATCAAATACACGTTCGAGCTGTCGCAGCGAAATCAGATCGCCAAGTTTCTTGACTATAACGACTTGGTAGAACCAATCGTCAAAGCGCGGGGCGTGGATGCCACCGCGATCCTGCAGCAAAAGATGGATTTCCTGACCGTCGACGCGGCGGCGGATGCGGGCGTTGACCTGACGGGGCTGGATCGTGGCGACATGCGGCGGCTGGCCCGTAATCACGCAGACCGCCTGCCCGAGGCTTATCACGGTTTGGGCCAATTACTGCGCTGGGCGAAGGATGGTGGTCCGTGGCCGCGCATCACCTCGGACCATCCGGCCTATTTCTTCACGTTGCGGGCCACCGATACGCCGAACCGTGATCTGGTGAACATGCTGCTGGCTGAGCTGGCCCCGCTGGACCCGCGCCAAATGTTCATCTGCCACAAAGAACTGTTTTACAACACCTATGCCGGTTGGCCCGAGACCAAGAAAGCCTATGTTGCCGACTTTCTTGCGCGCGAGTATCAGGTGGACAAGGCGGGCGCCCGCGCTGCGTTGTTCGGGCATGAGCCAGACATGAGTGGCAGTGACCGGATTAGCGATGACATCATTGCACGCGTTGGTCCCTGGGGCGCAGTTGGGAGGAATTGAATGCTTGTCGCAATCCGTTTTCTAGTTCCACTGCTGATTGTTCTGACCGTGATCTATGTCGGGCTGTCGATCTATTCCCGCCTCGTCCGTCGGCGTAAGCTGATCGCGCACTGGGAAAAAAAAGGGCTGCACGGTGATCGTGAGGCTTTTCTCGAGCGGGGAATGCGGCAATATGACAAATCGTTCCGCAAGAAACTGCTGCTGGGTGTCTATGTCATCCCGCTTGGGGCCATTGCCCTGCTGATCTATATTACTAATTTCAAATGAGGGCCGGATAGATGGTCTATGTCAAATGGGTATTCATCATCTTGTTCTGGGGGCTGGTCGCCTCGGTGCTGGAATACACTTTGCCGCAGCAGGATGTGGTGCGGATCGTAAAGACCGAGGTGCGGCGCGTCGATTTTGGTGAGAACTCGATCTTCTGGGCACAGCAGGATACAGGGCAAGAGGGCGCGCAGACCACCAACCGCGATGTGCGTTTTGTGGAAACCTTCCGCCCGAACGGGAAACCGCGCGTGTATCGCAATGAGGATACCGGCTGGGGCTGGCCGCCCTATTTCAAGCTCGACAGTTCGAACCTACAGGCGGAACTGACCAATCTCGTGTCGACCGCGGATAACCCGCAATGGGTGGTTTTGCGCCATTATGGTTGGCGCAATCAGCTTATGTCGATTTTCCCCAACGTGGTCTCGGTGCGCCCGGTGGAAAGCCCCGATGTGCGGTTGATCCCATGGTTCAACATCATCTTTCTGACGGTTTTCTTTGCCATCGTCTGGGCCATTTGGGTGCGCTGGCGCCGGTTCCGGCAACGCCGTATCGACCCGATGCTTGAGAATATGGAAGACGGAATCTATGCCGCCGGTGATGCGATCGAAGAAAAGCGCAACGGGATCCGCCGCTGGCTTGATAGCTGGAAATCCAAGTGACGGCGGGTATCTGATCCCGCCATATGGCTGGTGCTGGTCCTTTATCGGACCACAAATTCAGCGTGCAACGCCCCGGCGGCTTTGATCGTTTTCAGTATGTCGATCATATCGCGGGGCGACACGCCCAGCGCGTTCAGCCCGGCTACGACCTCTGATAGGGTGGTTGCCTCGGGGATTTCGGCCAGCCCGGTGCCCTCTTCTTCTTCAATTCCGGCAAAAGTGCGGGGGACCACGACCGTTTCGCCGCGGGCAAACGGGTTGGGCTGAACTGCGATGGGGGATTCCTCGACTGTCAGGGTCAGGTTGCCTTGTGACACCGCAACCCGTGAAATCCGCACTTCTTGTCCCATTACAATGGTGCCCGAGCGCTGATCGACCACGACGCGGGCCTTGGTTTCCGGTTCAACCAGAATGTTTTCGATTCGACCCAGCGCATGGGCGGTAGAAATCGACTGGGTAGCTTCGATGTTGAGTTCGACCGTGCCGGAATCTCGCATGATCGCCACTGCGCGATTGAATTCCGTATTGATCGCGATTTCAATCCGGCTGGCAGTGGTGAAATCCGGCTCGCGCAGGGCAAGGCGCATTTGCGTCAGCGTCGACAGGTCAAAGTCGATCTCACGCTCGACCCGCGCGCCCGATGGGATCACGCCCGAAGTCGGCACACCCTGCACAACCGAGGCAGCCTCACCCTCGGCCACGGTGCCACCGGCCAGAACCGTGCCCTGCGCCACGGCATAGATTTGCCCATCAGCCGCGTTCAGCGGCGTCATGATCAGGGTGCCGCCCAGCAGGCTTTTGGAATCGCCAATGGCCGACACTGTCACGTCGATCTGCCCGCCGACCCGCGCAAAAGGCGGCAGGCTGGCGGTCACCAACACGGCCGCGACGTTTTTGGGGCGAAAATCCTCGCCATTCACGTTGACGCCCAGCCGTTCCAGGATGTTCGACATGATCTCTTCGGTGAAGGGTGAATTGCGCAGCCCGTCACCGGTTCCGTTCAGCCCGACGACCAGGCCATAGCCGACCAGATCATTGCCCCGTACCCCGTCAAAATCCACAAGATCCTTCAGGCGGATCGTGCCAGCGGATGCTATCCCGGGCAGCAACATCAGTAGGAAAACAAAAAGCTTCATCTTAGGAAATTCACCAACGACAGATTCGCATTGCGAACGGTGACGGAATACAGGCTCTCCAATTGGAACTGGACGGTCTGCAACTGTGCGGCGGTTTCATAGGGGTCCGCAGCGATCAATTTGTTTCGGCTGAACTCCAGGCTGGTCTGCGCCGCACTGTTGCGGGTGGAGGCCTGTTCGATGCGCGCTTCAGCCGAACCGACCTGAGCGCGCAGATTCACCACATCGTTCTGGGTGTTGGCCAGATCGACGCCCAACTGCGTAAACAGGGCGGTGCGCTGATCACGCGGCAAGTTCAGCGCATTGTCAGAGACTAACGCCGCAACTGCGATATCCCGTATCGCATCCTTGATCGCGGGGTCGGTGGCCGTGATCGGGATCGTGACGCTTTCATTCTCGGATATCTGCATCGGTGCCAGCGCATTACCCGAGCCCTGATAGATCACCGCATCAAATCCGGCGGGGTCGTTGAACCAGTCTTCCGCCGCCTGCCGGATATCTGCCGTCGTGACGTATCCGCTCAGCTCCGTTTCAAGGGCGCTCAACAATGTGTCGGTTGAAGGCAGGGGGGATACATCCGTGGCCGCACCGGAATACAGGCTGCGCCCACCCGCGCGGGTGTTCAGCGCTGATATGATCGTGTCCAGCTCGTTCCAGGCCTGAACCGATGCGTTTTCATGGCTGACCGCTTGGTTCGATGTGCCGAAGGACAAAAGGGATGAGGTCAACTCGGTCACGGACTCGTTGATCGTGGTCAGGCTCAACTGCATGGCGTCCGTAAACAACCCAGCCTCAGCCGTTGATACCTGATAAGCGTCCAGACGCGACAGGCTGCGGTCCAGATCTAGCAGGTGCGAATAGTCTCCATCCAGTCGCCCGGACACGTCCTGTACCTTGCCGGCGGACATTTCATAAGACAGGGTTTCGATTTCGTTTCTGAGTTCAGTCGAGCGGGTCCGCAATGTCATACCCCGCGCCAGATCGCCAATAGACGTCAAATTCATCATTAGAGCCTCAACAAGGTTTGCATCAATTCATCCACTACCGAGATGACCCGCGCGTTCGCGGCATAGGCCTGCTCGATCTCCATCAGGTTCTGTAATTCCTGGTCGGTATCCACGCCCTGTTCCGCCTCGATTCGGGCCATTTCCAGTTGTGCGCTGTTGGCAAAGGTCAGGCGCTGGCTGGCGGTATGAGCGTCCGATCCGGTTTTTGACATCAGCGCCTCGGTCAGGTCCGCGGCTCGCATATCGCCGGTGCCAAAGGGTGACCCCGCGACGGGCCGCGCATCGCTGAGAACGGCGCCAAAGGCTTGCAATTGCGTGGCGTCGCCCGGATCGCCGGGGGCCACTGCACCAAGCCCGTCGCGCAAGCGCCAGCTGTCACCGCCAGTATCGGGATCAACAATCGTGTTCAGGCTGATGCGCGAGGCCAGCCCCTCGGGCGCAGTGGCATCGAACCGGGTGCCTGCATCCGTGAACAGACCGGGATCGGTAGGCAATGCGGTGGGGTCCAGACCGGGTGTTTCGAACCGTTCGATCAAATCCCGTGCGACCGAGTCGAGTTTGGCCTGTGCCTCAACCGCCAGCTCATCGCGGGTTTCGAACTGTGCCATCAGCGCGCCGCCGCGTATCTGGGCATTGTCGCCGCTGGTGCGCACCGGATTTCCGTTCATCTCCAATCCGGACAGAAGCCCATTGCCCACTGTCATATGAGGTTTGGTGTCGCCTGTGGTGGTAAAGGAAAACTCGGCCGCCGTGCCTTCCAGCAGGATCAGGCCGCCGTCTGAGTATAACGACACCTGATCATTCGCCCGCGGAACCGCGTTTACCGGCACCAACTCATTTACCTGATCTATCAACACTTGCCGCTGGTCCAGCAGGGCACCAATATCGCCACCCGCATGTTTGACCGCGGGGATTCTGGCGTTCAGCTTCTCGATATCCTTGAGGGTCTGGTTCAGCCCTTCCAACTGTTTTCCAATGGTGCGATCTGCGTCCGAGCGCAGCTGCCGCACGCCTTCAGATGCCGAATTGAGCGCGTTGGCCAGGTCACGACCGGCGCGGGCCACCTGATCCAGCCGTTCAGAGGAATCAGGCAGGCTGGCGGCGGTGATCAGGCTGCTGTCGAACTCAGCCAACCGGTTGGCAAGCGATGTTGGGTCGTCAACCGAGCCCACGACGCCTTCGACGCCGGTATGAAAGCTGGAAACCGCGAATTGATAGGCCAGTTCCGCGTCGGTAGTGCGGCGGTTGGCGGTCAGAACAGGGTCCTGATTTCGGACCACACTGACCGTGCGCACCCCGGTGCCCGAAATCACGTTCGTTGTCAGTTCCAGCGACCTGCGGGCATAACCGGGCGTCCGCGCGTTGGCGATATTGTCCGACACGACCGAGGTGCCGCGGCTCGAGGCCGTCAGACCGCTGACGGCGTTGTTGAATGCTGTCGACAAATTCATCAGACAGGCCCCCTTTCCGGGTCAAAACCCAAATCAGCGTTTGATATTGGTGGTTTCCTGCAGCATCTCATCAACAGTCTGAATCACCGTAGCGGCCGAGGAATAGGCGCGTTGGGTCTGGATCAGCGAGGTCAGCTCGGTCGCGATATCGGTTGTCGATTCCTCACGCGCGAAGGACACAAGCTCACCCGTTGGACCTTCCCCTGCGTTCCAGAGAAAATATGTGCCGCTTTCCCGTGATGGCGCATAAGTCTGGCTGTCCAGCGCGGTCAGGCCATTGGGGTTGGGCACATCCGCCAGCGGGATCTGGAACATGCGGCGGCTGACACCGGTGTCATAGAACGCATAGACATAGCCATTTTCATCGACCTGAACGCTGGTCATCGTGCCCACGGCTGACCCGTCGCGTGTGATCGAAACGGGCGCAAAGGTATCGGACAGTTGCGTGATTCCGTCCGCGTCGCCGATCTGGCCGATATTGATCTCCATCGGGCCGCCCGCGACGTTGACTACAAGACTGCCGGTTGCCGGGTCATAAGCCCCGCCCGACACGGCGGCGACACTGGCCAGCGTGCCGCCTGCTGTTCGGCTGTCGGTGAACGTCAACGTGTACTCCCCGATCACCGCCCCGCCCGAAGCTGAATCGCGCAGCACCATGGTCCATTCATTGCTGGTGCCGGCCCCGGGAACAGTTGGCACAAGCTCGATATCCACGCTTTCTGATTTGCCAAGGTTGTCGAAATATTCAACCGACAGGGGTTGTGTGTCGCCCGGCGATCCGGCTTCGGTAGCTGTTGCGGGCAGATTCATGCGCAGATTCATCTGTGTGGTCGGCGCGCCGGACAGTTGATTGACGCTAAGCTGCACGGGCTCGAGCGCCGCTGGGGTGTCCCGCGGCACCGCCGGGATCGAACCATCCGGGTTGGCGCGCCAGCCCAGCAGAACCAAGCCGGATTCGGTGACCAGATACCCTTCCTCATTGGTGCGGAAAGAACCGGTCGTGGTCAGTTGCATCTCATTCGAACCACCCGCGATTTGCGAGCTTGGGCGAACCGGCAGCATGCCCCGGCCGCGCACGGCCAGATCGGTTGAATTGTTGGTCGTCACCAGTGACCCGCGCTGATCGATCAGACGCTGGCTGGTGGTTCTGACCCCACCCGCCGAGTAGCTGCCGCCCTGACCCGAGGTGACCATGGAATGAAAATCCGTCTCGACCCGCTTGTAGCCGAAGGTCGATGAGTTGGCGATGTTGTCTGAAATAGTAGCCAGCCGGTTAGCGTTGGCCTTCAATGAGGCCACACCGGCATTCAGCGAGGAGGAAATCGTCATAGGCACGCCCTTCTGTTGCGTCAATCGTTGAGGCAACAGCTAACGCACTGCCCCTTAACAGCGCGCTAACAGTTAAAATGCGGCCTATCCTTGTGCCTTCAGGTGTCGCGCAGAAAGATAATCTCGATCCGGTTATTGCGCACGGCCATCGGGTTTTCATCGCTCAATTCCCGGTCGGCATGACCGGTCACGCGGTCCAGCCGAGAACCCGCAAAACCCTTATCCTCAAGCAGTTGGCGCACCACCTGCGCGCGCGAGGTCGACACATCCCAGGAGGGGTCCTGCGCCAGAACCACGGGCGAGGCGCTGACATGGCCTTCGACCGACACTGCATTTGTCACCAAATCCGACGATCGCGTCACCAGCAGCGCCAGCGCCCGCATCATCGGGGTCGGTTCATCCGTCCCCGACTCGAACAGTGGCTGATCTTCGGTATCGAACAGCTCGACCACCAGACCTTCGTCGGTGACGCGCGTGACGATATGTTTCAGCACCTTGTCCGACACCATGCTTTCCCCGGTATGCCCCAGAAGCTGCGCCTCAAGCGTTGAGAAATCTTCGGACATCTCTTTTCCGCCATCGGGATTCACACCGATCGATCCCCGCGCTTGCCGCGCAAATGTCGGGTGCCGCTTGGTCGCGCCCGAGCCGTCCATCACCATGGTCACTTCGGAAAACATGTTGTTGCCGCCAAAGGCCCCATCGCCCCCGCCCGAAACCGGGTTCACCGGAATCGTTGGCGAGAAGTAATCCGCCAGCCCTTTGCGTTGTTTCTCAGTCGTTGCATTCAGCAGCCACATCAACATGAAGAACGCCATCATGGCCGTGACAAAGTCGGCATATGCAACTTTCCACGCGCCACCGTGGTGACCATCGCCACCTGACACACGTTTCTTCTTGATGATGATTGGCGCCGCATTGGATTGCGCACCCATCTCCACCACCTTTTTTATCACCCAACTACAGGCGTAGCCGGGCAGGTCTTAAGGTGGGCTTAACACTTAAAACTGTCCGGATTTCGCTAGCGTGGCAGGTTGGCGCTGGCCCGCCGCAGGATCAGTTGCAGACGGTTAAAGCTGTTTTTGATTCCATTTGGCTCGGGTTTGCCAAAGAACGCGTCCAGTTCCTCATGCACGCGTACGGCCTGATCCAGCAGCGGGTCCGCGCCTTCGGCATAAAGCCCGGCCTTGATCATGACCTCGGACTGTTCATAGCTGCCGACCAGTTTGCGGGTTTCCGAGATCATTTGGTTTTCCTCTGCGGTCGCCGCCCCGGGCAGGCTGCGCGATACCGAACGGCTGAGGTCAATGGCCGGAAACCGCCCGCGCTCGGCAATGTCGCGGCTGAGGACAATATGCCCGTCCAGAACCCCGCGCAGGATGTCGGCCACCGGTTCATCCATATCCGATCCCGCAACCAGAACGCTGAATACGGCGGTGATATCGCCATGATCCGCCGTGCCAGGACCAGCGCGTTCGCACAACCCGGCAATCAGCGGCGTGACCGAAGGCGGGAAGCCACGCAACGAGGGCGCTTCGCCCATGGCGACTGCAATTTCGCGATGTGCCTCGGCAAATCGGGTCACGGAATCGGCCAGAAACAGTACGTTCAGCCCCTGATCGCGCAGAAACTCGGCCGCCGACATCGCCGACCAGGCGCAGCGTCTGCGGGCCAATGCAGATTGATCCGATGTGGCGGCCACGACGATCGAACGTTTCATCCCCTCGCGCCCCAGCGTATGCTCGACAAACTCGTTCACCTCGCGCCCACGTTCGCCCACCAGCGCGACCACAACGGCATCCGCCTGCATCGATTTCGCCAGCGTTGCCAGCAAGGTGGATTTTCCGACGCCCGATCCGGCGAACAGACCGATGCGCTGACCCTGAACCACGGGCAGCATCGTGTTGAGCATCGCCAAACCGGTTTCCATCCGTGCGCCCAGCGGCTTGCGTGCCACAGCCGGGGGCGGGGCACGCATGATGTCCTGTTCCTGCGCGCCAGAAAGCAGAGGTTTCCCGTCCAGCGGTTTGCCAAACGGGTCAACCACGCGCCCCAGCCAGTGCAAGCCGGGTGCGAAATCGGGCGTCTGATCCAGAATCACCCGGTCACCGAGGCACACCCCATCCGGCGCGGCTGTAGGCATCATGTGAACCCTCTCGGCCTCAACGTGCAGCACTTCGCCTGGCAGATCCGGGGCGTTGCGCCGCCGCAAGGTCAGGTGATCACCGATTCGCGCCTGCCCTTCAAGCCCTTGTATTTCAATGACTCCGCGCGCCACACCTGCAACGCGGCCCATATGGCGCACAGCGGACAGACGGTCGAATTCGCATTTCAGAAGCATTGGGTCGAGATCGGACATCGTGGGTTCTCCAACGGGTTTCTGAAAACGCTTTCTAAAGGAATCGGGGTTAAGCCTTGATTGAAATTGATCGAGGGAGAAGCCCCGATGTTCTATGACCTGAACGTCTTTAAGACCGCGTACGCAATGGCAACCCATGCCGGGCAACGGCAGGCGGTAGTTGCGCGCAACATGGCCAATGCGGATACGCCCGGCTACCAGCCCCGCGATATCGAGGGTTTCCAGAAAGCATTCGAAAAGTCCGGACGTGAGGTTTCGATGGCCGCCACCCGTGCGGGCCATCTGAACGGCGCCACCGGCCCACAGCCCTGGGCCGAGTTTGAGGTTGCGCCGTCAGGCGATCCCAACGGCAATGGAGTGTCTGTCGAGGAAGAGATGTTCAAAGCCGTTGAAGTGAAGCGCCAGCATGACCGCGCGCTGACCATCTACAAATCCTCGATGAACATCCTGCGCAGCAGCCTTGGTCGGTCATAAGGAGTGTAAGACATGAGCGATTTTTCTCATTCCCTAGCCGCCTCAACCAATGCTCTGCGCGCGCAATCAGCCCGCCTGCGGCATGTGTCCGAGAATATCTCGAACGCCGATACGCCGGGTTATCGCCGCAAGACCGTGCCGTTCGAGACGGTGCAAAGGAACGGGCAAGAGGTGGTGCAGGCCGGGCGCGTCAAACTGGATCGCCGCGAGGGGTCGCGCATTTATGACCCCGGTCACCCTATGGCAGATGAAACCGGTCATTACCGTGGCTCGAATGTCGATCTGATGATCGAAATCGCCGACGCGCGCGAGGCGCAGCGCAGCTATGAGGCCAATCTCAAGATGTTCGACCAGTCACGCCAGATGTCGTCGAGCTTGATGGAACTTCTCAGAAAATAAAGGACACCAGAATGGATATCCGATCCCTGACCGCGGCACAGAATTATGCCGTCGCCCGCCCGGCCACGCAGGCCGATCCTGATCACGCCGGCATGGCGCAAGGGCTGCGCAACACGTTTCAGGACTTTACCGCAACGCTGAAACATTCCGAGCAAATGTCGCAGGCCGCCATGACCGGCCAGGCCGACCCGCACGCTCTGGTGCAGGCACTGGCACAGACCGAGCTGGCAGTGGAAACGGCGGTCATTGTCCGCAACAAGGTGGTCGAGGCGTATCAGGAAATCCTGCGGATGCCGGTCTGATCGGATGCTGAGCGAAGGTCTTTTCTATGACATCGTGCGCCAGGCGCTGTGGGTCGCGGTCATCACCTCGGTTCCTATCCTGGCGGTGGCGCTTGTATCGGGCCTGATCGTGGGCCTGTTTCAGGCGCTGACCTCGGTGCAGGAAATGACGCTGACCTTCGTGCCAAAGCTAATCGCCATCGTCATCGTGTTCTGGATCTCGATGGGGTTCATGACGCAGACGCTAGTGACTTTTTTCACCACAACTCTCATCCCACTGATCGCCGGAGGTCGCTGATGGATACCGCCTATACCACCTTGTCCCGCCAATCGGGCCTGATGAATGAAATGCGGCTGGTGGCGAATAATATCGCCAATGCCAACACCACCGGATACCGCGCGCAGGGTCTGGTGTTTTCCGAGTTTGTCCGCGACTTGCCGGGCAACCCGTCCCTGTCCATGGCCCGGGCAGAGGTGCGCAACACTTCATTGCAGCAGGGCCTTTTGACCGAAACCGGCAGCCAGTTTGATTTTGCCATCGAAGGTGATGGGTTTTTCATGGTCGAAACGCCCTCGGGCAACCGGCTGACGCGAGCCGGGGCGTTCTCACCCAGCGCCGAGGGTGATTTGGTCACGATGGATGGCCACCGGGTGTTAGACAGCAACGGCGCGCCTGTTTTCATCCCACCCGATGCCGCGTCGATCGACGTGGGCAGCGATGGCACGCTGAGTATCGAGGGGCAATTGCTGGGGCAGATCGGCGTCTATCGTGTGGCCGATCCCAAAACGCTGGTGCGTGAAGGCAGCACGCAGTTCCGCGCCGAGGGCGAAATTGACCCGGTCGAAAACCCAGTGGTGCTGCAGCGTTTTCTCGAAGGGTCCAACGTCAATGCGGTCGAGCAGGTGACCCGGCTGGTGGAAATCCAGCGCGCCTATGAGCTGGGCCAAAGCTTTCTGGAAACCGAAGACGAACGTCTGCGCGGCGCGCTCAAGGCGCTGATGCGTTGATTTGTGAAAAGGAGATTTGAATATGCGGGCTTTGAAAATCGCGGCGACTGGCATGACCGCGCAGCAGATGCGGGTCGAGACGATCTCGAACAACCTGGCGAACACGAACACTACTGGCTACAATGCCCGCCGGGCTGAGTTCGCGGATTTGCACTATCAACAAATGGCGCGGGCCGGGGCGGTGAACGCCAATGACGGCACCGTTCTGCCCACCGGTATTCAGCTGGGTCTGGGTGTGCGTCCAGCGGCCGTCACAGTGCAGTTGGCGCAGGGTGGCTTGTCAGCCACCGGGAGCGATCTGGACGTGGCCATCGAAGGGCGTGGTTATCTTGAGGTAACGCTGGCCAATGGTCAGTCGGGCTATACCCGCGATGGCAGCCTGAAACGATCCGCCGAGGGGTTGATCGTCACATCAGACGGGTTTGCCGTCGCGCCCGAGATCACCATTCCTGACGATGCCCGGTCGATCTCGATCAACGCTGCGGGCGAAGTTTATGCTTATTTCGACGACACGGCAGACGGGCAGCTGTTGGGTGAGCTAACGCTGGCCAGTTTCTCGAACGCCAAGGGGCTTGAGGCGATTGGCAGCAACCTGTTCAAGGAAACTGAAGCCTCAGGCGCGCCCGTGGTCGGCACCCCGGGCCAGGATGGTCTAGGTACGTTGCGGCAAGGCTATCTTGAGGACAGCTCGGTCGATGCAGTGCGTGAAGTGACAGAATTGATCGAGGCGCAGCGGGGATATGAGATGAACGCCAAGGTCATTTCCGCTGTCGACCAGATGATGGGCGCAACCACACAGGTGCGGTGATGCGGTTTCTGGTTTTGATGTTGGCCCTTTTGGTGCCGGCTTCGGTACAGGCTGATATCGTCGTGCCGACCCGCACCATTCGCGCGAAGGAAATCATCTCTGCGACTGACCTGGAGCTTAAGGCCCAGCAGGTGCCCGGCGCGATAACTACGCCTGAGTTTCTGATCGGGCAAGAGGCCCGCGTCGCGCTGTATCCCGGACGCCCGATCCGCGAAGGCGATGTGGGTCCACCGGCCCTGGTGGATCGCAACGATCTGGTTGTCCTGATCTTTGACCGCACACCGCTGTCGATCACCGCAGAGGGCCGCGCGCTGGGTCGTGGGGCTGCCGGGGAACGTATCCGGGTCATGAACTTATCCTCCCGTACCACTGTGACGGGCCTTATCCGGCCCGACGGCCAAATCGAGGTAAAATGATGTCGCAACTTTCGAAATCTCTGTTATTTGCCATTCTGGCCGTATCCGCCTGCGGGCGCTTGGATCACCTGGGCAAGCCGCCAAGCTTCACTCCGAACGAGGATTCCCCTGAACATGTCGCTATGTTGTGGCCGGGCCTGCCCTTGCACACCCAGCCGCAGCGCAATGTCGACAGATCCTCGCTTTGGAGCGGCGGGCAACAATCGCTGTTGGGCGATCAGCGGGCGATCAAAAAGGGCGATATCCTGACGGTCGTGATCGAGCTGGACGAAAAGGCCGAGTTCTCGAACGACACGGAACGCTCGCGATCCGCCTCGGAAAGCCTTGGCATCGTCGGCCTGTTTGGCCTGCCACAGCGCGCGGCGGATCATCTGCCGGAAGGCGCATCGCTGGCGGACGCGGTCGAGATCGATTCCGCCTCGGAAAGCACGGGCGAAGGATCGGTTAAACGCAAGGAAAAGCTGACGTTACGCGTGGCTGCGACAGTGATTGATGTGCTGCCAAACGGGGTGTTGTCGATATCGGGCTCGCAGGAACTGCGCGTCAATTTCGAACTGCGCGAGCTTTTGGTGACGGGCTATGTGCGCCCACAAGATATCTCGCGCAAGAATGAGATCACCTATGACAAGATCGCCTCGGCCCGCGTGTCTTATGGCGGACGCGGACAGATCACTGATGTGCAGCAGCCGCGTTATGGTCAGCAGATCCTGGATGCCGTGCTGCCGTATTAAGGAGCGGATGTGATGAAGAAACTTCTACCCGTCGTATTCTTGCTGATCGGTCTGGGGGCCGGTATCGGTGCCGGCGTTGTGTTTGCGCCCTCCGGCGAACCGAAAGAGGCCGCAAAACAGGAAAACCCCAAGACCAAGGCGGAAAAACCCAAAGAGAAATCCGCCAAGAAAAAGGACAAGGCTGGGAAAAAGGACGCCAAAAGCGACTATGAATACCTCAAACTGACCAAGCAGTTTGTGGTGCCCGTCGTCGATGCGGATCGGATCGCGGCGTTGGTCACAATGTCGCTGAGCCTTGAAGTCACCCCCGGCATGACCGAGGCTTTCTACTCGCTTGAACCAAAGCTGCGTGACGGATTTTTGCAGGTCATGTTCGATCACGCCAATACTGGCGGTTTTGACGGCGCATTCACTGAATCGGACAATATGAGTGTTCTGCGCAAAGCGTTGCTGGAGACAGCGCGCAAGGATTTGGGCGATGATGTGTTTCAGGTCTTGATTATGAGCGTCAACCGTCAGGATGTCTGATCCTGACGGGGTGATACGTTGTTTAGAAGGGTTATGATTTCTGGCGCTGGGCGTGTTCGTGCGCCTCTTTTTGGGCCGCAGACAGGTTGGTGACGGCCTGTTTGCGGCCAAAGGCCCTACGGAGTGCGTCCATCGCCGACAGCTTTTGCGCTCGAATCCGCGCCAGTTCCATATTCAACTGGCGGCGCGTGGCCGACTCCCAACCGTTCCACAACACATCGGTGCCGGTGACTAGGTACCCCTCGGCCGCGGCGCTGTCTTGGCGTGATTGCCGGACCTGCGCGTCCAGCCGCGCTAATTGCTGTTGCACGCGTGCTTCAGCCTCTAGCAGGGGGCGCAGGGCGTTGTATTCTTTTTGAAACACGGCCTCGGTAACGTTTTTCAGATCTGATAGCGCGGCTTGTTTCATCTGATCTGTCCTTTGGCCTTTTTGCGCATCGCCTCGGCAAATCGGATCGCGGCAGCGACGGGGCGATAATGATCTTCCGCGATTTCCTGTCCGATCTCGACGGCGGCATGCAGGCCGCGGGCCGTGGGCGGGTCGGAATGAATGGGAACGCCAGCCTCAGCAGCCCGGCCCCGGATTGCTGCGGCCACCTCGTCCACGCCTTTGGCCACGCAAACAGGGGCTGAACCCGCCGTCCGGGCCCATTTTAAGGCCACCGCGTAATGGGTCGGGTTGACGATCACCACATCCGCCGAGGGTACATCCGACATCATCTGGTTCGTGGCGATGTCCTGCGCGCGCTGGCGGCGTTGTTGTTTGACATGCGGGTCGCCCTCGGCATCCTTGGTTTCGTCCTGAATTTCCTTGCGCGACATCCGGTTCTTGCGGATATGTTCTGCATGTTGCCAAAGATAGTCGACCACCCCGATGGCCAGCGCTACGGCGATGACGATGAACAGGAAGCGAAACAGAAAATTCATCATCAGCATGACCGATGACCGCGCCGGAGCAGCGCTGGCGGACAGAATCTCGTTTAGGTTGGAGCGCAGAAACAGCGTCAGGCAGGTGCCGTAGATTACCAGTTTCACAAAGCTCTTGGCGAATTCGAACAGACCGCCGCGCCCGAATTTGTTTTTTGCGTTCGAGATGATCGAGATGCGGGACAGTTTGGGTTTCAGTTTACTGGGCGCGAAGATCAGCGCACGCTGGGCGATCAGGCTGAGCAGAACTGCGGCGGCGGGTAGGGCAAACAGAATCGTGACGGACATCAGCGCCTTGTTGACCATCCCACCGACCGGGTTTGCGGCGGGCCCTTCGGTCAGCAAGGGGGCGATTGTGACGGCCTGATCAATCAGCACGACAAACAGGCTTCCCATATGTTGCACGCCGAATTGCCCGGCTGCGAACAAGGCGATGAGGAACCCGGCATAAGCGGCAACCACGGACAGGTCGTTGGACTTGGCAACCTCACCTTTTTCGCGCGCTTTCTGGAGCTTCTGCGGCGTCGGCTCGTAGGACTTGTCGCTGTCGTCGTCGGGCCCGCTCATCTTGGACCCTCAAGCGGGTTCAGCATAAAGGCAAACAAGGCATCGGACCACACAGACAAGATCAGGGGCGTGCCGGCGAACAACAGGAACAGGCCCGCGAAGGTAATGGCCGGAGCGCCGACAAACGCCACCATCAGTTGTGGCATCGCACGGTTGATGACGCCAAGCGCAAGGTTATAGATCAGTGATGCGATCACGAAGGGCATCGCCAACGCAAAAGCCAATCCAAAGCTGCGCGCGGTTTGCTGCACCCCCCATTGCGACAGGTCCGGGGCCAGGGGCGGCGTACCCATTGGAAAAAGCGCATAGCTGTGGATAAGAAATTGCGCGACGCGGATGTGCAGGCCCAGCAACACTGCCAGTGTCAGGCCAGCCAATGTCAGAAGATATCCCATCGCGGGCACAGGATCTGCCGCCGCTGGACCCAGAATCTGTGACAGCGACGTTGCCTGCGCCGCAATCGACCCTGCCGTTTGCAAGGCCAGCACGAACAGTCGCAGCGACATACCCAAGGCCATCCCGATCAGCACTTCGGTCAGAACCAATCCTGCCATTGGCAACAGGTCGGGTGGGGCAACAGGCGCCGCAATCGCTGGTGTCACAATTAGGGTAAAGGCCGTGGCGATAGCAAATTTGACCCGGGTCGGGATGCTGCGCTCGCCAAAGGCAGGCAGCAGCGACACCATGGCCGAGACACGCAGGAAGACGGCAAAGAGATGCCACAAACCCTCACCCAGTTGGGGCAAAAGTTCTGGCGGCAGCGCGATCACGCGGGCACCGTTCCTACCAGCGAGGGCCGCGCCTCGAGCCCGATTTCCTCGAACGACAGCACCGGGTTGGCTATACCGCGCGCGTGCATGATGGTGCGCAGCAAACGGCGGCGGCGGGTCGAGGTGACCACCGCCGGAAACAGCCCGTGATCGGCGGATTGCGCGACACTGTCGACCACGCCATCGGCCAGCTTGTTGAACAGGTTTGGTGGCAGCGCCACGTCCAGACCCGATGCAGGCGCGTCGATCTGGTAGGTGGTGAAAGTATCCTCCCACTCCGGGGCCAGTTGGATCAGCGGGATCGATCCGTCTTCGCGTTTCATCTCGGCCACCAGTTGGAAACCCAATCGCTGCCGGACCAGTTCGCAGATGCCTTCGGGCTGGGTGGTGGTCAGGCGCGCCTCGGCCACACTTTCCAGAATCAGCGCCATGTTTCGGATCGAGACCCGTTCGTCCAGCAGCAGACGCAGCACCGCATGTAGCGTGTCGATCGGTACCTTGTCGGGGATCAACTCGTCCAGAAGCTTGCGGTTAGCCTCGGCCCGAACCGGATCGCTGAGCCGTGTCATCTCGGACAAAAGGCGACGCAGGGATTTCAGCGTCAACAGGCGTGAGAAGTTCTGTTTGATGATCTCAAGCAGATGAGTGGCCAGAATCTCGGGCGGGGAAACGATGGTGGCCCCACTAAGCGCGGCGGCCTCTTGATCTTTGGGCAGAATCCAGCGGGCGGGGGCGCCATAGACGGGCTCGGTCACGTCATTACCCTCGGGCAGCATGTCGCGGTCATCCTGTACCAGCGCCAGAACCAGATCGGGGTTCAACACACCGCGTGCCTGTTCGACGCCCTGGACCTTGACCACATAGGTGCCCATGGGCAGATCGGCGCGGTCGGTCAGGCGGATATCAGGTAGGATCAGACCAAAGCTGGAGGCCACATAGGTCCGCATATTGGCGATGCGCGCGTCCAGCCCGGTGCCGGGGTTCAGGACCATGCTGACCAGATCGGGGGCAAACTCCAGATGCACGTCGTCCAAATCCAGAATGTCGCCAATGGCCTGCGAGACCGGTGTGTCTTCCAGCGGTGTTGGGGCCAGCGCTTCTTCTGCTTCGGCCTTTTGCTTGCGATGGACGTTATAGGCCGCATAGCCCAGCACACCCGCCCCCAGGATGAATGGCAGAAAGGGCAGGCCGGGCACCAGCGCAAACAGCACCATCAGCATGGCAACCGTTCCCAGTGCCGCCGGATGCCGTCCTAACTGCGAAAAGATGGCGTTGTCGGTCGCCCCCTGCGTGCCGCCGCGTGCCAGCAACAGGGCCGACGCGATCGAAATGATCACCGCCGGGATTTGCGACACCAGCCCGTCACCGACGGTCAGGATGGCATAGGTCTCGAACGCGGATGAGATTGGCATGCCGTGGACGATCACGCCCATGATCAAACCCATCACCAGATTGAGCAACGTAATCAGCAGCCCGGCAACGGCATCGCCTTTGACGAATTTCGACGCCCCATCGAGTGAGCCGAAAAACGTCGTCTCCTGTTGCTCACGCTCGCGGCGTTCTTTGGCCTGCTGGTGGTCGATGGCTCCGGCGGACATGTCGCTGTCGATAGCCAGCTGCTTACCCGGCATGCCGTCCAAGGCGAACCGCGCGCCGACCTCGGCCATGCGGGCGGCACCTTTGGTGATGACCATGAAATTCACGATCAGCAGCACTCCGAAAACCACCAGCCCTAGAAAGATACTGCCGCCCATGACGAAATCGGCAAAACCTTCGATCACGTTTCCGGCGGCATTGGGTCCTGTGTGACCCTCTCCGATGATCAGCTTGGTCGAGGATACGTTCAGCGACAGCCGCAGCATCAGCGAGGCTAAAAGGATTGTCGGGAAAGACGAGAAATCCAGCGGCCGTTCGATAAACAGTGTCAGTGTAAAGATCAGGATCGCCAGCGCGAACGAGGCAGCCAGCCCCACATCCAGCACCCAGGCGGGCATTGGCAAGATCATCATCACGATGACCGTCATCAGCGCCAGCGCCAGCAGCACGGTCGGAGAAAACAGGGAACGGGCGTCGATCTTGGGCACGCGTGCCTCCTAGTTGAACGAGATAAAGGCGGTGGCAGTGCCCGAAGGCGGAACCAGTGACCCCAGCGCGCCGCCACCCGGTTGCGGCAGGTTGACCGGGATCAGAGGGGTTGCGGTGGTAAACGGGTCGCGTGCGGCCCGTTCCGGGTCAGTGGGCAAGGATTGATCCAGTTGTGCCAGTACGGTCTGAAACCGGCTCGAGTAAGCATTGGCCAGCGATGGTGTGCGGGAATGATAAGCTCCCACGGCTGCGGGCCACGATCCAAGCTCGGCGTATAATTCATTCAGAAACCGGGCGGCGTAGGTGGCGTTTTCATCCGGATCGAACATGGCGTCGATGGATTGGAACGCCTTGCCATGCCAGCGGTAATTGATCTGGAAACAGCCGATGTCAAAGCTGCGCTTACCAGCTTTGAAGATGTTGAAGACGTAAGACTTCGCTTCAAACTCGGAGGTAAACCAAAAACCCTGACCTTCGACATTGATGGTCCAGGGCCAGGGTTCCAACCGCCCGTCCCGCAACCGCCCGGTTTCCACCCGCGCAATCGCACGCAACACGTCCAGCGGCACGCCTTCGGAATGGGCAGCGCGCCTGGCGGCTGCATCGCAAATGCCTGCCCCGCGGTCATCGGGCATAGCAAAGACCTGTTGCGCCGCACATAGCGCAAGCAAACTTAGGCCAAAGATCAAACGATGGGGCATTCTGCCGGTCCGGGGTTCTAATCAGTCCCGGTCAAGCTAGTCCTGCTAGGGTTTACAGAGGGTTATCAGCCGCTCAGATTCGATCGATCCGGCGACCGAAGACAACGCTGGTATTGGTGCGCAGCACACCGGGGATCTTGGCCAGATCATCAACCAGAATATCCAGATCCTCGATCCTTGGGGCCTCAGCCGACAGTAGCAGGTCAAACTCGCCGTTGATCGACAGGCAGAGCTTGACCTCGGGGTAGGCCTCAAGCCGATTGATGATGCGCTTGGTTTCCTTTTGCTGCACTTCCAGCAGCACGACCACCTGTACGCGCGGGGCGTCTTCGGGGCTGTTCAGTACCACCGAATAGCCTGCGATCACGCCACGCTCTTCCATGCGGTTGATGCGTTCATGCACGGTGGTCCGGGCCACGCCCAGTTTCGCGGCGATCTTGGTGGTCGATTCGCGGGCGTTGTGCTGCAGGGCGGCGATGATGCGACGGTCTAGCTGATCCATGATGCACCAAGGTGTAATGCACCGGGGTAGGGGGGCTCAAGACATGTCAGCATGTTCTTTCGAAACGGCTTTCCGGTCCGAACGCGGCCAGATCATAAGGGCCACCACAACCCCGGGGGCCGCGATCAAGGTCATCCAGCCCAATGTTGCCGCCGTGCTGGTTGTGGTCATGATCCACCCGGTCAGCGGATACAGCACCAGCCAGCAGACGTGCGACAGGGTGAACTGGGCGGCAAACACGGCTGGTCGGTCTTCGGGTCGGGTCGAGCGGGTCAGTAACCGGCCTGAAGGCGTCAGCGTGGCGGAATAGCCAAACCCGATGCAGGCCCAGAGTATTGCGAGACCTATCAGAGGGATCGGCACTGCCGCGAACAGGATGGCAGAGAGGCCAATTGCCAGGGTTCCGAAAATGGCCCCGTTCAGCATGATAGTGCGGTCCATGAAGCGATCCAACAGCCCGGGTAGCGCAAATGCGGCCAGCATCGAACCGCCACCGAAGCCAGCCAACGCTATGGCCACAGCACTTTCCGACAGGCCCAAATCGGACCGCACAATAACAACCGTATTGACGATGACCATCGCGCTGAGGGTCGCTGCTGTCCAAGTCAGGGCAAGTAATCCGCGCAGTCGAGGTGTGCTCAGGTAAAGACGAATGCCGCGTGTCGTGCGGTCATAAATTCCACGACGTTTGGCTGGTTTGGGTGAGGGCAGGGCAACCGACACCACGAACAAGGCCGAGGCGATGAACCCCAGCCCCGTGCCCCAGAACAGGCTGTCAAAACTGACGATCAGCAAAAGCGCTGCGGCGATAGCAGGGCTGAGCAGGCTTTCAAGATCGTAGGCAAGCCGCGACAGGGAGAGCGCCTTGGTATAGTCCTGTTCATCGGTCAACACGTCGGGAATGGTGGCCTGAAACGCGGGGGTGAACCCGGCGGATGCGGATTGCAGGACAAAGATCAGCACGTAAACCTGCCAGATCTCGGTCACGAAAGGCAGACAGACCGCGACCGCCGCACGCACCAGATCCAACGCCACCAGCATCCTGCGACGGTCGAGCCGCTCTGCGAAGGCTGCGGCAAGTGGGGCGATGACCACGTAAGCCACCATTTTGATCGTCAGCGCGGTGCCCAGCACCAGACTGGCCGCGTCACCTGCCAGATCATAAGCCAGTAGCCCCAACGCAATTGTCGCCAAACCGGTGCCCGTCAACGCAACGACCTGAGCACCCAGCAAATGGCGATAGGTTCGGTTTCGAAGGACACTCAGCATCGGCGGTTCGGACCTTTTTTCAATTGGCGTCGCGTCAGGGCCTGCTTAATGCCAGGCGTACGGCGGCCTTTTCCATTTTCCTGTCAAAGCAGGTGGGGTCAAGAAATCCGCGCATGTTTGTCGCATTCTATTGATGGCGTTGAGTTTACGGGCCAAACCTCCTATCTCGGGGGCGATATCGCATAAAGGAAGACCCCGTGGCGAACCATCTTTATAAAAACGACCTGCCGGACGGGTTGGACCTGGGCCCTGTGGTGGCCATTGATTGCGAAACCATGGGGCTGAACCCGCATCGCGACCGCCTGTGCGTGATCCAGATGTCGGGCGGCGACGGCAACAGTCATATCGTGCAGGTTGAAAAGGGCCAGACGCAGGCACCAAACCTGTGCGCCATGTTGGAAAACCCCGACGTGTTAAAGCTGTTTCATTTCGGTCGGTTTGATATTGCCGCGATGTACCACACCTTTGGCGCACTGGCCGCGCCGGTCTACTGCACGAAGATCGCCAGCCGTCTGGTGCGGACCTATACCGACCGTCATGGCCTGAAGAACCTGTGTCAGGAGCTGATTGGTGTCGATATTTCGAAGCAGCAGCAGATGAGCGACTGGGGGGCCGAAACCCTGACCGACGCGCAGCTGGAATATGCGGCCTCGGACGTTCTGTACCTGCACCAATTGCGCGATGCGCTGGACGGGCGTTTGGCCCGCGAAGGCCGTAGCGAGATGGCGCAGGCGTGTTTTGACTTCTTGCCGATGCGTGCGAAACTTGACCTCGCAGGCTGGCCCGAAACGGATATCTTTGCACACTCATGACTGATAACGAGTCCTTTCTGAGAACCGCCAAACAGGTCGTCACCGACGAGGCTCGCGCGCTGGACGTGCTGGCCGACAGTCTGGACGAGCACTTTGCCGAAGCCGTGCAAATGATCCTGCAGGCCCCAGGCCGTATTATCATCAGTGGCATCGGCAAATCCGGCCATATCGGCCACAAGATCGCCGCCACCCTGGCCAGCACCGGCACGCCTGCCTATTTCGTGCACCCTGCCGAGGCCAGCCATGGTGATTTGGGTATGGTCTCCAAAGGCGATGTGGTTGTGGCGATTTCCAATTCGGGCGAAGCACCGGAGCTGGTTAACCTGCTGGCCTTTACCCGCCGCTTTGGCATTCCGCTGATCGGCCTTTCCAGCAAGCCGGAAAGCACATTGATGAAGCAGGCGGATGTGCATCTGCTGATCCCGTCGCTGGGTGAGGCGTGCGGGTTTGGCATGGTGCCCTCGATCTCGACCACGCTGACGCTGGCAATGGGCGACGCGTTGGCGATTGCGTTGATGAAGTACCGCGATTTCAAGCCCGAAGATTTCCGCGCTTTCCACCCCGGCGGCAAGCTGGGGGCGCAGCTATCCACGGTGCGCGATCTGATGCATGCCGACCTGCCCGTGGTGCCCGTTGGAACCCCGATGAGCGAGGCCTTGCTGGTCATGAGCCAGAAAAGCTTTGGCGTTGTCGGTGTGACCGACGAGGCGGGCCGCCTGATGGGCATCGTCACGGATGGTGACTTGCGCCGGAACATGGATGGGTTGCTGAACAGAACCACCGAAGAGGTAATGACCCGCAACCCGATGACCATTGCACCAAACGCTATGGCGGAAGAGGCGGTTGCGATCATGAACGATCGCAAGATCACCTCGCTGTTTGTAGTTGATCCCGAAGGACAGGGGCAGGCCGAGGGGCTGCTGCACATTCACGACTGCTTGCGCGTCGGTCTGGGCTAGGTAGGGGGCGGAGAGGTGGACGGACATTCACGCATGGTTCAGTTTTTCAAGGTGGTGCTACCGTTGGTGGCCATCCTGATGCTGTCCACCGTGTTTTTGCTGTCGCGCAGTATCGAAACCAATGTGTCCGTGCCCTTTTCCCAACAGGATATCGACGAACGGTTGGCCGATCAGGTGGTGACGCAGCCAAACTACCGTGGCACCACGCGCAAGGGCGAAGAGGTCCAGATCCAATCGACACGCGCCACGCAGGGCACCGAAGCCTCTACGCCGACAGCGGCCGATTTCCGGGGCCGCCTGGGCCTGTCGGGCGGCGGCGTCATCACGTTGGATTCCAATTCCGGCATGATCCGGCCCGACAAAAACACCGCAACCTTTGTTGGCGATGTGGTCATTACCTCGACTGACGGCACTGAAATTACCACCGATCTGCTGAACACGGCGCTGGATGAAATTCGCGGTGACGCGCCGGGTGAGGTGCATGGCACCGGGATTATCGGCAACATTTCGGCGGGGGGCATGACCTTTGGAACGGAAAAAAAGGACGGACCGGTCCATATTATTTTTACAGACGGCGTGAAGCTGATATACGAGCCTGAAAAAGCAGAAAGATAACCTGTGTTCGATTTTCGATTTGTTCCACTTTGCCTTGTACTGACACTTGGTGCTTTTTCTGCGGCAGCGCAGGAGACTCAGGTTGCGTTTGGCGCGGTCAAGGCCGACCCTTCGCTGCCGGTCGAGGTGACCTCAGAAACCCTGAACGTCAATCAAGAAAACGGCTCGGCCGAATTTGTGGGCAATGTGATCGTCATTCAGGGGGAAATGCGCCTGACCGCTGAACGGGTGCTGGTTCTCTATAATGAGGATCGCTCGGGTATCGAGCGGATGGAAGCGACCGAAGATGTGGTTCTGGTCAGCCCGCCCGACGCGGCCGAGGGTGACTGGGCCGAATACACCATTGATTCAGGCGTGATCGTGATGAAGGGCAATGTGCTGCTGACGCAAGGTCCCAGCACCATCAGCGGCGATCAGATGAACGCTGATCTGACCACTGGCACGGCCACAATGACCGGTAATGTCAAAACCATTCTGCAGCAGGGCAACAATTGATGGCGCGGCCTGAACTGACCGTGGCCGAGGGGCAGTCCGGCCTCAGAATCGAAAAGCTGCGGAAATCTTATAGCAAAAAGACCGTGATCCGCGATGTGTCGATGACGCTTGACCGGTCCGAGGTTGTGGCGCTGCTGGGTCCAAACGGGTCGGGCAAAACCACCACGTTTTACTCGGTTGCCGGGCTGGTATTCCCCGAGGCGGGCACGGTTACAATCGACGGGCAGATCGTGACGACCCTGCCGATGTACCGCCGCGCGCGTCTGGGCATCGGCTATCTGCCGCAAGAGATGTCGATCTTTCGCGGCATGAGCGTCGAGGACAACATCGCCTCGGTTCTGGATATCACCGTCCGTCACGCCCATCGCCGCAAAGAGCGGCTTGAAGAGCTGCTTTCGGATTTTTCGATTGAACACCTGCGCCGGGCACCCGCGCTGGCCTTGTCGGGCGGTGAACGCCGCCGGGTTGAAATTGCGCGCTGTCTGGCGGCCGATCCGAAATACCTGCTGTTGGATGAACCTTTTGCAGGTGTCGATCCGATCAGTGTGGGCGATATCCGCCACCTAGTCGCTGATCTGAAAAAACGCGGTATTGGTGTTCTGATCACTGATCATAACGTGCGGGAAACACTAGAAATTGTAGATCGCGCCTATATCCTGCATGACGGTCAGGTGCTGATGTCCGGCACCCCGGACGAAGTGGTCGAAAATGAGAACGTCCGCCGTGTCTATCTGGGTGAAAATTTCCGTATATCATAGGCTTGCGCAGAAATGCGCCGACTGCATGGCGGAAATCACGTATATACACGTCTGTTTTGATTGACTCTCCCGCCGTCTCTTGCCTCAATTGGGTCATGGCATTTCTTCGGTTTCCGTCTGGATCACGATGCCCCTTCCTGGAAGGGCGAACGGCGCGGCTACTGCAGGTTATGCCTTTTTCCCCCACCCGATAAAAACACGTGCGTCGCGTTACGTGACGTAAGTAAGAATGGGTGTGAATTGTGAAGGAGATCACATGCGTTACCAAATCAGCGGAAAACAGATCGACATCGGCGCGGCGCTGCAAACTCACGTGCAGACCGAACTGGGCGAGGTTGTGGGCAAATATGCCCAGCGTCCAACAGATGCCAACGTCGTCTTTTCCCGTTCAGCGCATGAATATGTATGCGAAACCACCGTACATCTTTCTACGGGGCTGACGGCGCAGGCCAAAGCTCATGCAACTGAAATCTATGCGGCGTTCGAAGGCTGCTGCGACAAGATGGAGACCCAGCTACGCCGGTATAAGCGGCGTTTGAAGGACCACCACAAGGATCGGTCTGAGCCTGTTGAACTCTTTGGGGCGTCGTCCTATATCCTCGCCTCTGACGAATCTGACTCGGCAGCCGAACCCGATTCTCTGCAGCCGATGATCGTGGCTGAGATGGAAACCAAGATCCCATCGCTGAGTGTTGGTGAAGCCGTCATGCAGATGGAACTGGCCGGCGCCCCAGTGCTGGTGTTCCGGAATGAAAACAAGGACGGATTGAACGTCGTTTATCGTCGGGAGGACGGTAATATCGGCTGGATCGATCCGTAACAGGCAAGAATAGCAAAGGCAGGCCCCTGCAAATGCGGGGGCATCGCCATGGAGCGTAATCATGGAGCTTTCGAGCATATTGAAGCCCGAAGCAGTTCGCGTACTGTCCGCCGCTTCCAGTAAGAAGCGGTTGTTTCAGGAAATTGCGGATGTGGCTGAGGCGGCGTTGGGCCTTGATGCCCAGATCGTTGTCGAAGGGCTGCTGGAACGGGAAAGCCTGGGGCCGACCGGTGTGGGTCATGGCGTGGCATTGCCGCATGCCCGTATGGCTGAATTGGAAAATGTTTCAGGCGTGTTTGTCATGCTGGAAAAACCGATCGATTTCGGATCGGTCGACCGGCAGCCGGTCGATATTGCCTTTGCCCTGTTCGCCCCCGAAGAGGCCGGGGTGGATCATCTGAAAGCACTTGCACTGGTGTCCCGTACCCTGCGCGACACGTCGGTCTGCGCCAAGCTGCGGGCCAACCCGGACCCGGTCAAGCTGTATGCCATTTTGACCGAAGCGCAGTCTATGCAAGCGGCCTAAGCCTCTGAGGATATAAAAAAGCCCCCGGTTTTCCGGGGGCTTTTTCGTTTTCGGATGGGGTTGCGGTTAACCGCCAGCGCCCATTTCCAGCGTCCACCAGATTTTCCCGCCACCTTCCTGATGCCATGCAAAACCCATCTGCGTGGCCTTGGGGTCCAGAATCACCGAGCGCGGACCGGGTTCCTGCATCCAGGCGGCCAGCGTTTCGGTTTCGGTTTCATAGGTTTCGGAAATTGCTTCGCCCAGGAACGTGCCGAAATAGCCCACGCGCTGTGCTCGGTCGATTGGCGATGATCCGTCCGACCCAAAATGCCAAGGGCGGTTTTGCCGTGCCATGTCCTTGGCATGTGTGGCGGCCGCGGCATTAAGCTGCGAATTCAGCTGCACTGACTGCAAGCCCTGCGCCTGACGCAGTGCGTTGACCGAATCAAGCATGCGGAACTGCAGCTTTTCGGGATTGCCCCGGATTTTGTAAACTGTCGGCAGTGGCCGACCGTCCGCCCCATAGGTCGGGGTGCTGCTGGGTGTACATGCGGCCAGAGCAATAAAGCAGGCAAACAGTAATGAAATAATACGCGTCATGATCGACCTGATGATTGTGTTAATCTACGGCATAGCGTGACAGACCGTCTTGAGCAAACGCACAATGGACCCGTTCTGCGTGATTCTGCCGGTTTGATTTGCGACTGAAGCATTCTGGCAATAGAATACGACAGATTTTCAGACTGGCCTTAGCAAAGGACCGCCCCTCATGGTCAAGAAACACATTCATGTAGCTTCCCGTCGCGGATTCCTGGCCGGGGCTTCAGCCCTGCTGGCCTCACCTGCGATTGCGCAATACATTCCCGGTGACCCGCTTCGCCCCGCGCCGGAACCGGAGCCCGATGTGCGTCGCAATATCTCGGGCTTCCGCGCATTGGACTGGCAACCCTATTTTTCGAACACAAATAACGGTGCCATTCTGGTCGATACGGTCTCGCGCGCGTTACATTACTGGTCCGACGACCAGCGGGTGTATAAACTTTACCCATCATCGGTGCCCCTGACCGAGGAACTGACGCGCCGTGGTCGCACAAGTGTGATCCGCAAAGTCGAGGGTCCAAGCTGGTCACCGACGCCTTCGATGAAAAAGCGCAATCCCGAATGGCCGGATTATATCCCGCCGGGTCCTGATAACCCATTGGGAACACACGCTTTGTATCTAAGTTGGAAGTATTATCGCATCCACGGAACACATGACACGCGCAAAATCGGCCGCCGTTCGTCGAATGGTTGCATCGGTTTGTTCAACGAGGATATCGCAGAATTGTTTTCAATGGCGAAGGTCGGCACGCAAGTGTTGCTAATTTGACGACATTTTCGCGCACGAACCCGCTTGCGGCGCAAGTTGCAATTGCATTCCAGTCGGATAGCTGGTTAGAAAAAAACACGAGGTAAGTCTTGGGTGTGCGGTTTCACTATTCGGAACCGTGCAAATTCTGGAGGTTAATATGAAGAAACTCGTTCTCGCCGCTGCACTGACTGCTGCTGCTTCGACCGCTTATGCCGGTAACCTGGAAGAGCCGGTTGTTGAAGCACCGGTTGTTGTAGAGGAAACTCAAGGTTCGTCGCAGGGCATCATCCTGCCGCTGATCCTGCTGGTCGTAGTTGCCGCAGCTGTTGCAGCAAGCTAATTTGACGAGCGTCATCTAGAGAAAAGGCGGTGGATCGCTCCACCGCCTTTTTTCATGCCTGATTGATGGGTGCTGCTTAGTCCAGCCAACCCTTCAGATTGTCTTCGATCACCTTGCCCAATGCCGCAATATGCGAATCATCGTCGTTGAGGCAGGGAATATAGGTAAAGGTCTCACCGCCCGCCTCTTCGAAGCTTTCCTTGATCTCTTCGTTGATCTCTTCCAGCGTTTCGATGCAATCGGCGGAAAACGCCGGTGCGATAACGGCAATGTTCTTCTTTCCCTGTCGCGCCAGTTCGGCCACGTGGTCGACCGTATACGGCTTCAACCATTCCTCAGGCCCGAATCGGGATTGGAAGGTTGAAACAAGCTGATCGTCCGACCAACCCAGCCGTTCCTTGAGCAAACGCGAGGTTTTTGCGCATTGGCAGTGGTATGGATCGCCCTGCTGCAAATACCGTTCCGGCATGCCGTGATAGGAACAGACCAAAATATCCGGCTTGGACTCCATCGCGGCATAGGCTTGCTCCACCGATCCGGCCAAAGCGTCGATATAGGCGGGTTCGTCGAAATAGGCGGGTACGGTGCGAGAGGCCGGTTGCCAGGATTCTTCCATCAGCGCGCGGAAGAACTGATCATTGGCCGTGGCCGTCGTTGCGCCCGCATATTGCGGATAAAGCGGGAAGAACAGGATGCGGTCGCAGCCCGCCGCCACCATCTCGCGCACTTTCGACTTGGTCGACGGCTTGCCGTAGCGCATGCAGAAATCGACCATGACCTGATCACCATAGCGTGCCTGCATCGCGTCGCGCAGCTTGGCGGTTTGGTCCTTGGTGATCGTCATAAGCGGGCTTTCGCCTTTATCGTGGTTCCAGATCGACTTATAGGCCTCGCCCGAGCTGAACGGGCGTTTGGTCAGGATAATCCCTTGCAGGATCGGCTGCCATTTCCACTTGGGGTAATCGATCACGCGCTGGTCCGACAGAAACTCGTTCAAATACCGGCGCATCGGCCAATAGCTGTAGTCGTCCGGCGTGCCCAGATTGGCCAGCAGGATGCCGACGCGGCCCATTTTGACCTTGGGATGGTCCGCGGGGGCATGATCGGGGCGAGTGGCGTCAAACATTTCGAGCTTCCTGAGATTTCTCTGTTTGACGTGAGATAACCGGATTTGCCCAATCGTCAATCGGGCAGTTTGCCTTCTTTTGTCCCCAGCGCCTCAGCAAGGCGCGCCTGCGCTGATCCCGGACGCAATGGTTTTTGCTGGCTTTCGTCGGGCGACCAGCCGGTCAGGCAAATCAATTCGTAAGTGGCCGACAAACGCCCCTGCGGTGTCGGGAAGTGATCGGCGTAAATCTGCTGCGCCCGGGCAAAGACCTGCCGCTGTGTGGCGTGTTTCATGCGTCCGGACAGGCTGTTGGTTTCTCCCATCGCGCGCAGGTCGTACATCAGATGGGTCAAGTCGCGATATTCCGCCGTCAGACGGGCGGTATCGGCGACCGGCAGCGCTAGCCCCGCGCGTTGCAGCAACCCGCCCAGATCGCGCAGCTCGGCCATCGGGGCGATACGGGGGCTGAGGCCACCTGTGACCTCGATCTCGGCCTGCCCAAGGGCGGCGCGTAACTCGTGCAGGGTTTCACCGCCGAGACACACCACCAGCAGCAAGCCGTCGGGCTGCAGGGCGCGGTGACATTGGATCAGCTGCCCCACCGGATCATTGGCCCAATGCAGCGCCATGGCGTGAATCACCAGATCATGCGCTCTGGGTGCTAAGTCCAGAATATCGTCATCCGAAACGATCTGTGCCTCCGGCAAAACGTCCTGCCAGATATGCGCAAACGGCGTCACAATCGCCGGGGCCGTAAAGGTTTTATTAACCATGGAGAGCCGATCCTGCACCTCATCCACCGCGGCGCGATGCAAAAACAGCGCCTCGTCCTGAGCGCGGGCACGGTGTCGGACCAGGGCTGGGCGGTCGAACAGAGAGGGTGCGTTGGACTCAGGCAGTTTCATAGGGCGCAACTACCGCATATGGCAGCGGATTCAAACCGCTGTCGAGTTGATCTATCCACCGCGATGTCTGGGATGTGGTGAATTGACCGAAGCGGATTTCGGCCTGTGCGGCGCTTGCTGGCGCGACACGCCTTTCATTGGCGGAGTGGTATGCGAAAGCTGCGGGGTGCCCTTGCCGGGCGAGGTGGATGGTCACCGGATCGAATGCGATGACTGCATGAAAACGGCCCGCCCCTGGCAGGATGGTCGGGCTGCGCTGATGTACGATGGCAAGGCGCGCGCCTTGATTCTGGCCTTGAAACACGGCGACAGACCTGAGCTGGCAAAGCCAGCAGCTCGGTGGATGGCGCAAGCCGGGCGGGATCTATTTCGCGACAACATGCTGATCGCGCCTGTGCCCTTGCACTGGTCCCGTTTGATCAAGCGGCGGTACAACCAGTCGGCATTGCTAGCCCAGCATCTGGGGCGGGAAACGGGAATTGAGGTGTGCCCGGACCTGTTGCACCGACGGGCACGAACGCCAGTTCTGGACGGGAAAACCGCTGCTCAGCGGGCGGAAACCCTGGCCGGTGCGATCTCGGCGCATCCCAGGCAGGGGTCGCGCAGTAAGGGACGGGATATCTTGCTGGTCGATGATGTCATGACCTCTGGTGCGACTCTGACAGCCTGTGCGCGTGCCTGCCATGCAGCGGGTGCAAATCATATTTTCGTGTTGGTACTGGCACGCGTTGCCAAGGATGCCTAATTCGCGGAAGATCACGCGAAACCCAAAGGGACGGAATATGAAACCGGTTGAAATCTACACCTCGCCGCTGTGCGGTTTTTGCCATGCGGCCAAACGACTGCTGAAACAGAAAGGCGTCGAATTCAAAGAGATCGACGTGCTGATGCACCCCAAGCGCAAGCCCGAGATGATCAAACGCGCAGGCGGCAAACGCACCGTGCCGCAGATTTTCGTCGGGACGCAGCATGTGGGCGGCTGCGATGACCTGTACGAACTGGACCGTCAGGGCAAGCTGGACCGTCTTTTGGCGGCCTGATGAAATCCGCGCTGCTGCAAATCACTTCGTCGGACGACCCGGCCGAAAATCTGGAAATGGTGCGCGCCATGATGGCCGAGGCCGCAGGTCAGGGTGCGCGGTTCATTCTGACGCCCGAGGTGACGAATTGTGTGTCCACCAGCACGACCCGGCAGCGCGACGTTCTGCAGCATGAAGAAGACGACCAAACGCTGGCGGGTCTGCGAGATCAGGCCGCCGCGCTGGGCATCTGGCTGCTGATCGGGTCTTTGGCCATCAAAACCCATGACGCCGATGGGCGTTTTGCCAACCGTTCCTTTTTGATCGACCCGCACGGGCAGATCGTGGCGCGGTATGACAAGATTCACATGTTCGACGTGCAGGTCTCGGAATCTGAGACCTTCCGCGAATCCAAAAACTATCGCCCTGGCGATAAGGCGGTGCTGGCCAAAACCGATTTCGGCACGGTTGGGATGACCATCTGTTATGACATCCGTTTCCCGCATCTTTATGCCGCATTGGCGCAGGCGGGGGCGCAAATTCTGACAATTCCGGCAGCGTTTTCGCCGGTCACCGGCGCTGCCCATTGGGAATCATTGCTGCGGGCGCGGGCGATTGAAACCGGCTGTTGGGTGCTGGCCCCGGCACAGACCGGAGAGCATCCGAAAACCCGCGGCAGAACGCGCCACACCTACGGTCACAGCATGGTCGTGGCCCCGTGGGGAGAGGTCGTTGTCGACGCAGGGGGCGATCCAGGCATTCACTTTTTCGATATCGATGATAGTTCTGTGTCAGAGGCGCGCCGTCGGGTGCCCTCGTTGACTCACGTGCGGCCTTTCGATGGGCCCTGACCCAGAACCGGACCATGACTGACGAACATAATGCCCTTGCGGTCACGCTGTTCAGCGAGATCCTGACCGCCGATCAGCTATTGCGCAACCGACTAAGCCGGGTGCTGCCCAAGGGCATGGAAATCTCGCATTTCTCGGTGTTGAACCATTTGGTCTTTGTCGGAGACGAACGCACCCCCGCGCAATTGGCCAATACCTTTCACGTCACGCGCGGTGCGATGACCAACACCTTGGCCAAGCTGGAATGGGCCGGATATATCCACATCCGCCCCGACTGGGACGACGCCCGCCGCAAGATGGTCGCCATCAGCCCTGCAGGTCGCCGCGCGCGCGATCAGGCGATTTCCTCGATTGCGCCGTTGATCAACCGCGTGGTCGGAGAGCTGGGGTTGGAGCGTGTCCGCAGCACCCTGCCCGTACTGCGGGATTTGCGGTTGCAGTTGGAGGGGGAGTGAGCCAGCCGCAACCTTTCTAAAGTTTCGACTTTCGTAGAACCAGTGAGCTTGCGGCAGGTCAACCCACCTTAGATTGCAGTAGGGTGCGATATACAAATTTGCAGCCGTTAGTTTCAGTTTTTGCCGCGCAACTCAGCTTGGCCACTTCTGGGCCTGAAAATTCTTGGCTGTTGCGTAAAACTGCGAATTCACTTTCTCCAGAACCATCCTGAAGGAATCGAACGCGAAATATCAAACTTTTGTTGTCTGCGTCGTATTCCTGCATTTCGTAGCTAGTGTTGCCGCAAATCCGAACAAGAGATGCGTCTTTGCAATTGCCTTCCACGCATAGCGCAATTTTGGTCTGAGTATTCGCAAAAGTCGGATTACCTATGTCAATGCATGCTGCATTTGCTGATAGCGAAAACGCAAACATTGAGAACGAAATACCAATTCCGGCGCGTTTCAATACGGACAATAGCAATGTGGTTCCTAGTGCTTACACGAACACAAGCTTATGCATGGGGGAAGTTTCGGTAAGCACCCATCCTACCCCGGCTTCACGCTCGCCGTCACATAATTCACGCTCAAATCCCGGTCAGAGATCGACCAACTCCAAAGGAACGGGTTGAACACGAATCCCTTCCGGTCCACCGGTTCCAGCCCGGCTTGGCGCAGTAGGTCGAACAGCTCATCAGGCGTGATGAACTTGTTCCATTCGTGCGTTCCGCGTGGCAGCCAGCGCATGACGACCTCGGCCCCGACAATCGCCATCGCATAGGATTTCGGGTTGCGGTTGATGGTGGAACAAATCTCTAGCCCGCCGGGTTTCAGCAGTTGCCGCGTTGCGGTCAAATAAGACAGAGGGTCGGCCACATGCTCGACAACTTCCATATTCAGCACCACTTCGAACTGCTCGCCCGCTTCGGCCAATGCTTCGGCAGTGGTGTGGCGATAGTCGATGTCCAACCCGGACTGTTCCGCATGAATGCGCGCGACGGGCAGGTTGCCCTCGGCAGCGTCGGCGCCCACGACCTCGGCCCCGAGACGCGCCATGGGTTCGCTTAGCAAGCCGCCTCCGCAGCCGATATCCAGCAGGCGCAGGCCCTGAAACGGGTTCGGCGCGGTCAAATCCCGGTCAAATTCGCCTGCGATCTGCTGTGTGATATAATCCAGACGGCACGGATTCATCATGTGCAGCGGTTTGAATTTCCCGTGAGGATCCCACCATTCTGCGGCCATCGCTTCGAATTTTGCGATCTCGGATGGGTCCACAGTGTTCGGATGCGCTTGCATTCCTGTCTCCGTATGCTCTTTTACGTTTAAGGACTATATAGGGCCATAATGGACAAGTACCCGGACCAAAAGCGCGCAGTGCAATATCTGTACCCGCCGATCGACCCGTTCGATCAGCGCATGGTGGATATGGGCGAAGGGCATCGCATTTATATGGAACAATGCGGCAATCCAAAGGGGATGCCGGTTGTGGTGCTGCATGGCGGGCCGGGCGGCGGCTGCAGCCCGGCGATGCGGCGGTATTTCGACCCAGATGTGTACCGGGTGATTCTGTTCGATCAGCGTGGCTGTGGCCGGTCGCGGCCCCATGCGTCGGTGACCGACAACACGACGTGGCATCTGGTGGCCGATATCGAACGGTTGCGCACCCTGCTGGATATCGATGATTGGGCTGTGTTTGGCGGCAGCTGGGGCGCGACCCTGGCGCTGATCTATGCGCAGGCGCATCCGGATCGTGTGAACCGGCTGGTGCTGCGCGGCGTGTTTCTGGCCACGCAGGCCGAGCTTGATTGGTTCTATGGCGGTGGCGCGGGTAAGTTCTGGCCCGAGCAATGGGCGAAATTCACCGCTCTGCTGTCCGAGGCCGAGCTGACCGACACGATCGCTGCTTATAACAAACGACTGTTTTCCGGGGATCGCGCCACGGAAATCCTGTATGGGCGGGCCTGGTCGGCGTGGGAGAATGCGCTGGCGTCAATTCATGCCCAAGGCGGGACAGGGGAAAGTCCCGGCGAATACGCGCGGGCCTTTGCGCGGCTTGAGAATCACTATTTCATCAATAACGCCTTCCTTGAGAAGGACGGTCAGATTCTGGATCAGATGGACAAGATCGCCCATATCCCCGGCCATATCGTGCAGGGGCGCTATGACATGATTTGCCCACCACAGGCCGCGTGGAATCTGGCCGAACGCTGGCCCAATGCCGAACTGAAGATGGTCCGCAACGCAGGCCACGCCCTTTCTGAGCCCGGTATCAGTGCCGAGCTGGTCCGGATCATGGATCGCGTGGCCGAGGGGGTGGTATGACCCGGATTGACCGTCGTGCTCTGTTTGCCTCAGGTGCTGCCGCAGCTTTGCTGGCGGCCACGGGGGCGTCGCTGGCGGATACGCCCAAGGCCGGTGGGGCGTTACGGCTGGCTGTGCCGCGCGACGACAGCTTGGAACAGGTGGCGCGTGGGGCGGTGTTTGACACTCTGACCGAGATTGCCCCCGATGGCACCTTGCGCGGAGAGCTTGCGACGGGTTGGCACACGGACGCGGATGCGCGGGTTTGGCAGTTCGATCTGCGCGAGGGTGTTACCTTTCACGATGGCGTGCCGCTGGACGTTGCGGATGTGATGGCGGTTCTGGGCGATGTTGGGCGGGTCGAAGCGGTATCGCCCAACCAGGTGCAGCTTGAACTGTTTGAGGCAAATCCGGGTCTGCCGTTCCTGCTGGCCGACAGCCGCTTTGTCATTACACGCGACGGACAAGGCGTGACGCCTTTGCACGCGGCCAATGGCACCGGATGCTACCGCGTGGACCGGGCCGAGGATGATCGTCATTTCCTGGGCCGCAAGGTGGACGGGCACTACAAAGAAGGTAACGCCGGATGGGCCGAGACGTTCGAAATCATTGTCATCCCCGACGCCCGTGTCCGGGCCGAGGCCTTGCGTGATGGCTTTGTCGATGTGGCGGCGCTGCCCACGCGCAGTGAGTTAAAAGGCCAGCGCGGGCTGCGTTTTCACCCAAGCGAATCGGATATGGCACTGGCCGTGGCCCCGCACGTTGGCATGCCGCGCCAGATCGGAACAGGCCGCGCACTGGACGATGGCCGCATCGCTGAACGGTGGTGGATGGCGTAAATCCGATCACGTCTTGCACCGGGGGTTGCAGATTCGGGAAACCCTGCGTATATGCAGTTGCAACAGCGGCGCGTTGGACTTCTGGTCCGGGGCTCCACCGGAAAATTTCGACGGGCCGCGCGCCCGTTTTTTTGTGCCCGTATGACAGGGTAGAGCACCTGATGACAAACGACCTGATAGCCAAAGCGGCGATTGACCGGAGACTGGCCGAGATCATCACCCCCGTGATCGAAGATCTGGGGTATGAACTGGTCCGCATCCGCCTGATGAGCGGCAAGACCACCACGATGCAGATCATGGCCGACAAGCCCGATGGCGGTATCGAAGTGGATGACTGCGCCGAAATTTCGAACGCGATTAGCGCTACGTTGGATGTCGAGGACCCGATCCTAGACGCCTATACGCTGGAAGTGTCCAGCCCCGGTATCGACCGCCCGCTGACCCGTCTCAAGGATTTTGAGATGTTCGAAGGGTATGAGGCCAAGATCGAAACCGCCGAGCTGATCGACGGCCGTCGCCGGTTCAAGGGCGAATTGGCCGGGATCGAAGGGGATGAGGTTCTGATCAACATCCCCGAGGGGGATGAGACGATCACCATTGGTCTACAATTCGACTGGCTGAGCGATGCCAAGCTGGTCCTGACCGATGATCTGATCAAGGAAATGTTGCGCCAGCGCAAGGACGCCGGTGCCCTGAACGAAAACGCTTTCGACGAGATTGAGACCGAAGGGTCCGAAGAGGAGACGAACTGATGGCAATCACCTCAGCCAACCAGCTGGAGCTGCTGCAGACCGCCGAGGCCGTGGCCCGCGAAAAGATGATCGACCCCGGTCTGGTTGTCGAAGCGATGGAAGAATCGCTCGCCCGTGCCGCCAAGAGCCGTTACGGCGCCGAGATGGACATCCGCGTGTCAATCGACCGCAAGACCGGCAAGGCGACCTTCACTCGCGTCCGCACCGTGGTTGAGGATGAAGAGCTTGAGAATTATCAGGCCGAGATGACTGTCGAACAGGCGAAACAGTACATGGAAGCGCCCGAGGTGGGTGACGTCTTCGTCGAAGAAGTACCGCCAGTTGAAATGGGACGGATTGCTGCTCAGTCCGCCAAGCAGGTCATTCTGCAGAAGGTTCGCGAAGCTGAGCGTGACCGTCAGTACGAAGAATTCAAGGATCGCGCAGGAACCATCATCAACGGTGCCGTCAAGCGCGAGGAGTTTGGCAATGTCATCGTCGATCTGGGCGGTGCCGAGGCCGTTCTGCGCCGCAACGACAAGATCGGCCGCGAAAGCTATCGCCCGAATGACCGCGTGCGTGCCTATATCAAGGAAGTCCGCCGCGAGGTTCGTGGCCACCAGATCTTCCTGTCGCGCACCGCGCCGGAATTCATGGCCGAGCTGTTCAAGATGGAAGTGCCAGAAATCTATGACGGCATCATCGAGGTCAAGGCCGTGGCCCGTGACCCCGGTTCGCGCGCCAAGATCGCCGTGATCTCGTATGACGGTTCGATTGATCCCGTTGGTGCCTGCGTTGGTATGCGCGGTAGCCGCGTGCAGGCCGTTGTGAACGAACTGCAGGGTGAGAAAATCGACATCATCCCGTGGAACGAAGATCAGCCGACCTTCCTGGTGAATGCGCTGCAGCCCGCCGAGGTTTCCAAGGTGGTTCTGGACGAAGAAGCCGGCAAGATCGAAGTTGTGGTTCCCGAGGAACAACTGAGCCTCGCAATCGGTCGCCGCGGTCAGAACGTGCGTCTGGCCAGCCAGCTGACAAATCTGGACATCGACATCATGACCGAAGCCGAAGAATCGGCCCGCCGTCAGAAGGAGTTCGAAGCCCGCACCCAGCTGTTCATGGAAAGCTTGGATCTGGACGAATTCTTCGCTCAGTTGCTGGTGTCTGAAGGCTTTACCAACCTCGAAGAGGTTGCGTATGTGGAAATCGATGAACTGCTGGTCATTGACGGCGTTGACGAAGGCACCGCGCAGGAACTGCAGACCCGTGCCCGTGAATATCTGGAAGCACAGGCCAAAGCTGCACTGGATGCAGCGCGTGCTCTGGGTGCCGAGGACAGCCTTATTGAATTCGAAGGCTTGACACCCCAGATGGTGGAAGCGCTGGCAAAGGACGACGTGAAAACGCTCGAAGACTTCGCCACCTGCGCCGACTGGGAGCTGGCCGGCGGTTGGACCACGGTTGATGGTGAGCGAATCAAGGATGACGGTGTGCTTGAGCCTTTCGGCTTGTCGCTGGAAGAAGCACAGGATCTGGTCATGACCGCGCGCATCATGCTGGGCTGGGTTGATCCCGCCGAGCTGGAACAAGCCGAAGAAGATGGCGAAGCAGTAGACGAGGAGGCCGAGGCCTGATCTCAGGCCTCGGGGTACGCGCATGGGTCGCGGTGGCGTCCATAAGGATCGGTCCGAAGGACCTGAACGCAAGTGCATCGCCACGGGCGACATTCAACCTAAATACGGGTTGATACGCTTTGTGACGGGGCCGGACGGGCAGGTCTATCCGGATGTCGCGGCGAAATTGCCGGGACGCGGAGTCTATGTGGCGGCGGATCGCGCTGCGCTGGACAAGGCTGTGGGCAAGAAGCTGTTCGCCCGTGGGTTCAAGGCGCAAGTCAGCGTGCCACAGAATCTGACCGATGAGGTCGAAAAACAGGTTTCGCGCCGGGTGATCGAGCTGTTGAGCCTGGCGCGCAAGTCCGGTGACGCGGTCGCCGGGTACGAAAAGGTCAAGACATGGCTGGACCGGGAAGAGGCACAAGTGCTGATTCAGGCCAGCGATGGATCGGGGCGCGGCAAGTCGAAACTCAGCACGCCGCACTTCGGAAAATACATCGGTTGGCTGACCGCAGACGAGTTAGGACAGGCATTTGGGCGCCAAACCGTGATTCATGCGGCGCTGGCCTCTGGCGGACTCGCCAAACGTGTTGTAGAGGAAGCGCAGCGCCTGCGTGGCTTGCGCGAAACGGATGACGGCGGCAGGGGCCGCGCGGAAGGGTAAAAAGCTTTATGAGCGAGAATGACGGCAAAAAGACATTGGGTCTTCGTGGCGGGGCACGCCCCGGAAATGTGAAACAGAGTTTCAGCCACGGACGCACCAAGAATGTCGTGGTGGAAACCAAACGCAAGCGCGTGGTGGTTCCCAAGCCGGGCGCCGGCAAACCGGGTGGCGGAGCAACGCCGTCGGGTGATCCGTCGCGTCGCCCTGCAGGTATCTCTGACGCGGAAATGGCGCGCCGGATGAAGGCACTGCAGGCTGCCAAGGCCCGCGAAGTCGAAGAGGCCGCAGCGCGTGAAGCCGCCGAAAAGGCGCGCGAGGAAGAGCGCGCCCGTCGTCGTGCCGAGCAAGAAGCAAAAGAGCGCGAACAGCGCGAAGCCGAAGAGCGCGCGCGCGCCAAGGCTGAAGAGGAAGAGCGCAAGCGCAAAGAGGCTGAAATTGCTGCACAACGTGCCGCAACCCCTGCGCCTGCCGAACCCAAGGCCGCCGCACCGCGCAGCCCGGTCAATAAACCGGCACCTGCCGCGACGCCTCGTAAGAACGAGCGTGAGCGGGAGCAGCGTGGAAACCGCGGCAAGGGCCGTGATGACAATCGTCGTTCCGGCAAGCTGACACTGGGTCAGGCCACCGGTGGCGAAGGTAGCCGTCAGCGCTCGATGGCGTCGATGAAGCGCAAGCAGGAGCGTGCGCGTCAGAAAGCCATGGGCGGCCCGGTCGAGCGGGAAAAGGTAATCCGCGACGTGCAACTGCCCGAGGCGATCACAGTGTCCGAGCTGGCCAACCGTATGGCCGAGCGTGTGGCTGATGTGGTCAAATCGCTGATGAACATGGGCATGATGGTCACGCAGAACCAGACCATCGACGCCGATACCGCAGAACTGATCATCGAAGAGTTTGGCCACAAGGTCACGCGTGTTTCCGATTCGGATGTCGAAGACGTCATCAAAGAGGTCGAAGACAGCGAAGAAGATCTGCAGCCGCGTCCGCCGGTCATCACCATCATGGGTCACGTCGACCACGGTAAGACCTCGTTGCTGGATGCGATTCGTGATGCGCGCGTTGTTGCCGGTGAGGCCGGTGGCATCACCCAGCATATCGGTGCCTATCAGGTGAAAACCGATGGCGGCACGACGCTGACGTTCCTGGATACGCCGGGCCACGCGGCCTTTACCTCGATGCGTTCACGCGGGGCTCAGGTCACGGATATCGTAGTGCTGGTTGTGGCCGCCGACGACGCGGTGATGCCGCAGACGATCGAGGCGATCAACCACGCCAAAGCGGCCGAAGTGCCGATGATCGTGGCGATCAACAAGGTCGACAAGCCGGATGCAAACCCGGACAAGGTGCGCACCGATCTGCTGCAACACGAAGTCATCGTTGAGAAAATGTCGGGTGAGGTTCAGGACGTCGAAGTGTCAGCCATCACTGGTCAGGGTCTGGATGAATTGCTGGAAGCCATCGCGCTGCAGGCCGAGATTCTGGAGCTGAAAGCCAACCCCGATCGCGCCGCCCAAGGTGCCGTGATCGAGGCGCAGCTGGATGTGGGCCGCGGTCCCGTAGCCACCGTTCTGGTTCAGAACGGCACGCTACGTCAGGGCGATATCTTCGTTGTGGGTGAGCAATACGGTAAAGTCCGCGCGCTGATCAACGACAAGGGCGACCGCGTCAAAGAAGCTGGCCCCTCGGTCCCGGTCGAGGTTCTGGGTCTCAACGGCACGCCCGAGGCCGGTGACGTTCTGAACGTGACCGAGACCGAAGCGCAAGCCCGTGAGATTGCCGCCTATCGCGAACAGGCCGCCAAGGACAAACGCGCCGCCGCTGGTGCCGCGACCACCCTTGAGCAGCTGATGCAGAAGGCCAAGGAAGACGAAAACGTCACCGAGCTGCCGATTCTGATGAAAGCGGACGTACAAGGTTCGGCCGAGGCCATCGTTCAGGCGATGGAAAAGATCGGCAACGACGAAGTGCGCGTACGAGTGCTGCACTCGGGCGTTGGTGCGATCACCGAAACGGATGTCGGTCTGGCCGAAGCGTCAGGTGCGCCGATCTTTGGGTTTAACGTGCGTGCCAATGCTTCGGCACGAAACACGGCGAACCAGAAGGGCGTGGAAATCCGCTATTACTCGGTGATCTACGATCTGGTCGACGACGTGAAAGCCGCCGCTTCGGGCCTGCTGAGCGCCGAGATCCGCGAAAAGTTCATCGGTTACGCCGAGATCCGCGAAGTCTTCAAGGTCACCGGTGTTGGCAAAGTTGCCGGCTGTCTGGTCACCGAAGGCGTGGCGCGCCGTTCCGCGGGCGTCCGCCTGCTGCGCGACAACGTGGTGATCCACGAAGGCACGCTGAAGACGCTGAAACGCTTCAAGGACGAAGTGACCGAGGTTCAGTCGGGTCAGGAATGCGGTATGGCGTTCGAAAACTACGACGATATCCGGGCCGGCGATGTGATCGAAATCTTCGAGCGCGAAGAGGTTACGCGTACGCTGGATTGATCTTGCTATGCGCTGAAACAGTTAGCGGCGACCCCAAGGGTCGCCGTTTTTCTATGTTTTGCCTAAGGCTTTCCGAATCCAGTCAGAAACACGCATCATTTAATCCTGCTCTATCCTCAAGAGTACAATGATTGCACGTCCGCTTTGCGGACTTTCCTACCCTTCGTGATGGCCGATTAAACGTCTGCTTTGTAGTGCTTTAGAAACATCGCTACACAATCGTCCAATACGTCTTTCGGCGTGGGGTTCTCACCAAGGAAGAACTCTGGCCAGAAGAAGAAGTTTTTTACAAGCGCCAGAAGTTGATTGGTCGCAAAAACCGGATCAGCCTTTCGGATCACACCTGCGTCCATGGCTTCGCTGATCAGCCTCTTTATTGGGTAATCATGTGTTGCTGTTTCAGTGAAGAATTGCCGGGATCGGTCAAGGTCACGGATCAATTCTGAGATGACCATCCGGTTTAATCCGATGGCGGTCTCATCGGTGATCACCCCAATGTAGCGCCACAAGGCGTTCTTCAGTTGCTCAACGAAGTCTCGATCCGGATCATAGGGCACTGGCTCCATGCTCCGGTTCTGCTCCAGCATAATCTGTGAGATCGCCTCAAAGAGAGCCTCCTTGCTCTCGAAGTGATTGTAGAGCGTGCGACTCGATACGTTCGCTTTTTTCGCGATTGAAGTGGTCTTTGCCCCCAGAAACCCCTGCTCTTTAAACTCATCGATGGCCGCATCGATGATATCTTTTCTTTTCTTTTCAGTACGTTTCACGATTTCTGCCTCAAGAAGTAAAAAGATGTGTTTACAAGCGCCATTTCCTCACCATAAGTAAACACAACGATTTACTTTAGCAAGGCGCAAAGCTGCCTGACCCCGAAAGGACCAAGACTATGACAACCCAAAATTTCGACGCGGGCAAAAACGAAGTCACCTTCAAATCCTTTGGTGTGGATTTGGCAGGTGACCTTTACCTTCCCGAAAATTTTGACAAAACCAAGACTTACAAGGCCATCGTTGGTGCCAGCCCATTCCCACAGGTCAAAGATCAGATCCCGGCGACCTACGGCCCAGAAATGGCTGCACTGGGCTTCATCTACCTCGGTTTCGATTACCTCGGCATGGGCTCGTCCCCCGCGCTGCCCGGAGAGTACAAGCAATCCCGCTACATGTTCCGGCTCATCGAAAACACTTGGGACGCCGTGTCTTACCTCGGCACTCTGCCGTTCGTTGACGAGATTTACGGTCTGGGCGTTTGCCAAGGCGGCTCGATCATCGCGCCCGCTGCCGTGACCGATCATCGGATCAAGAAAATCGCCATGGTGTCCGGCATGATGGCAGCCGATGGCTTCCAATGGACCGACCGAGACGTGGTCAACCAGCAAATCGCAGCCTCGAACGCTTCGAAGCAGAAGATTTATGAAACAGGCGAACCGGATTACGTCGCTCCCTTTGGCCTTAGCGATGACCAATCCCGAGAAGATTTTGTCGGATCGGGCGTCAATCCGATGGCAGGTGAATCCTACGATTACTACGGCCGCGATGGGGTCAAAGGGCCGGTTGCGGTTCCGACCTATACCAACATGCATATTGGCGATCAGGGCATGCAGTCGCTGATTTCTATTGGGGAAGCCTATGCCGACAAGATCGTGCAGCCGTCCCTGACCATCTATAGCAGCTCAGCATTCACGGCCCCCTGCTCAACGCAGTTTGTCGAGAAGTTGACCAATGAGCATGAGGAATTGGCGTTTGATGAGTTCTCCCATGTGGACTTCTACTACAAGCCCGAGGCCGTGAAGGCATCAACCGATGCTGTTGCTAAGTTCTTCAATAGATGAAGTGATGAGGCAGAGGTCATACAATGGTCTCTGCCTCCTTGCCGACAAGCGGAAGTTAGCCCGGGGTTCAGCAATGGCCGCTACGGGACTCGAACAAGACGTTCATGGCGTCGCAGCAAATGGCCCTTGCCTATTTCGACCCTGCTAAAAACGTCCCCGGATGCATGATAATATCGAAATGCTGCATCCCCTTTTTCAGGTCGAAACTGACCGAATGTCCGGCTTTGCGCAGCAATTCAGCATAATCTCGGCTCTGGCGAACAAATTCGGGCGTGTCTCGTTCGGCCACGGTCACGTGGTAGCGCGGGCCGGGGGCGGGCAGGTGCAGGATGGGGGACAAATCATGTATCTCGACCGGAGTCAGTTGCAGCGGATCGTTTACGGACGTCAGGCTGATCGGCTCCAGATCATAGACCCCGCTGATCAGGATCACCTCGCGCACCCGTAACCCTGCGCGGGCCAGCGCATCGGCCGAATTTGCCATGACCATAGCCGCCAATTGCGCCCCGGCGCTGTGCCCCGACAGGGTGATCCGTGACGGATCGAAACCCAGATCAGGCGCATTTGCGGCCAGCCACAGCAGGGCGTCGCGGCATTCATCGATCATGTCACCAATCCGCGCCTCGGGGGCCAACGTGTAGTTCAGGGTCGCAAAGGACTGTTCGGCCTCAACCAGTGCCGGGGCCATCATCGCCGACTCGTTCTGACTCAGCGCCTGCCAGTAACCGCCGTGAATAAAGACGTGCAGCGGCGCGCCTGCGCCCTTCGCGGGAAAGAAATCCAGAACCTGAGCCCTACCGTCACCGTAAGAGACATTCCCGATGACCTCCATCTGGGCCCGGTGCTGCGCGCTGAGCGCGGCGTAGCTGTCCAGATAGGGCGTCAGGTCGCCGCCGATCATCGACCGGGGCGAATATTCCTGTTCTAGCTCTTCCTGCGAAAACCCGCGGTACAGCATCACCTACTCCTGCTCGGAATACATCAGTTCAGTGCGCATATCATAGAGATCATGGAAGAACCGCAAATCCAAGGCTTTCCGCAGGAAGGATACACCGCTGGACCCGCCGGTGCCCGGCTGGTTGCCAATCACCCGTTCTACCGCGGTGACGTGATCGAAGCGCCAGCGTTGAAACAGGGATTCCACGTCCATCAGTTTTTCAGCCAGTGCGTAGAGGTCCCAGTATTTGCCTGTGTCGCGATACACCTGAACCCAGATTTTCACCACGCGCGGATCACCGGAGTATGGCTGCGCATAGTCGCGATCCAGCAGGTCTTGCGGCACGTCAAACCCCTGTCGGGCCAGCATGAACAGAACCTCGTCATACAAAGACGGCTTGGTCAGCGCGGCGTTCAGCAGTTCCATGACCTGCGCGTCATGTTCGTGGACTTTCAGGGTCGAGGCGTCCTTGTTGCCCAAAATGAATTCGATCTGGCGGTAGCCATAGCTTTGGAAGCCGGACGAACTGCCCAATGCCTCGCGAAAGGTCATGTAATCTGCTGGGGTCATGGTCAGCAACGTCTCCCAGGCTGAAATCAGTTGCCGCTGGATCGCCTTGACCCGGTCGAGATTTTTCATCGCCGGGCCAAATTCATCCCGTTGCAGGAAGTGGCGCACCTCGACCAGTTGATGATGCATCAGTTTCAGCCACAGCTCGCTGACCTGATGAATGATGATGAACAGCATCTCATCTGGTTGCGCAGGGTCCTGAAAGGTTTTTTGCAGGTTCAGCAGGGCCTTCAGCTGCAGAAAATCGCCGTAACTCTTGCGATGGGTCTGCGCGAAATCGGTGACCAGAGTGTCTTCGATTCCGCGTTCCAGATACCGATCATCCTTATCGCCCATATGCTCCTCCAAACGTCCGGGTTTACCCCTGTTTAGGGGCTGAACCCGCGCAGTGCCAGAGCGTCAGGTCCAGTCCAGCACCACTTTGCCTGACCGGCCCGATTTCATCGCGGCAAATCCTTCGGCAAAATCGTCGACTTTCATCTCGTGCGTGATGACGCGGCTGACATCCAGACCGTTCTGCAGCATGGCGATCATCTTGTACCAGGTCTCGAACATCTCGCGCCCGTAGACGCCTTTGATGGTGATGGCCTTAAACACAATGCGGGACCAGTCGACCGGGGATTTGCCGGGCGGAATACCCAGCAGAGCGATCTTGCCGCCCATCACAAGCGCTTCGACCATCTGATCTAGTGCGATTTGTGAGCCGGACATTTCCAGTCCTACATCGAACCCTTCTTTCATGCCCAGTTCTGCGATGACGTCCTGCAGGTCTTCTTTGGACACATCCACGGTGCGCACGGTCGGTACCACATGTTCGGCCAGTTTCAGACGGTCGGGGTTGATATCGGTGATCACCACATGGCGCGCGCCGGCATGGCGGGCGACAGCGGCAGCCATGATGCCGATGGGGCCTGCGCCGGTGATCAGAACATCCTCACCCAGCAGATCAAAGCTGAGCGCCGTGTGAACCGCATTGCCCAATGGATCGAGGATGGCGCCGATCTCATCCGGCACGTCCTCGGGCAGGGGCACCACGTTGAAGGCGGGCAGCTTAAGATATTGGGCAAAGGCCCCCTGTTCGTTTACGCCAATCCCCCGCGTGCCAGGATCGAGGTGGAACTTTCCCGCTCTGCTCTGACGGCTGTCGTTAGTGATCAGATGCCCCTCGCCCGAGCAGCGTTGCCCGATCTCAAGACCCGTCACATTGCGCCCGATCTCGACGATTTCGCCCGCAAACTCGTGGCCGGTGATCATAGGTATCGGCACCGTGGCGGCGGCCCAGTCATCCCAGTTCCAGATATGGATATCAGTGCCGCAGATGCCGGTCTTGTTGACGCGGATCAGCACCTCTTCGGGGCTGATCTCGGGCACCGGGGCCTGCACCATCCACAGACCTTCCTCGGGCTTGGATTTCTCCAAAGCTTTCATCGTGTTGGGTCGCATCAGATCACTCCCAATTCTTTGCCAACCTTGCCAAAGGCGGCCAATGCACGGTCCAGTTCGTCTTTCGTCAAGGCTGCATTCATCTGCGTCCTGATCCGCGCTTGTCCGCGCGGGACGACGGGGAAGAAGAAGCCCGAGACATAGACGCCCTCGTCAAACAGTCGCGACGCCATGTCCTGCGCTAAGGTGGCCTCGCCCAGCATCACCGGAATGATGGGATGTTCGCCGGGCAACAGGTCAAAGCCCAACTTCTCAAGCCCTGCGCGCCAGTATTTTGCATTGCCGAACAGCTGAGCCCGCAGCATTTCGCCTTCTTCGACGAGCCGGATGGCTTCCAATCCGGCGGCGACAATCGAGGGCGGCAGCGAGTTCGAGAACAAATAGGGCCGCGCCCGCTGCCGCAGCAGATCGATCACTGGTTGCGGCCCAGCGATATAACCGCCGATTGCCCCCCCAAGTGCCTTGCCCAAGGTTCCCGTCAGAATGTCGACATCGACACCAAAATGATCTGGCGTGCCAGCGCCGTTCGGTCCCATAAAGCCGGTGGCGTGGCAGTCATCGACCATGACGATGGCATCATATTTATCGGCCAGCTCGCGAATTTTCGGCAGGTTGGCAAGATAGCCGTCCATCGAGAACACACCGTCGGTCGCGATCATGATGTGCCGCGCTCCGTCCTCGCGCGCCTGTTTCAACCAGGCCTCAAGGTCGTTCATGTCATTGTTCAGATAGCGGTAGCGCTTCGCCTTGCACAGCCGCACCCCGTCGATGATCGAGGCATGGTTCAAACTGTCCGAGATGATGGCGTCTTCAGGCCCTAACAGGGGCTCAAAGAGCCCACCATTGGCATCGAAACAGGCCGCAAACAGGATCGCGTCGTCCTTGTTCAGGAATTGTGCCAGCTTCTGCTCTAGCTCACGGTGAATGTCCTGCGTGCCGCAGATAAACCGGACCGAGGCCATGCCGAACCCTTTGGGCCGCATCGCGCCCTTGGCGGCGTCGATCAGCGCAGGGTGATCGGCCAGACCCAGATAATTGTTGGCGCACAGGTTGATCACCTGCTTGTCGCCCACAGTGATTTCACCGCCCTGAGGCGAGGTGATCATTCGTTCGCGTTTATACAGACCCTCAGATTCAATCTGCGCAAGGGTGTCCGAGATATGGGACAGGAATGCATCGGCCATGGCGGTCTCCGGTTTATATGAGTCGCGTATCTAACATAACGGATATGGTTCCCAAATAGGGGATTTCAATATTACAGAAAAAAATCCACAATAGCGGAATCTGCGGTAAATCTCGAATCAAGTTCACTGATCCGGTGGCAGGGTCCGAAACTCAGCTGTTCAAACGCTATTTTGGGTAACTCCAATTTGTGTAAATGCCATAAAATAGCACAACACACAGGTATCCCCCAAACTTCGCCCCGGTCGGGGTCAGGCGTTTTTCACAATCAGGAACACCCGCGCGGCACCATTGGGTGATGCGATCGAGTGCAAGACGTCTGCCGCGTACCGCGCTGTATCGCCTTGGTTCAGGTCCATTGTGGCCGATCCCGATGTGACGCGAACCGATCCTTCCAAAACCGTCAATTGCTCTTGCGCGCCGCGCGTGTGGGGCTGGCTGTTCAACGCGCCGTCCTTGTCGAACTGAATATCGTAGACCTCGTGCCCGCCCGCTTCTTCGGGGGGTGACAGGATACGAATCCGGCAGTTCTGACCCATATTGTCGATGCTCGGCACTTCGGACTTTCGCAGCACCTCAATCTGGTTTGCTGCGCCGCTCTCTTCGAGCAGACCGGCGAAATCCACCTGCAAGGCCCGAGTCAGGTTCCACAGGGTCGAGATGGTGGGGCTGCTTTCCCCCCGTTCGATCTGACTGACCATTGAACGCGACACGCCGCTGAGGTTGGCCACGGCTTCAAGCGACAGACCCTTGGCTCGGCGCGCCTCTTTCAGGCGGGCGGGCAGGCGTGTCAGGATATCGTCTGTATTCTCCGTCATGACGGAATTTCATGCGCTTTGTATATGTGGTTGTCAATTCCATCTGTGACGGGACGTCTCATAGGACAGGGCGACGTGGTGTATGCATACTGCGCGCAAATGCACGAGGAGTGATCCATGACTGATATCGTAATTTTGGACGGTGCCCGCACCGCTATCGGAACCTTTGGTGGCGCGCTGGCTTCGACCGCTCCGATCGATCTGGCTACGGTTGTCACCGAAGCCGCGCTGGAACGCTCGGGTGTTGAAGGTGGTCAGATCGGGCATGTGGTGTTTGGCCACGTGATCAATACCGAGCCGCGGGATATGTACCTGTCGCGCGTTGCCGCGATGCAGGCTGGAATTCCGAATGGAACACCTGCGATGAACGTGAACCGGCTGTGTGGGTCAGGCGCGCAGGCAATTGTCTCAGCTGTGCAGTCGCTGATGTTGGGGGATGCCGAATTTGCCGTGGCAGGCGGGGCCGAGAGCATGTCGCGCAGTCCCTATATCGTGCCGCAGGCGCGCTGGGGCGCGAAGATGGGCGATGTCACCTCGTTGGATATGATGCTGGGGGCGCTGAATTGCCCGTTTGGCACCGGACATATGGGTGTGACAGCTGAGAACGTGGCAGACGAACACCAGATCACCCGCGAGCAGATGGACCAGTTCGCCGTAACCAGCCAGACCCGCGCCGCAGCGGCGATTGAGGCGGGGTATTTCGACAGCCAGATCGCGCCGGTGCAGGTCAAGGTCAAACGGGACATGGTTGATTTCAAGGTCGACGAACATCCCAAGGCCACCACTGCCGAGGCGCTGGCCGGGCTGCGGCCGGTGTTCCAGAAGGATGGGCGCGTTACAGCGGGTAATGCTTCGGGCATCAATGACGGGGCGGCGGCGATGGTTTTGGCAACAGCGGATGCAGCCGAGAAAGCCGGGTTGAAGCCCAAGGCGCGCGTGCTGGGATATGCCCATGCGGGCGTTCGCCCCGAGGTTATGGGAATTGGGCCGGTTCCGGCGGTGCGGAACCTGATGGAAAAAACCGGCCTGTCGGTGGATGATTTCGATGTGATCGAAAGCAACGAGGCCTTCGCGGCGCAGGCCTTGGCGGTAAATCAGGAACTGGGATTGGACGCGTCGAAAGTTAACCCGAATGGTGGCGCGATTGCCTTGGGTCACCCGGTTGGGGCGACCGGCGCAATCATCACCATGAAAGCGCTGTATGAGCTGGAGCGCATTGGAGGGACCAAGGGGCTGGTGACCATGTGTATCGGTGGTGGGCAGGGTATTGCGCTGGCTATCCAGCGGCTTTGATTTCGAACCGTGCAGGGGGGGCTGTCTGCCCCCCATCGCGCATAGGCGCGATTCCCCCCGAAGGTATTATTGGCCAGATGAAGCAGGCGGGCTGACTTAGCTGAGCACGTTGACAATCAGGACTAGCGCCGCACCGGCTGCGGCACCGATGGCGGCAGGTAGGGCCGCGGACCATAAGGATGACTTTTGCGGATCATCCTTTTGGGTCTGCGCGATCAGTGCATTTTCGACCAGACCGGGCAGTCGTGGGCCAAAGCGGGCCAGGACCATCGCGGTTTTCCCGAAGTCCCGCAGCGCCGCGCGGGGACCGATGGATTGCTTGATGTAATCCTCAACCACGGGGCGGGCAGTTTCCCAGATGTTCATATGCGGATCAAGCGACCGTGCAACGCCTTCGACCACCACCATCGTACGCTGCAATAGGATCAGTTCGGTCCGGGTTTCCATGCCAAAGCGTTCGGTGACCTCGAACAGGTAATTCAGCAGGCGGCCCATTGAGATATGCGAGGCGTCCATGCCAAAGATCGGCTCGCCCACCGCTCGCAAAGCGCGGGCAAATTCGTCGACATCCTGGTTGGCGGGGACGTAACCGGCCTCGAAATGTACCTCGGCCACGCGTTTATAGTCGCGGCGGATGAAACCGAACAGAATCTCGGCATAAACCCGGCGGGTGTATTCGTCGATATGACCCATGATGCCGTAGTCATAGGCGATGATATCGCCATTTGCGGCGACCTTCAGGTTGCCCTGATGCATATCGGCGTGGAAATAGCCGTCACGCAGGGCGTGCAGCAGGAACAGGTGCAGGACCCGCTCCGCCAGATCGCGGCGGTTGTGACCAACCGCATCCAGTGCAGCATTGTCGCCCAGCGGTACACCATCCGCCCAGCTGAGCGTCATCACCCGGCGCGCGGACAGTGACCACACAACGGGGGGCAGCCAGAAACCGGCATCGTCCTTGGTATTGGCAGCATATTCCGAGGCAGCGGCGCTTTCCAGTCGCAGGTCCAACTCACCCCGTACAACGCCGTCGAAATGTTCGATCACGTCCATCGGTCGCAGGCGGCGCGCGCCGGGGGCGAACAGGTCGACAATACGGGCGGCGAAATAGAACGCATCGACATCCTTGTGAAAGGCACGCTCGATCCCTGGGCGCAGCACTTTGACGGCGACATATTCACCGGTGCTGACCAATCGCGCCTTATGCACCTGCGCGATCGAAGCCGCAGCGATTGGTTCGCTGAATTCCTCAAAAACCTCATCGACGGGTTGGCCAAGTTCCTTTTCCACCTCGGCCATGGCTTCGGCGCGGGAAAAGGGTGGCAGCTTGTCCTGCAACACACGCAATTGGGCGGCCAGTTCTTCGCCCACCACGTCAGGGCGGGTCGAGAGGATCTGACCGAACTTGATATAAGCCGGGCCCAGTGCTGTCAGTGCCCGGGTGGCGGGTGGCATGTTGGGGTCGCCCTTGTAACCCAGCCATTGAAACGGTTTGCCCAACGCATGCGCCAGAAACCGCAGCGCACGGGGGGCCTCAAACGCGTCCAGCACCACATTCATGGCGCCTGTGCGTTCAAACGTGGCGCCTGTGCGGATCAGGCGGATGATGTTGTGAGGGCCGCGCATTAAATCTTCCAGCCGGAGTGTAGCGCAGCGATACCCATGCTGAGGTTGCGGTATTTGGCGTTTTCGAAACCAGCGGCACGAACCATGCCCAGAAAAGTTTCCTGATCGGGAAAATTGCGGATCGATTCGACCAGGTATTGATAGCTGTCGTAATCATTGGCGATCAGCTTGCCCATGCGGGGAATGATGTTGAAGCTGTACAGGTCATAGAGCTTTTGCAGCCCGTCATTGGGCAACTGGCTGAATTCCAGCACCATCAGACGGCCACCGGGTTTCAGCACCCGGAAGGCTTCGTTCAGCGCTTCTTGAGGGCGGGTCACGTTCCGGATGCCGAACGAGATGGTGTAAACGTCAAAGGTATTGTCCTCGAACGGCAGGGCCATCGCATCGCCCACTACCCAGTTCAGGCTGTCGGACATCTGATCGGCCTCGGCGCGCTGGCGGCCTTCGACCAGCATCGGCTCGGTCAGGTCCAGAACGGTGGCGTGGCCGTAGCCCGCGCGTTTGAGGAAGCGAAACGAGATATCGCCCGTTCCACCGGCCACATCCAGCAGACGTTGACCGGGGCGCGGGGCCAGCCAGTCCATCATCGCGTCTTTCCAGACCCGGTGGATGCCCATCGACATGACATCGTTCATCACATCGTATTTCGAGGCGACCGAGTTGAACACGCCCTGCACACGACCGGCCTTGTCGGCCTCGCGCACGGTTTCAAACCCGAAATGAGTGGTCTTGTCGCTGTTGTCGGACATAAGCCTTGCCGTTTGTCGAATTTCGTCTCTGTTATAGGGCTCTGGAACCGGGGCACAATGCGGCCCTTTGAATTAGGAGCCATCTAATGCCCGAATTGCCCGAGGTCGAGACAGTAAGACGCGGCCTGAGCCCCGCAATGGAGGGGGTTGTGATCGAACGGGCAGATGTAAATCGCCCCGATTTGCGCTGGCCGTTCCCGGACCGCATGGCCGAGCGGCTGACCGGGCAGCGGGTGGATCAGCTGCGGCGGCGGTCAAAATATATTCTGGCCGATCTCAGCAGTGGTGAAACGCTTCTGATTCACCTAGGGATGTCCGGGCGAATGACAGTATCGGGTGATCCGCTGGGGCAGTTCGTACATGAGCATCCCATGCCCGAAAAACACGACCACGTGGTGTTTCACATGGCCAATGGCGCGCGTGTGACGTTCAACGATCCGCGGCGCTTCGGCGCGATGGACCTGTTGACCACGGCTGCGGCTGAGGATCACAAACTGCTGTCAGTTTTAGGCCCAGAGCCCTTGGGGAATGATTTCCACGAACAGCACCTGATCGAGGCGTTCAAAGGCAAGAACACTCCGGTCAAATCTGCGCTTTTGGATCAGGGAATCGTTGCCGGATTGGGCAATATCTATGTTTGCGAGGCCCTTTATCGCGCGGGTGTGTCGCCACGTCGCAAAGCCGGACAAATTTCTGCACCACGCGTTGCCTCTCTGGTTCCGGTCATTCGGCAGGTGTTGCAGGACGCGATCGAGGCCGGTGGTTCATCCCTGCGTGATTTCCGCCAAGCTGATGGAGAACTTGGATATTTTCAGCACAGCTTCGATGTCTATGGGCGTGAAGGCGAACCCTGCCGGACCGAGGGTTGTGATGCCGTTGTGAAAAGAATCACCCAGTCCGGTCGCTCATCCTTCTATTGCGCGCAATGCCAAAGATAACTTGATCCAGAAAATTCGCGTGATAAGGAATCGTACTTGAACGGAACAACCGGAAGCTTACACCTCATGGCTTTTGAGACGATCATCGTCGAAATCGAAGACCACGTCGCCCTTATCAAGCTCGACAGACCCGATGCGCTGAATGCACTGAATTCGCAGCTGGCTCAGGAACTATGCACCGCATTGGAAGATGCGGATACCAACGACAAGGTGCGCTGCATCGTCATTACCGGTTCGGACAAGGCGTTCGCGGCTGGCGCGGACATCAAGGAAATGTCCGAGATGAGCTTTGTCGATGTCTACAGCTCAAATCTGTTTGGTGCTCTGAATGACCGTGTTTGCGCGATCCGCAAGCCGATCATTGCAGCCGTTGCTGGCTATGCGCTGGGCGGTGGGTGCGAATTGGCCATGTTGTGCGATTTCATCATTGCTGCGGATACCGCCAAGTTCGGGCAACCCGAAATCAATCTGGGCGTCATTGCAGGGCTGGGTGGTTCGCAGCGCCTGACGCGTTTCGTTGGTAAGTCCAAATCGATGGACATGAATCTGACCGGTCGCTTCATGGATGCCGAAGAGGCCGAGCGTTCGGGTCTTGTCAGTCGGGTCGTGCCAGCCAAGAAGCTGATGGAAGAGGCGATGGGCGCCGCCCAGAAGATCGCTGAGAAATCGCAGCTGAGTGCAATGGCCGCCAAAGAAGCTGTGAACCGCAGCTATGAGTTGCCGCTCAGCGAAGGGATGCTGTTTGAACGTCGCGTGTTCCACTCGATGTTTGCGACAGAAGACCAGAAAGAAGGCATGGCGGCCTTCTTGGAAAAACGCGCGGCTCAATTCCGCGACAAGTAAAACGGGCAAGCGACCGAAACAGGCGGGCTTGGCCTGCCTTTTTTCATGGCTGCTATACGTCGCAAAAGAATCGGCTTGGCAAAGCCCGCAAACTTGGGTAACTAGCGCCGCTATACATGCGCGTGCGGCCCGCTTGGCCCGACTCACACTCGTGATTCTGATCCGGTGCGGATAGTCCGTGACGCGCAACCATTGATAACCGTACCGAATGAAGGTCAGAAACACATGGCAAACTCGCCTCAGGCTAAAAAGCGCGCTCGTCAGAACGAAAAGCGTTTTGCTATCAACAAAGCACGTCGCTCGCGCATCCGTACTTATCTGCGCAAGGTTGAAGAAGCGATTGCGTCCGGCGACAAGGATGCAGCAACCACAGCTCTGCGTGCCGCTCAGCCCGAACTGATGCGTGGCGTCACCAAAGGCGTCTTTCACAAAAACACCGCTTCGCGGAAAATGTCGCGCCTGTCGGCCCGCGTAAAAGCACTGGGCTAATCGCTCGGGTTGACCTTGGGTCAACAAAGCAAGGTCGAATTGTTCTCAAAGGCGTCACAATGCGTGGCGCCTTTTTGTTGCTGTTGCCGGAAAGTCGCGTCTTCACAAAACCGAGAGATTCTTTCTGCAAAAGACCCGAGTCAATATCAGAGTTTCGTTGCCGTACGCCTTGGCCTCTTGCTACCACTGGTACAGCGATTCACTCGCTTGGGGGGACAGGCTGTTTCGGCGATCTGACTGACGGGCATCAGGACGGTCACGAAACGAATGTTGGCAATCGGTCACGGCTGATTTGCTGATCTGCTAAAGGTCTTGGGGTAACCGAAGATCTGAGCCCTGTCTAAAAATTTGATTGCGAAGCGCAACCCGGTTACGGGGCGCCCGGATTATGGGTGCCTGATTGCTGGGCCGTGCAAACTTTCGGGACAGTCCCGCCAGACCCATGTGGTTTGGCGATGGGTATCCTATTGCGTGTGAATGCTTAAGAACCGGGCAACCGGGCTAGATTAATAAGGCCGACAGGCCAATAAAGAATGGGATGCGTGAGGCGCTTGATGACACAAGAGAAATGGGGACAACTGCGTAACAAACTGCTCAAGGCGATCGGCAAGAACAACTATACCACCTGGATCGAGCCTCTTGAATTCCAAGAGCTGCAGGATGGCGTGGCCACGTTCTCGGTTCCGACCAACTTCATGGGCAATTATGTTAGTCAAAACTTTGCGGACTTGATTCTGTACGAGATGAACACCGCAGGGGAATCGGTTCAGCGATTGGCGTTTCGCGTCGCGGCCAATTCGCCGGTGCGTCCGTCGGGTGATGTAGAAGCTGCGCCGTCCGTTGTTCAGGACGCGCCTCAACCGCAGTCCCTGTCACAGCGGGCCGAGCCCGCGAATGATGCGCTCGAATCCCTTCAGGCTGCACCGCTGGATGCCCGTTTCACTTTTGACAGTTTTGTGGTCGGCAAACCCAACGAACTGGCCCATGCCGCCGCGCGCCGTGTCTCCGAAGGTGGCCCCGTCACGTTCAACCCGCTGGTTCTGTATGGCGGTGTTGGTCTTGGTAAGACGCACCTAATGCATGCCATCGCGTGGGAGCTGAAAACCAAACGCCCCGAGTTGAACGTGCTGTATCTGTCGGCGGAACAATTCATGTACCGCTTTGTGCAGGCCCTGCGTGAACGTCGGATGATGGATTTCAAACATCTGTTCCGCTCGGTCGACGTGTTGATGGTGGATGACGTGCAGTTCATCGCTGGCAAAGATTCGACTCAGGAAGAATTCTTTCACACATTCAATGCGCTGGTTGATCAGAACAAGCAGATCATCATTTCCGCTGACCGCGCCCCGGGTGAGATCAAGGATCTGGAAGATCGCGTGAAATCGCGCCTGCAATGCGGTCTGGTTGTCGACTTACACCCCACCGATTACGAACTGCGACTGGGCATCTTGCAGAACAAGGTGCAGCAATACAGCAGCACCTATCCCGATCTGACCATCGCCGATGGCGTGCTGGAGTTTCTGGCCCATCGTATCTCGACCAACGTGCGCGTGCTGGAGGGTGCCCTGACCCGTCTGTTCGCTTTTGCCTCGCTGGTGGGGCGTGAGATCGACATGGAGTTGACTCAGGATTGTCTGGCGGATGTGCTGCGGGCGTCCGAGCGCAAGATCACCGTCGAAGAGATTCAACGCAAAGTTTCGGACTATTACAACATCCGCCTGTCCGACATCATCGGCCCCAAACGCCTGCGGTCTTATGCGCGTCCGCGTCAGGTGGCGATGTACCTGTGCAAACAATTGACCAGCCGGTCCCTGCCCGAGATTGGGCGTCGCTTTGGTGGACGCGATCACACCACCGTCATGCACGGCGTCAAACGCATTGAAGAATTGAAAGTCACCGACGGCCAGATCGCCGAAGACGTGGAAATGCTGCGCCGGTCGCTGGAAGCCTAAGGGTCATCCCATCAATTCAAGAAAACGCCCCGGACCCTCACGCCCGGGGCGTTTTCTTGTGCGCTTAAATCCACGGTTGAATAGGAACTGTGCCCACGCGGCCACGCGCCCCTTGACCCTTTGGCCGTTCCGACCCAGAAAACCATAAAAAATCCTTGTGCCTCAGGGTGGAACCGCTAACGTGCCAGTCCCGCCTGTTTTCGGCACGCAAGTCAGAGGAATTGAGGGTATGAAGATCAGCATCGAACGCGGCACCCTTCTCAAGGCCGTTTCGCAGGCCCAATCTGTTGTAGAACGCCGGAACACCATTCCCATACTGGCCAATGTGCTGATCGAGGCCGAAGGCGATCAGGCAATGTTCCGCGCCACCGATCTGGATATCGAGGTGGTCGACAAAGCCCCGGCGCAGGTCGAAAAAGCGGGCGCCACAACCGTCGCAGCGACAACCCTGCACGAGATCGTGCGGAAACTGCCGGATGGGGCGTTGGTGACACTGACCGCTGACAGTGCGGCTGGTCGTCTGACGGTTGAAGCGGGCCGGTCTAACTTCTCGCTGGCGACGCTGCCGAAAGAGGATTTCCCGGTGATGGCGTCGTCGGAGTATCAGTCGAACTTCACCGCTTCGGCAGCACTGCTGCGGCGGCTGTTCGACAAATCGAAATTCGCCATCTCGACCGAAGAAACCCGCTATTATCTGAACGGCGTCTATATGCACGTGGCCGACGGGTCCGAAGGCGGCAAGGTGTTGCGCTGCGTGGCCACAGATGGCCACCGTCTGGCCCGCATCGATGCCGATTTGCCAGACGGAGCCGCCGACATGCCGGGCGTGATCGTTCCGCGCAAGACGGTGGGTGAGCTGCGCAAGTTGCTGGACGATGATGAGATGGGTATCGCCGTCTCGGTCAGCGAAACCAAGGTGCGTTTCGCAACACCCGATATCACGCTGACCTCGAAAGTGATCGACGGCACTTTCCCCGACTACACCCGTGTGATTCCGCAGGGCAATACGCGCCAGCTGGAAGTGGACGCGGCTGAATTCGCCCAAGCTGTGGATCGGGTGGCGACCGTGTCTTCGGAACGCTCGCGCGCTGTCAAATTGCAACTGGATGCGGACAAGCTGGTCTTGTCGGTCAACGCCCCCGACAGTGGTGCCGCCGAAGAAGAACTGGCCGTGGCCTATGGCGACGAACGATTGGAGATTGGCTTTAACGCCAAATACCTGCTTGAGATCGCCAGCCAGGTGGATCGTGAAAACGCTGTGTTCCTGTTCAACTCGGCAGGTGATCCAACCCTGATGCGGGAAGGTAATGACCAAAGCGCGGTCTATGTTGTCATGCCGATGCGCGTCTGATCGACCCTGCGGGGTGGTTCCTAACGAAAGGAAAGGGTCATGAGTTTGGCCCTGACCGAACTTACGGTCTCACATTTCCGGTCCCACAAGCTGGCGCGGTTGTCCTTGGATGGGCGACCGGTAGCGATTCACGGGCCGAACGGGGCCGGTAAAACCAACATCCTTGAGGCGGTGTCGCTGTTTTCCCCCGGGCGTGGGATGCGCCGGGCCAGCGCGGCTGAGATGACACGTCGACCCGAAGCGCTGGGGTGGAAGCTGTCCGGTTTGTTGCAGGTTCAGGGTCAGAATTACGAGATCGAGACCTGGTCCGAAAGCGGCGCGGCGCGTCAGGTTCGGATTGATGGTAAAGCTTCAAGCCAAATTGATCTGGGCAAACTGGCGCGTGTGGTCTGGCTGATCCCTTCGATGGACCGGTTATGGATTGAAGGGGCCGAGGGGCGTCGGCGGTTTCTGGATCGCATCGCGCTGAGTTTCGATCCCGCCCATGCCGAGGCCTCACTGACCTACGAAAAATCCATGCGAGAACGCAACCGCCTGCTGAAAGAGCAGGTGCGCGACGCCCATTGGTATGCCGCGCTTGAGGGGCAATTGGCCGAGACCGGCCACAGAATACACACCGCGCGGCTGGCCGCGTTGGAACATCTGTGCAGGGCGCAGGACCAGGCAGAAACGGCGTTTCCCTCGGCTGATCTGGAATTGGTACAGACCGAAGGTGCCATGCCCGAGACAGTGGAGGATTTACGCGAGGCCTTGAATGAAAGCCGTTTCCGCGATTTGGCGGCAGGGCGGACCTTGGTCGGGCCGCATCGGTCGGACCTCTATGGCGTGTTTGCGGCCAAAGGTGTGCCAGCCAAGGATTGCTCGACCGGAGAGCAAAAGGCGCTGTTGGTGTCGCTGATCTTGTCAAACGCGCGGGCACTGGCCGGGATGGTTGGCGCGCCTCCGATCGTGTTGCTGGATGAAGTGGCGGCCCATCTGGATGCGGGGCGGCGGGCAGCGCTGTATGATGAGATTTGCGCGCTGGGCGCTCAAGCCTGGATGACGGGCACCGGGCCTGAGCTGTTTGCGGAACTGGGTGACCGAGCCCAGACGTTGATCGTGAGTGATAGCTTTGAGGGCTCGGTCGTATCCGCTTAGGCGGGTTCGTTGACTTTGCGCTCCCACAGGAAGCCACGCATGACTTCGTCAACCGGCGTTTGTGCCATGTGGTTGACGTAGTTCGACATGGTTTTCTGCGCCAGACCCAGCACCACGTCCAAAACAGCGCGGTGTGAGTAGCCTGCATCAAAGAACGCCTGCAGCTGTTCCTCGGACGGGTTGCCCCGGGTTTCCATCATTTGCAGGGTGAAGGTGCGCAGCGCCTCAAGCTTGGCATTGGGCAGCGGAGTTTCGTTGCGCAGGGCCTCGGTGATCTCGTCCGAGACCTTCATCATCTTGGCAATGCCGGTATGCGCTGGCACGCAGTAGTGGCATTCGTTTTCCACGTTGATGGTCTGCCAGACGACAGTTTTTTCGTCATTGTCGAAATCTGTCTGCACGAACAGATGGTGCAGCACCTGATAGCCTTCCAAATGCTGGGGGCTTTCGGCCATTACTTTGTGCAAACCGGGCAGGCGGCCAAACGCAGCCTGAGATTTCTCCAGCAGGGGTTTGGAACCTTCAGGGGCGGATTCGAGGTCGTGTGAAGGGAAGTTGGCCATGTGGGAACTCCTTTTTTCTGGCGGCTGAGTCCGAAATAGCCTTTCTTGAGCGTTCGCTCAAGTATATATTTGAGCAACCGTTCAAGAATTGGTGAGGATGATGCCCCGTAAACCTGCCTATAACCGAGATACCCTGATCGCACAGGCCCGAGATATATTCTGGCGTCACGGTTGGGCCGGAACATCGTTGAAGGACTTAGAGCGTGAGTTGAAGTTGAAGCCAGGCAGCTTTTATGCAGCGTTTGGCTCGAAGGATGCGCTTTATGCGCTGGCAATGGAACGCTATGCGCAGGATGGCGTCGCCAATATGATGGCCTTGGCGCAGGACTTGGGCCCGTTAGAGGCGCTCAAGGCCCAGCCACGTCTGGTGGTCGAGGCGTCCGAGTTGCCGACCAAAGCCTGTATGCTGTCCAAAACCTATGCCGAATTGCAGGCGCGCGGTCATGAACTGGCGGGCCAGGCCCGCACCCACATGATTGCAATGAAGACCTGTTTTGCAGACCTGTTTCGCCGCGCGCAAAAGGCCGGTGAAATCGGTGCGGAACATGACCCGGTGCGTCTTGCGGCGCGGTATCAATCCGACCTTCTGGGCCTGCGATTGTCGGCCGAGCGGGACGATGTGAACGCAGCGGAAATTGCTGCAGATATCGCGGCCGACCTCGATCGGCTTTGATCCGCAAATCAAGGCCACTCGAACCACAAAATCTTGGGGGAGCGCGTGACATTCCCCACCAGAAAACGTATAAGTTACCAAAATAATATAGGTACTGACTGAATGTCCGAAGACGCACAGACGCCACAGGAATACGGCGCTGATTCCATCAAAGTTCTCAAAGGCTTAGAGGCTGTTCGCAAACGTCCGGGCATGTATATCGGCGACACGGACGATGGCTCGGGTTTACACCACATGGTCTATGAGGTTGTCGACAATGGAATTGACGAGGCGCTGGCCGGTCATGCCGACCATGTGACAGTGAAAATTCACGCCGATTCCAGCGTTTCGGTCAGCGACAACGGGCGTGGTATTCCGGTGGATATTCACCCCGAAGAAGGTGTCTCGGCGGCTGAGGTCATCATGACGCAGCTGCACGCGGGCGGTAAGTTTGACAGCAACTCGTACAAGGTGTCGGGTGGTCTGCACGGTGTGGGCGTTTCGGTTGTGAATGCCCTGTCCAATTGGCTGGAACTGCGTGTCTGGCGAAATGGCAAAGAGCATGTCGCCCGGTTCGAAGGCGGCGAAACGGTCGAGCACCTGAAAGTAGTCGAGGAGTGTGGCGACCGCACCGGAACTGAGGTGCGGTTCCTGGCCTCGACCGACACGTTCTCGAATCTGGAATACTCGTTTGAAACGCTGGAAAAACGCCTGCGCGAGCTGGCCTTCCTGAACTCGGGCGTGCGCATCATCCTGATCGACGAGCGCCCGGCGGAGCGGTTGGAAACCGAGCTGTTCTATGAGGGTGGCGTTAAGGAGTTCGTCAAATATCTGGACCGCTCGAAATCGGCGGCGATGCCAGAGCCCATTTATATCAAGGGCGAACGCGACGATATCGGCGTGGAAATCGCTATGTGGTGGAATGACAGCTATCACGAGACGGTCCTGCCCTTCACCAACAACATTCCACAGCGCGATGGCGGCACCCATGTTGCCGGTTTCCGGGGCGCGTTGACCCGTACGATCAACAACTATGCGCAATCCAGCGGGATCGCGAAAAAGGAAAAGGTCAGCTTTACCGGCGATGACGCGCGCGAAGGTCTGACCTGTGTGTTGTCCGTCAAAGTGCCCGATCCGAAGTTCTCGTCCCAGACCAAGGACAAGCTGGTGTCGTCCGAGGTGCGCCCAGCGGTTGAAGGTCTGATGAACGAAAAGCTGGCCGAGTGGTTCGAAGAGAACCCGAATGAGGCCAAAACCATCGTTGGCAAGATCATCGAGGCCGCTCTGGCCCGTGAGGCCGCCCGCAAGGCCCGCGAACTGACCCGCCGCAAGACGGCAATGGATGTGAACTATCTGGCCGGCAAGCTGAAGGACTGTTCCGAGAAAGACCCATCCAAGACCGAAGTTTTCCTGGTCGAGGGGGACTCGGCCGGCGGATCGGCGCAAACCGGGCGGGATCGTCTGACGCAGGCGGTATTGCCGCTGCGCGGGAAAATCCTGAACGTGGAACGGGCGCGGTTTGATCGGATGCTGTCTTCGCAGGAAATCGGCAACCTTGTCATGGCGCTGGGCACCGGTATTGGCCGCGATGAGTTCAACATCGAAAAGTTGCGCTACCACAAGATCGTCATCATGACCGATGCGGATGTTGACGGCGCGCATATCCGGACGCTGTTGCTGACCTTCTTCTATCGGCAGATGCCGGAACTGATCGAAGGCGGATACCTCTATATCGCGCAGCCGCCGCTTTATAAAGTTTCACGCGGTAAATCAGAGGTTTACCTGAAAGACCAGGCTGCGTTGGATGATTACCTGATCAATCAGGGCGTTGAAGGGGCCGTGCTGAAACTGGGCTCGGGTGAAGAGATCATCGGGCAGGACTTGACCCGTGTGGTCGATGAGGCGCGGCAGTTGAAACGCGTATTGGACGCATTCCCAACCCATTATCCGCGCCACATTCTGGAGCAGGCCGCCGTCGCCGGTGCCTTTGTGCCGGGTGCTGTGGATGCTGACCTGCAAGGCGTGGCCGACAAAGTTGCGGCCCGTTTGGACCTGATCGCGCTGGAATACGAACGCGGCTGGCAAGGTCGGATCACGCAGGATCACGGCATCCGTCTGGCCCGTATCCTGCGCGGTGTTGAAGAGGTCCGCACGCTGGACGGCCCCATGCTGCGCTCGGGCGAGGCCCGCAAAACCGGCAGCTTTACCCAAAGCCTGCAAGAGATCTACAACACCCCCGCGACCTTGATCCGTCGCGACCGCAGCCAGGTGATCCACGGACCGCTGGACTTGTTGCGCGCCATTCTGGAAGAGGGTGAAAAGGGTCTGTCGCTGCAACGCTACAAAGGGCTCGGAGAGATGAACCCCGACCAGCTATGGGAAACCACGCTGGACCCGGACGCACGGACTCTGCTGCAGGTGCGGGTGGACGATATGGTCGAGGCAGATGACCTGTTCACCAAGCTGATGGGCGACGTGGTGGAGCCGCGCCGTGAATTCATCCAACAAAACGCGCTGAGCGTCGAGAATCTGGATTTCTAAGTCTCTGTAGGTGCGCGAAGTACTATGCGCGCACCTACAGGGTATTCGCCAAGGCAATGGGGTGACGCACAGAAACTACTGATCAGAGATGTTTGAGGCTGACTTTCGAGAGAAGAGCGGACCTCGGAGCTACCTTAGCGAACGGGAGCTTTGTCCGGATAGTGTTGAAAAAGTCAAAATTTCCTGGCTCTCAGTTTTCCGCAAAAATTCAGAACATGAGAAAAGTCGTGTCGGATTGCGCTCAACTGGTCATGAGCGCCACATACAGCGCCGCATTGATGATTTGACCGACCCCCTTGGCCGAAATCTCGTGGCGTCGTTCAATGGCCTGCTTTTCCACTGACTTTCGCCAATAACTGACTTTTTCAACGCTATCTCCGCATAGTGGTCGTTCACACCAAATGCAGCGAATGACCGAGTTGGAACGCAACCTGCTCATTTGTTGAGATGCTGCGAATGACCGTTATTTGAGCGCGCTGTTCCCGAGACCCAGAACTCGTTACGCCTTGACTTTATCTGTTCAGCTAGAAAATCAACAAATAGCCGGACCCGTGCGGTGTTCCGAAGATCGCGATGCAGCAAAAGCCAGATGCTCCTGTACGGAATCGGCTTTTGGAAGGGCGCGCGGATCAGATCAGGATGGCGGTCGCCAAGATTGCACGCAAGATAGGCCATGCCGAGACCGGAGGCAGCCAGTGTGATCAAGGGCACAAGTTCTGAAACACGGTGCCTGAGTTGAGCTTTAGGGTAGTAGCTGTCTTTGATCCATTTGGCCGTAATTGCCTCTTCTGGCTCATGCCAACCGATAAAATGAAGTCCTTCTCCGCCGTTGTCGCTGATCTTCTCGGCGTACTCTCTGGTGCAATAGGCGGCCTGGGACATTTGAACCAGTTTTCTGCCCACCACGTCATCAGTCACGTCATTGGCAATGCGCAGCGAGACATCCGCTTCGCGCCGTGTCAAATCCCGGATGTCGTTTGTGAAGTTCATGTTTAGCGTAATGTCTGGGTAGAGATCAGCGAAGGCGGCGAAATCATCCATTAGCGAGGTCATCGCCAGCCCATGGGGCAGCGTAACGTAGACTGTGCCCGAGGGTTGCGCATCCCTGCCAACAATGACGCGAGACGCAGCGGTCATTTCAACTTCTACACGTTCGGCATGAGGCATCAGATCTTCGCCAAGCTGTGTCAGAACCAGACCTTGCCTGGAGCGATCAAAGAGGCGACTCCCAACCCGTTCCTCCATAACCGAAAGTCGCCGGGTCAGGGTCGTGTGGTTGACCTGAATGCTATCAGCGCCGCCCCGCAATGTTCCGGTGCGGGCAACAGCCAGAAAGTACTTCAGATCGTCCCAGTTCAGGGAATGGCTTTCCTTGATCGACATACATCTTGTGTTTCATTTTTGAAGCAGTATGTCCAGAAATGCCTATCTACAGATCATTTATTGACCGGTTTACCTTGGGCTTATCAAACGCAAACCCAAGGACCCTACCCGATGAACCAGATACAATCCGTATTGATTACCGGCGCAAACGCCGGACTGGGCCGCGAGGCGGCCCGGCAGCTTGCGCTTCAGAAAGGGATTTCCAAGGTCTATCTGGCCTGCCGCAACCCAACCAAAGCCAACGCTGCAAAAGCGGCACTAGAGCATGAAACCGGACGCAAGATCTTTGAAATCGTGCTGATGGATGTCACCGATCCGGCTTCGGTTCGCGCCGCTGTGGCCGAACTTTCCACCCCGATTGACGCTGTAATCCTGAATGCGGGTGGAACGGGCGGGCAGAACCCAAACAGCCTCACCAGCGATGGCGTGACCAACATCTTCGCAACAAACGTTCTGGGCCATGTGGTGTTGGTAGACGCGTTGCTGGAACATCAGTTGGTGACGTCCACTATCCTCTATGCCGGGTCCGAGGCTGCTCGTGGTATTCCCAAGATGGGGATGCAACGCCCCGACCTGTCCAATGGAACAGTGGACGAGTTCAAATCAATCGCTGACGGCAGCAAGTTCGGCCCCGACGGCGACCCGATGCAGACCTACGGCTATGCCAAGCTCACCGCGACCCTGTGGATGGGGGCGATGGCGCGTCAGCATCCCCATATTCGCTTTGTCACCATGAGCCCCGGAGGCACCGCAGGAACTGCTGGCTTTGACGACCTGCCGCTTATGAAACGCATCGTGTTCAAACATGTCGGCGGCGTGCTGATGCCCCTGTTCGGCATGATGCACAGCGTTGAAGCCGGGGCAAAACGGTATCTGGACGGCTTGCTGAACCCGGAATTCAAAACCGGCCACTTCTATGCCAGTCAAACCGGCTATCCCACCGGGCCAGTCGTGGATCAAGCCAGCATCGATGGGGCTCTGTCAGACATCACCACTCAGGACAACGCGAACCAAGCATTACGCCGGTTCGCCTAATTCAAAGGAGAAACCAAATGGAAACCACACTGAACATCTTCGTTATCCTCGCAACCCTCATGCTATCTGGTCTCGGTATCATGTCGATGTTTGCACCTCGGCGCATGGTAGCCAACTTTGCCATCGAGCCGGTCGGCACCGCCGGACTTAGCACGATCCGTTCGGTGATTGGCGGGTTGTTTCTGGCCTCAGTGGCTTTGCTAGTGCTCGGTCTGACCACCGGGCAGACACTGGGCTATCTGGCTGTCGCGATCCTGATGGCGGTTGTTGCTGTCGGGCGTATTGTCGGAATACTGGCGGACGGATTTGACAAGGCTGTTCTGCCCCCGTTGGTCGTCGAACTTGTGATTTTCGCGGTGTTGCTGTCAGCCTACTACCAGCTCTCCTTCTAATCGACTTCGAAGCAGGTGGATGGCGGTTAGATTGAAGTCGCCATCCATTCGGCCCATCATCAAGCTCACCAGCGGACATTCGAGCAATTCCGGCTTGTCCGTATAGCAATCGCTCGCGATATTCAGGCAAACGTCAGCGTCCAGCCCAAAGCAATCATAGTTCTTAGTGGAGCAGTCGCTTCGTTTGGACTAAACCTCGCTGATGACCTTCGAGGCAGTCGCTTCATTGATAGCCAGAACAGTGTTGTACAGCGTAGCCAGTCGAAGAAGTGATTTTACGTCGACGTCGTGTGGCAACGCTGATAGTGGATCAATGAAAAAGATCAGTGTGTCGAGCTTCCCTTCGGCAATCATAGCGCCGATTTGAGCGTCGCCTCCCAGCGGACCACTTTTGAGACGCTTGATAGGCACGCCGACTTCATCCGCAATTCGCCCGCCGGTCGTGCCAGTCCCAAAAAGCTCCATCTTGCTCAATGCGGTTTTATGGGATTTGGCCCACTCGACCATTGTGTCTTTCATCTGATCATGCGCCACAAGCGCGACTCGGTTGCGGCCGTTTGGACCGTCGCTCCCATTGCTCATGGTGTTGATTTCCTCGGTGTTGAAGTGTCCGTAGCCCAACTCCATGCCAGCGGAGACTTACGCTTAAGTGCGCCACTCAAATGTTGCCGCATTCTGTAGGAGGCATCCACGGTATTGCCGGATTCCAGAAGTGTAAGGATCTCAAGATGCTCAGTACATTGTTCTATCAATCGTTGATGGTTCACTTCGGCTCGATACTCCATGAGGCGTCGCATTCTATTCACGCGTTGGAGTGCCATGAGAAAGAACGGGTTTCCGGACAACTTGATGAGTTCCTCATGGAATAAAGCCCCACTTTCTAGCAGCGCTTCTCCATTAACGGCGTCCATATCCATATCAAGCATTCCCTGCTGAATGCGCCGCTGTTCATCCAGGACTTTGTGATCGAGTTCAAACGAGGGCTCCAGCATGGCGGCTGGCTCTATCGCCATTCTGAACCTGTAAATCTCATCAAATGCCTCGGGTGTTTTTGCCACTGGAAGAAACCGCCAGCCGTAGCCTTCTTTGCGTTCAGCCCAACCTTCTCGAGAAGCGCGGATCAACAGTTCTCCGACCTTAGCTTTAGTCCAGCCGTACTTCTGCTTTAAGAACTGCTCGGTAACTTCTTCTGGAATTTCATTTGTTAGCCAATCGTTTGCAAGCAGTTGGTATTCGTCTAGCTCGCTTGGGTCGACAGTATCCAGGTTTTCTTTGATGGCTGGAGGCAACTTGTCGGCCACAAAGTACCCGCGGTTTTCCAGGCGGATGAGAACATCTTTTTCCTCTAAGGATACCAGCGCCTCGCGCACTGGGGTTCTGGATACGCCATACCTGTCGGCGACTTGCTGAGCGCTTATATGCTGGCCACCTTCAAGTGTACCCGCAACGATATCATGCAAAAGACGGTTCGATATCTTCTTTGACAATTCGCTGGCTCGCATTGGTACGCCTGACTCCTCTTGCCACTCTCACCTACGTAGATTGCATCTGACAGCTAACATACAGCCAAATTTTAGGTTTTCTATATGTAAAAAGCCAAAGAGAGGCGGGTTTAGCACTGCTGAGAAGGTGATGTTTGCGTAAATTGGATTGGATTTATGACCGTTCGACCGAAGTTCTTTCATTTAAGGTGAGTGTCGATCCTTCGAAAACACTTAATAAAACATATACTTGAAAGGTATCGGGGAATAGCAAGTTCAACTATTTTGGTTTTTTCGATTAAAAAAAGCAAAATAAAATTGGCTTTTTGCGCACCAATATGCAATCAAAATAGCCAGTGCGGGATTCGCGCTGAAAAACACTTGGAAAACTGGGGAGGATTACCCGTGTTCATGAAATTTACTCGCATCGGTGTCATTGCTGCTGCGGCAGCCGTTGCCGGCGTGACTGGCGCGTCCGCCGAATTCAAAGCTGAAAGCCCGCAATGCATTGCACCCTCAAATCCCGGTGGTGGATGGGACTTCATCTGTCGTACAACGGCGAAGTATCTCTTCGATCTCGGGATCATCGAGGATTCGATGCAGGTTACCAATATGAGCGGTGGGGGTGGCGGAGTCGCGTTCGCGCATGTCACGAAGGAGCGCAACGAAGACAACAACCTTATCGTTGCGGCTTCTATGAGTACCAGCGCTCGAATTGCGCAGGGCATTTACGAAGGCGCCCAACAGGATGACGTGCACTTTCTTGCCACTTTCGGAGCCGAATATGGCGCCATCGCTGTTCCCGCAGACTCCAAGTACACCTCTCTGTCTCAAATGATGGAGGACATTGTCGCTGATCCAAAATCAGTTGGGATCGCGGGTGGTTCGTCTGTGGGCAGTTTTGACCACATCAAGCCCATGTTGGTCGCCCGCGAAGCTGGCCTCGAAGATGTAACCCAGATGAAATATGTATCCTTCGATGGTGGCGGTGAAGCCATGACTGGTCTGCTTTCTGGTTCGGTCGAGGCGCTTTCTGGAGACTTCTCCGAGATGCTGGGCTTTCTGGAGTCGGGTGACATCCGCGTAATCTCGATCCTGGCTCCTGAACGTCTGAAGAACTATCCAGATATTCCTACTGCAAAAGAGGAAGGCTTCGACGTCGTTGGCGCGAACTGGCGCGGCCTTTACATGCCGGCCGGTGCAACTGACGAAGCTAAAGAGTTCTGGAAGAACGCGATCATTACGCTGACCGAGGATCCTGGCTTCCAGGCAGAGCTAGAAGCAGCTGCCATTGAGCCGTTCAACAACTTTGGCGACGACATGTACACCTTTGTTGAGGGCAGTATTGCGGACGTGACCAAGCTCTCGAAAGAGATCGGTATCATCCAATAAGTGTCATGCGTGCCCAACCGGTCGCATCCGGTTGGGCACCTAAAAGAAGTTCCGGAAATCTGGGAGGAAACTATGAGTGACCGCATCTTCGGCGGTTTCGGACTGGCCCTTGCAATATTCTATATTTGGGCAGCATCGATCATCAAAGACAGTTTCATGGTCGATGTCGTGGGTCCGCGCGCCTTTCCTTACATCGTGGGCACCGTGTTAGGCCTTACGTCGCTCTACTTCATAATCCGCCCGGATGAAGAGCCTAAGTGGCCAGGGTTGCGCGACTTTGCCGAGATATTGTTCGCCACTGCTGTGATGTTTTTATACGCATGGTCTCTTTCCGAGATTGGGTTTGTTATCGCGACAACCTTTGCAACTGCCTACCTAACCTGGCGACTGGGAACCACTCCGCTTTGGTCGCCCGTAGTAGGCCTGCTGACAGCCATCGGTATCTACGTCGTTTTTCACCTAATCCTAGGCCTTGCTTTGGCCGAAGGACCATTGGGGTTCTGAGGGGTCGCCATGGAAACGCTTGCACTTCTTGTTGATGGATTCTCGGTTGCGTTGTCACCGCAAAATCTGTTCCTTGCTGTCGTTGGATGCTTCCTCGGCACTTTGATGGGAGCATTGCCTGGCTTGGGCCCGGCAAATGGGGTTGCTATCCTCATTCCGATTGCCTTCTCGCTCGGGCTTGGGCCTATCCCATCTCTCATCCTGCTTACAAGTGTCTACTACGGCGCCATGTACGGAGGTCGAATTAGTTCGATCTTGCTAAACATCCCGGGCGATGAACCCGCGATGATGACGTGCCTCGATGGATATCCGATGGCAAAGAACGGCCAGGCCGGCGAAGCCTTGTCTTTAGGTGGCATCGCATCTTTCTTTGGGGCGTTTGTCGCAACAATTGGCCTGGTGATTTTGGCGCCACAGTTGGTCAAAATCGCGCTGCTTTTCGGACCAGCTGAGTACTTTGTCCTCTTTACAGTCGCATTTGCGACACTGGGTGGTGTGTCCTCTACGAACCAAGCCAAATCTGCTTTCGCAGCTGCACTAGGGCTGGGTATCGCGATGATTGGCAGTGATAGCCAAACAGGGTCGCAGCGCTTCACCTTTGGTGAAATCCACCTCTTCGATGGCATCGACTTCTTGATCGCTATCGTTGGATTGTTCGCACTGAGTGAAGTGTTGATTTTTCTCGAACATCACCGCGGCGGTGCCGTTGGATCAGCTGGCGCGACGAAAGTTGGGCGCATATTGCCAGACTTCGGCATGATCAAGCGTTGCATGCCTTCAATCGCTCGCGGCACTGGTCTTGGTTTCTTCTCAGGCGTCTTGCCAGGTGCCGGAGCATCGCTGGGGTCATTCCTTGCGTACTCACTGGAGAAACAAAGCGTCGACCGCGATGGGAAATCCTTTGGAAAGGGCGATCCACGCGGTGTTGCAGCTCCGGAGGCAGGCAACAACGCGGCCGCTGGAGGCGCGTTGGTGCCGATGCTTTCGTTGGGTGTACCGGGCTCGGGGACTACCGCCGTTCTGTTGGCTGTTTTGCTGCAACTTAACATTACCCCGGGACCACTGCTCTTCACAAAGAATCCGGATGTGGTTTGGGGGCTGATCGCGGCCTTGTTCATCGGCAACATCATTCTGCTCTTGATGAACGTTCCGTTGGTCGGATTGTTCACGCGCGTGTTGCTGGTGCCGACGCGCATTCTGATGCCTGTCGTTGCAATGATCTCGTTCGTTGGGATTTACTCGATAACGGGCTCCACCTTCGATGTAATGCTAATGGTTGGCTTCGGCTTTGCAGGCTGGCTTCTGCGCAAACTTGATGTGCCGCTGGTGCCGGTCATCTTGGGCATCCTTCTTGGCAACCAGATGGAAGTGAACCTTCGCCGCGCAATGACGATTTCGGACGGGGATTGGTTGGCGCTGGTGGGAAGTCCCCTCGCAATAATCCTTTGGCTCATCGCAATCGCAGGTTTCGTATTGCCCATGTTTGTCGGCCGTCGGGTGAAGGACCGCATGGATGCGCAGCGCCATGACGAAGAGGCATCGGTGGGGGATTAAACCCACCGGATTTCAAGAATGACTGGCTTAGGCCAACAAGGAGACAACAGATGCGTATCATGACACTGCCCTGCGATGGCATCGGACCTGAAATCATGGCGGCGACTTTGGAAGTCGTTGAGGCCGCAAACAGGAAGTACGACCTGGGATTGACGTTTGAGGAAGAGGAGTCCGGTTTTACCAGCCTCAGGAACCACGGTATCACTCTGCGTGACGATGTGCTGGAACGTGCACGAACTGAGTTCGATGGGGTCATTTTAGGGACGCAGTCCCATATGGACTACCCGCCAGTCGTTGAAGGTGGTCGCAACGTTTCGGCCGGGTTCCGTATCGGGCTCGATCTTTATGCGAATGTGCGGCCGGCCCGCAGCCGTGACTTTCTAACGAACAAAGCGCCCGGGATGGACCTTGTAATCATGCGTGAGGCGACGGAGGGATTCTATCCTGACCGCAACATGTACAAAGGCGTCGGAGAAATGATGCCCGATCCGGACATGGCTTTGTCGGTTCGCAAAATTACGCGACACGGATCAATGCGGATTTGCAGAGAGGCTTTCAAACTGGCCATGCAACGGAAGAAGAAAGTCGCCGCGATACACAAGGCCAACTCTTTTCTCATGACCGACGGCCTGTTTCTGGAATGTTTCCGCGAGGTGGCGAAGGACTACCCTGAAGTCGAAACCGAAGAGTTGATTGTCGACGCATTTGCAGCGCTGCTGGTTCGAAAACCGCACGAATATGATGTTATCGTCGCGACTAACTTCTACGGCGATATTCTCTCGGACCTTGCCTCTGAACTGTCAGGGTCTTTGGGGCTCGCTGGGTCGATCAATGCAAACGCTGAAACGGGCTTATGCTGCGCACAAGCACAGCATGGTTCTGCCCCGGACATCCAGGGGCAAAACGTTGCGAACCCGACATCACTTATCCTCTCCGCCGCTATGATGCTCGTTTGGCTCGGCGAGCAGAGAAGAAATCCGAAGCTTTTGGAGGCTGGGCAAGCCATTGCGGATGCAGTTGATGCCGTCATCGATGATCCTGCAAAGCGCACCCGCGACCTTGGTGGCACTATAAACACCGACACCTTCGGAACGCTTGTGGCCGAAATGGTCTCCAAGGAAACGATCCCGGCGTGATTGGATCTCCCGGTGGGCAAGCGTGCCTACATCAACTGGTGGCGTCGCATTTTGCGGCGTCACCCGTCTTGAGCTGGAGCAATTATGAGACGACCAAGATTAGCGTTGATCCATGCAACCCGCGTTGCGATCGATCCAATCGAAGCTGCGGCACGCGAGCACTGGCCGGAAGCGGAAACCATTTCGATACTAGAAGAGGGGTTGTCTTTAGACAGGTCTAAGCAAGTCGAATTGTCCGCCGATCTTTTCCGCCGCATCGTAGACCTTTGCCGGTATGCGGAAGGCGCTGACGCAGATGGTGTACTGTTCACGTGCTCAGCATTCGGAGCCGCAATCGAAAGAGCAAATTTCGAGGCGCTCATCCCAGTCATGAAGCCGAATGAAGCGATGTTTGATGCGGCTTTCTCGTATGGTGATCGCATCGCAATGATTTATACTTTTCCTTCAGCTGCGGCAGGTATGGAAGAGGAATTTCTAGATGCTGCCAGGGCGCGCGGTAGCAATGCGGAGATTACGTCATACTATTGCTCTGGCGCGTTGGCTGCAAAGCAAGCGGGTGATGATGAAAAACACAATCGCCTGATTGCGGAAACCGCATCAAGTATCGACGACGCTGACGTTATTCTTCTAGCTCAGTTTTCGATGTCTGACGCCGTTGAGGATGTCCGTAAGGCAGTACAGATTCCAGTGTTGACCAGTCCACAGGCAGCGATTCACGAAATCCGACGGCGCGTCGAAGGCAATCAGTGAGGGAGGTTCAATGCTAATCGGAGTCATAGCGGACGATTTTACTGGTGCGAGTGATATTGCGAACACCTTGGCAAAGGGCATTGAGCCGGAAGGTGGGTTACGAACGGCTCAGTTTCCAGGTATTCCAACGACCCTAGCCGACAAAGAGATCGAAGCGGGTGTGATCTCACTTAAGAGCCGCACTGCACCTATTGAGGAAGCCGTTGCAGACAGCCTACGCGCGCTACGGTGGCTTAAGGATCAAGGATGCCGTCAATTCATCTTCAAGTATTGTTCGACCTTCGATTCCACGACTAAGGGAAACATCGGCCCCGTTGCGGCAGCGTTGGCCAACGAACTGGGCGCGCAAAAGGTGGTTTTCTGTCCGGCCTTTCCGACAACTGGGCGAACGATCTATCAGGGCCATCTTTTTGTGCTTGGTAAGCTGTTGCACGAGTCTGGGATGGAAAATCACCCCCTTACTCCAATGACAGATTCCAACATAAGGCGTTGGTTGCAGCATCAGACCAAAGAAGCGGTTGGGTTGGTATCAATTGACGCCGTGAAGCAAGGGTCAGAGGCGATTGCTAATGCGTTGCATAACGCAGACGAGCGCTTTGTGATCGGTGATGCGATTTCGGACGCGGATTTGCTGGCCTGGGGCGAGGCTCTGAAGGATGCCCAGCTCATTTCCGGGGGATCCGGGATAGCATTGGGCCTACCCAGAAACTTCG
>NZ_JBFCVU010000014.1:0-73126 GCF_040705255.1 Ruegeria sp. ANG10
ATCAGGGAAATTCGCCCCAAAGCGACCCCGCCAAAATGCGCTACTGAGACTAGAGCAGGAATTGCAATCTGAGTGTACGGTGTGCGCTGTCTCTGATTGAAAGCGCGCGTTCCAACGCGCGGGAATTGCGGCACAATTCCGGGTCAGAAAACACAACTGAAGTGAGACAGGTATGAGTGGCGGTGCTGTCAGACGAATTCGAACCAGTCTCAGTTTGCCGCCAAATCCGCGAACTTATCCGGCACAAAGTTGACGCCACTCGCTCAGAGCGACGGTGCGCGTCAGCTTGAAGGTGTCTCGGCTGGCTAGCGATCTTTCCTGGTTGAAGTGGTTGTAGACTGAAGAGTGAACAGCGGCGAATTTCTGCAAACTTCGCATACGCCTGAAACGTTGCATGGAGCGTTCGCGTCGTCGGAAAGGAAGGTGTGAATTCTCGACGCGGTTGTTGAGCCACCTGCCCGTCTGCTGTTTTTCGGTAGCACCAAGCTCTCTGAGCGCGGCCCGATACGAAGCGAAGCGATCCGTGACGACGTTTTCCGCTTTACCGTGTCGCTTCATCAATTTCCTGAGGAATTTCAGTGCTGCAGCCTTGTTTCGGCGTTTGGTGACAACGGCTTCCAGCACCTCGCATTCATGATCAACGGCGCGCCAGAGGTAGTGTCTCTTGCCATTCACCTTCACGAATACCTCGTCCAGGTGCCACTTCCATTTGGAGTATGCTCTCAATTGCTGAACTCGCTTTCTTCGGATCTCAGCAGCAAACATTTGGCCAAACCTATTCCACCAATACCGGACAGTTTCGTGGCTCACGTCGATGCCTCGCTCGTGCAACAGATCTTCGACATTTCGAAGCGAAAGCGGGAAACGGATGTACAGCATCACCGCAAGGCGGATGATTTCGGGACTGGTTTTAAAGTACTTGAAAGAGGCAGGATTGGTCATAGGCAAAAGCTACGCAACACCCCTACCCCGCTCAAGCAAAGTTCTTCTGACAAGACCGCATGAATTGCCTCCTCAAATACGGGGACTTCAGCATCAATAGCTGCTTCTAAATCAACGGATTGAATGATCATCGCCTTGCTCCGGGTTTCACCTTGCTTAAAGTACCTTTAGCAACGACACACTCAACCCTGGGGCGCAAATTGGCTTCTGGCCGCTGTTCGCTTTCTCTGGGAAGACCTATGACCGCGGCTGCTACTGCGTCACCGGAGTTTGAAGAATGAAAAAGGCCTACGCTGCGAGTTCGATAAGCAGTCCGCTCCACACCGAAGAGTCCTTCCGCCTTAAACAGGTCGGGGAACATGCCGTGCCATTAGCACAGATCGGGCGAGCGATCCTGAAAGGTGAATCCATTGACCTGAAACATCTGCCCACAAAACTTGTTCTGGATGCCCCACAGCTTCCGGAAACAATGACGAGAATTTTTCCTATGGGAAGTTTCTGGGCCATTGCGCCGGATGTGGCCGAGGTTTTTTCCCGCTTCAATCTGGGAACGAGCCATGTCTGGCCCCTAGATTGCAGTGACTTGGGTGATTATTCGTTCTTTGGCCTCTACATCGGCGAAGGGAAATCAAGCTGGCGCCCCGAGAGGTCGACTGCGAAGAGGCCGGGGTTCAATGGCAAACTTTTGATAGATGCCCTGTCGCTAAAGCTCGGGGAAGGTTCGGTTGTTCTTGGCCCTGAAGCGCTTGAAGGTGCGGATCTGTGGGTCGAGCAATCTCACTCCACTGCCTTGGCGTTTTTCTCAGAGGACTTAGCTGAGGCATTGATGGACCTGTCTATAGCGGACGAACTGCCCCTTTTTGAATGCTCGGTTGAGAGTGACCATGGGGTTTAAGGAATGAAAAAGGCATATGCTACGGACACCCTGGACATGTCATTTCCGGGTTCAGACAACTTTATTCTGTCCCAGGTTGGTGAACATGAGCGCTCGTTGGCACAGGTTGCAGGAGCGATTGCAGAGGGCAAAGCGATAGACCTGAATGATCTGCCGACACGGCTTGAATTCAGCGGGCCTGATCTTCCGAAACCAATGCCGAGAATCTTCGCGCGAGGGGTTTTTCTGATCGTTGCACCGGATGTCGCGGAGGTCCTATCCCGCTTCGACCTCGGTGTTGGCCATGTCTGGCCCTTAGAGTGCAGCGATCCTGGCGGTTACGCCTATTTTGGTGTCTATGTTGGCGAAGAGAAATCAAGTTGGCAGCGCGAGAAATCCACAGCGAAGAGGCCAGGGCACAAGGGCAAATTCAGAATGGATTGCCTTTCGCTTAAGCGCGGAGACGGGTCGGTTGTTCTTGGTCCTGAAGCACTTGAAGGTGCAGATCTTTGGGTTGAGCCATCTCACTCCACAGTCCTCGCGTTTTTCTCAGAGGGCTTGGCTGAAGCATTGATGGATCTGTCGTTGGCGGATGAGCTGCCGTTTTGGGAGTGTCAGATTGATGAGTGACGTGGTTTGGCTTTGCAACATGCACCGAAACCCGATGGCCGAGCGCGGCTACAGGCCGGTTGGATTTCCGGACGTCACGAGGCCACCGCGCGATCATAGTGTTGGTCTTGCATTCAACTCGGTGATTGAGCGGCAAACACACCACCTGCCCATTGAAGATCACGAATTTCCAAAGCAGCTCTATGCGGTAAAGCGTTGGGCGGACCACAAACGACCCAAACGCCACATCATGAGCGCCGGAGGCGCGCTGGTCGTGTCGTCAACATCTGCAAAAGTCCTGCGCGACCATGATATGGGCGCATCTAGATTGGTGCCGGTCGATCTTCTTCATCCTGACCAGAAGACAAAACTGGACGACGACTGGTTCTATCTGTTTCTGGGAAGCGGCAAGCCGTGTTTCAAAGCAGAAAAATCAGAAGGCATCAGTCCGCTTGGAAATCCCGCTCAACTATTCATGATCCGAGGCAGCGATCATGTAAGTCACGGGGACTTGGTTTTTTCAGATGATGTGCTGGCCGGGCCTGACATTTGGTTCGATCCGGCGATCACAGATGCTCCGATCATAAGTGACCGCCTTGCCCAAGCCCTTAAGGCTGAAAAGGCGGCAAAGCACTGGGATTTGCTAAAGTGCAGTGTGATACAGCAATGAGAATTTAGCTTCCCTGAAGCTCGAAGAATAATAGAGCGCCTCGCGCATGGTGGCAGATTTTTTCGTTTCTACCCCAGGCCATCCGGCGATTGTTCAATCTCGCCACTGATATTGAGCGCCAGATCGGCTACGATCCAGCCAATGGCCGAGGTCTCGGGGTTTGCCTGCATGACCCGTGCATGTTGTTCAAGGTCACCGATAAAGGCATTGATGTCGCTGGGGGCGATTAGGTCTTTCTTCAGCAGCATGATCAACAGTCTCGACTGCACGACAACAAGTGCGCTCACCTGGCGCGACGCCTCCAACTCTGCCATCGGCTGTGTTTCGATAAGCGCCTTCAGTTGTTCGACCATGTCTTCCAATAGGCGCGACTGGGCGGCTCGTCGCGTTTCCAAGTCAGCAACGCGCGCCTCAAGTTTCTTCAAGCCAAACAACAGTAATTCCCTTTCTTTCAACCCGATGCACACAAAGTTGCCTCGCGTGAGCAACCTATGTCCAGCGGTCAACGGCAGTACGCCATATTTTCACCTAAATCAAAAAGCATCCAGTGCAGGTGAGATTATTTTTCAAGTTATTTCAATGCCTAGGACCGTCGTGAGAATGAAAGTGCCGAAAACAGGAACCAGCAGATGAGCAAAGCGTATATTGGGGGCACATTGGGCAGCAGCTTTCCAAGTTCAAGCGACTTCACACTTGATCAGGATGGTGCGCGCAAGCACTCACTTGTGGAAGTCGGAGAAGCGATTATTCGACGACAGCCAGTGGATGTCGACAGCCTTCCGACAGTTTTGAAATATCGCGCACCGACCCTTCCCGAGCCATTGCCACGCATCTTTCCGTTCATGTCATTGTTGGTCGTGTCTCCCGACGTCGCTGAGGTCATTTCACAATTTGATCTCGGGGAAGGACTCATATGGCCACTAAAATATGAAGGGCCCGGAGAGTGCTCATATTCCGCCATCTATGTTGGTGAAAAAAAGCGAACATGGCGCGAGGATATCTCAACAGCAAAAATGTTCAGGCATGGCCGCTATGTAATAGACGATCTGGCGCTGAAATCGGGTAAGGGAACTGTCATCCTCAACTCATCTGCACGTTTGGGCGCTCATATCTGGGTGGAGCCTATGGTCGCGACGAGTTTGGTTTTCTTTTCCCGCCAACTCGCAAATGCTTTGATGGGAATTTCCCTCGAAGACGAGTTTCCGCTTTTGGAGTGTCAGGTTTATGACTGACGTGGTTTGGCTCAGCAATGTATACCGCAATTCTTCTGCAGAGCGCGGCTATAGACCCGTTGGATATCCGGACGTAGTGAACCCGCCGCTCGACAACGAAATTGGTATTGCCTTTCGGTCTGTGATGGCGCGGCAAAAGAAACATTTAACCATCGAAGATCACGAGTTTCCGAAGCAGCTCTATGCCGTAAAGCGTTGGGCCGACCACAAACGACCCATACGCCACATCATGAGTGCCGGAGGCGCACTGGTCGTGTCGTCGACATCTGCAAAAGTCCTGCGCGACCATGATATGGGCGCATCCAGATTGGTGCCGGTCGATCTTCTCCATCCTGACCAAAAGACAAAACTGGACGACGACTGGTTCTATCTGGTTTTGGGAAGCGGAAAGCCCTGTTTCAAAGCAGACATATCAGAAGGTGTCATACCGCTTGGAAATCCTGCTCAACTGTTCATGATCCAAAATAGCGACCATGTAAGTCACGAGGATTTGGTCTTTTCAGAAGAAGTGCTGACCGGGCCTGACATCTGGTTCGACCCCGCGATTCTCGGGGCCCCGATTTTGAGCGACAGGCTGGCAAAAGCCCTTAAGGCCGCGAAGGCGGCCAAGCACTGGGACCTGCTCAAGTGCAGAGTGATATAAAGGAAGAATTTCGATGTTCTGGAGACGCAAGAAAAAACAGGGATACCTTGTTGATGGTCCACGATTGGACCTCGACTTGCCCGAGGGTGATTGGCCCGCTTCGACTTTGGCATTTCACAAACGCGTTAACCAACTTGTCTCGGTTATCATGGCAGATGACGAGTCTGTTCTCGACCCCCTCCCAATCATTGATCCCGGACCATTGACGTACAAACAGAATTGGGTTGATCGCGAAGACAGAGAACTCGGTGTTCATTTTTATACGGACATTGAAGGCGAGCACGATTTTTTGTTGCGTTATGCACACGCAACCTGGAAGCAAGCATCCAAACCAGATCGCGATGCTTACGCCAGGTTCTATGATGCCTGGACAGTAAAGCACATCAGTGCAGGGCTCATGCGTCGTTTTAAGGACCAAGAAGGCGTTCATGATTGTTGGAAAGTCGGACGGGATGATGTGATCCGTGTCGGCCTTGACGGTGTGGATGATGAATTGTACGTCTCGGCCACACGAGCATGGGTGTACGACGGCTATAAAGACGCGTTCGATTAAACGAAATAGCTCAAGCCGCCATTCGTTCAGTTTGCAGCATTGGTCAAAAAGGGCTCGGTACCTCCATTCGCTGCATACGATGTGAGCGACTGCTTTGCGGACATAGCTGCCGTCCACTTGGCACAAGGCAATAACCGCTCGCAGTCCACAGAGGGCACCAAGATTTACTGCGCTAAGTAGGCTCGCGCACAAAACGCAAAGCTGGCCTCAGGCAATTTCTTTGAAATCACAATTGATTTTGCAGCGAATGGCTCGGCAAAAACGCAAAAGATCCAGTGTCAAATTTTGATTCAGCTACTTTTCTCAATAGTGTTGGAAAGCAGAAAATTATTGATCGCAAGTCGCCAATCATAAGGGTCAAGGTTGCAGAATGAAACTCTCGTATCTCCTTCACGGTCACGTAACCCATCAACTTTACTGGCGATCACATTGCGCTTCGCGGCAAGCGCTTCGTCCAGCACAAGTCCGTAAGCCTCCCAACGCGACGGAATCGCAACGATATCGACGGCTTGATAGGCCTCTGCAGGGTCCTCGGCGTGGCCCCGAAATTCTATGCGCGGGTCACCCTCTGCCAGTGTCTCAAGGTATAAACGCTGACTGCCTTCGCCAAAGATCAACAAACGCGCGCCCGGCGTTCGGGTTAACCGAAAGCCTTGGATCAGGATGTCGAAGCCTTTCTGCTGCTCGAGCCGCCCGATGGCACCAATTGTGGTCTTTGACTTGGGAGGCATCGTGTTGCGCGACAACTGCTCAAGATCAACGGGCGGAGGAATGACGGTCAGCTTTTCCGAGGCGGCCAGGCGTCTTTCCTTCATCCAGCCCGACTGCGAATGGCTGACCGCGACCACCTGATCGAAGAAGGAATAGATCACCCTCAGCATTGCAAAGAACCGACGTTTGTGTGGGACATTCAGAGTGGTGAATGCCCGGGTGTAACTGTGTTCGACATGGACCAGTCGAGTGTCCAGATGCATTGCGCGAAGCGCCGAGAACGCGGGTAAGCTTCTCCAGCTTGGTACGACGTGGGACACGATGACATCCGCATTCAGTTTGCCCCAAGAAAATGCAGTCCGTTTGACCTTCAACACCTTTTGATCGACCGTTTCGGACAGATCTGATTGCGCCAAAAGATGGTCGAGCATCCGCATCACGCCGCCCGCTGTCGTGTCGTCCACCAGGTGGAGTATCTTTTTCTGTTCCATGATGACGCCTCTCTCAGATCGATTGCAGTTTGGATTTCATTTGTCCCAGCCGGGTGATCGGGCCGGGTCCAATCGTTTTCAACACAAGGGCTGCGGCGAAAGTGCTGAACGTTTTCATAGGTTCCTCAAACACCGGGCGGAGGCTTTCCTGGACGCTGCGTGCAAACAACTCCCAAGCTTTGTCCCGATCGAGGTTGGTGATAGCCCGCCGCGCCAGATAGCGCAGCTGATAAGCACGGGACGAGGGTTCGTGCTGGGCAAAGAATTCAGGGTTCAGCGGGCGCAGCTTCGCGACCATCCTCTCCCACGCCTCTAACTGGCGATCTAAAGCCGCCGAAAGCCCGCCTGCATTGATCCGGTAGTGGGTCAGCAGCCCCGGAACACCTTCGATCTGCCAATCGGTCTTCAACATCAGCCGCATCCAGCATTCGATATCTTCGGACTGCCGGAAGGTCTCATCGAAGACCCAATCCCGCTCGGTTTCAAAGCTCGGGCGGTAGGCCAAAGCCTCCAGCACTGTTTTTCGAATAACGGCCGCCGATCCGTTGCCGATCGGGTTGCGGTTCAGAACATGTGCTGCGGTCACATTCTTCAGGCGGGGTGCTTGTTTGATCCCCATCATGCACCCCGCTTCGTCGATCAAGGCACTGCCGGAGTAACTAACCCCCACGTCCGGTTCGGCCTTGAGATGGTGAACATGAGCCGCCAGCTTCTCGGGCATCCACAGATCGTCGGCGTCGCAAAAGCCGATTAATGTACCCCGCGCGGCAGCGATGCCAGTATTTCTTGCCCCCGCAAGCCCACGATTGGCTTGCCCGACAAGTCGTACGCGTGTGTCGCCTTGGTGCGCGCGAGCAATCTCGGAGGTCGCGTCCTGCGATCCATCGTCGACGATGATGATTTCGAAATCGTCATAGGTCTGCGCCTGCAGTGAGGCGAGCGTTTCGGCCAAGGTTGCTTCGGCATTGTAGGCGGGTACGACGATGGATGCTGTGGGCATGGTGATCTCCTTCAGAATTCTTAAGAAAACAACGCGCTTTTGATCGCTTGCGGTAGGATCGGGGCCAGCGCGGCCCCTGCGGCGGTAGGCAGTCCTCGGCGCAGGGGCAGCAAAAAACTGCGCGCATGCAGGCTCAAGCCTTTGCGCGTGTAAGACAGCGCCTGACCCTGATGCCCCAACCGCAACGCCCGGCGGGCGAGATAGCGCAGATAGACGGCCTCGGACGACCGTGACGGGAACACGCCATATGATGCGGCTGTTTTGACCGCGTAGGCCCGCCCAGCGCGCATGGCGGCCAAATCCGAGGACAAGCCCCGGGCGCTGGTGCGATACCAGACCTGAAATTGATCCACCCCTTTGATGGTGAACCCTTCGCCTGCGAGGCGGATCAACAGCTCCAAGTCTTCGTTATGCACCGTTCTCTCGTCCAACCCGCCAACGGCGATAAAGACCTCGCGACGGATTGAAAGGTTGGACATGGTGCAGACCGGGTTCTCAGCCAACAGGTCCTGAATGGTCAGTGGTGCGTTAGGAACCCTCGAGCATGTCTGAGAATCTCCGAGCTGATCGGCGAAGAACCTGATCTGCCCAAAAACCGCATCCGTCGAAGAGGATAGGAAGGCTTCGTTCAGCTGCGCCAGCTTGTCCTTGTGCCACAGATCGTCTGCGTCGCAGAACGCCAGCATGTCTCCCTTGGCCAGTTCGGCCCCATAGTTGCGGGCGGCACTTGGGCCATCGAAGGGGCTGCTTGCGATCCGGATACGTTGGTCTTGGGCAATGTGATTCAGCACAATGGACAGGCACGCCTTCGAGGGACGATCGCCGACGCAGATCGCCTCCCATTCCGTGAAGCTTTGCGCGCGAATGCTGGTCAGCGTGTCAGCAATTGTGTCCGCATCGGTGTGAAACGGCACGATGATGGTAAAGCGGGTCATTGGAAGCCGAACCTCTCTGTTGTCTTTTGATCCCGAGGCAGCAGAACCCAAGAGGCGATCAACATGAGGGCAGCACTGGTCATCAGGTATCCCATCGCCACCGGCATCAGCCCGAACGGCGCCATGATCGCGGTGTTGAGGATCAATGCGAATGCAAGGGCCGTGCTGACTCGTAGCTCGGTGATCGCGCGGTTCTCGGACCGCAGCCAGCCGGCCACGGCGGACCAGATGACGCTGGGCAATGCAGCAAGGCACAAGACCGAGACCACCGGTGAAATCTGCTGCCACTCAGCACCCAGCAGCAGCGGCACGTAGATCGGTGCAAGCGCGGCTTGCAGCAAAACCAACGGGCTCAGCACCAGGAGGGACGTGCCGAGCCCATGACGCAGCGCCTTGGTTTTATCCGGGGCTGCGCAAAGATGTGGGAAAAGAACGACTGAAAAGGCCTGCGTGAACGATGTCGCCAAGCCGAGCCCAGCGTTGAAAGCCATGAAGTAGATGCCAAGGCTCTCGGCCCCCAGCATCGCGCCAACCACAAGCTTGTCGGCCTGCAAACGCAGAACTTTGACAACCTCAACCCCCATAACAGCCCAGCCAAAGCCAACAAAGGGGCGAAGGGCGGCAAACCCGCGCTTCGCGTTTGATGCCCAGGGACGTAGACGGCGCATCAGGACCAGCCAAATCGGGGCGGCCAGCAATCGGGGCAGCACCAAAGCCAGCGGCGAGGCCCAGAGCAGCGCCAGTAGCGCGGCTATAGCATTTGCGCCAACCACCTGCCCTCCGGCAACAGCGGCTGTCTTTTGGAGCTTGCCCTCACGCATCGCAAGCGCGGCCTGCACCAGACCGGCGGGCATGAACAGGTACTCTCCGGCCAGAATAGCGAGCAGCAGCGCCAGGGTCTGGTGCCCTATCGCATAGAGGGCTATGGCGATGGTCACCTGCAGCAAAAACAGCGCCCCGCACCAGACCCAGAAGATACGATGCGCGGTGTTGCAGCGCTGTTCCAGCTCGGACTGCGGGGCTTGGATGATCCTCTGCCCCACGCCGTTCTCGGTTAGCGCCTTTAGGATATCCCCTGCCGCGAGGGCAGCGGCAGCCAGCCCTATAGCCTCGGGGCTGAGGGTGCGGGCCACAACCACGACCACCGCAAGACGTGAGGCTTTTGCCGCCACTTCGGACACCGCATAGGCTAACAGGTGCCGCAGGAAACTGGAATGTACCAATCGCTGAGTCATATCGCCAAGTGTCCAAAAACAGTGTTGGGATCAGTTCTAATTGGCAGCGACATCCCTGTCCCAGACGCGGGCGGACAGCCAGACGAACCATCGGGCGAGCGACCTATCCGATTGGGATAAACGGCAATCCCGATGCCGGTCTGACACACATCGAGACACTGCTGTAGCTGTGGATGCAGTTCAGGAGAGTTCAAAATGAAACGACATTTCAAAGTTTTGGTTTTAGGGGCCGTCAGCGCGATTGCTCTATCGGGTTGCAGCAGCATGAAGACCCCGCGCAACATCGAACCCGTCGCAAAAGGCGAGAGCTATCAGGCCCAGTACCGTGCCCCATCACGGCGCCGGGCAAATGCGCCCTTGCTGCAAGCGGAACACTTGAACGGGCGCGCCTGTATGCCTCCGACCGGGGATCAGGGCACAGACGCCTTTGCCAAATGGTCTAAACCCGCGCTTAGCCCTTTGCTGGGCGAGAAACTTTCGCGCAATGATATGGTGCAGATCACCATCGACGGGGATGAGCTTCTCAGCGACACCTATGTTGTGTCCCGCGATGGCAACCTGAAGCTGCCGTACCTGCCGCCGGTGCGCGCGCAGGGCAGAACGACCGAGCAGGTCGAGCGGGACGTGGCCCGGGTTCTGGTAGCCGCACAGTTCTACGACAGTACCCCGCGCGTCACGGCGCGCATCAGCGATTTCGCCTCGGTCACTGTCGGCGTGAAAGGCGCGGTGTTTGAACCCCATTCGGTCGAGATCGGAGGCATCCCCGGCGACGCACTGGATCGAGGGCGTCAGGGCGTGCTGGGTGCCTCGACCGAGGCGCGCAACCTCTCGGTCGCCATTCGCGCTTCCGGAGGTGTGCGCCCGGATGCGGATCTGTCAGCAGTTGAGCTGCACCGGCAGGGCACGATCTACCGGATGGACCTGCGCGGGGTGTTCGAAGGCTCGGATCCGACCGACATCATGCTGCTGACCGGGGATCAGATCGTGATAAACAGCCGAGGGTGTTTCCAGGATGATTTGATGCGTCCCAGCCCGATCAGCCCGCCCGGCGTAACGCTTTATATGTCCAACCTCACGCAGCCTGCCACCGGCAACGCAGAGTCGGCCATTGGAAGAGACGTGCGTGAGGTACCCTATGGCACGCGCTACCTGCAGGCCGTAGTCGATACCAATTGCGTCGGTGGGGCCAAGACCACCAATGCCAATCGCAGCGCGGTCCTGTTCACCCGCAACCCGATGACCGGGAACTCGATCGTCATTGAACGCAATATCGAAAAGCTGCTGCGACGTGGGGATCGCGATGACTATGACCCTTATGTTCTGCCAGGAGATGCGATTGCATGCTACGACAGTAAGGTGACCGGTCTGACCGAGGTCGCCCGCGCGGTTGGCATCGTCGGCGCAGCGGCGCTGCTGGCGCCCTAAGTCAATCCCAAGCGGGCGATGATTTCGCCCGCTCCCAAGCAGTGGAGACTGCAGCGAGTTTGCTAGTGATGTCTTTGTGTTCTTTGGCTGCAGTCTCTACCGCAACTAACGCCTCTCGAAACTCTTCCACGCCGAAAGTTGCTGCACTCCCAGCCAGTTTGTGACAGGCCTGAGCGATTTGATTTAAATCTGTATGGTCAAATGCCCCGGTTTCTAGCTGTTCAACCAATTCATCCCCTTCGGCAATGAACTTGGCATGCAGGCGGGCAAAGACTTCAGGGCCGAGGCTGCCTTTCAACTCCGCTAACGAATCTGGCTGCGCATGCTCCGAAATCCGCCCGTCGGTGCGCGTGACCACCGAAAGCGCCCTGCGCAGGGCATTCAGCGAAATCGGTTTTCCAATGAAAGCGGTCATACCGGCGGCGCGAAAGGTCTCAACCGCATCTGGCAGGACATTGGCCGACACAGCGATAATCGGCACATCGGTCGACTGCCCCTGACCGCCACGAATATGGCGCGCAGCGGTTGGCCCATCCATCACTGGCATGCTGATATCCATCAGGATCGCATCGAACCTCTGACTGCTGGCCTTGTCGACGCCAACCTGCCCGTTCTCCGCCGTAGTTACACGGTGACCGTCCAACGCCAGCATGTTGCAGATGACCTCGAGGTTGATCTCGTTGTCTTCGACCACCAACAAGTTCAGCGGGAGAGCGGTCTCGGTATTGATCTGAGCAGCTTCTAGCAGTTGGTCGCGCGCTGACGGCTGTAATGGTATCCGCAGCCAAAAAACGCTTCCTTCGCCCAATGTGCTTTCCGCCCCCAACTCACCACCCATGGCCTGCGCGAACCTGCGGGCAATTCCCAGGCCAAGCCCGGTCCCTCCGACCGTGCGACCGATAGAGGGATCGCTGGTGTAGAAGTCATCAAAAATGGCGTCGATCTCATCCTCGGCGATGCCAGCCCCGCTGTCGATCACACGCACTTCGTAGTCATGTGCCTTACCCTGACCGGAAGGTTCACATCTTTCGACCTCGATCGACACACGGCCATTTTCGGTAAACTTGATCGCATTACCCACAAGGTTCAGCAGAATTTGCCGCAACCTTTGCGCGTCAGTCGCGACATGCGGATGGGCTCCGCCCACCCATTGCCACGAGATTGAATTGCCGCGCGAGGCCGCATTGCCGCTTTGACCGTCCACAAGGTCCTGCAGCATCGCGTTCAGGTCGGTTGGCTCGTGCGCGACAGACAGCTTGCCGGCCTCGAACCGAGCAATATCCAGCACCGCATCCACATGATTTTGCAGAACCTGGCCCGAGATCTCCATGTTGCGGACAAACTGAGACTGCTGTTTGGTCGTGCGTGTATTCTTGAGAAGGGTGAGGTTGCCCAGCAACCCGTTCAACGGGGTTCTGATCTCATGGCTCATAACAGTCAGAAAATCCGACTTGGCCTTTTCCCCGGCAAGGGCACGGTCGCGGGCCGAGACAAGCTCTTTCTGATCCGCAACGCTTTGTGAGATATCGCGGACAAAACCGATAACAATTTCCTCGTCCCCGGCCTGAGCGGATTGCAAAGCGAGTTCGACGGGAAATACATCGCCATTCTTGCGCAACGCCTCAAGTTGAACGCGACCCTTGCCAACCACGTGGCGGTCGCCCCCGCTCTGCATCCGCTCCATGCCTGCATCATGCGCCGCGCGTAGATGCGCAGGCACAATCAAGTCGCCGATCGAATGCCCTTTGGCCTCATCTTCGGAATACCCGAAAATCGCCTGTGCAGCTGGGTTGAACTCCAGCACTTCGCCGGCGGCGTTCACCACGATCACGGCATCCAATGAGGTAGAAAGGATCGTATTCATGCGCTGGTTGGCCTGCTGGATTGCCCCACCGCGTCGATCTGCCCTGCGATTGACCACCAAGAGATAGGCGCTGACCGCGGTCAGCGTCAGAAACAATCCCCCGGACAAAACGGCCAGTTGAAACAGGCTGAGCGCGGTTTCTTCACGGCGCTGATCCGACTGACTTGCAAAGTACGAGATCGCCGAGACCGAAAGCTCTCGCACTTTTTGAGCGATCCCCTGCGCGCCGTCATAGAGAACCGGCAGCCCAGCCTTCAACCCGGGATCCTCAGCATCGATTGTAGGTACCGAGACCTCCAGATATGCGGAGACGTCGTTCAGAGGTTCAGCGAATTTCGGGTCACTTCGCAGCGTTTCAAACAGACGCGAGGTGTCTAGAATATCGATACGGCTGTAAAAAAGATCGAAACGGCGCCGGACAAGGTCCAGGTTTTCTGTGCTTGGCTCTGCGTCCGATACACCCGCCTCAAGCGCGTTGAGGTAGAACAGGAACTCGACCTCGACCTGCGTCAGCGTCCATTGCACGTTATCTGTTCGGGCTGACTGCCGGTCGCGCAGGTCGGATACCACCTTGACGGAAAGCAACACGACCAAAGCAAGGGCACCCAAAACGGCGATACAGAGGAGCCCGAAAGCCCACCGGCGCTGCGAGTGGTATTGGAAATTTCTTTTCAAAGTCTAGCCCGTATCACCCACTTCATATTGTATTGTAACCCCACGCTATTTAACGATTTCCAACCTGTCGAGTTGCCAAATGCTGCGAGAGTAAATCACCTCGGTCTGGTACTTGGTATCACTGTCATAGGGATATACGATCCATAGCGGACCTTTCTGCCGCCGGGACATCGCCGCGCCGTCCATCTCATAGGCGACAATCGGGTCCTGCGCCGATATTGAGCCCGCAGGTATCTCAACCGCGTAGTCGTTGATCGCCGTTGCCCGGATCGTAGCACCCTCTGCTCCGATCTGTTCCAGCAACACAGAGAGGGGAACGCCGACAAAGCTGGTCTCGCCTTCAGTCCAGATCGTCGAGGTTTCAAAGCTGCGCTGCGGTAGCGCCTGCAACATTTCCATATCGAACTGCGCCGCCCCGTCGGGCCTGATCTGCGCGATGTTGCCTGAGATGGTCAGAATTACCTCTCCTGACGGAGCCGCCAAGTCTTCGGCGTGCGCAGACGTCAGGCAAAAGGTGAACGCCGCTGTGAGGATCGCAAAAAACAGACGCATCTTAGTCTCCATTTCTTTGACCGTAAGAAACCAGAAAGAGGTCCACAGCGACAGATGGGCATGGGGATACGCACCTATCCGAACGGATAGGTGCCTCGGTCTCATGCAGCAGCAGACAGGAGGTTCATGCGCTGACGCAACATGGATTTGAACCCGTCCCGCAGCTCGGCACGTTCCAACGCAAAAACGGTGGTTGCCTCAAGGTATCCGGCGACCGATCCACAATCGAAACGCTCTCCCTGAAAGGCGAAGCCGTGGCATCCGGTCCTTTTGATATCGGCCGCGATCGCATCGGTCAGTTGGATTTCGTTGCCTGCGCCAGGTGCCAAACCTTCCAGCTGATCGAAGATCAACGGGTGAAGAAGATACCGCCCGACAATGCCAAACTCGGACGGTGCCTCATCGGCGGATGGCTTTTCAACCAACCCTTTCAGATGTTGCACCTGCCCTTTGCTATGCTCGATACCGACCACGCCGTAGGCACTGATCCGGTCGAATGGGACCTCTTCGGTCGCGATCATGTGGCTGCCTTCAAAGTTCTGGACCATTTGCACCAGGACCGGGCGCTGCGCGTGGATCACATCATCCGGCAGGATCACCGCGAAGGGTTCATCACCGACAAAGTCTCGCGCCAGAGAGACTGCGTGGCCCAGACCGCGCGGGCTCTCTTGTTGGATAAAGTTGTATGTCTCATCCTCAAGGTTCGTGCTGCGCAAACGGTTCAGCAGGGTGGTTTTGCCGCCATCCTTCAGTTTGCGCTCAAGCCCCGAGTTCCGCCCGAAATACGTCTCCAGCGCGGATTGGCCGGTTGAGGTGATGAAGATGAATTCATCAATCCCGGCGGCACGGGCCTCGTCCACTGCATATTGGATCAAAGGGCGGTCGATCAGCGGCAACATCTCCTTGGTCACCGATTTGGTGGCGGGCAGAAACCTTGTGCCCAGACCCGCGACCGGGAAAACAGCTTTGCGAATACGTGTCATATTAATGCTCCTAGGGTTGATCAGTAAGCGCCGCGCCCCGACACGACGGCACGTGCGGTCAATGCGATGAGGAAGAGGTTCAGAAGGGGCGAGCGGGAGCGAACATAGGCTGTATCCAGTTCGATCATGCGGTCGAAGCCGATGCCCGCGCGGCCCGAAACCTGCCACAGGCCAGTGATACCGGGACGAACCTGCAGGCGCTCCAGCGCTTGGTCAGGATATGCGGCAACCTCTTCGGGCAAAGCCGGGCGCGGTCCGACCAGCGACATATCCCCTTTCAGCACGTTGAAGATTTGCGGCAGTTCATCCAGAGAGAACCGACGCAGAACCTTCCCAACGCGAGTGATGCGTGGATCATTTTTGACTTTGAAGCACACGCCCTCACGATCCGAATGGTTGAGCAGATCCGCACGCCGCGCTTCTGCGTCTTGCGTCATCGAGCGGAACTTGTACATCGCGAAGGGCACCCCGTTTCGACCGATACGTGTCTGCCGAAAAAAGGCGGGGCCGCGACTGTCCAATCGCACCAATGCGGCGATTGCGGCCATGGGCAGGGCCAGAAGAGACAGCGCGACCACCGCCAAAGTGAGGTCCAGCAGGCGACATGCTGAGACCTTGGGGACAGAATTGTGCGCGGCACGCCCGAGGAATTCGAAATTGCCCATTAGATATCTGCGGGCCATGCGGCGGGGCTCCATCGCCAACCGCCATGCCCACTCCATTCGGGCGTGCCGAACGATGCGCGGTGCCCGACGTACATTGCCGGCCAGGAAGTCGAACAAAGCCCCCACGCCCAGCACGATGCGAGGGTCAAGCCGGTGGCGGTTCCGCGTTATCCACAGCTCCTGCAGTGGGACGCCCATTGCGACCAACAGGATGTCTGCGCCAGATTGGTTGATATCGTCGATCGCCTCATCAACCCGCGCGGCCTCTTCAAATCCATCGCGCGTGCCAGCCACGGTCAAATCGGGGATCATGTGCTGCAACCGCGCTGCCGCTGCCTGAGCTGTTCCGGGACGTCCCCCCAACAGGTAGACCGACTGCCCAAGACGCGCGGCCCGTTTCAGCAGCTTGGGCACAAAATCAGTGCCGTTCAGATTCTCGGCCAGCTGGACACCTTGCAACTTTGCCGCGACCTCCACCCCAATTCCGTCAGGTAGGATCATATCTGCCCGGGCCAAAGCTGCTCGATATGTATGGTTGCGGGCCCTTATATTTGCGCAATGTGCATTCAGGAAAAACACAGTCCGGCGGGTCCCATCCAGCAGTTTTGAGATCACCTGTCCGGATCGGGCGTTCACAACTGGCAGACCCAAAATCTCAGGCTTTTCCAAAGTTGGTATGGGCGTTGGCTGCGCGCCTTTATGCATATCTTGGACTGACAGGAACTGCATGGAACTCTCCGATCAACGATGACAATCTGTGGCTTCAGACTGCCAATGAGACCCTGCAACCGATAGGCGAGCATCCGGAGAGGGATCGGAGAATAGGTCTATTCAAACGACCCCGCAGCACATAGCGTGGTGAAAACGGCCCGCTGACCTATCCGATTGGATATTCACCTGTCCGTCAGGAAGGCTTCATGCCATGGGTTCAATGTTTTACTAACGCATTTGGGTGTGGTTGGGGGCAGACGGAGATTTGAGATGAAAGTTCTTATTGCTGACGACCACGACCTTATTTTGGACACGCTCGTTGCCTTCATAGATGCAGCAGGCGGAATCGAGGTGGAGACCGCGCCGGATTTCCCAGCCGCGAAAACTTTGATTGAGAACGACGGAGCCTTTGATCTGGTTCTTCTGGACCTGAACATGCCCGGCATGAACGGGTTGGCCGGACTTGAAACCTGCATCGCTTTGGACGGTGCCCAGCATGTGGCCCTGTTTACCGGCGACACCTCGCGTGATCTGGCGCAACGCGCGCTAGAGCTTGGTGCAGCCGGTTTCGTCCCAAAAACTTTACCGGCTAAATCTCTGGTCAACGCGATCCGCTTTATGGCGATGGGGGAACAATACCTTCCTGCGGGTTTCATGAACGCAGAGCAGCCGGAAGACTCCCACCCCATGGCTCAAAAACTGACAGAGCGTGAGCGGCAAGTTCTGAAAGGGCTGACTGAGGGCAAATCCAACAAGGAAATCGCTCGTGATCTGGATCTGTCAGAGCCGACGATCAAACTGCATATGAAGACTTTGTACCGAAAAGTTGGTGTCAGCAATCGAACGCAGGCCGCCCTGGCCGCGCGCGAGGCTGGGTTGTTCTAGGCCTAACTATCCGAAGGGATAGGGGACGCTCCCAATCCCCTCGGCCCCTAGCCTGCTGAGCGAATGATCAGCAATCAGATGCGGTGTATCACCCTTGTAAGAAAGGGTTTTTCCATGCCGCAACAGATTTCGAACTCCTCTGAATCCACGCGCGACATGCAATTTCTGCAGTGGGTGCGCATTTCCCGATCCAATTTCAGAACGCTCGGGTGGCGCCGCATCGTAAAGGGCGGGCACCTTAGCGACGTAGGCCGCCTGCCTCGTTATGTGGCATTATACCTTCTTGGGGCGAGTTGCATCTGGGCCCCGATCAGCGGCTATTTGGCGACCGCGCCTGTCAAATACACCTCTCACGCATCATTAATCCTGCCAGGATCTGGCGCTTCGGCATCGGTCAATCTGGCCAATATCGGTCAGGCATCCTCATACGCGAATTCCGCCTTTGCCAACGGGTCAATCAGCCCGACCGAGACGTATAAACGTTTGTTGTCGGCCGACCGTATACTCGACGCGGCAGCCAAGGCGGTAGAGGCTGACCGGGACGCGTTTGGAAAGCCGCGGGTGCAACTGGTCGATCAAACCAGCCTGATCCATATCGAGCTTCAGGCGGCCTCTCCGGCAGACGCTCAACAATATGGAGACGCCTTGGTGGCCGCCTTTTTCGCTGAGATTGACGCCCTGCGCGCCGATGAAATTGCCACCCGTGAGGCCAGCAATACCGGCGCGATCGAAGACTACACGAGCGCAATTCAGGCCACGCGGGCCGAGATCAAACAGCTGCAATCGCAAAGCGGTCTGATATCAGTCGCGCAATACCAAGAGCAGGTCGCAGCTAATGACCGTGCAAAGCAGGAGCTGCGAACGCAGGAGAGCGAGCTGGCACGCCAATCGGAACGTGTCGCCGCGCTTCAAGTCGCGTTGAATCTGCCCTCTGACGCAGCGGCGGCAACGCTGAAACTCTATGCTGATGCGCAGTACCTATCGTTGCTTGCGGATGTGTCGGTGGGGGCTGCAAAGCTGGCGCAAGCCGACGCGACCTACGGATCGCGCCACCCAATCTATGTGAATGCCCAAAACGAATATGAAGGGGCGCGTTCGGTTGCTTTAAAACGCGCGGCGCAGGTGACTGGTCTTGAGGTCGAGCAGCTCGATGGACTGGATCGCGCGCCGGAAGGGCAACGGGCGCAGTTGCTCAGCGAGTTGGTGCGCGAAGATGCCTTGCGCGCCGGATTGGAAGAGCATGTCGCGACACAGCGCGCGCAAGTTCGTTTGGAAACCCTGCGCCTGTCAGACCTCGCCCCCATCGCCGCTGAATTGGAGGACCGGCAGAGAGATTTCGCCGTGGCAGAAGCCGTGTTCGCCTCTGCCATCGCGCGGTCCGAGTCGAAAAAGACCGATGTCTATGCCTCCTATCCCTTGATCCAAGTGCTGGAGAACCCGTCTCTGCCGACTCGCCCGTCTTCGCCGAACAAGAAGATCTCGATTGCCGTCGGGATCGTTGCAAGCCTTATGCTGCTGATGGGTTTGGTTCTGGCATGGATCCGAAACCCGCTGATCTCAAAGCTGCTGAAAGACCAGAAAGAGGCCGCAGTTTGACGCGTGTTGCCCCTCAAACGCCAGCCGAAAAGATCGTCTGGTGTACGCTGATCTGGACATGGCCGTTCTACGGGCTTGGCGCGCTGTATGTTGTCGGTCCGGTGCTAGGTTGGATGTTGGCTACGATAGCCGGGGTGTCACTTTATCTCGGCCCGGTGATCCGTTTGGATATGCGTGCAACGGGCCCTGTACCTGCTCTGGTCTGGATCTGGAGCGTTGGCATGCTGGTGATGCTGGTCTCACTTTGGGCAGGCCACGCAGACTGGAACCTCGGCACCACCAAAACGATCAAATCGAGTATCGGATGGGCAAAGGGTTGGGCGCTGATCCCGTTGTTTATCCTAGCAGGGGCGGTTTTGCCAATACGGCGCGAGGTTTTGGTCAGAGGGCAATGTGTGGTGGGCCTTTGGACCTTGTGCCTTCTGCCGTTGCTCATTGCCGCCCCCTATGCCGGTCTGCCGCATCTGCTGTTTACATCTCCCCTTAAAGCAGTGGGCGGCCCGGGACCTGAATATTTCTCGGTCTACCTGTATACAATCGACCCCGCCAGCGGCACGCCGCGGTGGCAGTTCTTTGCGCCCTGGTCGCCATTCGCAGCCTTGTTGGGTGTCTGCATGGTCCTATTTGCCCTGGAAGAAAAGCACAGCAGCTGGAAGGTCATCGGCTTGGCTGCCGGAGTTCTGATGATCCTTATGTCCAAGTCCCGAATGGGTATGGTCGGATTGGTGATCTGCTCGCTGTCACCCCGCCTCTTGCCACTTGTCGCCCGCAGCTTGGGGTGGATTCTATTGTCTGCAGTCACCACCACCGTAGCCGTTTGGGGCGCAGTCTTTGTCGAATTCGGCAACCGAGCCCTTTACAGGTTCAAATCCGCGCGCGCCGATAGTACCCGCGTACGCGAAACTCTGCAGCGTATAGCGTATGAGCGCTGGCAATCGGATGCGATGGTTTTCGGGCACGGCACAGTCAGACCCGGTGCGCATCTTGTTGAGTACATGCCGATCGGCAGCCATCACACCTGGTACGGATTGCTATTCGTGAAAGGGCTGACCGGATTTGCCGCGTTTCTCGTTCCTTTCCTCGGTCATTTAGCAATCGTCACCCTGGACGCCATAAAGTCGGAACGCGGGAGGCTGCCGCTCGGGCTGTTGCTCACAGTTCTCCTGCTGACCTTTGGAGAGAACGTTGAAATCCAAACCTATCTACTCTGGCCGACCTTACTGATGCTCGGATTGCATTTGCGAGAGGTCAATTCAGTGTGTCTGGGAAGCTGATACGCCGCTAGGATTGTTGCGACACCAGCGTAGTGTCAGACGTCACTCTTTTGGGTTGGTTCTTCACTGCTGATAGGGACATTTTGACCTTGTAAAGTGAGTACTTTCACATCGGGCAACCAACGAATTGACCGTGAAATGCTCTTCAGCCCGGTATTTAGTGGCACGGTGCTGTCAGACGAATTCGAACCAGTCTCAGTTTGCCGCGGAAACCGCGAACCTATCCGGAACAAAGTTGACGCCATTCGCTAAGAGCGGCGGCGCGTGTCAGCTTGAAGGTGTCCCGGCTGGTGAGCGATCTTTCCTGGTTGAAGTGGTTGTAGACGGAGTAATGGACGGAAGCGAATTTCTGTAAACTTCGCATGCGCCTGAAACGCTGCATCGCGCGTTCGCGTCGTCGAAACGGCAGGTGCGAATTCTCGACGCGGTTGTTGAGCCACCTGCCCGTCTGTTGTTTTTCGAGCGCGCCCATTTCTCTGAGCGCAGCCTTGTAAGAAGCGAAGCGATCTGTGACGATCTCTTCGGCGCAACCGCGCCGCTTCATCAATTTCTTGAGGAATTTCAGTGCTGCAGCCTTGTTTCGGCGTTTGGTGACAACGGCTTCCAGCACTTCGCCCTCATGATCGACGGCCCGCCAGAGGTAATGTTTCTTGCCATTCACCTTCACGAAAACCTCGTCCACCTGCCACTTCCATTTCGAGAATGCACGCAGTTGTTGCACCCGCTTTTGTCTGATCTCAAAGGCGAAGATCGGACCGAACCTGTTCCATCCATATCGGACAGTTTTGTGGCTCACGTCGATGCCTCGCTCGTGCAAGAGATCTTCGAGTTTCCGAAGCGAGAGCGGGAAGCGGATGTACAGCATCACCGCAAGGCGGATAATCTCAGGACTGGTTTTATAATATCTGAAAAAAGCAGGTCTGGTCATGGGCAAAAGCTATGCAACACCCCTACCTCGCTTAAGCAAAGTTCTTCTGACAAGACCAAACAGAATGCCTTATGAGCTAGCGATGAACAGTCTAATTTCGAGCTTGCCGTAGACTACCTCTTCAGCTTTTTGCCCGATGGAAGAAAAGCTGAGCGACGATGATAACACTTGTAGGTCCGCCAGTTTTCGCGCTTCAGGTCGGCTATCGGGGCGAAATAACAATGGTTCTGAACTTGCTAAGGGAACCATTACACTCCGGCGAAGAGTATTTGTTTCTTGCGGTCTGCATCCCTTTGACACAAAACGAAATCGCTCTCATGCAAAAAGCCCTGAGGGGAGGACGCAAGTAAGAAATGCCCAAAATCATCTCGCCCTGCGACTAGCGCAACCAAAGTTTTCACGCCATTCTGCTGTTTCATTGAAGGCTTTATGAAACGCAACGCCGCACCAATGCGTCTATCGTCTGTGTTATTGGGCCCTGATGCGTGAAATAGATGCCCGTGATGCATGGATGCCTGCCCTGCACGCAATTCGGCAGCAACTGCACCTTTTTCGTTCACATCGACTGCGATTTCCTGCCCGCGTGACAAAAGATTGTTTTCGCTGAAGGTGTCCACGTGAGGCACGATACGGCTTGTGTGGCTGCCGGGAACAAACTTCATACACCCGCTTTGCTCAGACGCTTCTGAAATCGCAACCCAACAGGTAACCTCTTCAGCATCATCCAATCCCCAATAGGTCAAGTCTTGGTGCCACGAGACTATCTTCGATGATCGCGCTTCTTTCACAAAAAGTGCACCGCTCCAAACCATGAGATCCGGCCCTAACACCGTTGAAGCAGCCTCAATCAGCTTCGGATGGCGAAGAAGTGCATCGAATGATGGTATCAGCCTGTCCGGATAAGAATATAGAAGCTTGAGTTTATCTGGGTCGTCTCTGAGAATGCGCTCAGCTTTCTCAAAATCATTGCGCAGCACTTGGACCTCAGAAGCTGTCAGGATATCCAGCGGAGCTACGAAACCGTCTCTTTCATAAGTCTTTGCAATATCACTCATTCGTCTATCCATCGTCATTTCCTGGAAACGTTAACTGCACCTTCATTGATTGGCTTCGATCAGACGCGACCTCAAAGGCAGTGACAGCTTCGCCAACTTCGAAGGAATGCGTTACCAACTGGTCGACGTTAATTAGTCCGCTTCGCATCATCTCGACCGCGACTGAAAACTCGGAATGGAAACGGAAAGACCCGCGAAGCACTAACTCTTTTGCAGTCAACGCCTGCATCGGCACAGTCATATCTCCGCCCAGACCAAGCTGAACCAATGTTCCACCCGGGCGCAAGCATGCGACGCCAGAAGCCAGAGCCGATTGAGCCCCGGAACACTCCAGTTGCACATCAACCTGGCCCTTGTCGTTTTCAAACTGCTCCAGTTTTTGCGGATCGGCGTAGGTGTTGATGACATCGTCTGCCCCACATTCACGCGCCAGAGCGAGGGGCTGGTCCGAGATATCCGTCGCCACTATTCTGGCCGCCCCAGAACGACGCGCCGCCAAGATCGTGAGGCAGCCGATTGGACCGCATCCCGTGATAAGAACCGTTTTACCTAAGAGGCTCCCGGCTTGTTTAATCGCGTGCAAACAGACCGCCAAAGGTTCGGCCATAGCGGCCTGCGCAGGACTTAACCCATCTGCTGGAACGCATTGACTGGCTTTCGCCACGAGTTTGCTTTGAAAAGCGCCTTGGATATGCGGGAACGGCATCGCGCTGCCATAGAACTTCATATCAAGACAGTGGTTTTGCTGCCCGTTCAGACAATAAATGCAGGATTGGCAAGGTCGGGATGGAGAAACTGCAACCAGTTGACCTAAATACAACCCCTGCACACTTGATCCAACTCTCACTATTTCCCCGGCGATTTCGTGTCCAAGCACCATCGGTTGACGCAACTTGATCGCGCCGAAGCCACCGTGGTTATAATAATGCAGGTCAGAGCCGCAAATCCCTCCCGCGCGCATGGCAATCAAGACTTCGTCTGGCCCCACGTCGTGAACATCCCGGTTTTCCAACCTCAGATCTTTTGCGGCATGGATAACAACAGCAACACTGGCCGAAGACATTGCACGGACTCCCTATACAGATTGCCAAAAGATACGGATAGTCGGTGCTGACAACCAAGGGATTTTTGCATGACGCTTGAAATGTTTAGCCTAGAGGGAACACGCGCGCTCGTAACAGGCTCTAGCCAAGGCATCGGATTTGCATTGGCTCGTGGTTTGGCTGCCGCCGGTGCGCAGGTCGTTTTGAACGGTCGCGATGCCACTAAACTAGCGGCAGCAGCATCCGAGCTGAGCGAAACAGGCGCCTCGGTACGCGAACTTTCGTTCGATGCAACCGATCATGAAGGTGTCCGATCTGCCGTCGACGACTTTGAAGCAAAGGTCGGCCCGATAGGCATCCTGATAAACAACGCCGGAATGCAACACAGGACCGAGTTACAGGATTTCCCCGCTGATGCCTTCGAGCGCCTGCTACAGACAAATGTAGCGTCCGTCTTTCACGTCGGTCAGGCTGTGGCACGGCACATGATTGAAAGAAAGTCTGGTAAGATCATTAACATTGCGTCGGTTCAATCCGCATTAGCAAGACCGGGTATTGCGCCTTACACGGCGACAAAAGGCGCCGTGACCAATCTTACAAAAGGAATGGCAACTGATTGGGCTAAGTATGGTCTGAACTGCAATGCCATTGCGCCTGGATATTTCGATACACCTTTGAACGCCGCCTTGGTTGCCGACCCAGAGTTTAGCTCATGGCTTGAGAAACGTACCCCAGCCGGTCGCTGGGGAAATGTAGAAGAACTTGTAGGCGCCGCTATTTTCCTTGCGTCACCTGCATCCAGTTTCGTCAATGGTCATACTCTCTATGTCGATGGCGGAATAACGGCGTCACTTTGATTTGTGGCTTTCAATCGTCTGCTAAGTAAGACCGACTTAGATATCGTTCATAGCGCCGACGCCAAGGCAATCACCACAACCACCATTAATGAAGCGGCCATCGCAATATTGATCCTTTGATGCGATCTCTCGCTTAAATCAAGGCTACCCAGCTTTGCGCCGGCACCTAGCCAGATCATGTGCACTGGCACCCAAATCATATTGAATACTACGATTTTTATGACGACCTCCCAAACGGGCGCATCGGGCAAAAAGGCAAACCCTGAAAACAATGCTGTGCCGACCACGTAAGCCTTGGGATTAATGAACTGAAGTGTCAGACCGTTCGCAAAACCAAGCGGCGAAACCGCAGGGGAAAATCCGACCTTTGAGCCGGCGCTGGCAATACGCCAGGCGAGAAATACCAAATACCCGACAGATGCGAATAGCAACAAAGTTCTAAGCACCGGTACAGCCATTGCAACCGCAGCGACTCCAGAGACAACTAACATCATGTTGATGAACCCGCCCAGCATCAGACCAGCCACAAAGGCGAGTCCAGCTCGAAAACCAAATGCTGATCCAATACCTGCGGTTGTTAGAACACCCGGGCCCGGCGTAATCAGCAAAAAGAAAACCGCGACAGCAAACTCAAACACTTTTCAGATTGGCCTATTACAGATCTCTGCATTCCGGCACAGCTGTGATCACCGATCCGTCCTTATGGTGTTGCAGCAGATTGTCGACAGTCAGGTCACCCATTGCTGCACGCGTCTCAAAAGTCGCGCTACCAGCGTGAGGGAGCAGAACGACATTGGACAACTCGCGCAATGCTTTTGGAACTCGCGGTTCGTCCTCGAAGACATCAAGCCCTGCCCACCCGAGCTCACCGTTTTGCAGTGCACTAATTAAGGCAGTTTCGTCGACAACCGAACCTCGACTAACGTTTATCAGAGTGCCGCCTGCCCCCAACGCGCGCAACACCTCAGCGTTGACCAGCCTATTGGTCGACGGGCCGCCGGGCGTGATGCATATGAGGACGTCCACATGCTCTGCCATTTCAACCAAATTGTCGAAATATCGGTACGGGACATCTTTTTGATTGCGGGTGTGATATGAGATTTCGGGTGCCCACGGCTCCAACTTATCAACAATCGCCTGACCAATACGACCAAGACCAAGAATGCCTATTTTTTGATTGTCCGCTGATCGCGTCAAAGGGGCATTACCTTCAACTTCCCACCGTCCGGACCGAACGTAATTATCGTCACGTATGAGCTCTCGATAACATGACAGCAACAGCAGAACGGCCGTGGTTGCGACTTCTTTGTTCAACACATTGGGCGTGTGAGTCACAACAATCCCGCGCTCAGCCGCAGCACTTGCGTCGACGGCGTCGTAACCGACTCCATAGACGCTGATCATCTTCAGATTACTGAGTGAAATCATTAGGTCATGCGGAACGCCATCATGCCCGTTCGTTACGATATGCGTAATACTTTCAGCGTTGAAATCGTCCAATTGATGAATATTGAACACTGAAGACAGGCGTTCTCTCATCCGTTCGGTGATCCCACCAATTTGCAACAAGTCAGCCATCCTGGCCAACCTTTTGCCGTTGAACACCAAGCCCATCGATACGAAGCTCCATGACGTCGCCCTTTTTCAGATAAACTGGTTCCGGTTTGATCCCCATTCCAACACCGGGCGGTGTTCCGGTTGAAATGACGTCACCGGGGTGCAGTGTAAAAAGTTGGCTTAGATGCTCAATGATCTCGGCAACGGAAAAGATCATCGTGGCAGTATTCCCGGTTTGCATGCGCTGACCGTTTACATCCAGAGACATACCAAGACTCTGAGGATCCTGCACCTCATCCCGGGTCACTAGCCATGGGCCGGTAGGGCCAAATGTGTCGCAGGATTTTCCTTTGGTCCATTGACCTGTCAGTTGCGTTTGAAAATGCCTTTCCGACACGTCGTTTACGATGCAATAGCCCGCAACATATTCGAGTGCGTCGGCCTTGGAAACGTATTTGGCCGTCTTACCAATGACGACCCCCAGTTCGCATTCCCAGTCGGTATGTGTAGACCCCCGCGGCATAACAACATCGTCATAGGCACCAATGACGGCTGAGTTCGCCTTGAAAAAGAGTATCGGATGCTCGGGAATATCTGCGCCGGTTTCTGCAGCATGGTCCGAGTAGTTCAGACCGATGCAAAGAAATTTTCCGATGTCACCGACACACGGCGCGATACGAAGGTCACCCTCTACAATTGGCAGGTTGTTCGGATTCAATGACCGCAGGTTATCAAGCGTTCCGTCATCCAATATATCCCCCGTGATATCATTGATATGAGCGGACAGATCCCGCAATTGACCCTCAGAGTCGAGCAGGGCCGGCTTTTCCGAGCCCTTGGCTCCGTAACGCACAAGTTTCATTTCCGTTCCTTTTAGTGGTTATCGCGTGGCATGAAGCCTCGCGCGATATCGCGGTAGTTTTCTGCACCCTTGAGCGTCATACCGCGATCCAAGCGATCTATTTTTTCGCGGAATATTTCCTGCCACGGGGATTGGTTGGGCGGGGTGGAATAACCACCCTTTGCCTCCAGATCGCGGGCGCGTTGATGCAGTTCTTCGAGCGAAACCAGCATATCTGCTGTGCCTTTGCCAAGATCGATGCGCAGTCGGTCGCCATTTCGCACCAAGGCCAACCCACCACCCTCTGCAGCTTCGGGTGAGGCATTCAGGATAGACGGACTTCCTGATGTACCGGATTGCCGTCCATCACCGATGCAAGGAAGGGCTTCGATGCCCTGTTTCAACAAATATGCGGGCGGCCTCATGTTCACGACCTCTGCAGCACCAGGGTATCCTTTTGGTCCCGCTCCGCGCATAATCAGAATACAGTTTGCGTCGATGTTTTCTGCAGGATCATCGATCCGATGGTGAAAGTCCTCAGGCCCATCAAACACAACCGCCCTGCCCTCAAATGCATCCGGATCATCCGGGTTCGACAGGTAGGTCTCTCGAAATGCCTGTGAGATCACAGACGTCTTCATAATCGCACTCTCGAACAGGTTGCCCGAGAGATTGATGAACCCCGCCTGTTGCTTAACCGGGCTACTGACAGGCTTGATTACGTCGCTATTCTGAGACCGGCGCGTCGAGCAGTTATCGCCCATCGTCTTACCGTTCACCGTTATCGCATCGGAATGCGGCAGCAATCCAGCATCAAGAAGCTCTCCGACAACGGCGGGTACACCTCCGGCCTGTTGGTAGTCTTCGCCCAGATACTTACCCGCTGGCTGCATGTTAACTAACAGAGGAACGTCGTGGCCAAGTTTCTGCCAGTCATCGTTGGTCAACGGAACACCAAGATGCCGGGCGATTGCATTCAGGTGGATCGGCGCGTTCGTCGATCCGCCAATCGCAGAGTTGATAACAATCGCATTCTCAAAAGCCTGACGTGTCATCACATCGCTGGGGCGTAGATCCTCCCAGACCATGTCCACAATGCGTTTACCCGTTTCATAACTGATTTGACCGCGCTCTCTATACGGGGCTGGAATGGCTGCTGATCCGGGCAATTGCATACCCAAGGCCTCAGCAAGTGAATTCATGGTCGTTGCTGTTCCCATCGTATTGCAATAACCCACCGAAGGTGCTGCGGCGGCTGCGATTTCCATGAACTCATCGGTGTCGATTTCGTCAGCCGCAAGGTCTTCGCGCGCTTTCCATATAACCGTGCCCGATCCAGCGCGTTCACCTTTCCACCAACCGTTGAGCATGGGGCCGACCGACAGGGCAATCGCTGGGATGTTGACGGTCGCAGCGGCCATAAGAAGCGCGGGCGTGGTCTTGTCGCAACCAATGTTCAGAACAACGCCATCAATCGGATACCCGAATAGACTCTCAACCAAGGACAGATAAGCCAGGTTGCGGTCGAGTGAGGCCGTTGGCCGTTTACCTGTCTCTTGTATCGGGTGGACCGGTATTTCGATGCACGTTCCGCCGGCGGCGATGATTCCATCGCGAACACGTTTGGACAATTCGATATGATGTCGATTACAGGGGCTCAAATCACTGCCGGTCTGAGCAATGCCAATGATCGGTTTGCCTGATTGCAGTTCCTCACGGGTCAAACCGTAATTCAGGTATCTTTCCAGATACAATGCAGTCATCTCAAGGTTCTCAGAATTCATGAACCACTTGCGAGATCGCAAATCGTTTTTTGATACTTTTGTCATTGGCCTGACCAACCCCCGTCAATTATGTGCGTGTGTCCTGTGGTGAATGCACTTTCATCGCTCGCCAGATAGACGACCAATGCGGCAATCTCTTCTGCTTTCGCTACACGCCCCATAGGCTGACGCGCCACAAATTGTGCAAGGGCTTCTTCTCTGCTGCCCAGTTGCTCTCCCAACGCATCTACGCGATCACGCCAACTGGGACTGTCGACTGTTCCCGGACAAATGCAATTGCACCGAATTCCTTGTGTTATGAAGTCCACGGCTACCGATTTAGTCAGCCCAACAACAGCAGCCTTTGTCGTTCCATATACAAAACGATTTGGCGCACCGATTATGGAACCCAGTGCGGAAGACATATTGATTATCGAGCCTCCTCCGCGCTCTAGCATCCCAGGCAATACAGCCTTTGTCGTGCGCACCATTGAGCGCAAATTGAGATCCATGGCGAAGTCCCATTCTTCATCGGTCGCATCCAGAATAGTTCCGTGATGCACGAACCCGGCGCAGTTGAACAAAACGTCCGGCTTCGCTCGCGCGACCCCATGATGAATACTGTCATTATTCGTCACATCCATCTCGAAAATTTCGAGATTTTCGAGATTCTGATCGCGAATCAAATTTATTTTTTCAGGGTTAATATCCGTCGCATAGACTTTCGCACCCTCTCTTGCCATCGCAATTGCGCTTGCAAGTCCGATCCCTTGCGCGGCGGCTGTGACCAGGACGTTTTTTCCCTTAAGTCTCTCTGACATATATATTTTCCGACCCTAAAAGTGGCGACTGGACAAGTGTTACTTCGTCCCACAGATCAACCGAGAAGCAGAGAAACCTTGGCGGATTTGCAACGACTTCTGGCATGTGGGCCCAGAGCCGTTAGCGTATGACAGAGATTTTGGTTTGGCCATAACCATGCGTGGCGCACCTTCGGAAGGACAGAGGATTATGAGCAAGCAGTTCAAAGTAGCTCTATTGGGAACCGGCCTGATGGGCTCTCCTATGGCGAGGAATATTTTGCGCGCCGAATTTCCGCTAACCGTATGGAACCGCAGCTTGAAAAAGGCAAAACCGTTGACGGCAGAAGGCGCGACATTGGCGGAAACTGCCCCGCTGGCGGTTTCGGGTGCAGACGTAATAGTAACCATGCTGTCGGATGGATACGCAAGCGGCGCGCTGCTTTCTGACGAGGCTTTCCGTGAACAACTCAAACCCGGGATGATCTGGATTGATATGTCCAGCGCCAAACCCGAACACGCCAGAGAACAATCCGCGCAATTGTCTTCGATGGGGTTGCAGCATCTGGATGCCCCGGTTTCCGGCGGCACCAAAGGTGCCGAAGCTGCCACACTTGCAATCATGGTCGGTGGTGATCAGGACGTTATGGAGCGCGTGCGACCGGTTCTGTCAGCAATGGGCCGCCCTGTGCATGTGGGCCCAAGTGGTTCTGGTCAATTGTGCAAATTGGCTAATCAAACAATTGTCGCTGTGACAATATCGGCTGTCGCCGAAGCGACACTACTGGCTCAGCAAGGCGGTGCAGACCCCACCGCGTTGAGGGCCGCACTGAAGGGGGGCTTTGCGGATAGCATTATCTTACAACAACATGGCGAACGCATGTCTGATGCGAATTTTGTACCCGGGGGTTTGTCAAAGTTTCAATTAAAAGATTTGGACAACACGCTAGAGGAGGCACGAAGCCTGAGCGTTGAGCTACCTAGCACCCAATCTGTACGCGACCGTTTCGAATATCTGATAGACGAAATGGATGGAGCCGAACTGGATCATTCGGCTTTGTATCTGGAACTCAAAAAACGGAATGGAATGCTGTGACGCGGATCCTTGTTATAGGCGGCGGAGGAATGCTGGGCCAGAAACTGGCCCATCGCGTGTCGACCCAAGAAACCTTTGGAGCCGATGCCCAAGTCTCACTGTTCGATCTCTCGTTCCCGCCCGACAGTGCGGCAGGTAATCAAATTGTGGGGAACTTGACTGCGTCAGGCATAGCTAAGTCTTTTGCTACGCAGCGGCCAGACGTCATTTTTCATCTTGCAGCTATCGTTTCAGGCCAAGCTGAAACAGACTTTGCGTTGGGTTGGGATGTAAACCTTATGGCAACGTGGGCACTGCTGAACGCACTTAAGGATGAACACGAAGCTTCAGAAAGCGAGTACACACCTCGCCTGGTTTTTGCCTCGTCCATAGCAGTTTTCGGGTCACCATTCCCCGAAAAGATAAGCGATGAATTCCTCTCGGCACCTTTGACAAGTTACGGAGCGCAGAAAGCGGCGGCTGAATTGATGATCACGGATTTCAGCAGGAAAGGATATATCGACGGTATTTCCTTGCGCTTGCCCACTTTGTGTGTGCGCCCGGGCAAAGCCAACGCTGCCGCTTCGTCCTTCTTTTCAGGTATAATCCGAGAGCCATTGAATGGGGATGAGGCTGTCTTGCCAGTTGCCGAAACTGTTCGTCACTGGCACGCCAGCCCCCGCGCCGCTGCGACTTTTTTGACCCACGCAGCAACAATGGACACGCAGCTTTTGAATGACAGACGCGCGTTGAACATGCCTGGCGTAAGTTGCACCGTCGCCGAACAAATCGAAGCTCTGCGCAAAGTGGCCGGCCAAGAAGCTGTTGGACTAATCAGGCAAGAACCCGACGAGACAATCGAACGAATAGTCAAGAATTGGCCGCGAGACTTTCAAACAGATCGCGCTCTGGAGTTGGGGTTCGAGGCGGAGTCAAACTTCGACGAAATCATTCGCGTGTATTTGGAAGACGATTTTCGGCTTTAGTCGCCCATCGTCTTTCCAGTTAGATGGCGTTTCAGATGGTCGTGAATTTTCTCTCGTGTTAACTGCTCATCCCCTGACAATGCTGCTTCAAGTATATCGGCATGGTGTCTTATGTTCTGAGAAATGAATTCAAAGTTCCGGTCTGCCACCATCAACTGCTGTCTGAATTGCGCGTAAACTCGGCTATGCATTTGTTTTAAAGTTTCCGAGCCACAGGCAGAAATAAGTGTTTCGTGAAATTCCTTTTCCGAGGCAAACCATATCTCGATAAGGCCGCTCGGGTCGTCTGTGGCGTGAATGCGTTTTTCGATATGGCTGAGTTTGTGATGTGCGGCCGTCAATCTTGCTTCCCAATCCACCCCGCCATTACGGATCGACATTGCGGTGCCTTCGGCCTCCAACAGAACACGGACGTGCGTCAATTCGATAAGCTTCTGCGGCGAACGCATTGGCACGCGGAAACCTTTTTGTTCCTGAAAGTCCACCAAACCAACAGCGGCCAAACGAAAAAGGACTTCACGAACGGCGCTCGCAGAACAGCCATACACTTTACGAAGTTCTTCAGCCCGCACCTTGGCTCCATGCTCGAATCCATTAGAGATCAGGCGCATCTTAAGATCTTGATAAATATCTATTTCGTCGTTCATTCCAGTATGCACCTTCAAGTTTTTTCCAAGTAGCGTTCTAACCTTATTTTCGAATTATCGCAAGAATCTCGAATTTTTTAAAAATTTCAATTTTTTCTTGTTGCATTCGATTCGTCGGCTTAACGTTTACCTGCGCGACAGCAAAGGAGGCGGCAAGATCTTCCACACGGCGCACGCTCAACGTCTGGGAGGACAATATGAAAATAGTCAAGACAGCGGCCCTGGCGGCCGTAGCCACGACAATGGCAGCCGGTTTCGCGATGGCTGAAACAACGAAGCTTAGAATTCAAACCCATTTTTCGCCCGAAACTCTGTCAGGCCAGATGGCTGCAAAATTCGTTGAAGACATTCAGGAAATGTCGAACGGCGAAATCGAAGTTGAAATGTTCTATTCCTCTTCGGTGGTCAAATCAGTTGAAACCTTCGATGCCGCAGCTACCGGAATTCTGGATTGCGACATGACGGGCGGCGGCTATCAGACCGGTAAAAACCCGGCCTTCCAGTTTGCGGGCGACCTGCTCGGCGGATATCAGAACCCATATCAGCAAATGGCTTGGCTTCTTCATGGCGGCGGAAGAGAAGCTGTAAATGATTTATACAACGGCTACGACATGGAATTCATCGGATGGTGGATTCCCGGGCCAGAGTCGTTGTCTTCGACCAAGCCGATTGCGAAAGTGGAAGACTTCAAAGATTGGAAGTTTCGCTCGCCTCCAGGCCTTGCAACCAAGGTGTTCGCGGAACTTGGTGCTTCTCCGATCGTGATGGACTTCAACGAAATCTTCACGGCTTTGGAAACCGGTATCATTGATGGTGCGGATGCTGCGAACCTGACGAACAACGTAGGCCTCGGTCTGTACGAGATCGCAGCTCACACAAACTATCCCGGTTTCCACTCGATGCCTGCAGATCACCTAGCTTGTCGCAAAGACGTCTGGGAAGCGATGCCCGCGCATCACAAGAAGATCATGGAAGTCGCAATGGATAGCCTGGCATTGCACAATGCCACAATCAATGAGGTGCAGAACGCTCAGACTGCAAAAGACCTGAAGGCAAAAGGCGTTCAGTTGTACGAATGGTCGCCTGAAGACCTGGCAGCGTATCGCGCGGCCGTTCAGGTCGGTTGGACTGAGTTCGCAACGACACCTGAAGCAAAGGCGCTTTTAGAAAGCCACATCAACTTCCTGCGTGACCTGGGCGCAATGCAGTAATCAGGCTTTGATCGAACTACGACACACGGAAAGGCCGCACTTGCGGCCTCTCCGGATCGGCGCCGGGATCCAGAACTTCATGAAAATCAACAAAATAATAAGTCACGTACTGCAGTACGACATGCCGGAAGTTCTGGGCTACTCGCAACAGTATTATGACAAGCGTACAACCCATTTGGTCGAGATTCAAACAGATGAAGGGGTAACCGGTTGGGGCGAGTGCTTTGGTCCCGGAAACGTAGCCATTGCGAACAAATCCATCGTGGAAAAGGTAATCCAACCAATGGTCCTTGGCATGGACCCTTTGGACAAAGACGTGATCTGGCACAAGGTGTACAATCTTTTGCGAGACCATGGCCAAAGCGGAATGCCAATACAGGCTTTGTCCGGGGTGGACATCGCACTTTGGGACATCTCCGGCAAAATCTCTGGCCTCCCCCTCCATAAGCTTGTCGGCGGGGCTCATCGCGCAAGCGTTCCTTGCTACGGCTACGGCATGATGCTCCGGGATGAACCGATTTCTAGTCTTGCAAGCCGTTTTGAGGATGAAGCCGCAAAGATCAAGTCAATGGGATTTACCGCCACCAAAATGAAAACGGGCTTTGGCCCGAAGCCTGATGTGAAACTGTGCGAAGCAGTTAGACGCGGAGTTGGTGACGACTTTCCTTTTATGGTCGATGCAAACCATGCCTATACGACTTCAGACGCGCTCTTTGTCGGTCGGGCGCTGGAAGAACTGGACGCATATTGGTTCGAAGAACCGGTCGCGCCAGAAGACATTGACGGATACCGCGAACTGCGCACTTCGCTTAAGGTAAACATCTCGGGCGGAGAGGCGGTATTCAATCGCTGGGCATGGCGCAATCTTCTTGAAAACCGTGGCATCGATATCGCGCAGCCAGAGGTTTGTGCTTTGGGCGGTGTTTCAGAGTATCTCAGGGTACTGTCTCTATGCCACGTACATTTCACGCCGGTCGTAAATCACGTCTGGGGTAGCGCCATCGCCGTCGCAACTAATCTGCATTTACTGGCGGCCATGCCCGCAATTCCAGGCGGCTTGCATCCATGGGAGCCGATGCTGGAGTTCGACACAACGGACAACAAGTTTCGGGACGATCTGCTGACCGAACCGCTGGAAATTCAAAATCAGGTCAAGGCCAACAACGGCCGTGTCACGATCCCGACTGGCCCCGGATTGGGTGTCGAGCCAGACCGAGACTTTATCGATCACTACAGGATCGAAGGATAGGGACGAGGGTTACGCGATGCACAAGAACTCAGGCGGACTAATTGAATGGCTCATACCGTTGGCCTTCGTCGCAACAGCCAGCTGGCTTGTTTGGCATCTTCCCGCATTCCTATTGGATTGGCTGCCTTACACCTCTGAATCCCTCAAAAGTCAGGTAACTGAAATATATCTGCGCAGCGACGTCACGCCCGAATTGTCTGGCGTATTCGGGGGGTATGTCGACATCATCGACATGGCCGCGCTCGTCCTTCTACCGTTTCTTGCAGTGATTGGTACCAAGACCGTGCGCCCGGCAACGATGGAGTTCGAAGGCTCGACGGTTATGGACCGTTTCGCCCTGTTCATAGGCCGAGTGACGATGATGATGATCGCAATCATGACTGTCGTCATGCTCTACGAAGTCTTCATGCGTTATATCCTGGAGAAGCCGACCGAGTGGGCGAACGAAATGACACTGTGGTTCGCCAGCTTTGTGTTTTTGATGTCTGGCTACTACGCAATGCAGCAACGCAGTCACATTCGAATATTCCTGATGTACGACGCAGTTCCACGTTGGCTTCAGCGCGTTTTTGATACGGTTTCGACTATACTGATCGTGCTATTTGCCTTCTTTCTTGTCTACGGCAGCTACAAACAGGTGTTCGTCAACAAGCTCTACAAATGGGAGCTTTATGGCTCTGCCTTCAATCCTCCGATCCCGGCGACGTTGCAGCCGATGGTGCTGATCGTGATTACGCTCGTCGCAATGCAAGCAATTTTGAACTTGGTCGCGGATTGGAACAAAGAACCGGAAATCCACACAGATGAACCGGACGAAGACGAAATTGAAATGATCAAACGGGCGGTGGGACAAGACTGATGGACATTGGAACAATCTCACTCATCCTGATGGTCGCCCTGATTGTGCTTCTGGCGATCGGGATGCCCTTGGGTCTGGCCTCGGCTTCGCTTGCGGTTCTGGTTCTTGTGCTCAAGTTCGAACCGACACTGCTTTTAAACCCGTTTTCATTCGGCGACGGGATTCTCACCGGTCGGCCAGGGACTGGGCCGCTCTATATCCTAGCGCAGAAGATATACGGGCTCTTAACGGACTACGTGCTCATATCCGTGCCATTGTTTATCTTCATGGCGTCGCTACTAGAGCGGTCCGGGATCGCGCGCGACATGTATTCGTCGCTGAATGTCTGGCTGTCCAGAACACGCGGCGGCATCGCGATCGTGACCTCGATCATGGCGGTGATCATGGCTGCCATGTCCGGCATCATCGGCGGTGAGGTTGTCCTGCTGGGCCTTATCGCCCTGCCCCAGATGCTGCGCCTGGGCTACGATCAGAATCTCGCTATTGGCGTCATCTGCGCCTCTGGGTCGCTGGGCACCATGATCCCTCCTTCGATCGTTCTGATCATCTATGGGCTGATCACCGAAACCTCGATCAAGTCGCTGTTCACCGCGTCTTTCATTCCCGGCTTCATGCTAGCCTCGATGATCATCCTGTACATCATCATCCGCACTCGGTTGAATCCTCATCACGCTCCGCTGCCGGAACCGGACCCGAACGACCCCGAACCAGCCGAGAAACGCAAACTGTTTGGTGCCTTCATGAGCATCGTCGTCGCCGGATTTTCCACCGTTCTGTTTATCCGGGCCGCTTTTTTCGAGCTGTCAGGCTCCAACGCTGCCAGCCAGGGCGAACCAGCGCGATTGGGGACAGCTGACTACCTGCCCTGGTTTGCCGGTATCACGATCGTCGCCCTTCTGCTGATTTTCTTCGTCTTTGGCAGACAGCGCGCAAAAATCGGTTGGGAAATGGGCAAGGGACTCGTCGCGCCGCTGGTCGTAATCGGCGTCGTGCTCGGCTCGATCTATGGCGGGATCACGGGCATCACCGAGGCTGCTGGTATGGGCGCCTTCGCCGTCCTGATCATCGCCATCCTACGGGGCGAAGGATCGTTCGAGCTGGTTTGGGACAGCTTGATGCGGACACTAAAATCCACAGGCACAATCATCTGGGTTACGATCGGGGCCGCCGCGCTGGCGGGTGCCTACACCATTGCTGGGGGGCCCCAATACGTGGCCGACCTGATCGTCGGCCAAGAGCTGCCAACCATGTTGGTCATTCTGGTAATGATGCTGATCTTGCTGTTCATGGGCGCATTCATGGATTGGGTCGGCATCGTACTGTTGATCATTCCGGTCTTTCTGCCGATCGTCCTGCGCCTTCCTATCGAGGAAATCGGAGTCTTTGGCCAGTTGGAGCCGAGTCATGTCGCCATCTGGTTCGGCGTCGTGTTCTGTATGAACATGCAGGTCAGCTTCCTCTCGCCCCCTTTCGGCCCGGCCGCGTTCTACCTGAAGTCAGTGGCCCCGCCGCATATCAGCCTGACGGATATCTTCCGCGGCTTCCTGCCATTCATCGGGATCCAGTTGCTGGCGCTTTCCGTTCTTCTAATCTGGCCGGGCATCATCGCGCTGCTGTTGTGAGGTTGCACCCATGCTGACACAAGATCAGATTGGCAAGTTCCAGACCGATGGATACCTCGTGGTTGAGGATATTATTCCCCGCGATGTCCTGGGTCGGGTGCAAGCGGAATACTCGGATGTCCTGAACCGGCTCTATGACTGTTGGTACAAAAAAGGGCTGGTCAAGGACGAGCCGTCCGGAATGACCTTCTGGGACAAACTTCTGTCCGCCTATCAAGCCGGGTGCGACTATTTCCAGCCGCTGGACATCTCGCTGCCCGGCGATCGGATCATTGCGGACACACCGTTCCATATTGGGCCCGCAGTGTTCGACTTGCTGACGGCCCGCCCCATGCTTGACATTGTCGAGCAGCTGATCGGGCCAGAGTTGGTGAGCAATCCAATCCAGCACGTTCGGCTGAAGCCCCCTGCCCTGAAGCTGTCCAAGGACGAGGTGCGCGCGCACATCACCGCAACGGACTGGCATCAGGACCGAGCGGTTGCGCTGGAGGATGCTGATCAGACCGACATGGTCACGGTGTGGATTGCCGTCAACGATGCAACCGTCGAAAACGGCTGCCTGCAAGTGCTGCCGAAGGCACAGGACCAAACCATCCTGCCGCATTGTGCCCGGACGCAGACAGGCATTGCTGACGGGTTCATTGATGAAGGCCGCGCCGTACCCCTTCCTGTCAAGGCCGGCGGGATCATCCTGTTTCACCCTTTGACGCCACACGCTTCGCTGATCAATAAAACGGACCGGTTCCGCTGGTCGTTCGACATCCGCTTTAGCGCGGCAGGCCAGCCGACCGGTCGAGATCATTTCCCCAGCTTCATCGCGAGGTCCAGATCGCGCCCCGAAACCGAGCTGCGAGATTGGCGCGTCTGCAAGTCCAATTGGGAGGCGGCGCGAGCAAGACTGTCCGGCAAGCCGCATATAGATATTCACCGGTGGACATCGGACTCACCGTTCTGCGCCTAGCTGCTGCCGCCAGGAAAGCTGATTATGACTTTTGTACGTTTAGATCGAACGGATAGCGTGGTGGTTGCAACTCGGCACCTGGAGGCCGGCAGTATGGTCGAGGATGTCACGACCAATGCGCGCATCCCCTCGGGGCACAAGGTCGCCACGCGGAATCTTGCGCTCGGCGATCCGGTCAGAAAATACGCCCAGATCATCGGTTACGCCACCCAACCGATCGAACCCGGTGACCATGTGCACACCCACAATGTCGAGTTCCGCAACACCAGTGTGGACTACGAGTTTGCGACGGATCACAGGCCCATGAAACCCGTCACCTCGGTCGATACGTTTATGGGCTACCACCGGGATAGCGGTCGGGTCGGCACGCGCAACTACATCGCGGTTCTGACCACCGTGAACTGTTCGGCGACTGCGGCCCGCATGATCGCCAATCACTTCACGCCGGACAAGCTGGCCGAGTTTCCGAACATCGACGGCGTGGTGGCCTTTGTCCATGGAACGGGCTGCGGAATGGCCGATTCCGGCGACGGTTTTGAAGCCCTTCAACGGGTCATGTGGGGGTTTGCAAAACACCCCAACCACGCTGCCGTCCTGATGGTCGGTCTGGGCTGCGAGATGAACCAGATCGACTGGCTGCTGGACGCGTATGGGCTGAAGCAAGGTCCCACCTTCCAGACGATGAACATCCAGAACGTCGCCGGATTGCGTCGGACCGTGGAAATGGGCATCAACAAGATCAACCAGATGCTTCCCATTGCCAATGAGGCGAGGCGCAGCGAAGCCCCGGCGTCCGAACTGATGGTTGCACTGCAATGCGGTGGTTCGGACGCTTGGTCAGGTGTGACTGCGAACCCGGCGCTCGGACATGCCTGCGACCTGTTGGTTGCGCAAGGCGGCACAGGTGTCCTTGCGGAAACTCCCGAAATCTACGGAGCCGAACACCTTTTGACCCGCCGCGCCCTTGGTCGCGCAACTGGGGAAAAACTGATCGGACTGATCGATTGGTGGCAGGACTATACCGCTCGCAATCATGGTTCGATGGACAACAACCCAAGCCCCGGCAACAAGCAAGGGGGTCTGACGACCATCCTAGAGAAGTCGCTGGGGGCAGCGGCGAAGGGCGGAACCACCCCTTTGACCGGTGTATTCAAATATGCCGAACACATCACCGCCAAAGGCTTCACCTTCATGGACAGCCCCGGATATGATCCGGCCTCGGTGACCGGGCAGATCGCGGCTGGGTGCAACCTTGTGTGCTTCACCACGGGACGCGGCTCTGCATTTGGGTCCAAACCGGCACCCACGCTGAAAATCGCTACCAACTCTGAATTGGCAGCACGCATGCCCGAGGACATGGACGTGGATGCGGGCGACATTCTGACCAAAGGCGCCAGCGTCGAAGAAAAAGGACAGGAAATATACCAACGGCTGCTCCACGTCGCCTCCGGCGCGCGGACCAAGTCCGAGGCGCAGGGCTTGGGTGACTACGAATTTGTTCCCTGGCAAATCGGAGCGGTGATGTGAAACGAATCCTTGTATCCGGCGGCGGATTGATCGGTATCCGTCACGTCCGCGCCGTGATTGAGCATCCCGGCTGCATGTTGGTCGGGTTGGCCGATCCAGATGGCTCGATCCAGGTCGACGCGCCGCGTTTTGCCAGTATGGACGAGGTGCAGGGCCCAGTGGATGGCGTCATTATCGCGACGCCAACCCGCCTGCATGCCGAACATGGCATTCTGGCCGCATCCCGCGGTTGGCACATGCTGATCGAAAAGCCGGTTGCAGCATCGGTCGATGACGCCCTGCGCCTGAAGACGGCCGTTCGCCAGGCCAATGTCCGCAGCCTTGTAGGCCACCATCGGCGGTATCATACAATCTTGCAACACCTGAAGGAGGTGATCGCGCAAGGTACGATCGGACAAGCCATCAATGTCTCGTTGCTGTGGGCCATGCGCAAACCCGACAGCTATTTTGAACAGAACTGGCGGACTTCCGATGGCAGCCCAGTCATGATCAATCTGGTGCATGATATCGATGTCCTGCGCTTTGTGATCGGAGAAATCTCGGATGTCGTCGCCCTGCCCGGAGCGCCCATCCGCGGATCGGAACGGATAGAAAGCGGGGCTGTCGCGATCGCATTCGAAAACGGCGCGACGGGCACTATCAGCTTTGCCGATACCTCACCCAGCCCCTGGGGGTTTGAGGCCGGAACCGGCGAAAACCCGAACATCGGCACGACCCATCAGGACATGATGTGGATCACGGGAACTAAGGGCGCCGTCAGTTTTCCATCCATGACCCTGTGGCGCGGACAGGATTGGGGCACTGCGGCGCAAAAAGACCAACTTACACGACCGGAACAACAACGCGCACCGCTGGAGGTGCAACTGGATCACTTCCTTGACGTGATCGATGGCGCTCCCCCACTGATCGACGTCGAAGATGCAGCCCGAACGCTCGAGGTCACATCACGGGTCGAACAGGGGCTAAAGGCGCAAACGACTCGAGCGCGGGCGCCGGCCTGATGGACATGCGGCCCGGCCAAATGCCGGACCACCCAAAAACCAATGATTATCCACCGGGCAATATGAGCATTCAGAAAGCAAAGCCGCCTGCAACAAACACAAGAATAAAAACCAGACACATTCAAGGAAAGGGAAACCAATGAGCAAACCATCAATCGGGTTTATCGGCTTGGGACTAATGGGCGGAGCCATGGTGAGCCGACTGTTGGACCAAGGATACTCGGTCACGGTATTGGGAAACCGCGACCGCACGTACCTGGACGCCGCGATTGACCGAGGCGCCCGCGAGATGCGAAACGCCCAAGAACTGGCCCAGGCCAGCGACATCGTGATGCTGTGCATGGGCACCTCCGAACAGGTCGAGAGCCGAATGCACGGTGCAGATGGAGTGATTTCAGGATTGAAGTCCGGCGCGATCGTCATCGACTTTGGCACCTCGCTTCCTGGCAGCACACGCGCCTTGGCCGAGGAGGTTGCCGCAGCCGACGGAAGCTATCTTGATGCACCGCTTGGCCGGACACCTTCACACGCGCTAGAAGGCAAGCTCAACATTATGACGTCTGGCGACAAGGCTGCCTTTGACAAGGCCGAGCCGACACTGAAAGATTTGGGCGAAAACGTTTTTTACCTTGGCCCCGTTGGGTCCGGGCACACGATCAAGCTGATCAACAACTTCTTCGGAATGACCGTTGCGAACGCGATGGCCGAAGCCTTTGCCATGGCTGACATCACCGGTGTTGACCGCAAGCAGCTGTATGATGTGATGGCCGCAGGGCCGCTGCATTCCGGAATGATGGATTTCGTCAAAGCCTATGGCGTTGAGAGCGACCCAAATCAGCTGGCCTTTGCCATCAAGAACGCGGCAAAAGACCTCGGGTATTATGACCGAATGGCGCGCGAGGCAGGCGTTACCAGCGTGATGTCGCAGGGCGCGCTTTCGGCGCTGAATGACGCCCGCGACCACGGTCAGGCGGATGACATGGTAAGCCAGATGGTTGACTACTACGTCAAGCGTTTCAACACCTGATCGATGGCCGTTTCCGCCAACCCCACCGCTGACCTGCCGCGCCTTGGCATTGTGCTGATGCTGATGGCGTGGCTGTTCTTTTCGTTGGTTGACCTTGGGGCCAAGTGGTTGGCGTTGGCCGGGGTGCCGGCATTTCAGTTGGCGTTCATGCGCTATGCGGGGCACTTCGTGATCTCAGTGGGCGTGATCGCCAAGGGCGGGATAGAGGCCGGTCGGTTCAAGACTGCCCATCCATGGCAGGTGATAAGCCGGGCCTTGCTGCTGATCTCGGCGACCGTTTTCAATTTTTATGCCCTACGGTTTTTGCCACTGACCGTTGTGTCGGCAATCATGTTCTCAAGCCCGGTCATCGTGTGCTTTCTGTCCGTCTTTGTATTAAAAGAAAGCGTGGGCCCATGGCGTTGGGCGGCTATCATCCTGGGCTTTCTGGGGGTGTTGGTTGTCGTACGGCCGTTTGGTTCGGCCTTTCATCCGACCATGCTGCTGATCGTATATAATGCCACCGCTTTGGCCTTGTACTCGATCATGACGCGCAAGCTGTCCGGGGTCGTTGCCGTGGACACTATGCAATTCTACCTCGGGCTTACCGGGACGGTGGTCCTGCTGCCGTTCGCCATCTGGTTTTGGGTCCAGCTAGAAAACACGTGGAGCCTGATTGTACTGATCGGCCTTGGTGTGTTTGGCTGGTGCGGGCATCAACTGCTGACGAACGCGCATCGGTTTGGAACGGCGAACCAGTTGATGCCATTCACCTATTCGTTCCTAATCTACGTGGCAATCTGGGGTTATCTGTTCTTTGACACAGTACCGGACGCCTTCACGTTGGCAGGAGCTGCGCTAATCATGGGCGCCGGTCTCATCATCTGGAAAAGAGAAAAGAAATGACGCGAATTGCCTGCATCGGCGAAGCAATGATCGAGTTGTCCATGCTGGAAACCGGCGCAAAGGTGGGCGTCGCGGGGGATACGCTGAACACGGCCATCTACATGCACCGTGCCGCGCCTGACCTGCAGGTGGAATATGTGACATGTCTTGGCGACGACCCGTTCTCAACGCGCATCGTGGACTTCATCGCCAGTCATGGCATCGGAACATCCGGGATCCGCATCATTCCGAACGCCTCTCCGGGACTATACGCTATCACGACATCTGCGGACGGTGAACGCAGCTTTACCTATTGGCGCAGCGAGGCGGCCGCCCGTCAGCTTTTTGCCGATCACGACTTCAGCCCGCTGAACGGTTACGACGTGCTGTACTTGTCAGGGATTTCCGTGGCCATTCTTCCGCATGCAGTCAGGCTTGCGCTTCTGGGCTGGCTCGAAGGCTCTTCCGTCCGGCTGGTATATGACAGCAACTTTCGTCCGCGTCTTTGGGACAGCGTCCAACACGCTCGGCAGATTAACCAACGGCTTTGGCAACGTGCAGACATTGCCCTGCCGTCCATTGACGACGAGATGGCATTGTTCGGGGAAAGCGCGGACCAAGTGGCTGCACGCTTTGCCGATCATCACGGTGTTGGTGCGTTGAAACGCGGAGAGAATGGCCCTTTGTCCATCGGTCAGAACATTGACCAAACCTATGAACCTGCCAAAAACGTGCTGGATACGACAGCGGCGGGCGACAGTTTCAACGGTGGGTACCTCGCGGCCTTGCTGATGGGAAAATCACAGGCCGAGGCCCTGATGGCTGGACACAATCTGGCTTCCACCGTTGTTCAGTTCCGCGGCGCGATCATTCCCGGATAAGTGGCGCGAGATCCTCAGCACCAACGAGACCCAAAAGCGGCGCTACCGGGTCCGGCTGCTTGACGGCCGTGGCAATTTCCGACGCGCAAGGATCGTTCAGCGCCCTGCCCTTTGCGATCTCGGACATGCAATAGGAGATCCAGGCCCGCATTCCTGCAATCACCGCCTGAGAGCCGGTCTCACGGAATGTGGGAACAAACCGATACGGCAGCTTCTGGCTGCCATCCATCGCGATTTGGCCCAGACGGTGCGCCAGCTCGGGGTTTTCAAAGCGGCGCAGCAAAGCTTCGGCATAGTCCGGAACCTGTGCTTGCAGTGCTGCGGGCAGCGTTGCGCCCGCATCCTTCATCAACTCGGAAACCAGCGGGCGCAAAACCGGGTCTCGAACCGCCTCGTGGACGTAGGTCAGGCCCCGCTCCAACCCGGTATAAGCCAACAGGGAATGGGCACCGTTCAACATGCGCAGCTTTCGCATCTCGTGCGGGGCCACGTCTTCGACCAGTTGCACACCCGGCCAATCCGGGTGCGGACCGGCGAAACTGTCTTTGATCACCCACTCCGAGAACGCCTCGGTCGGAACAGCCATAGGATCGCCGCTAATTGCGCGAACGGCGTCCGTGGTAGCCGGGGTGATCCGGTCGACCATCGCGTTGGGAAAGCGAACAGAGTCCCAATTCACGTCCAGACCGGCTGCTTCCGCAAAATCGGCAACTGCCGTTTCGAGCGTCTTGCCGTTTTCCATGCGATTGTCACAACTTAGTACCGTTACTGGCTTGCGCCGTTCCGCAAGGCCATAAGCTAAAAACCCGATCAGCGTCGAAGGCCCTTGCCCTGCCAGATCGGCGGCAATCGCTGGATCCTGAAGGTTCAGCTTGCCCGCGGCGTCCAAGTGGTAACCTTTCTCGGTGACGGTCGCCGAGATGATCTCGGCATCAGACATCACATCGAAAATTTCTGCGCGATCCTTGGGCGCGACCAGAACGTCACGCAGAACTTTGATGCGCCGGACGCCCTGCCCCTGCACGCACAAATCGTACTCGAAACCCTGCCGGGCCAATCCATCCCGAACCGAGGATGAACGCAGGCTGACGCCGACAACGTCCCAACCGCCCACTTGATCGGTGTAATCCAGCAAATGCGCCCGAGCAAAGTTTCCAAGGCCGAAATGAAGAATTGTACCCATTTAGCTTTGCAACCCGTAAACCTGTTTCGCCAGATCGACCGCTAACAACCGCGCCAGATGCTCGGCACTGTCCCGAGCGAAATAGCCGCGCGCAACCTGCTCGGCCAGATGAATCGCCACACCCCGTCGCCACAGGTCGTGACGTGCAGGAATGGACAGAAAAGCCCGCGTGTCGTCATTGAATCCGGCCAAATTGTAATATCCGGCCGTTTCAACGATCTGAGCGAAATACCGCGCAATCCCGGCTGGGCTGTCGTGGAACCACCAAGGTGGCCCGATCCTAAGGCACGGCCAATGTCCCGCCATCGGGGCCAGTTCGCGGGCATAGGTGCTTTCGTCCAGTGTGAACAGAATGATGCGCAGTTCCGCTGAGTTTCCGACCCGGTTCAACAGCGCCTCGAGGCCCGTGACCCAATCCATCGCGATTGGAATGTCGCCCCCCTTGTCCCGTCCGAAATCCCGCATTACCGCGTGGTTCGTGTTGCGCTTGCTGCCAGCATGTATCTGCATTGTCAGACCATCATCGACAGACATCTGCGCCATTTCGATCAGCATATGCCCATAGAACCGGCGAGCATCCTGTTCGGTACCTTCCCGCCGTCTCAGCCGCTGGTACAGCGCATCCGGGTCGTCCAGCCACTCGGTCTGTACGCGTTCGATACCGTGGTCGGTGGCAGTACATCCCAGCTGGATGAAATAAGCCCGCCGCATTCGCAGCGCGTTGAGGTAGCCATCATAGCTGCCCAGATCGCAGTCTGTCAGCTCGGCCAACTTGTTCAGATTCTGTACGAACCCCGGGTCCGCCCCATCCAAGACTCCGTCTGGGCGAAACGTCGGAACAACTCGCCCGCCCCAACCGCTTGTACGGATCTTCCGATGCTCCGCGAGGCTGTCGAGAGCCGAATCTGTGGTGGCCAGAACCTCGATCCCAAACCTGTCGAACAAAGCCCTCGGGCGAAAATCGGGTTGCGTCAGCTTGTCTGAGATCGTGTCATAGATCAGATCTGCCGTGCGCGAAGACAACTCCTCAGACACGCCCAGCGTTTCATGCAGCACGAAATTCATCCAGATCCGGGAAGGCGTTCCCAGAAACAGATGCCAGTGCTCGGCAAAGGTGCGGAAAACGGCGCGAGGATCCTTCTTTCGCCCCTCTTCCCCAACGCCAAGTTCGGACAAGGGAACGCCCTGAGAGTAGAGCATACGGAACACGTAATGGTCGGGAACCACCAGCAGCTCTGCCGGGTTGGGAAACGGCTCATCGGTTGCAAACCACCCCGGATCGCAGTGACCATGCGGAGACACGATCGGCAGGTCCTTGATGCCCAAGTACAGGTCTTCTGCCATGCCATTCAAATTACCAGTCAATTCTGCCTCCGATACTGCTGCCCGCAATTGTTAACACAGTTTTTAATGGTTGCATCTTTCCCGTTCGAACCCGCAGACTGACCGGGTGATCCGGGGGAATGAATGAATATTGCGCTGATTGGTTTGGGGATGGTTTCGGGCACGCATGTCGCTGCCATTCAAGCATCGGATCAAGGCCTCAGTCTTGCCGGCGTTCTTGGGCGCAACTCTGAAAAAGCAGCTGAGTTCGCGCAGCGAAACGGCACCCGCGCATTCGGCTCGATCGAGGAAATCGCAAACGACCCAAACGTCGACTTTGCGATCATCGCAACCCCGCCCGATCAGCGCACAGAGTTGGTACGGATTCTTTCGACCGCGTCGAAACCGATCCTGATGGAAAAGCCCATTGAAAGAACGCTGGGCGCCGCGAAAGCCATTGTCGAGCAGTGCGAGGTGTCTGGCGTGCCGCTAGGCATCGTCTTTCAGCACCGCGCCCGCGCCGCCTCGCAGGCGCTGAAATCAGCCATTGAACAGGGTGAGCTGGGCGCGATCTCCACGGTGGAAATCCGTGTCCCTTGGTGGCGCGATCAGAGCTACTATGACGAGCCGGGTCGCGGCACTTATGCGCGCGACGGAGGCGGTGTCATGATCTCGCAGGCAATCCACACGCTTGACCTTGCGATGTGGCTGCTGGGGCCGATCTCGGACATTCAAGCCATGACGAGAAAAACTCCGTTACACGATCTCGAAGCTGAGGATTGGGCAGGTGCAGTCTTTGAAACGGATAGAGGCGCCGTGGGCACTTTGATGGCGACTACTGCCGAATTTCCCGGGGCCGCCGAATCTATCACGATCCAAGGCACGCGCGCCAAAGCGCATTTGGAGTCAGGTGTCCTGACCTTAACGACTTTCGATGGTTATAAATCCACGGTTGGCGAAACGTCCGCCACAGGCGGAGGGGCCGATCCCATGGCGTTCACCCATGCTTGGCATCAGGCGGTTATCGAGGATTTCGCCAAGGCTGTTGTCGGTGGAACGCAGCCCATGGCCACCGGACGCAGTGCCCTTTTGACCCACGCCGTCATAGACGCGATGCAGATCGCCAATCGAACCGGCCAGAAAACACGAGTCATCTCATGAGCCTGACCTGCGTCGCCCTTGGCCTGGACCACCGCCATATCTATGGCATGACGGAAAACATGCATAAAATCGGCGTGGACTGCGTTGGCTATTGGACGCAAGGCGATCCGAAAACGCTGGCGGGCTACGTCAAAAGGTTTCCCGATATTCCGCGGCTTGCCCGACTGGAAGATGCTCTAACCTGCGGGGCGGATCTAGCTTTGATTTCGGCAATACCAGCAGATAGGGCCGCGTTGACGATCAGCGCCATGCAGAACGGCATGGATGTCATGAGCGACAAGCCGGGCTGCACGACGTTCGAACAGCTCGACCAGATCAAGCGAACTGTCGCGGACACCGGTCGAATCTGGTCTGTGAATTTTTCCGAACGATTTGAAACGCCCGTCAGCACCCGGGCGACCGAGTTGGTCGAGGCCGGTGCCATCGGGCGCGTGATCCAGACGATCGGACTTGGCCCGCACCGATTGAACCGGGCAACCCGGCCGGAATGGTTTTTTCAGCGCGACCGCTATGGCGGCATTCTGACCGACATCGCCTCGCATCAGATCGATCAGTTCCTGCATTACACAGGTTCGGAAACCGCGGAAATCGCGAACGCCTATGTGGCGAACTACGCAAACCCCCAAAATCCCGGATTGCAGGATTTTGGCGAGGTCAATCTGCGCAGCGAGAATGGCACCGGGTACATCCGGGTTGACTGGTTCACTCCGGATGCCCTGCCAAACTGGGGGGATGGTCGCCTAACAATCCTGGGCACCGAAGGATATATCGAGTTGCGAAAATACGTCGATGTAGGTGGGGCTTCCGGTACAGACCATCTGATCCTCGTCAATGGCGATACCTGCCAAAAGATCGACGCAACCGACGCCGGTCTTCCCTATTTCGCGCGCCTGGCCGATGACTTCCGTAACCGAACCGAAACCGCGATGACACAGACCCACTGCTTTACGGTCATGGAACTGGCTCTACGCGCGCAGGAAATGGCGGAACGCAGATGATCAACGTTGCAATCCTTGGCGCAGGCATTGGTGCGCAGCATCTGAGCGCACTGGAACGGCTTGGCCGGACCTTCCGGGTAGCCGCAGTGGTCGACCAGAATACAGACCGGATCGAACAGATCCGAAAAAACTCGGATTTTCGGGTATTGACCAACATTCAGGACGCGCTGGATGATCCGACGATTGATGTCATCGACATCTGTCTGCCACCCCATCTGCATGTACCGACCACGCTTGCGGCACTGGCCGCAGGAAAGCATGTTGTCTGCGAAAAGCCTCTTGCAACATCGATGCAAGATGTGGATCGGATAACCGCAGCCGCTCGCAGCGCAGGCAAACAGGTGTTTCCGGTTTTTCAATACCGGTGGGGCCCGTCGCTGGCTCAACTGCGCCATTTGCAGCGCGAAGGCCTGACCGGAGCCGTCCAAACCGCCACGCTTGAAACCCATTGGTCCCGAGGGGTGGACTATTACGCGGTGCCGTGGCGGGGAACATGGGCCGGTGAACGCGGCGGCGCAGTGCTGGGCCATGCCATCCACAATCATGATCTGCTGACCCATGTCGCGGGTGATGTTGCTAGTGTGTCTGCAATGACCACAACGCGGGTCAACCCGATTGAGACCGAGGACTGCGCTGCGATCTGCTTTGGCATGACTTCCGGAGCTTTGTGCACAAGCAATATCACACTGGGCGCCGCCACGGACGAAACCCGCCTGCGGTTCGTCTTTGAAAAGGTGACCGCCACTTCTGGCACGGAACCCTATGCTCCGGGTCAAACGCCATGGACATTCGTTGCGCGAGACCCGGTGGATCAAGCCGCTATCGACAAGGTCCTTGCAGCCTCTGCTGTCGAGCCGACAGGTTTCGAAGGGTTCTTTACCGAAGTCGGCAGGGCGCTGCGGTCCGAGGCAAATTCGGCCGTTTCGCTGCAAGACGGCGCTGCATCCATCGGCCTTGTGACGGCAATTTATCACGCAGCGCGCACCGGGCAGCGCGTTGCCCTTCCCATCAGGCCCGATCACCCGCTGTATGAAGGATGGTTGCCATGAAACAATGCTGGCGTTGGTTCGGTCCCGATGATCCGATCGCCTTGGCCGATCTCCATCAAGTCGGGGTTCAGGGCATCGTCACCGCGCTGCATCACGTCCCGCCGGGACTGCCCTGGGACGAACCGAGCATCGCCGATCGGCAGGCAGTTCTGGCTGCTGCCGGGTACAGTTGGGACGTTGTCGAAAGCCTGCCCGTCTCCGAGGCGATCAAGACGCAATCCACAGACATGGCCGAACATCTCCAGGCTTACAAGTCCAGCCTCAGAGCCCTGTCCGCCCGTGGAGTCAAAGTCGTTTGCTACAACTTTATGCCAATCCTGGATTGGACACGCACCGCCCTTCGCGCCCCGCAGCCGCATGGCGGAACGGCCATGCTGTTCGACCTGACCGATTTTGCTGCATTCGACATATATATTCTCGAACGTCCAGGTGCGTCGGAAGACTATTCCAGCGACGTCCAGCAAACGGCCAAGGATCGTTTCTTGCGCATGTCGGATGAATCCAAAGCCCAGTTGCAGCACAATGTCACTGCGGGGCTGCCCGGCGCCAACGATCAGTGGAGCGTGCAGGACGTACGCTATTTGTTGCGGACATATGCGCACATAGGCCGTGACCAGCTTCGCGCAAACCTCATAGACTTCCTGTCCGAGGTCGCCCCAGAGGCCCAAGAACTAGATCTACGCTTGTGCTGTCATCCGGATGATCCGCCGTTCTCGTTGCTCGGTCTGCCGCGGGTCATGTCCAGCACCGATGACTACGGCGCCGTTCTGGATGCGGTTGATTTGCAGGCGAACGGCGCAACGTTGTGTACCGGCTCGCTGGGAGTGTCCCCCGAATTCGATGGGCCGGACTTCGTGCGTAGACATGGCGGCCGGATTCACTTTGTTCACTTGCGGAACACCAGACGCATCGCGGGGTCATACAGCCAGAAGCCAGACTTCTTTGAGGCCCCGCATTTGGAGGGCGACACCGACATGGTCGGCACCATTCGCGAGTTGATGAACGAACAGCGCCGCCGCAAATCCCAAGGGCGTGGCGACTGGCAAATTCCGATGCGGCCTGACCACGGACAAGAGCTGCTGAGCGATTTGGGCGGACACAGTACTCCCGGTTATCCGCTGATCGGACGAATGCGCGGGCTGGCGGAACTGCGCGGCATCATGGCGGCGTTTTCCTAACGCGTCGGATCAGGCGGTTTCTTTTCGCCCGCAACACTTCTATGCTTGCCTGAGCGCCGCATTCTTCGTTTAATTACTGTACGTAAACGGGCAGCGGGGTGTCTTCCGGACTCGCCCGACGTCTGTTCAAGACGCGTGAAACTCCCGCGAAAACCGATGCGATTAGGCATCATTTTTCGAAACGCCTGCCATACGGCAACGGCGAAATATCGGGAGGAGCCCAAATGAATACTGCAGGCGTAATAGGTCTTGGGGACATGGGCAGCGGCCTTGCCAAGAACCTGATCAAGAATGGCTTCGAAACATCCGGTTTCGACCTGAGCGAGACGCGCATGACGGCTTTTGCTGACATGGGCGGCCGGCCCAAGGACAGCGTGGGACAGGTCGGCCGTCGCGCCTCCAGTGTGTTTGTCATGGTGATGAACGGAGATCAGGCCCGCGATGTCATTCTGGGTGAAAACGGGCTGGTTGCGAACATGGCCAAAGGCGGAACGGTCATCCTGTCGGCGACCATTACCCCGGCCGAAGCCCGCGCCATCGGGCACGATATGGAAGGCTCGGGCATTAACTTAATCGACACGCCGGTCTCAGGTGGGTTTCCCGGCGCGCAGAACGGCACATTGACGATGATGGCTGCCGGTGCTGCGGATGTGCTGGACCGAAATGCAGAAGTCATGAAGGCAGTGTCGGCAACAATTCATCGGGTCGGCGAAAACGCTGGCGACGGGCAAACCGTGAAAGCCTGCCTGCAATCCCTGATCGGATCGATCTTTTCCGCCACATTCGAGGCTGCGGCCCTGGCGGCCAAAGCCGGTGTCAGCGGTCAGGCATTACTTGATGTGTTCTCCTCATCCAGCGCGGGGTGCGGCGTCGTGAATTCCGCCCTTGAAAACATCATTGATCGCAAGTTCGAGGCCACCGGCAGCCATATCGCAACCATGCACAAGGACCTGACGATCTCGCTGGCACTGGCCGGTGCGTTGGGCGTTCCAATGCACACAGCATCATCCGCTATGCAGATCTTTCACGCAGGAAAAACCAAATACCCGAATGGTGACAACTGGGTGTGTACTCGCGTCATCGAAGAAATCGTTGACGCAGAATTGCATCGCTGAGGGGACCGGACATGAAATTAGGTGTAATTTGCGACGGCATTTCCCGCGATCTGCGGCATGCCGTGGACGTGATGGACGAGTTCGGCCTGGACTATGCAGAGCTTCAATTCGTTGGCGATGCGGAGGTCGGGGATCATTCCCCGCAGGAAGTTGCCGAGATCAACGCGCTCTTGCGCGACCGAGGCAAGCCTGTGTCATGTCTGTCGCGCCATATCTTTGCGGGGATGACAGCTGCCAACAGGCCCGGCGACGACCTGCACACTCGGCACATGGACGCCTTGAAACGCGTAATCGACATGGCGCATGTTGTTGGGTCTCCGCTGGTTCGGATCATGACGCAACGAAAAGAGCAGATACTGTGGGGAAAAAACGGCGCCGAGAAGTGGAACGTGGCGCATGGGGTATGGGACACGATGCCGCCGCTGATCGCGCCGGCCGTTGAACTGGCAAGAGCTGAGGGCGTGACGCTTGTCGTGGAAACCGGAAACGGCACCTTGGTCAACTCCAACTATACAGCCCGCAAGCTGATTGACGATTTGGACGCAATAGACACTTTGAAAGTGCTGTGGGACCCCGGAAACAACTGCTGGTGCCATGAACTGGCATATCCGGACGGTTATGAAGAACTGCGCGGCGGATATCTGGGTCACATTCATATCAAGGACGTAAAGGTCGACACGCCGCGGGCAACACTGGAAGTGCGCCGCATGGGGGAAGGTCAACTTGCGCCATTGTTCCAACCCATCGCGGACGCGCTCAGATCCGACGGCTATGATGGCGTCATTTCTTTCGAAAGCGTTTATCACCCCGGCAACGGGAACTTCGAAGATGGTTTTCGTCTGTGTGTGGACCAGTTTAAAAGCCTGTTTGCATGAAAATGCAGTCAATATGCGTTCAAAATCAAAAGTTTTACCCCCATTGCTGAATGCCAAGTGGGATGTAGAAAGCTGGGCGCGTTCGCGTGAAATCAAGGAAAGGGCCTGCTGGATGAAACAACAGTTTTTTGACCTGTCCATTGAAACGCCGGGCAAATCCCTCATCGACATCAGCGGGATCGTTCAGCGTGCGGTGTCCGAACACGAATTTGTCTCGGGCCTGTTGACCCTTTGGTGCGTCCACACCGGTGCCGCGCTGTTGGTGCAGGCCAATGCCGATCCCGAAGTGCTCAAGGATATCGAGACGTTCTTCGAGAAACTCGTACCCAAGTCACTAGGCAAGTATCACCACCGCCCGACCGAGGACGACAACGCTCCATCGCATCTGCGGGCGCTGTTGACGCAAACTCAGGTATCGATCCCAGTCGAACAAGGGCAGCTTCCGCTGGGTCGCGTACAAAGCCTGTACCTGTTCGAACATCGGGAAGCACCCAAGGCACGCCGATTGAAGGTGCACTACATCGGGACGTGATGCCTTGGATCACATGGAGCGTTGGCAGTGCTAACGCCCCATCCAGCCCCCGTCGACTACAAGGATTTCACCGTTGACGAAGTCCGAGGCAGCAGAGGCCAGAAAGACCACCGGTCCGGCAAAATCAACAGGCGTACCCCAACGGCCTTGGGGTGTTCGTTCCAGGATCGACTTCGACCGGACCGGATCATCCCACAGGGCTTGGGTGTTGTCGGTCGCGATGTAGCCAGGCGCGATCGCATTCACGTTTACGCCCTGCCCGGCCCATTCGTTAGCCAAGGCTTTGGTCAGCTGTCCAATCCCGCCTTTCGAGGCCGCATAGCCCGGAACGGTGATGCCGCCCTGAAATGTCAGCAGCGATGCAGTGAAGATGATCTTCCCCGAGCCGCGCGCCAGCATGTCCTTGCCGATCTCGCGTGACAGAACGAACTGCGAGGACAGGTTCACCTCCATCACTTCGTCCCACCAGTCGTCCGGGTGTTCGGCGGCGGGTTTGCGTTTGATCGTGCCGGCATTGTTGACAAGTATATCAGGGATTTGTCCGTCGGCCCTCAACTGATCAATGAACCCATGCAGCGCGGCGCGATCCGAGAAGTCGCATTGGTAGGCCCGGAAATTGCGTCCCATCGCCGTCACGGCTTTTTCGACATCCGAGCCAGACAGCTCGAGCGAGGCGGACACTCCGATGATATTGGCTCCGGCCGATGCCAATGCTTCGGCCATACCGCGCCCGATACCGCGTTTGCACCCGGTCACAAGGGCCGTCTTTCCCGTCAGGTCGAAACTTTGCAAAACACTCATGAACGCGGTCCTACTTCGATCAGGCTTTTCATTGCGGTTGGGCTGCGATCCAGTGCTTCGAACGCGGCCTGGATGTCTGCCAGTGGGCTGACGTCCGTGATCACAACATCCGCGTCCACTCCGCCCGAGGCGACAACTGCAATGGCTTTCTCGTAATCCTCTGGCTCATAGACCCGAGCACCGATCAGTTGCAGCTCTCGCCAGAAGAACTGGAACAGGTCTATCTGAGGTTTTTGAGCATGAATCGCGACCATTACGATCCGGGCCCGAGTCGCGGCAACGGCGGTCATTGCATCGACACCAGGCTGCGTTCCTGACACCTCGAAAACCACATCTGCCCCTTTGTCGCCCGTGCGCGCATTGATTGTGGACACCAGGTCGGTTTCGGTTGGGTTGATCGTGTCAAAGCCAAGTTTTTCAGCTATCGCAAGACGGTTCGGATTCACTTCGGAAATTACGACATTTCCACCCGCGTCCCGCGCAACCATGGCAACCAGGATGCCAATCGGGCCGCCGCCGATAACGACAACGTCCTCTCCAGGTTGCAGGTCAGACAGCCGCACATCGTGGCAGGCAACGGCAACCGGCTCGATCAGCGCCGCGTGATCCATGCGCAAGTCATCCGGCAGAACGTGCAACGTGTGGGCCGGAACAGTCCAGATCTCTTGCATCGCGCCATCGGTGTCGAGGCCGAGAAACTTGAGATTCTGACAGATATGCTGATGCCCCTGCTTGCAAGCTGGGCATTCTCCGCAGTGATCAAGCGGTCGGACAACGACCTTCTGGCCGGGTTCGACCGTATCGACGCCCTCGCCCACCGCTTCGACGACACCTGACATCTCATGCCCAATCACCCGGTTCAGGCCGACGCGGGCATCCATGTTGCCGTGGTAGACGTGCATATCCGTCCCGCAAATCCCGCAATAGGCAACGCGAACGGCAACCTCGCCTGGGCCCGGAGCAGTCGCTTGGGCTTGCTCTACAGCAAAGCTCTTATCGCCCCTGTAGTATGCCGCAGAGATCGTCTGGGTCGTCATTATTGCATCTCCTTGTGTTCCGCATTCAATTTTTCCCAGTCGAACTCCACTCCGGTTCCCGGGGTATCCGGGGCTACGGCCAGACAGTCTTCCACAACCAGCGGACGGGTCGTGTACTGGTCTATCGGAAATGAGTGTACTTCCAGCCACCCTGCGTTGGGTTGCGCAGAAACAAGGCTGACGTGCAGTTCCTGCATCCCATGACTGCAAACCGGAATGCCGTGTTGTGCGCTTAGCGCGGCCACGCGCAGCCAGCCGGTGATTCCACCGCAGTTTGAGGCATCGGGCTGGATAAAACTCAGTTTCGCGTCATCAAAGGCGTATTCAAATTCGTGTATGGTGTGCAAGTTTTCACCCATGGCAAGGGGAACGCCCGTCGCTTCGACAATTCGGCCATAACCTTTGTAGTCGTCTGGAATTGTCGGTTCCTCGAACCACAGGATATCGCAGTCGGCGAACCCTCTGGCAGCGACGATGGCCTGTTCGACACTCATAGAGTAATTCGCATCGACCATGAAGAACCGGTCCGGCCCCAGCATCTCGCGCACCGCCCGGGCACGTGCAAGATCGTCGGCCAGGTCTGGTTGACCGACCTTGATCTTGACTGCGTTGAACCCACGCGCAAGGTACCCTTCGGTCTGACGCAGCAGTTTCTCCAACGAGAAATTCAGGTCGATCCCGCCGGCATAGGCCTTGCACCTTTTCGACGCTCCACCGGCCATCTGCCACAATGGCGCATTCTGCGTTCTGCCGCGAATATCCCACAGTGCAATATCCACGGCCGAGATGGCAAACGAGGCGATCCCGCCCCGTGCGACGTAGTGCACGTGCCACTGCATGGCATCGTACAGGCTTTCGATCTGTTCGGCGTCTTGTCCAACAAGGAACGGTGCCAGGTCATGCTTGATCATCGCCAGAATGGCGTGACCACCCTTGCCCCCGGTATAGGTATACCCGACCCCCTCGACCCCATCCGAGGTTTGAATGGTGACCGTGATCAATTGAAAAAACGTGTGATCCCCATGTTTGGCGTCGACCAGGACCTCTGCGAGCGGAACGTTGAACAGCCGCGCTGATACACTTTCTATGCGATTCATTAACCCAAGACCTTCTGCTGCCTGGCAATAACCCGAGACTGTAAAAGGATGACCGCAAATAGAAAGCCTCCACGTATGACCATTTGCCAATAGGCACTGAAACTGATGGTGCCCTGACCGTTTTCAAAGTTTAGAACGTTGAAAACCAGCCCCAGCAACAACGCGCCGGCGACCGTCGCAGGGATCGATCCCATCCCACCCGTCAACAAAGTGCCGCCTACAACCACGGAAGCGATAGCTGACAATTCCCATCCGATGCCTTCAAGGGGTTGCCCAGCTCCAAAACCCGAGGCCAGAAAGACTCCGGCCAGCCCCGCACAGCCACCCGACAGCAGGTAGACAAAAGCCTTGGCGCGATTGACCTTCAGGCCCATGAGGTTCGAGGCATCCTCGCTGCCACCGATCGCCAAGACGGTCCGCCCGATGGTGGTTCTTTCCAGCACCAGCCAAAGTGCCAGAGTCAGTCCGGCCACGATGACGATTGCCCATGGAAACAGGCCAAACGCCTGCCCCATGCCAAGCTTGGTGAAGTTCGACCCCCAATCGACCGAAATTGTCTGGGCGCCCGAAATCACCAATGCGCCGCCTTTTGCGGCCAGCATGGTAGCCAGCGTGGCGATGAAGGGCGGGATCCGAAGGATGATTATGCAAAAGGCGTTGATCGCCCCGAAACCAACCCCGGCAAGAACGGCCCCCGGCAACGCAACCTGAATCCCATACGGGCTGAGATAGGCCGCAACAACCGAGGTAAAGGCTGCCACTGATCCGACCGACAGATCAATCCCGCCGGTCATGATCACAAAACACATGCCCAGCGCAATCGCGATGAACATCGCGTTGTAATTCAGGAAAGACGAGAAATTGTAGGCGCTGCCAAAGTTGTCATAGCGCATCAGCCCGAACAGAATCAAAGCCAGCAGTGCGATCCAAACCGTCACCGAGGCCGAATTACGTCGAAGGTATTTTCGCAGGTCAAAAGCCGTTTCATCCAACATCGATTAAGCCCTCCGAAACTGCTGGACCCAAACGGCCAGAATAATGATGACGGCCTTGGCGATCAGTGCAACTTCGTCCTCTACCCCGTTGGCCAACAATGAATATTTGACCAACTGGATGATGACGGCACCCAGTATGGCACCAAAGATCGGCGCTCGCCCGCCTTGCAAAAGAGCCCCGCCAACAACCGCGGCCGCGATGGCATCAAGCTCCATCAGATTGCCGTTGCGCGCGGCGTCCGAGGCCGAGTTGATTGCAACCACGATCAAACCGGCTAGGCCCGCAAGCACCGCGCAGATGACATAGGCCCCGATCTTGACCCGTCGGACGGGACCACCCGACAGATAGGCCGCGCGTTCATTGCCCCCTATGGCCAGCAAGTAACGGCCCCATGTGGTTCTGGTGATCACCCAAAACAGCACACAGGCAATGGCCAGCGCCAGCCAGCCCTGGAACGGCAATCCAAGCACTTTACCAGTTCCAAGATAACTGAATGAAGGGTTTGAAAACGTCTGCAAGTTCCCGTTCGTCAAGACTTGGGCAATACCGCGACCAGAGATGAAGAGAATGAGCGTCGCAACGATGGGCTGCACGTTCAACACGGCAACCATCACGCCGTTGAATACCCCGCATAGCCCCGCAATGAACAGCGGCAGGACAATGGCCAAAGTGACGCCTAGCATCGGATTGGTAGAGCCCAGATCCGACAGAAAGATCAACGGAGCAAGCGCCCCCGCCAGCGCCATGACCGCCCCAACCGACAGATCGATCCCACCCGTGGCGATTACCAGCGTCATCCCCATGGCCACGATGGCGATCGTAGCGACCTGGCTGATATTTACGAACAGGGTTTGCAGTTGCAGGAAATTAGGTGTGAAAAACGCGTTGAACACCAGCAGGGCGACTAACGCGGCGATGCCGCCGTGAAAGCGGAAGGGCATTGATGCGACCCGTTGCGGCAACTTCATTGCGCGGTCCATGAACCAGTTCCTTCTTCATGATGCGCAAGCGCGCGCACCAGTATGTTCTCGGTGACCCCGGGGTTGGTCAGTTCCTTGACCGAGCGTCCCTCGTGCATGACCACGATGCGATCGGCGCCTTCCACCAGTTCTTCGAATTCCGAACTGATGAGAACGACGCCAAACCCCTTCTCGACATAAGACCGAATGAACGATTGGATCTCTCGCTTGGCGCCAACATCCACGCCTCGGGTCGGCTCGTCGAGTATCAGGATGTCGGGCTGCGTCGCCAGCCAACGGGCAAGCAGCACCTTCTGCTGGTTGCCGCCGGACAATTCGCGAATGGGTTGGTCCATATGCGCCGCCTTGATGCCCAGATCGTCGATAAAGGCCTGAACAATCTCGCGCTCGCGGGCAAAGTCGATTTGACCACGACTGGCCAGTTTCGGCAGCAGGGCCAGCGTCATGTTCTCGCGCACGGACATGTCTGGAATGATCCCTTCGGCCTTGCGATCTTCGGTCAGAAAGCCGACGCCGTTTACGATCGCGTCACCCGGTCCGGACGGTTGCCCGACCACGCCATGCAACTCGATTGCGCCGCTGCGTTTCCCGTCCACTCCGAACAAAGCGCGCGCCGCCTCGGTCCGGCCTGAGCCCAGCAATCCGCCCAGCCCAACGATTTCCCCGCGGTGAAGAGTGAGGTCGAAATGCGTCAGCCGCGGGCCTGTTGAAACAGAGTCCGCCCGCAAAACGATATCGCCTTTCTTGGCCTTGGCACCTGCGAAGTCCGTCAAACCGTCTGCCGCGATCTCATCCTTGTTGCGGCCCAGCATGTCCGCGATCATTTCCAGTTTGGTCGTATCCTGGACGTTACGCGTGCTGACGGTGCGCCCATCTCGCATCGTTGTGACTCGATCGCATATTTGGAACAGCTCATCGAGGAAATGCGAAACATAAAGAACAGACACACCCTGTTTCTTCAACTCGCGCACAACACCGAACAGCACCTCGACTTCGCTGGCATCCAGCGACGACGTGGGTTCGTCCATGATGACAAGTTTCGCATCCAGCGAAACAGCCCGCGCAATCGCAACCAACTGCTGGATCGCTGTCGAGAAATTTCCTAGCGGCTCGGTCACGTCGATATCTATGCCAAAGCGCGTAAGAACCTCGCGTGCGCGCCTGTTGCCCTCGCGCCAGTCGACCAGAAAGCCGAGACGTTTGGGCTCGTACCCCATGATGATGTTTTCAGTCACTGACCGCAGCGGCACCAGGTTGAGCTCTTGATAGATGGTGGCAATTCCGGATTCCTGCGCTTCGCGCGGAGTGGAAATGCGGCTTGGCACACCCGCCAGATGAACGTCGCCGGCATCCCGATCGTAAACTCCGGTCAGAACCTTGATCATCGTCGATTTGCCCGCACCGTTCTGGCCGATCAGCGCATGAACCTCGCCGGGCGCGATTTCCAGGTTGGCCTGGCTAAGTGCCGGCACGCCGGCAAAGGACTTTTCAATTCCCGACATCGAGACGAGCGCATTCATGAGATGTCTTCCTCCGATTGCTTGCAGGTGGCGCCGACCACAGGCCAGCACCACCCACCAGGGAGAATCAATAGGCTTCGTCGATGTGATCGGCCGCATTGTCCTTGGTAAAGATGCGATCTTCGACTTTCACCCATTCCGGGATCGCCTCGCCAGCCGCGTATTTATTCATGACTTCACAAGCCAGAGGGCCGAAGAAGGGTGAGCTTTCCACCGTCACCCCCATCTTGCCATCGATAATAGCCTGAAGTGCATCGCGTGTCCCGTCGATCGAAACGATGGTCACGTCCTCGCCAGGTTTGCGGCCGGCCAGTTCCAGAGCCTGGATCGCACCGATTGCCATCTCGTCATTGTGGGCGTAGACCACGTTCACATCGGGGTGCGCCTGCAGCAGGGTTTCCATCACCTGACGACCCAGGTCGCGCGCAAAGTCACCGGTCTGAGAAGCCACGATCTCAAAGCGGTCATCCGTTGCAATCGCGTCGTCGAAACCTTTTTTGCGGTCATTTGCAGGTGAAGAACCAGTCGTGCCTTCCAACTGGACGATGACGCCATTGTCGCCGTCGAAATTCTCCATCAGCCACTGTGCGGCACGGTTGCCCTGATCAATGAAATCCGACCCAAGGAACGCCACAAAATGCTCGCCCGGCTTGGCAACGGCCGGATCAACCGAGCGGTCCACCAAAAAGGTCGGGATTCCCGCGGCACGGGCCTTCATAACGGCTGGGATCAACGGCTTTTCTTCCCGCGGGGGCAGGAACAGAACGTCGATGCCTTGGGCGATCATGCTGTCCACATCCGCAACCTGCTTTGCTGCAGATCCGGCTGCATCCGTCGCGATAAGGTTCCAGCCGCAGGCCTCGGCCGTGTCATGGAACGATTTTGTCTCGGCAATGCGCCACGGATTGTTCGACTCCATCTGCGCAAAGCCGACCTTGTAGCGATCCTTCTGCTCAAGCGGTGGCAGATCCTGCGCTATCGCAGTCGTGCCCAACAGCGCACCCGCGACAACCGTCGAGATCAAAAGAGTTCTGCGTTTCATGGTTATTCCTCCTCCATTGGTGCGGTCGCCTCCGTTTTGACCGCGAGTTTTAGGTCATGCCCAATTCATGTAAGTCGTCTGTTTCCTCAGATAGCCATCGAAGCCATACGCGCCGTCTTCGCCCCCAACCCCGGACAAACCCCAACCGGTGTGAAATCCCTGTACGGCCTCACCATTGGAGCGGTTCAGGTACAATTCGCCGAACTTCAAACGGCTCGGGGCCTCCATCAATCGCCGGTGCGATGCCGTAAAGAGATAGGCGGACAGCCCGAATGACGTGTCATTCGCAAAACTTATCGCCTGATCAAAATCATCGACTCGCATGGCTGTCGCCACGGGTCCAAAGACCTCCTCCTGCATCGCGGCATTGCCGTTGTCGGAGACCTCGAGAACCGTTGGGGACATCCAGTGCCCTTCGCGGTGCGCGCCGTCCGTCAAAGGCCCGCCTTCCAGATGGACCGTGGCACCTTCGGCGATGCTGCGCTGGATGATTTCGGCGACCTTGGTCATTTCGACCTTGCTGACTTTGGGCCCCAGGTCGCAGTCCTCCATCGGATCTCCGATCGACAATGCGCGGGCTGCTGTCACGAATTTTACCAAGAACTGATCCGCAATACCGCGATGCAGATACATACGCTCGTTGCAGGTGCAAATCTGGCCGCAATTGGCAAACCGGGCGGCAATGGCGGCCGAAACAGCGGCGTCAATATCCGCATCCTCCATCACGATGAACGGAGCCTTGCCGCCAAGCTCGAGCCGGACAACCTTGATCCGGTCGGCCGCGGCGCGAAAAATCTCTTTACCGGCTCGTGTGCTGCCGGTCATTGTGATCAGTGAGGTATCGGGGTGTTCGACCAACCGCTGCCCTACCACCGGCCCCTTGCCTGTCAGAACATTCAGAACACCGGGCGGAAACCCGACCTTTTCGGCAAGCTCGGCGATCGCGAGACCGGACAGCGGCGTGATTTCGTGTCCCAACAGAACAACAGTGTTGCCCGCGACCAGCGCAGGCCCGACTTTCCTGGCGGCCAATGCCAGCGGATAGTTCCAAGCCGTCAACGCAACAACAACGCCATAAGGATGACGCCGGATCTGGATTTCCTCGGACTTGTTGTCCGATGCCACTATGTCACCCGAAATCCTCCGGGCCTCTTCAGCCGCATGGCAAAGAAAGGTAACAGCGGCATCAACTTCACTTCGGGCCTGCGTGATCGGTTTGCCCTGCTCGACCGTGATCAGAGCGGCCAGACGCCCGGCGTCAATCCGGATGGCTTCGGCCAACCGCTGAACCAGTCGCGCCCGCTCGATCGCCGGGCGCGAGGACCACGAGCCAAAAGCACGATGGGCTGCCTCGACGGCCGCATCCGCATGAGCGGCACCGCCATCTGGAACTTGCGCAACGATCTCTTCATTTGCAGGGTTCTCGACACCAACCGTGTCCGCGTCAGAGTCGGTAAAGCGGCCATCGATGAACATCGAATGCCGAACCACCTGACCCAACTCCCCCACTACAGACCGCAATTTCGCCTCCCGCGCTTACTCGGTCAGACCACATTGGCGACCCCACCATCGATCAAAACACTAATAATATTATTTCGTCAACACTAATATTAATTACCAATCACTAATATTAGTTGCGCGTCCTCCGTATAGTCGATAAAAAGGAAGCGAACAAAAAGGTTGAGCGATGAACGATCAAGCGAACAAGGCCGGGCAGCACAGGGGCGTGGGACGAGTCGCAGGCCGGCAGCGCATAACGATGCATGATATTGCACGCGTCGCCGGGTGCTCACAGACGACAGTATCGCTGGTTCTAAACAAGAACGATTCCGTCAAAATCTCCGAGGACACAAAGCAAAGAGTCCTGGACGCCGCCAACACGCTTGGATACGCCATGCCCTCTCAACTCAGGAAACCCCAGGACAGCGCGCCTCGGCCCTCGGCGTTAGACGGCACCATCGCTTTTGTCGTGGACGATCTGGCGTCGAGCCCCGAAATGGTAAACGCGTTTAATGGCGTGAAACAGGCCGTTCGGGACACGGGAAATCTTGTATTGCTGGCAGAAACCCAAAACGACCCCGAGGTCGAACCCAGAACGCTTAGGTATTTCCTCGACCAACAGGTTGCGGGCATCATTTACGCAACCGTTTTCACCCGGCGGGTGGTCGTTCCGGAAATCCTCAGGCAGACCGCAACCCCGGTTCTGCTGCTGAACTGCTTTTGCGACGACCTCTCTTTTCCTGCGGTGATCCCCGGCGAAGTCGCCGCTGGACATACGGCGACCAACGCCCTGATCAAGGCGGGGCACAAACGAATCGCCACCATCACCGGCGAGCCGTTCATGGAATGCGCCGCAGGGCGAACGACCGGGTACAGAAACGCCCTTGCTTCCGCCGACATCCCATTTGACGAGGATTTGGTCATCGAGGGCAACTGGCTGCCCAGCGCAGGTTATGCTGCCACGCGCGAATTGATGGACCTGCCCTCTCCGCCAACCGCCATTTTCTGTCAGAATGACCGAATGGCAATCGGCTGCTATGAGGCGCTCAAGGAACTTGGCCTATCCATCCCCGAGGACATCTCGGTCATCGGATTCGACGATGACGAAACCGCGCGACACCTGTCGCCACCCCTGACCTCGATGATCCTTCCAACTAGGGCGATGGGACGCTGGGTCATCGAACAGTTGTTCCACGGTCCGACGGATGGTCAGCGACACCCTCTCGTGAAGCTTGAATGCGAACTGGTGGAGCGCGACTCGATCAGCGAACCCAAACGCCGGGCCTGAAGGCGAACTCGTGACGGAAACCTTCGATCATATCGTCATCGGCGGCGGCTCTGCCGGCGCAGCCGCTGCAGCGCGACTGGTCAACCAGGGCAAGTGCAGGGTTCTGGTGCTGGAGGCCGGGCATTCGCACCGCCATCCGTTGCTGGACATGCCGCCGGGTATCTTCAAGATGATCAACGGGTCCAAGTTCATGACCTACCACCAGACCGAACCGCAGGACCACCTGGACGGTCGCGTGCATGACATTCCGCAGGCCAACGTGCTGGGTGGCGGGTCGTCTGTGAATGCCCAGGTCTATATGCGTGGCCGCCCTTCTGATTATGACGCGTGGGAAAACCTGCTCCGACAGACCAACGACAGAGTCGGCTGGGGATGGGATGATGTGCTGCCCTACTTCCGCAGGATGGAAGACAACAACAGGCTTCACAATGACCTGCATGGCAGCAACGGTCCGGTGCAGGTCTCGGATCCGGGGCATATCGACGACATGTCACGTTGGTTCGTTCAGTCGGTGCAGGCCCTTGGCGAACCATTCAACACGGACTTCAACGGCGCAACGCAGCGCGGTGTCGGGTTCTATCAGTTCACCAATCGCGCCGGTAAGCGCAGTTCGTCGGCTTATGCTTTTCTCGCCCCTCTCGAGACGAACCCGAACTTGACCATCCGGCTTGGCGCAACGGTCAGCAAAGTCATCATCGAAAACGATAAGGCCGTCGGCGTGCAGTATCGAGACAAACGCGGAGCCCACACGGTCCGGTGCGATGGTGAAGTTGTCGTTGCGGCGGGCGCTCTGGTGACGCCAAAAATCCTAATGCTATCAGGCATCGGACCTGATGCACATCTTGCCGATCACGGTATTCCCGTGATCTGCCCATTGCCTGGGGTTGGCCAGAACCTGATTGACCACCCCGAAGTTCCAATTACCGCCTTTGCCAACGGTCCCTACGGATACTTCAAACAAGGTGAGGGCTGGCGGATGCTTCGCAACGGCATCCAGTTCAAACTGTTCGGCAGCGGACCGGTGACTTCCGCCGGAGTCGAAGCCGGCGCGTTTGTCAATCCGTCGATTCCTGATGGAGAACCGACCATCCAAGCCTTTTGCGTGCCAATTGTTTATCTGGATCGCGACGCTCTGGACGAGGTGCAGGATGACTTTGGCCTGACCGTTACGACCGTCGTGGTCAAACCGAAATCACGCGGAGAGGTCCGGCTTCGCTCGGCCGATCCTCACACCATGCCAGTGGTCTCACCCAACCTTCTGAAGCATGAAGACGACATGCAAGAGATGATCCGGGGGCAGCGGTTCTTTCGCCGGGCATTCACGTCGGGCCCGCTTGCTCAAAGGGTTCGCGAAATCGTCATTCCCACAGCGGACGACGACCAGACGCTACGAGCACATTGTAAGCGATTCGTAAAAACCAACTATCACCCGGCGGGCACTGCCAAAATGGGCCGGGACGGCGACGGAATGGCCGTGCTGGACGCCAGGATGCGCGTGCGCGGAATTGAGAGCTTGCGGGTGTGCGACATGTCAGCCGTGCCCGACATCAACGCCGGCAACACAAACGCACCTGCCATGATGCTGGGCGAACGATGCGCCGACCTGATCCTCGGCATCGGATCAGCCCGCGAGATACGCAATTCCTAACCTGAGCTGCGGCGTCGCCAGTCATTGATCCGATTTCTAACGCAGAATATGGCGTCGCCCTGCCCGACCCAACGAAAATGGACTACCCTGCCTCAATGCGCAGGACGATCGTGGCCAAAAGTCAGGGCGCGGGCGGAAAACGCCTTACAGAAAGTCATCCCGCCGAGGCGTGAAGCAATCGATCAACTCTCCGGCAGCCAGGCAAACACAACCATGGCTTACACCGGACGGGATGATCAGGCTGTCACCGGGTTCCAACGCTCGCTCCTGATCTCCGATGACAAAGTTGAACCGCCCGGACCGCACAAATGTCGACTGCACATGTGGATGGTCGTGCAACGCGCCTTCGGCACCTTCTTCAAACCGGAATGAAACCATCATGAGGTCTTCATTATCCGCCAAAACCTGGCGCGTGACACCTGAGGCAGGTGATACAATCGGATAGCTCTTGGTCATAATGCGAGGTCCTCAGTCAGTTGGCGGCGTTCAATTTACTCGAAATACTCGGCATGTTTCGAGTGAACCTCCTCAATGGTATTGTCGATGCGGCCCAAATGACGGCGTATCGTCTCGGTCGCAGTCGCCTCGTCGCGGTCTGCTAGCGCTTTTGCCAGCTCAACATGATCCCGAACCAGAATGTCGGCCTCGCTCTCGCGCCCTAGGCTTAGAACGCACAGGCGATCGATCTTTCTTTTGCATTCCTGAATCGTATTGAAGGCCAGCGGGTTGCCGCTCAACTCACAAATCAGCCGATGAAAGTCGTAGTCGAGCTGATGGAACTTTTCGGCCTCGTTCCCTGAAACGACATCTTTCTGCTGCATGAGATTGCCTTCCAGTTGCTTCGAATACTCGGGCGTCCAGTTCCGACATGCAGCGCGCACCACTTCCAACTCGACCGAGAGGCGAACAAAGCGCGCATGACCGATCCGTTCCATGGAAAAACTACGTACCCGCGTGGCTTTCTGTGGTCGGATCAGCCGCTGTCGGGGCCGTACGAGGTGGCTTGGGAATCGTAAACGTGTTTTCTTCGATGCTTTTTGGGGGGATTTCAGGATCGGCGATAGCAGACATTTCCGCACTGGGGTCTATCCTGGTTCCTGTAATGAAAGAGAAAGGTTACGATGCAGATTACGGCGTAAACGTGACCGTCACGTCCTCGATTGCCGGAATAATTATTCCACCCAGCACAATATGATCATTTTCGCGATCGCAACCGGGGGTGGGATATCGATCTCGAAGCTGTTTCTTGCAGGCGTTGTTCCAGGAGTTTTGATGTGCCTTTGCCTTGCTGTGGCGGCGTATCTTGTAGCGGTGCGCAGAGGCTATGAGGCTGAGACTTTCCCAGGTTGGCAAGCGCTCGTAGTTAGCTTCTTCAGTGCTATTCCAGGGCTTCTGACGGCTGTGATTATCGTCGGCGGTGTGTTGTCCGGTATATTCACCGTTACGGAGTCCGGGGCTTTTGGCGCCATTTACGCATTCGTGGTCACCCTCATCGTCTATAGAAGCATAACGTGGGAAAACTTTTGTATTGCCGTCGCTTCGGCAGTGCGCACGACGGCGATGGTAATGATATTAATCGCATGCGCTGGTGCGTTTGCCTATATGCTGACCTTTTACAGAGTTCCCGACAGAACCGTAGATCTGCTTACTGGGTTAACAGAAAATCCGATACTCATCTTGCTGATGGTAAATGCGGTTTTGTTGTTACTTGGAATGATCATGGATATGGCAGCGCTTATTCTGATCTGCACACCCATTTTTCTACCCGTTGCCAACAGCCTCGGGATTGATCCGCTGCAATTCGGGATGATCTTGCTCGTGAATTTGGGATTAGGATTGTGTACACCACCGGTCGGATCCTGCCTGTTTGTTGGGTGCGTCGTGGGTAAATTACCAATGGAGAAAGCCGTGCGAACGATATGGCCCTTCTACTTGGCAATTCTCGTCGCCTTGATGCTGATCACTTTTGTACCCGCTATTTCACTAACACTGCCGGGCCTGGTTGGGTGAATAAAATACATTCAAATTTAAAGGCAGACACTTGAAGCTAAGCTTGTATTCGAGTTTCTCTCTTAATGAAAAAAGGAAACTGACATGTCGCAAAAACCCAAAGTGAATGCTCCCGTCGAGCACATCAGTGTTTTTGATGTCTGCGGTGGCGAAATAGAGATTGGTCGGCCCAAAGATCGATGGACGATGCTTTTTGTCTATCGCGGGCGGCACTGTCCTAGATGCAAGCGATTTCTCAACAAATTGAACGCCATGCTGGCTGATTGGAGCAGCGTCATAGATGTGGTGGTCGTTTCTGCCGACTCTAAAGAAAAGGCTTTGGCCGACAAGGAAGAGTTCGGTTGGACATTTAATTTGGGCTTTGGATTGACCGAAACGCAGATGCGATCACTTGGCCTCTACGTGTCGGCCCCTCTTTCAGAGGCTGAGACAACGACACTGTTTGCAGAGCCCGGCGCATTCGGAATTCGGCCAGATGGCAGTTTGATGTTGGTCGACATTTCGAATGGCCCTGCTGCGCGCCCGGATCTTGAAGAATTGCTAGACGGAATGAAGTTCAATATCGAAAACAACCGCCCGACTCGAGGAACAGTTTTATAACTGCAACTACCTACTGTGGTGCAGGACTGTTCCCAGAAAGCTCTCCGGACGTCACCCGATCGCATCCAACCCCTCCTGCATTTTTGAACTGTTAACCACAAGTGGTGGGCGAGGTACTGTCAACAAAATTTGAACCGGTCTTAGCTTAGGCAATAAAGTCGCCGTTTTTCGAAGAGCCCACATCACCTCTGGCTCAAAAGCCAGATACATGAGCTGCTAGTGCAATACGACAACGGGCCGCAAACGTTAGAGTTTGTCCAATTACGTTTGTCGTCTGCATAATCCGCACAGCAGACTTTGGGATAATGAAACTGAACGGCTGATCTGCGGACAATGCGGTCATCGGCACTAAGCGCAGTGAATGCCTGCTTTCCGCCCTTTCGGGCCCAATGGCCAAGGTTTCGCTGGGCGGTTCAAGGCCGACTACCGGCCTCGAATTTTGATTCTTGTTCTACCGCCGTCTGATCCGCTCGCGACGGCGCTCGCGACGTTCGATGTTTATCTGATGATCATGGCCTAGCGCCCGGTAGAAGCCCGGTCCCTTGGACCAGTTCACAAAGTGGGCAAAGCTGTCGACCTGATCGTCATTGCGACCGCGTGGAAAGGACTGCAATTCGCGTTTGAACGTCGCCAGCCAGGGCGCGTCTGCAGGCAGGTACACCTTGCCCTCTTCGACAGGACCGCACGCGGACTGGAACCGGGTTTCCTTGTCCTTGTCAGGTCTAATGCGTTCATAGCGCCGGCGGTCATCACGAAACAATTCGTCCAGAAGCGGTTTGCCAGAAGCGGCATCCTCGATCAGAACTCGATCCGGATCCCAATCGCGGACAAGCTGCAGTGCCTTGGCTTTCAGGTCTGGGTAGTCCACCTGCCCACGCCAGACGTCAAGAAGGTACCACGCGTTTTCGCGGAACCCCCAGTTTGTACAGACCGAGAAGTCGGACCTGGGATCCGCAGACGTCCCCGTATCCCAGCTTTGAACGACAAGCTGATACCAGCGGCGATCTTCGATGGTCTCGTAAGTACGGAACCACTCCCAGCGCAGGGGTGACCCGTCGGGAGCAATGGGGTTCTGCTGATATTGGCAGTTGAACACGGCCGCGCCCATTTCGCGACGCTTCGTATCCAACGTTTGCTGATCCAGGCGCGACGGGCACAGGAGATCGCCAAGTTTGCGGCGCATGACCCTTCCAAGCCCAAGGGGCACCGTCTCATGGTCTTCGGCGATGGCAGGCAGATTGAGATGCCGATAAGTCCCGCGTTCCAGCAGATACCCCGGAGGATCCATCTCGTGCAGCCGTTGTGCAACCATAACCACGCGTCCCTCGGACGGGTTGTCAAAGCGCGACAGCAAAGTCCCCTCAATGAACTCCTGTGCTTTGACCAGCTCGGCTTCGGAGCCGACATCACCCGCTTTCAGCAGATCATCGATGATGATGTAATCAGCACCATGACCAGTAACAGAACTTCCAATGGAGACAGCCTTACGGCTGCCTCCCTTTGTGGTGCGGATTTTTTTTCTGAGGTGTTGCCCTTTTTAGCCAAGACCGTTTCAGGGAACATTCCCCGGTACCAGCGCGCGGACATGATCCGTCGACAATCTTCGGAATGCTTGCGCGCCAGATCCAGCCCGTAGCTGGCAACAATGATTTTGGCGCTGGGGTTATGCCCGAGAAGATAGGCAACATACGCAACGGCCACTGTTACGGATTTCAGGCACCGCGGCGGAATGTTGATGATCAATCGTTTGTTCTCGCCGACGCGAACGTTGTCCAACTCATGGCACATGGCACGCACATGCCAGGCTGGATCAAAGCTGCGGTCAGTCCCTTGATGCAGCGTGTCAAACACACGCCACACAAAGGGAAAGAAATTATCCCGGCAAACCTCGCGAGCAACTTGCCGGACCATTTTGGGATCAGGAGCTGACATCATTGGCCTCCTCATCTTCCGGACCGCCGTCACCATCCGGGTGACTGGAAAAGAAATCCCGGAGGATGTCGTAGTCGACAGCGTCCGGCTCAAACGCACGGACGCTTTCTTGCGCGCCCAATTCACTCGTGTTGAACAGATCTGTGTCCAGCTTCAGCAGCGCCATCAACAATTTCGTGTCGCCCTTCAACGCGCCTGCCGTGAGCCGCTTGGCAACTGCCTCCGCCTTGGAAATCCGGATTTCGTGGTTGCCTTCGCGGACTGTGATCTTGGTTTCCAGTTCGCGTTTCAAGCTGGCATTCACCCCTTTGGCACCTTTCGGTCGCCCTTTCGGATTGCCGGATCGGCCTTTTTTGAACCGGGTTGCTTTGGGCGGTTTACCGAAACCAACCTCGTAGTCTTTCGTATCGTCAGACATGATCCGCCTCCTGCTTCGAGGTGGTGTCGCTGGCCGCAGAATGCGCATCGAATGTCTGGCCGGTCACCGAATGTACGGCGTTCTCACCAGTCATCTCCTGCCACCGGCGAATGGCGACATCGACGTAAGCCGGATCGAGTTCAATAAGCCGCGCCCGTCGCCCGGTTTTCTCTGCCGCCAGCAACGTCGCGCCAGAGCCGCCGAACGCGTCCAGCACGACATCGCCGCGATGGCTCACATCCATGATGGCATCTGCGACCAGGGCCGTTGGCTTCACCGTGGGATGATCCACGAGATCCGCCTCGCGCCCTGCCCCAAAGCTGTTCACACCAGTATAGTCCCAGACATTGGTCCGGTTGCGCCCGTGTTTTCCCAGCTCGACATTGTTGGTATGCGCCGCACCTGGTTTCTTGAAGATCGCAACCAGCTCGTGCTTGGAACGATAAAGGCTGCCCATCCCGCCGTTCGTCTTGTTCCAGACGCAAAGATTGATGAGATCAAAGCCGCCTGCCTTGCCGGCCGCAATCAGTTCTTCAATGTGACGCCAGTCCATGCAGATCATCGCAATGCCCCCGTCGGGCAGAATGACGAGCAAACGAGCAATCACGTCTGAGAGAAAGCTGCGGAACTCGCTGTCCGACATTTCTCCCGACGCCATGGCAAATTCGCGATGATCGCCGCCGGTGCCGCAACGGACATGCCCATTGACCGGCACATTATAAGGAGGATCGGTGAACACCATCTGCGGGGTCTCGCCTTTCAGCAAGGTGTCGTAGCTCTGGGCTTGCAAGGAATCCCCACAGAAGATGCGGTGATCTCCAAGAATCCAAAGGTCGCCCGGCTGCGTGATGACAAGTACCGCAGGGTTCGACGTCTCAACAGTTTCTGCTTCAGTCTCCGTGGCCTCGCCCGCACTATCGATGATAATGTCGATCTCCGGCGTTTCGAACCCGGTGATACCCAGATCAAAATCCAGCTCGCCATCAAGGCTGAGATCCATCAGCTCGGCAAACTCAATCTGGAGGGCCGCTTCGTTCCAGTCGGACAATTCCGCCAGCTTGTTGTCCGCGATGCGCAGGGCGCGTACTTCAGCATCTGACAAGTGATCCGCGACAACCGTAGGCACGGACGTCAACCCCAGGGCTTTAGCGGCCTCCTAGCGGCCATGGCCCGCGATGATTGTGCCCGAACCATCCAACAGGATCGGGGTGACAAAGCCAAACTTGGCCACCGACGCTTTGAGCTTGTCGATATTCTTGGCCGCGTACACGCGGTTGTTGTTGGCGTAGGGCTTGATCTGGCTGATCCGGGATGGGACGACTTTGTCCGCCATCCAGATCGGCGTGTTGGACGCCTTGGCGTCGCTGTGTGTTTTCTTGGCAGACATAGCCGCCTCCTTTCGTTTGACGCTCGTTAGCGTCGACAAGAAAGGATCGTGTTGGGAATTCGGAGAGAGCACGATAACAACTCTCCGGACCAATTGATCCGGTTCGTTGCCCCTTCGAATGCTCTCTGCGGAAACCTGTGTTTCCAATGAGTGCTGCCTGCGGGAGCAGTTTCCCGCCCTGATAGTCCGGGCGATTGGGTTGAATGTAGGTGCCATCATTACCAGACGCACCCCCCCAAACCAAAAGTAACCAATTAAGATTGTTGACGAATAATCGGAGGTACAGCAGCAGCGCCCCGCAATACACACTCCTCTTGGGATTGCCCCAGAAAGAGCTGGACTGTTGCTGCAAACCACGCATCACTGAACCCACGCCCGAGCCATTCGGGCGCTCCTCGGTACCGGGGTTCGGCATTCCGCCAGCCCCAGATCAGAGGAGACAATACATGTCCAAATCCAATCAAACCAAAATTGACAAAGTGCAACACTTGTTGCGCCGCCCGAGCGGCGCCAGCCTTGAGGCGCTCTGCAAAGCAACGGGATGGCAGCCTCATTCGGTCCGAGCGGCATTGAGTGGGTTACGGAAGAAAGGCGTCACAATTGAACGGCGGACATCCGACAAGCCACATGGTTTTTCCACATATCACCTCACAGCAAACAAGGGCGGCGAGTCATGACCAAGACGAGCGATGTCGCCGATCTCGCCGCCATGGATCGATCAGATCTGGTCACGATTTGGCGACAGCTGTTTGATCAACCCGCCCCCACTATGCTCAGCCAACCCTTCCTGCGCCGCTTCATTGCCTTTGAAATGCAGTCCCGCAATCGTCGCGGGCTGTCGCGGCAGGTCAAAGCCACATTGGACAAGGGTTCTGAGAAAAAACCCCGGCCTGCCTGCCCTGCCCTCAAACCCGGTGGGCGCTTGCTGCGCGAATGGAATGGCGTGACCCATGTGGTCGATGTCACCGAGAGCGGTTTTGTCTGGAACGGTCGGCCCTATCGCTCGCTCTCGGCCATAGCTCGGGAAATTACCGGCACGCATTGGTCGGGACCGCGTTTCTTTGGGCTCACCGGAAAGGTGGCCAAATGAGCCCGCGCCGCAAAATCCGATGCGCGATTTACACGCGCAAGTCATCTGACGAGGGGCTGGATCAGGACTTCAATTCCTTGGACGCGCAACATGAGGCCTGCGCGGCCTATGTCGCCAGTCAGAGACACGAAGGTTGGACCCTTTTGCCAGATCGCTACGACGACGGCGGGCTGTCCGGCGGCACACTCGAGCGCCCTTCCCTTCAGCGCCTTCTTGAAGAGATCGATGCCGGGCGTATTGACATGGTGGTGGTTTACAAGATCGACCGGCTGACCCGCTCGCTCGCCGACTTCTCGAAGCTGGTCGAACGGCTGGAACGGGCGAACTGTTCCTTTGTGTCCGTCACGCAGGCCTTCAATACCTCCTCATCCATGGGGCGACTGACCCTCAATGTGCTTTTGTCCTTTGCCCAGTTTGAACGGGAAGTTACCGCCGAACGTATTCGCGACAAGGTTGCCGCCTCCAAGAAAAAAGAACTTTGGATGGGTGGTAGTCTGCCTCTGGGCTATGACCGACACCCCGATCCGAAAGCAAGAACGCTGGTGGTGAATGAGGAGGAGGCCAGAACGGTCCGGCATCTCTTTGATCTTTATGACGCGCTGGGTTGTCTGCGCAAAGTAGAAGAACGGGCAACGTCAGAAGACCTGCGATCAAAACGGGTTGTTCGGGCGGATGGCAGCGTGAAAGGGGATTGTAGGCTGTCACGTGGCCAGATCTACTACCTGCTGCGCAACCCGGTTTATCTAGGCAAGATTCGCCACAAGGATAAGATCTGGGAGGGACAACATCCGTCGATCATCGACCAAGGCATCTGGGACCGGGTGCAGAAAAAAATGCGCCATGCATCGCAGCGATCCCGTGCAGACCCCACACCCGATGCGCGCCAACGTACCAATGACCCCGGCGCCTGGCTCACCGGTTTGATGCAAGACGAAACTGGTGATCGGTTGACGCCGACCCACCCCACACGCAAAGGTCGACGGTTGCGCTACTATGTCTCCAACAGATTGATCTCGGGCGGAAAGGATATCTCGGGCTGGCGACTGCCCGGCCCGGCGCTGGAACACGCAGTCATTGATGTCATCGT
>NZ_JBFCVU010000015.1:0-42658 GCF_040705255.1 Ruegeria sp. ANG10
ACGGCTAAGATCCAATGATCACATTACAATTTGTATGAGACACCCCTTGGGAGCAAAAGCACAACATAAAAAGTGAAGAAGGTGCGGTTTGAATAGAACACTCAACGACAGCTTTCTTCTGCACTTCCGGCATTGATGCACGGTGCAGAAATTTGAACTTAGGGCTCAATGTTGCCGTTCACTACTGTCAGCATAGTTGGCTGGTCGCAGCCCAAAACGGTTATTCGTAACTGTGCTTTGAAATTTCTGATATGCGCCGCAATCCCGCTGCTAATTCCTAAAATAGCAGTGATACGGCAGTATTATCCAAGCAGTTATCGGCTACCATTCAACCATCCAAATCAAGCGACCAAATCCGCCTAACAGCCTACCTGCACAAGACCTAATACCCATAGCTCGTGATATGTGTGTTGACTTGCCTGGTATCACATGTGCGCCGATACTTCGTACTATTAGAAGGGTTTGCAATTCAGGGAGTTCAGAGTGCTCAATGGTGCGATGCTTGTGTGGTTTTTTTGACTGGTGCCAGTGTGGCATTCGTCGTTTGGGATTCAATAAGCAATGGCGTGACCAGTTGGGTTCAACGCATGGCTTGGATTTTAGTGACGATCTACACGGGACCCGTCGGCCTATTTTTCTATCTGATCACCTGCCGTCGACCGTTTCCGGGCGGACATGAGCGCTTTACGCGCGCGACTTGGAAACAAGGCGTAAACAGCGAAATGCACTGCTTGGCAGGCGACGCCACAGGGATCCTTCTCGCTGCAATACTCGTTTATTTCCTCGCACTTCCGAATGGTTGGGACATCACAGTCGAATACGTCTTCGGTTTCGTCTCGGGGCTTTTCATCTTTCAAGCCCTGATGATGCTTTCGATGTATGGCAGCTATTCGCAAGCGGTTCGAAAGACATTTTTCGCAGAGATCGTGTCGATGAACATGGTCATGACGGGAATGATTCCGGCTATGGTCCTGTTGGCAGCGGCCTGGCCTGGATCGGAAAATCCGCTCTCTCCAACCTTTTGGTTTTGTATGAGTCTGGCGGGAATAGCGGGAGGTTTTGTTGCATTCCCGATCAATTTCTGGCTGGTTGCCAAACACCTGAAACACGGATGTATGACCCTACCCGGGGCAGTTGGCCCGGCGCCAGGCATTGGTCATGTGTCTTCAGAAGTGAACGGTATGTCCCATGACAAAATGAAGAACATGCCAAGTCATAGAATGAGCATGAAGACACTGTCCTTGCATGCCATGTTGCTCTGGGTCTTAGTCACCTAGGCGATCCTACTGATTGCGCTCTGGGCGACTTCGCTAATTGCACCCAACCGTTTTTAGCGCTTCAAAACCTGTTGGGCACCTAAGTAACGATGGCGTAGCAGGCTAAGGCAAATGCTCGCTGAACTGACCTCGCAAAACCATAAGCTTTGCTAAATGCCCAGCTTCTACTCGTGCGGAAGGTTACGGCCAGCCTGTAATCGCTGAATTTCGTCAGGCCAAGTGGAGCGGATATAGGCCAGAATGTCCCAAATATCGTCATCGGTGAGGGTATCACCAAAGCCGGGCATGCCACTCGCAAACCCGTCGACGCCGCGCACGGCCAACGCCGCTTCGCCGCCCAGCAGGGTGTATTCGAATAGAAGCTGGTTATCGTGGTGCCAGGTATGTCCGGTCTCGTCATGAGGCGGCGCAGGAAGGATGCCGTTGTCGTCAGGCGTCTGCCAATCTGGCTGTCCTTCGAGATTGGCACCATGACAAGACGCGCATTGTTCGGCGTAGAGGGCCTGCCCGTTGGGTAAATCCCGGTCGTCCATTTCGTGACCAGCACTTACACTCGTTGCAAGGCTGACAAACGCGACGATCAAATAGTTCCGCTTGATCATGGGATACCTCAATTCGGTAGAGTCATAACACTGGTGAGCGTCGCGGTTGCTGCAAGGATCCCCAGAATGATTACAGCTTCGATCCCAATGGAGCGCGCTAAGTGGCGGGCGGCATTGTCATCCCCGGACAACATGGCTGGAACGAAGCGCAGTTTGTTTGCGGCTGCCAACGTCATGACCGCGCCCACGAGCGCGAGTTTGATTAACAGGTTTTGGCCATAGCCCGTTGTCATTAACGCCCACATATCGCCAAGCAACATCCAAGCCAGCAGCAGTCCCGCCAATATCAACGCAGGGACAATAACCGAAGCCGCCTGACCAAACTGATGCCCCAACATGGCCGCGTTGTTCAGATATTCTGGCCGTTGCGACAGGGCGCGCAACGGTCCAAGTATGCCAATCCAAAACGCGACTCCCAGAAGGTGCAGGAGCAATAGCACACGGACGCCGGTTATCTCCAACTCGGGGACGTGCCCGATCTGGGCGAATGACCACAGGGCGATCATTCCACCGACAAGCGCGATCCATTGGCCGATTAGGGGCATGAATACCCCGACAATTATTAAAACCGTCCCGGCAAGCCGATAGACCAGAACGTCGCCAACCGGGGTCTGCCACAACAGACCGAGCATTTCCGGATCGGTCATACCATCGGCTCCGCCTGTCAGGCTGGCACCGCGCAGCATGAACCCAAGGACAGAGCCCGCAAGCGCGAGCCCCGCTAACAGCACAACTTGCACGCGCATCGTATCGCTGAGAGGTGACACAAGGTCGGCAAAAACGGCCCGAATGATCAAAAGACCAGTCGCACCGCCAATACCGACATAGAGCATCAGCTTGGACAAAATCGCGCCTATTCCCCAGATATCGGGCATGGTCAGTCCACTGTGAATGTGAATTCACCCTGCATGGCGTGCCCGTCTGCCCCCAAACCCCGCCATTCAATGCGATAAGTGCCTTCACCCATCCCTTGGAGCGGGAGCGCGAACCCGCGGCCAAAACTTGTCTGATCTCCTAGGTCGAGCGTGACGGTATGCGCCTCCTGATGGATCATGTTGACTTTGGTCAGTCGAATATCATCCGTGAAACTAAAGCTGATCTCAGAGGGTACTTCGGCAACTGTCGCGCCGTTTTCGGGTGTGGTGGCGTCCAAGCTCGAATGGGCAAAAGCGTTTGTGGCAAGCATGGAAATCAATGCAATTGTGATGAGTTTATTCATTGCGAGGTTCCTCAGTTTATTCCATTGGCGCGCTGGACTTCGCGGATGTAGTCGATGACCATAGCCACGTCGCCACGGGTCAAGCCTTCAACCGGAGGCATGTCGCCAAACTGCCAGTGGTGGCTTCTGACGCCCATCGCGACCGCGCGTTGAAAGGACTCGTCTGCATGATGGCTGGGTTCGTAGATAACATGGATCAGAGGCGGCCCTGCACCTTCAACTCCGACCGCGTTGCTTCCGTGGCAGGCGGCGCACGCGGTTTCGAATATACGTTGCCCAAGGGCCGCATTCCCTTCGATAGGCGGCATCTGAATTGCCACCATAGCATTGCCCTCGATAGGTGCCGACTGCTCAGCCTCCCCAACTGGGGCTGGACGCTGAGTGATATAGGCAGCGACGGCTACCACGGCGCATGCGCCGATCAGGAGATATTTTCGTTTCATGTACTGGTCCTAACCTTATCTAACAGAGTGGGGCTGCAAATAGTTTGCAGCACACCGGAACGTGCTCACTCTCGGTGAACAACGTCGGAAATCTGTTTCAGGTGTTAGGTGGCCTGTCCGGGTTGTCCGGTTCCTTGAGCGTCGAGAGGCTTGTTGCCTGCCATACCTTCACAAGCACGGATCGGTTTGGTGTCGTTTGAGAATCCTGCGCCGTGAGCGTAACCGCATTACAAAGGAACGGATTGCATCCTCCGCTCGCTGCACTTCCTGGATCATGCTGGGAGCCTTCGCTTGGCGCGATTGAAGCATGGTCAGCGTGGTGTTCTTCTACAGACGTCTGCTGGTTGTGATCGCAATGCCAACAATTGCAGTTCTCCAGCATGGCATGCGCACGGTCACCGAGCCCTGTCATCAGGACCAACAGAACAACAAGCAGCACTGTAGTTATGGTTCGAGTAAGCTTCACGCCCGGAACTTAGCCTAGGCCCCAATACAATACAACGAAAGCCGACACTGATGTATCGTGCAGCATCCGATGCTTCGGGCTCATTGCCGCTGTTGGAGCGGATACAGCATTTACGGGCGCACGACCTGACAGATCATCGAAGACGGCCCAAAGCGGACGGTCGACTTCCCAGCCGATCTCGCAGTGCGCGGACATTGGGCTGTCATACAAGCAGCTAAACAAACACTTACATCTTCGATTCACCGGCATTCGCGTTTACGATCTCGAGTATTCTGTTTCTTTGAATTTTCCCCGATGGCCCTTTTGGAAGATCAGGCAAGATATGAACTTCATCGGGTGATTTGAAGCGACCCAATTGAGTTTCGCAAAGTTTCGATAGGACCAGCGCCGTCACCTTAGAACCTTCACGAATTTTGACCGCTGCCTCGACGGTTTCGCCGTAGCTTTTGCAAGGACGTGCAAAAGCTGCAGCTTCAACGACATCGGGGTGAGAGTACAGCGCTTCGTCAATCTCGCGCGGCGCAATGTTTTCGCCACCCTTGATGATCAGTTCCTTGAGCCGGCCGGTGACAAAAACGTAACCATCCTTGTCCATGCGGGCGAGATCACCAGTTCGTAACCATCCATCAGAGCTAAAGGTGCCTTTGGTTGCGTTGGGGTCGTTGAGGTATTCCAGCATCACATTTGGTCCGCGAATGACCAATTCACCTTCCATTCCGTGTGGAACAGGTCGCAGATCAGCATCAACGATTGCCGCCTCGTTCCCGTATGGGATGCCGGGAGAGCCGATTTTGCGAACGGCTGGCGGCAAAGGGTTGGACAGAATTTGCGCGGCTGTTTCCGTGAGACCCATAGTTTCCACGATGGGGATTTCGAAACGGCCTTCAAAAGCCCGCTGTACGTCTGGCGCCAGCGCAGAGGATGCAGAACGACCAAAACGTACCCGCTGACGAGTTTGAACGTCGGGCTTGGTGTCCGAATGCAACAAGTGGGAAATGATGGTTGGTACGACCGAAAACCAGGTCGCCTCGACCTTACCAAGATTGTCCCAGAACCGACTGGCCGAAAATCGTTCGCACATGGCCAAAGATCCGCCTGAGACAAGCGTTCCCATGACTGTCACGCAAAGCCCGTTGATATGGTAGATCGGCAATACGCAGAACCCGCGATCGGCCTCGGTCAACTCATGAGCAACTGTGGTAGTCCAACCGCCCGCCAACAGGCTGGAATGCGTGTGAACCACACCCTTTGGACGCCCGGTCGTTCCAGAGGTGTACATCAACAGCGCATGACTATCGCACGAGATACTGTGCAGGTTGTTGCCAGTATCTATGGCATCTGCAACTTGTAGCCGAGTGATCCTGGCGGGATCGGCTGTTCGCTCGAACAATTCCAGTTGTTTGGGATGCACAAAGGCAAAGCCTGCACCGCTATGTTCCAGTGCATAAGCTACGGCGCTATCGCCAGCAACTAGGTTAATCATCGTTGCCCGAAAGCCGCCGTACAGAACACCGAAAAGGACCTCCAGCGCTTCACGGCAATTGGGATAGAGGATCGCAACACTTTCGCCTTTTGCCACACCCAATTCGGTTAAAAGGACCGCGATGCGGCGGGCCGCCTCGCGCAGCTCTCCCCAGCTCAGGTCCTGTGCGCCGTCCGGGAAAACAAAACCGGTTTCTCCCTGGCTTGCCCTGTAATCTAACCAGTCGCGAACGGTTCCTTTGGGCGGTTCCATCATTGCCCAACCTCCGACCAGTAAGCGCCAAAAATCTCCTCAAGCTCTGGTTCTCTCGGCGGTGTTTCACGCACAATTTTGGTGGTCTGGACGAAATGCCGCCAATGCAGGTTGGTGTCGATGGAATTCCCACCCCAGCTGCCGCAGCCCATCGAAAGCGAAAAGGGCATTCCATTCGTGAAGCTCCCGCCAGTGGCAAAGGTATGCGCTTGGTTCACGATGACCCGACAGGTGGGAAGGTCACGCCCCAGCCCAACCGCGCGCGTGTCGTCATCGGTATGGATACCAATCGAATGTCCGGCGCCCTGATATGCCAAAATGCGAGCGGCAACTGCCTTGGCTTCCTCAAAATCTGCGGCTCGGTAAAGTGCCAATACCCGGCTAAGTTTTTCCCCAGACAAAGGATGATCCGGGCCAATCCCGTCAGTTTCGACTGCCAGAAACTTAGTGCTCTCGGGTACTTTACCTACCACCCCCAAGGCTTCGAGCATTTTGTCAGCGTCCTGCGCAATGGCCGAGCGGTTGAGATGACCATCAGGCCAAAGTCGCGCCACGATGTCGTTTGCCTCAGAGGACGGCACCAAGGCACCCCCCTCGGCAGCCATCGCAGCCACAAACGCGTCATAGACCGCATCCACAACGACCAGCGCGTTCTCAGAAGAGCAAGACGTCGCGTTGTCGAAACATTTTGAAGCCGTGATTTTGGCTGCGGCTGCCTGCAAATCAGCAGTCTCGTCCACAATCACTGTCACATTGCCAGCGCCAACAGCCACGGCCGGCGTACCACAGGATTGCGCGCGGTGAACATTGTTCTGGCTGCCGGTACAGATCACCCGATCAACAGTTTCCATCAACTGTTGCGTTTTGGCCTTGGACCCGGGCGCGGGGATCATCTGAACCAAGTTGCGGTCCAACCCCAGCTTGTCGAATTCTGAGTGGATGTAGTCAATTAACATTTCACAGGACGCCACGCCTTTGGGTGAGGGTGCCACCACGATGGAGTTACCGCCTTTCAGCGCGTTGATGATGTTGTTCGCGGGCGTTGCGGCAGGGTTGGTCGACGGCACAACCGCGCCAATCACGCCGATAGGACGCGCAATTTCGGTAATACCTGCCTTCGGATCGTCACTAATGACGCCGTGGGTTTTCACGTCGGCGATATCGCGTAACAAGCCAAGTGTTTTTCGGTGGTTCTTGGTGATCTTATCCGGCACATTGCCCAGACCAGTGGTTTCAACGGCAGTCTCGGCCAGCATCCGATTGCGCGTTGGTTCCATGATGGCCCATCCCGCTGCCAGCGCCGCTTTGTCGTAAAGTGCCTGACTGCCATTAGCTTCGAAATCTTCCTGTGCCTTGCGCGCTTGAGCCACAATACGATCTACTTCGGCTATTTCGGGTGAAATCCCGTCCTGAGCGTTCATATTTGTCCTCGATATGTTGTTCGGGGCGGACCTACTCCGCCCCGCTGTGTGCGTCAGTCTTAGAGACCGGCCAGCAATTCGTTCAGTGTCTGCTGACGCTGAGCCCACATCTCGATCACTTCATCACGTGACATGATGTGCATGGGTGAACCGCCAGCTTCCATTTTCTTCGCGACACGGGAATTGGCGAACATCTCGGGCACTGTTGCTGAGAGTTTGTCGATAACCTCGGGCGGCGTGCCTTTGGGTACCATCACGCCTCGGAAATTGACCGACGAATTGTCGACGTCCAAACCCTGTTCCATCATCGTCGGCACGTCGGGCAGGAAGGCGTTACGCTCTAGATCAGCAACGCCCAGTATTTTGACGTTGCCCGCCTCTTGCGCGCGGAATGCATCCGACAGGTTGTTGATACCGCCCATGACCTCACTGGCGATCACCGCTTTCATCGCCGCGGCCCCACCGCCTTTGGTCGGGATGTAAGCCATCTTGGTTCCAGCGGCCTTGTCGATCTGCAAGGCGGCAATATGGTGGCCTACAAATAGACCCGCACCGGAAACGGTCAGCTTGCCAGGGTTTTCCTTGGCAAAGGTGACAACATCTTCCATCGAGTTAAACTCACTGTCCGCGCCAACGACGAATACAGCCGGGTCGGCACCCCAGTTCGCGATGGGTTCAAAGCTGTCGGTCGAATACTCCACACCACCCTTGATCGACTGAGCGATAAAATGTGGAACGTTGTAGGCCGCGAGCGTGTAGCCATCCGGGTCAGCCTGAGTGGCAAACCAATTCCAGCCCACGCGCCCCCCCGCCCCGGGTTTGTTGATAATGGCAATGGGCATACCCAGCGCATCTTCGTTTCCGGACGTCATGGTGACAATGCGCGCTTGAAAGTCGGTCGCGCCTCCCGCGCCGTAACTGACCATCATCATGATCGGCCGTTCGGGATATTCCTCGGCCACCGCTGCGCCTGTCAGGCCCATGAGGACCAATGCGGCCCCTGCAATCATTCGTTTCATTTGCGTTTCCTCCCTAATTTGGTTCATCCGCAAACTTTGCGGTCAGAACAGAATTTCCTTTGGTGTGTAGACGTTCAGAAGCATGGCAAAGAGCCCGTACATCACCGCCACAAAGATCGCGGTGATAATGCCGCGCTTAACCCAGGTTTTGGCTTCGGAATGTGGCGCTGGATCGTAGATCGACAGCAGAACGAAAAACGCGATGGCCGTCGCGGTGTAGAAGCCAAGCGACTTGGCCGCCCAGAAAACGTAGATCAGTGCAATGATCAAACCCGGCAGCATGTTCAGGAACATCGTGCGAGTCACACCGTTCCCGACCTTGGACAAACCCATCACCGCTTTGCCAAACGTCCACCCGGCCAGAACCACGAAAACTGATGCAATTAGACGCGGGAACAGGAAGGCCTCGGCTGGTTGCTGGGTATAGCTGACCCAGGTCACCCAAAGACCCACTGCGAAAACCAGACCCGACCCGAATATGTGTTGCGAGCGGTTCATGCCTGCGCCTCCTCTTTGGTGGTGTAGCGGCGGCTGCGCAGTTCCATCCAGACTGAGTAGGCGATTGAGGCCAGCACCACTGCGATCAGGAACAGGTTCAATCCACCGGTCAGGAAATACGACGCCTTACCTACGGTCGCGTCCGCGATCATGCCGCCTTGAATAAAGTTGGCCTCGGCGATGGGTCCAAGGATCAGTCCCAGAACCAGCGGTGCGGCAGAGAAGCCAAATCGCTCCAAGAAGAACATACCGATGCCGAGGCAGGCCATGACGTACACATCACCCATTGAGCCCTGCACCGAGTAAGCACCGAAGACCGACAGCGACAGAACAATGGCCGCCATAACCGATTGCGGGACCTGTGCGACACGGGCGGCAAGACCGGCCACATAGAGGCCGAAGATGCACATCAAAACTTGCCCGATCAGCATCGAGTTAATGAAAGTCCAGGCCACATCAGGATGGTTGTCGAACAGATCTGAGCCAGGGAAAATCCCGTGGATCAGCAATCCGCCCAGTAGGACGGCGGCGGTTGGGCTACCTGGAATCGATAGTGTCAGCAGCGGCACTAGTGACGGGCCAACCATCGCGTTATTGGCGGATTCCGCAGCGATCACACCTTCGGAATGACCAGTGCCGAACTTGTCTTTTTCGGACGAGAACTTCTTGGTCTGGTCATAAGCGACGAGCCCCGCAATCTGCCCACCGACACCAGGGATCAGGCCGATAATCGAACCTGTCAGCGTACCTATACTCAAAGCTCGAGTACGGCTGAAAAGCTCTCGGAATGCTTCTAGGATTGAGTGCCGTTGTACTTCGATGACTTCAGCACCGGTTTTGTGACGACCTTTGGCGAGCATCGTCAGCACCTGCGGGATAGCGAACAGGCCAATCAATGCGGCGATGATATTGATGCCGCCACCCAAAGCCGGGTGAAAGATGAAACGTTGCGCCCCCATGATGTCATCAAAGCCGATGGTGGCCAGCCACAACCCGATGCAGCCCGAAAGCAGACCTTTCACCACCGAGGCGGAATCCAACGTCCCGATCACCGTCACACCCAGAATGGCCAGCCAGAACAAGTGCGAAGGACCGAATGCCAGCGCCCATTGGGCCAGCACGGGGGTCAGGAAGATCAACAGGAGCACGCCAAAGATGCCTCCCACGGCCGAGGCTAGGAAAGACAGCTGCAGCGCCCGTGCGCCCTGGCCTTGCTTGGCCATGGTATGCCCGTCCAATGTTGTTGCGATGTTTGCCGGCGCACCCGGGATCTTGAGCAAAATTGCACTGACGGCACCACCTGCGACGGTCGACGTATAGGCCGCACCCAGCAGGATCAGCCCTTGCGCCGCTTCAAGTTGAAAGGTGAACGGGATGAGCAGTGCGACCGCCATCGTGGGTGACAAACCCGGCGTCGCACCCAAGATCAGGCCCCCGATCGTGCCACCCAACAGCAGCATAAACGACAGCGGCGTGAATACGTCTCCGAAGTAATAAATGAATTCCATTCAGGGCCTCCCAACCCGTCGGTTCATGTTTTTACTTTTGTTGACAAATCAGGTTAGGCGATGAAAATAGTATTGCAAATGTTTTCATAAATTCGACTAAATGTGGGGATATTATGTCTATTTTTCAAAAGGGTAAGGTGGATATTGTGGCGGTTGCAAAGGCCGCAAAAGTGTCACCGTCCACAGTTTCCCGCACCTTCAATCACCCGGATTTGGTCAGCCCTGCGACTCGGAAAAAGATCAATCGAGCGGTGCAGAGATTGGGGTATATCCGAAACCGGGCGGCACAAACGATGCATGGCAAACGCTCCGGCACCATCGGTCTGGTGGTGCCCACGATCAATCACGCAATTTTTGCCGAGGTCATTCAGGCCTTTTCGGATTCTATCGACAAAGCCGGGTTCAGCCTGTTGCTGGCGTCACATGGTTATGACCTCGATCGGGAATACGCAATGGTCCGCAAGTTTCTTGAGCACCGTGTCGACGGTGTGGCACTAGTTGGATTGGAGCATTCCGAAGCCACCGCCCGACTGATCGAACAGCAGAAAATACCCGCGCTCGCTATTTGGAATTACTCGGAAGATTCCATCCTTCCGTGTGTCGGGGCCGATAACGGGCTGGCCGGACGTCTTGCGACAGAACATCTACTGGCCCTGGGGCACCGTGACATTGGGCTGATCTTTCCCCAAACCAATGGTAATGACCGCGCGCAACATCGGATTTCTGCTGTGCATGCTGCGCTTAACGAAATGGGTATTTCCGTTCCGAGTGAGCACGAGTCCGAAGCCCCATATAGTGTGTCGCAAGCCAAGCAAGCAGCCCTGACCCTCTTGACGAAGCACTCTCGTCCTACGGCGCTGCTTTGCGGAAATGACGTCATTGCGCAGGGCGCATTGTTTGCGGCCCAGAGCCTTGGGTTGAAGGTTCCAGACGATCTTTCGATCATCGGCATCGGAGATTTCAAAGGATCAGCGGATGTTGAGCCGGGGCTCACAACCATTCGCATTCCAGCAGAAACCATCGGCAAACTCGCCGGCGAGAGGTTCACCGACTTCATTACGTCAGACGATCCTAAGCTCTTTAGAATATGCTGTGAGGTGGAGCGAGTTGTTAGAGGCACAACAAGTCCGGCGATAGTTTCTTAGTCGGCTAAGCCAAGCTAATTCCCCTGCGAATATCAAATCATTGGACGTTTGGCGAAACGCAAAGATCAATCGCTTAAGAAATTAAGATTGATTGGTGTCAAACCGTATTGAGCGTCTGCTTTATGTAATGGAGCGCAGTTGTGTTGCTCTTGCAGAGAACGGCCGCTTTACGCCCTACGAAACCTTAATGCGCTTTCGGTAACCGCTTAAGAAGTTCGCTCAACCGAAATCGCTATGACGCTTTCCTATAACACCCCTACGCACCAACCTGACAAACTTCTTTCAGCCATCAGACGCAAATTTGAAGGTGGAGAACAATAGTTCTGGTATTTAGGTCACTGAAAATCTCTCGCGTTAAATAACGGTTGCTCCCATCGCTGACGGGATCACTGCAGGGAAAAATGCGACACTTCAAACATGTTAACTGGGCTTTTCTTTTTGCCGGAAAATTTTGCCGAACCACGATAATGCATTGAATTAATTGCAATAATAAAAATGATTAGGCAAATCCTAATGTTTGGTGAGGAAGTCAATTCTTAGGACGGCAACGCAGCCCGTATATACCTGAATGGAATTTCGCGATGCTCAGGGGAGGCGCAATTGTCTGACAAAGAAAATATCGCGATTGACGTGCGGGACGCGGTAAAACGTTACGGCGATTTTACGGCGCTCAAGAAGATCTCGCTGTCGATCATGGACAATGAGTTCTTTACTCTTCTGGGTCCGTCTGGCTGCGGCAAGACAACTCTCCTTAGAATGATCGCCGGGTTCGAGGCCGTAACCCAAGGTGCGATCTACCTATACGGAGATGAAATCGAGAACCTGCCTCCCAACAAACGCCCGGTGAACACCGTTTTCCAAAACTATGCTTTGTTTCCGCATATGACCATTTTGGACAATGTTGCATTCGGGTTGGAAATGCGCGGGGCCTCGAAATCCGAAGCGCGTAAGAAAGCGGGTGAGATGCTGGAATTGGTACAGCTCTCTCAGTTCTCGGCCCGCAAGCCTAGCCAGTTGTCAGGTGGCCAGCAACAGCGTGTTGCGCTGGCACGCGCCCTGGCGCCTCAGCCCAAGGTTTTGTTGTTGGACGAACCCCTGTCCGCGTTGGATTTGAAGCTCCGCAAAGCAATGCAGCTTGAACTGAAGCATCTGCAACGTGAAACCGGGATCACCTTTATCTTCGTGACCCACGACCAAGAAGAAGCGTTGACCATGTCCGATCGCATCGCGGTTATGTCTGCTGGCGAGCTGCAGCAACTGGGGTCTCCGACGGATATCTACGAGCGTCCGCACAACATGTTTGTGGCTGATTTTATTGGCGAGACTAACCTATTGGAGGTTTCCGTTGACGATATCGCGAATGGCCGTGCGACTTGTCACCTTGGCGGTGGGCATGAGTTGACCTGCAACTCGGTTGAGGGGGTTGGCGTCGGCTCCAAGGTTCACATGTCGATCCGGCCAGAGCGGTTGTTTATGTCGGACAGCCCTGCAGAAACCGAAAGCCTGAAAGGGCGGATCAAGGAAAACATCTTTGTCGGCACAGATATCACAACCATCGTGGATCTGCAGGATGGCCCAGATTTTGTCGTACGCACCTCAAACTCAGACCGCGGCAACAAGCGGATTTTTGAGCCGGGCACCGAAATGTATGTCAACATGGAGCTGGGGGCTGGTCGCCTCCTGATCGACTAATGGCGGCGGGTGCGGCAAGCGGCGGCAGCGCAACGACAGATACATATAAAGAGGCGCGAACCTGGCTTCTGCTGCCCGCATGGGTGACACTGGCCATTCTGGTTCTGGCGCCGGTCATCATGATGCTGATCTACTCTTTCCTGACGAAAGAGTTCCGCGGCGGCGTCATTTGGGAATTCTCGCTGGCGGCTTATGATCAGTTCTTCTTTGATCGAGGACTGTTCGGTGACGATCCCCCTAAGATAGAATGGACCTATATCACGATTTTCTGGCGCTCGATCTGGCAGGCAGGTGCTGCTACATTGCTCAGCCTCGTGATCGGCTTTCCAACGGCCTATTTCATCGCCACCCGATCCGAAAGCATGCGTCCGGTTTGGGTGTTCCTGATCACCATCCCCTATTGGGTGAACCTGTTGATCAGGACCGTGTCGATGAAATTCCTTCTGCGCGATCAGGGACCGTTGAACGACTTTCTGATGAATATCGGCCTGATCGACAGCCCCCTGCATATTGTTAACACCAACTTTGCAGTGCAGCTCGGCCTGTTCTATTCATACCTGCCCTTCATGGTGTTGCCGATCTATGCAGCGGTTGAGCGGTACAACTTTGCCCTGTCCGAAGCCGCGGCCGACCTCTATGCATCGAAATGGACCACGCTGCGCCGCGTGCTGCTTCCTGCGGTCAAACCGGGTGTGTTTGCGGGCTGTATTCTGGTGTTTGTTCCGTCGATGGGGTCGTTTCTTGCACCCGATCTTCTGGGTGGCGCCAAAAACTTTATGATCGGCTCGCTGATTGAGGAACAGTTCAAAGGCAACGCCGGCAACTGGCCGTTTGGCGCAGCCGCGTCGATGATCCTGCTGACAATGGTCTTGATCATTCTGATGTTCTCAGCCCGCCAGCAGGCCAAAGCCGACAAGGCGGGGGGCTGATCCATGGCAAGCAAGCAATTCGACATCAAGTCATACACAGGCTTCAAGGGGATCACCCTGTTGTGTCTGGTCATCCTTTATGCGCCTTTGTTGGTTGTCACGATCTACAGCTTCAACGCGTCCCAATCATTGACCAACTGGGAAGGCGTTTCGCTCCGTTGGTATGCGGATGTTTTCACCGGGCCTGAAAGCGGCAAGTTCAAGACGGCTGCCAGGAACAGCTTTATCATTGCGATCATTGCTGCAACCACGGCGACTGCAATCGCAACGTTGGCCGCAACTGGCATGGTTCGAGGTGGCAAGTTCCGCTTTCGCACATTGTCCTTTGGATTGATCAGCCTGCCGCTGATGGTGCCCGAGATCGTTCTGGCCGTCGCGACCCTGATCTTCTTCAACTCGATCGGATTCGAACGCGGGCTACTTACCATCCTTCTTGCCCATATCGCCTTCTGTATTCCGTTTGCTTACCTGCCGATCTCGGCCCGGATGCAGGGGATCGAGGACAGTTTTGAGCAGGCCGCACTGGATCTCTATGCTACCAAGCGGCAGGCATTCACAAAGATCCTCCTCCCGCTGATGATGCCCGGCATCATATCAGGTTTTCTGCTGGCCTTCATCGTCAGCCTGGATGACTTCATCATCACCAACTTCGTGAAAGGTGCCGGGGTCGAGACCTTGCCAACGGCGATCTTTGGCTCGGTCAAACAAGGGATCAAACCGAATATCATGGCGATTTCGACCATGTTGCTGAGTGTGTCCATCCTCATGGTCACGATCAGCTATTTCGTCAGCAAGTCTGACAACACAAAATAACCAACAGATGGAGAGACACATGAAACATATGATGAGAAGCGGCGTTGCTGCCATTGCTTTGACCATTGGCGCGAACGCTGCCGCCGCCGACGGTGAACTGGTTCTGTACCATTGGTTTGAGTACATCCCGCAAGAGCTGCTGGACAAGTTCACCGAAGAAACCGGCATCAATGTCACCATGGACACCTACGACTCGAACGAGGCGATGCTGGCCTCGCTCAAGGCCGGTGGTATCGGGACCTATGATGTATCGGTGCCTGGCGATTACATGGTGTCGATCATGGCCGGCGAAGGCATGTTGGACACAATCGCCGACGGTGAATTGAAGAACAAGGGCAACATCGCCGAGGAATGGGCCGATCCCGGTTTTGATCCCGGTCGGCAGTCTTCGATCCCGTATCAGTGGGGCTCGACCAGTTTTTCAGTCAGCCGCGATGCGTATGACGGCGATATTCAAACCACCGATATTCTGTTCAATCCGCCAGCTGAACTGCAAGGCCGTATCAACATGCTGGACAGCCAGGGCGAAGTGATGGCCATGGCCGCGCTGCATATGGGTATCCCGCAATGTTCCACTGACCGCGAGCAGTTGAAGGCGCTGAATGCCATGCTGCAAGAAGCTAAGCAGCACTGGGCGTCGTTCAATTCGGATACCGCGAAAGAGGTTCTGGTTTCCGGTGACGCAGCCGTAGGCCAGATCTATGACGGGTTCTCTGCCAAGGCGCGCGAGGAAGGCGCCAATGTGGAATACGCCTTTCCGACACAAGGTTACATCGCCTGGATGGACAATGTCGTTCTGCTAAAAGACGCCCCCAACCGCGAGAACGCGCTGATATTCATGGACTTCCTGTTGGAGCCCGAGAATATCGCAGCCGTGTCCAACTTTGCGCAGTACAACGCTGGTGTGAACGGTGTGGGTGAATTCCTCGACCCGGCGCTGGCTGAACAACCCGAAAAGAACCCCCATGCCAATGCAGGCTCGGGCGTGTTCATCGAAGTATGTGATGAGGAAACCCAGGCGGTCTATGACCAGATCTGGACCAACTTGAAGAAGTAATTCAGGCCCTATTCCTGCCGCGAAAGCCCCCGTTTTTTACGGGGGCTTTTTCGGTTTCAGTAAGGGGGTGTTGTTTAGCGGCTGATGTCTTCGAGGATGCGATCCATCATCGCGTCGCACGCGTTCAGCTGTTCGATTTCAAGATATTCATCCGGCTTGTGTCCCTGACGTTCCATGGAACCCGGCCCGCAGACAACAGTTGGAATCCCCAACTCGCTGAAAAACCCGGCCTCGGTGCCAAAGGCGACTTTGGTGGTGGCGTTACTTTGCGCAAGTTTCTGGGCGTAAGCGATGACACCCTCGGTCTCGACAACATCCAGCCCGGGATAGGCGTTATACTGTTCAACCTCAATGCGCGCCTCCGAGCATAGGGCCTGATACCGGGCCCCTACCCTGACCGCTGCGTCTTGGATCTGTGACAGGATATCCTTGCCATGATCCGAGGCAAGATGACGGTATTCAAAGGTCAACTCAGCGCGGTCAGGCACAATATTCAGGGCTCTGCCGCCCGACAGTATACCCACGTGGAAGGTCGTATAGGGCACAGAATAAGCCGGGTCGCTGTTACCACTCTTGGCGTAAACGTCTTGTAGCGCACGCAACTCGGTCACAAAATCGGTTGCAAGATGCAGTGCATTGACAAATTTAGGGGCCAGCGCGGAATGCCCGCTTTGACCGTGGCAAACAGCGCGCAGCGCAGCTTTGCCTTTGTGCCCAATAGCGACCTGCATTTCAGTCGGTTCGCCGACGAAACATGCGCGGGGCTGGCCCAGCATTGGGGCGAGCCGATCCAGCATGTGTTGAATGCCGACGCATCCCACCTCTTCGTCATAGGACAACGCGATCTTAAGGGGTTCTCGCAGGTCAACCCCGGCAATCCGGTCTGCCAAAGCCATAACCGACGCCACATAACCTTTCATATCGGTGGTGCCACGACCGTAGACACGGTTACCTTCTTGCGTCAGGCGAAATGGGTCTTTGGTCCAGCTTTGGCCTTCGACTGGGACGACATCCGTATGCGCGGACAGCAGAACTCCGTCACCGTCAGGGCCTTTTTCCGCGTAAAGCCCAGTTTTGTCGCCGCCGGGATCGGTGATGCGATGAACCGCAAAGCCGCGTGCCTCTAGAAACTCTTCGACATAAGCGGCAAGTTCGAGGTTCGAGTTCTTGCTAACTGTATCAAAGCCAACCAGTTTATCGAGAATACCCAGTGTAGACGTCATGCGACTTGAACCTGCTTTTCGGATTGCCGACCGGTTTGATCCCCTCTGCGTTGGGGATTGTAGATTAGCCTATACGACAGGCAGAATACTTAAATCTGGGAATGACGAAGCAGAGGTTAGGAGATTTCTAAGGACCTGCGATCACTCTTTCTCTGGGATGCACAAACCCGGGAGGGTTCCCGATTTCACGGCGTGCGCACAATGATCGACAAAGGTTTTCAGAGTGTTTGTTTCATTCTCGGCCCGAGCGCGCAGCAGACCAAGGCGCATGGGGCGCACCTCTCCAACCAAAGGCACAAAGATCAGTTTCTTTCCGTCCGGTGACAAGCTGTTCAAGGGGCGAATATTCGCAATGGAAAAGCCGAATCCGTTGGCAACCAGTGAACGCATCACCGACATATCTGCGGTGCGTTCCGCGATGTTGGGCTTTATGTTGGCCTCGCGGAAAAACGACAAGAAGTACTCACCGCTGAATGGAAGGTCCAACAGAACCATCGGGTTGTCCTGCAGGTCTGGAATCGTTAATTCGCCCCGCTTTGCCAAGGGATGGTCTTCTCCCAAAACCACATAGGGCGGAAGCGCGTGCAGGGGTTGGAATTCAAGATCGGTGGGAATGTCCAGATCGTATGTCAGTGCAATGTCCAGCTCGGCCCGGCGCAACTGGCTGAAGATGTCAGCCTGATTCAATTCACGCTGTTCAATACTTACATCAGGGTAGCTGTCCTCGAAATCGCGCCGCAATCCCGGCAAGACGATCTGAGCGAATGTCACAAGACACCCTACGGACAGAATGCCCTGAACCTTACCAGTGATTTCCCCAGCAAGCGTGGCCAGCAGTTCGGCTTCACGCAAAACGAACTCGGTTCGTTCCATGATCTTGTGTCCAGCCTTCGTCAGCGACAGACCGCGCGCATGTTCGCGCACAAACAAGGTAACGCCGAATTCGACCTCAAGCTGAGTTATCGCCGCCGAAATCGACGGCGACGACACGTTCAACTTGTCGCTGGCCGCAGCGATACTGCCCGCCTTTCCGACTGCAACAAAATACTCAAGCTGTCGCAGCGTGTATCTGAAAGGCAATGGCACATCTCCGCTTGGCCGTGGATTAAGCCTTGTACTTGATCCACGTGGTCTTCAAAGCAGTATACTTTTCAAGTGAGTGCAATGACAAATCGCGTCCAAAGCCTGACTGTTTCATGCCGCCGAATGGTGTCATGGCTGACAATGCGTCCACCGTGTTGACCGAGACGGTTCCCGCCATCAGCTTGTCAGACACCCGGCAAGCGCGTGACAGGTTGTCAGTCCAGACTGACGCGGCCAAACCATAGATCGAGTCATTTGCCATCGTGACTGCCTGCTCTTCGGTGTCAAACGGGATCACCGACAAGACGGGGCCGAAAATCTCATCCCGAGCCAATGGGTTGTCATGGGTCACGTCGTCAAAGATGGTCGGTTGAACAAAACAACCTTTACCGTCCACGGTGACACGTTCACCACCTGTCACCAGATTGGCCGTGTTCTTACCTTCGTCCACAAAGCGCATGATGCCTTGTGTTTGCTTCTCATCGACGATCGCTCCCATCTTCGATGCAGGGTCTAACGGGTCGCCAGGCTGCATTGCTTGCGCGCGGGCTATCAGCTTTTCAACAAACGCATCTTTGATCGAGCGCCCCACATAAAGCCGCGAATTCGCCGAACACACTTCGCCCTGATTGAAAAAAACGCCAAAGGCCGCCATGTCCGCGGCGGCGTCCAGATCCTCGCAGTCGGCAAACACCAGATTGGGGCTTTTGCCGCCTGTTTCCGGCCAGACCTGTTTCAGGTTCGACTGGCCGGAATACTGCATGAACATTTTGCCGATCGCAGTTGAACCAGTAAAAGCCAGGCAGTCGACATCCATATGCAGGCCAAGTGCCCTGCCCGCAGTCACCCCAAAACCGGGAACAACGTTGAAGACGCCATCTGGAACGCCGGCTTCAGCCGCAAGTTCTGCCAGGCGAAGCGCTGACAGGGGAGATTGTTCTGCGGGTTTAAGCACAACCGAGTTTCCCGCAGCCAGCGCTGCGGCGGCTTTCCAAGTCGCCATGTCCAGTGGAAAGTTCCAAGGGGTCACGGCACCAACAACGCCCAGCGGCACACGACTGACCAGCGCTAGATCGCCAGGGCCGGTTGGGGCCACCTCATCATAGACCTTGTCGATGGCCTCGGCGTACCACTGAAAGAAATGTGCCGAACCCGGCGCGTCGATAGTCGCCGCATCAGTTACCAGTTTGCCCATATCAAGGCTGTCCAGCAGCGCCATCTCTTCCAGATTTTCCCGGATCAAGTCGGCCAGCTTCAGCATCACTGCCTTACGGTCACCCGGAGCCATTCGCGACCAACGGCCATCCTCAAAGGCAGCACGGCCTGCTGCAACGGCACCATTAACGTCTTCTTCGTCACATTCGGCGACCCGTGTCAGAACCGCACCTGTGGCCGGGTTTATACTGTCAAAAGTCTTGCCTGACGCGGCATCGGTAAATTTACCGTTGATAAAGGCTTGACCTCGGAACGACAGACCGGCGGCGAGGCTTTTCCAATCCGCGTGGGTATTGTCCAACATTCTGTTTCTCCCTGATTATTCGTCGCCGGGGACGCCATAAGACGGTGCCTCGCGCGGGTCGAGCGCACGCTGGATGTAGGCGTCAAGTTGCGGCTTATAGATGTCCCAGGCAGTCGCGATGGCCTCAATGGGGCAATCCTCGGTCCAGTCACAGCGAAGATCGGCGACGGGCCAGCTGACTTTGTCGACGATCTTCATGCCTGCGGAATGCACCGGGCCAGCCTCGCCCCCTGCGGCCAATCCGGCGCGCATGGCGGCGATCAGACGGTCGCCGATATGGCCCGAGGCCGACAGAAAGCCATCGACGATGGCCTGCGGGACCCCGTCATTGGCCAAAAGGTTGCCGCCCGAGGCGACGTTTTCAGCCTGAGCCTGCGTCCAGATACCAAGGCTGTTGGGACCGGAATGGATCGCCGTGCGCCCGGCGGTATCCACCGCCAAAACCTGCCGGTATTCGATGAATTTTGCCTTCGCGGTCATGGCCTCGATTGCCTGAGGTGCCGTCTTGCCCTGCTCCATCAGGTCCAGCGTCAACGGACCGAGGCTGGGGTCTGTAACGTTCTGCGATGCAACCGCACCGACACCTGCCCGCGCAAAAGAACAGCGCGCGGCCACAGCGGGTGACGATGATGAAATCGCCAGACCGAACATGCCGGTTTCAGCGCAGCGGGCGACCAGTGAAAAAGTCATTCGGCTCTCCTGAAAACAGAAAGTCCAGACCGCGCCTGTTTGGAGGAGAACTAGTGGCGCGGTCCGGCTAATGTGATTGATCTGGTGAATCAATCGGGAATAACAGCGGTTCCGTCGATTTCAACCAACCAGTCGGGACGCGCCAGTGCCTGAACGACCAGCCCTGTCGAAACAGGATGAACACCTTTGATGTACTCGCCCATTGTCCGGTAAACAGCCTCACGGTGGCGGACATCGGTGATGTAGACGACCACCTTGACCAGATGCTCCATCGAGCCGCCGGCCTCTTCGATCAACTGTTTGATGTTCTGCATCACTTTGTGGGTCTGTTCGACCGGATCATGACTGTCGATATTTACCGCATCATCCAGGTTTTGTGGGCACTGACCGCGCAAGTAAACCGTTTTGCCGCCCTGTGTCACAACGGCCTGACACAGGTCGTTGTCCAGGTTTTGCTCGGGGTAGGTTTCTTTGGTGTTGAATTTGCGAATGCGTGTATGGGCCATTTCGAAGTCCTGACTACTTATTCCGCTGCGGCGGGGGCGATGATGGCCGCTTTGCCGTCGTATTCGGCATAAGCGCGTTGAATGGTGATCTGATCGGCGATGTATTTCGCGTCGTGCCAGACGCCCCAAATGAAGGTTGAACCGCGTCGCGATTGCCAAGGCAGGCCCAGAAAATAGATGTCGGGCTCGACAGACACGCCTCGCTGATGGATCGGTGCGCCTTTGGCGTCAAAGGCATCTGCTTTGATCCAGCTGAAATCCTGACGGAAGCCTGTCGCCCAGATAATTGTCGTGATGCCTTCCTTGGCAAAATCGACTGAAGTCAAGGGATTGGTTAGGCTATCAGGATCAGCAAACCGCTCTCGTGCTTCTGGCTCTTCGGGCAGATCAATACCAGTACGAGCGATATAGGCGTCCGCCATGTCCAGCATTTCAAGGTAGTTGGCATCGCCCGCAGCGACGTTGCGTTGGAGATCATCGGCAAAGCTGAGAATACCGTTCTCGAAGCTTTTGGTCATCCCGGTAAGGGTCACCCCTTCATTTCCCAAGCGGCGGAAATCCATCGTGTGGCCGCCATGCGCACCGCTGACCGAGATCGTGACGTGTTCAGTACCTGGTTTCTGTGCGGCCATATCCCAGAGCCCCAGAACGCCCAGCCACCAAACGTTATCGCGGCTACGATAGCGACGCGGGGGCCGGTCATGCGGACCAACAGACAGGAACACCTTGCGACCGGCGCGATTTAACTCATCCGCAATCTGAGCACCGGACGAACCGGCGCCCACGACCATAACCGCTCCTTCGGGCAGTTGCTCGGGGTTTTTGTAGTAAAAGGAATGCAGTTGTTTGACGCCAGCCGTTTCCGGCACAATGGGCGGAATAACCGGGTGCTGGAAAGCGCCTGTTGCGGCGACAATGCGCTTGGCATGAATTTCACCGGTTGTCGTCTCAACACGGAACCCACCTTCACCGGGCAACCGCTCAGCGTTCAGCGCCTCAACACCCTCGCGGATTGGGGCGTTCACCATTTCTGCGTATTCAACCAGGTATTCGGCGACACGGTCCTTGGGCACAAACGCATCCGGGTCATCCCCTTTAAACTGGAGGCTGGGAAAACGGTCATGCCAGCATGGTCCATTCGCAACCAATGCATCCCAACGGCCGGTGCGCCACGCCTCGGCAGTTCGGTTCTTCTCCAGAATGATATGGGGCACATCGTTGTTTCCAAGGTGCTCGCTTAGCGCGATACCCGCCTGCCCGCCGCCAACAACCAGCGTATCCGTTTTCTCAATGGACATGTGTCGGTTCCCTATTACTGCGTCTCGAATTGACCTGAAAAGGTCGTTGTGCGCGTGCATCTTGCGCTGCCTGAACGGGCGAACGACCACAACGGGCCGAAGACCTTGCACATTCAAAACAGAAGGCATCAGAGCGGAGCCATCGCATCGACCAACACCGAACAAAGGCCGCTTTGGCGTTCCGTTTACTGTGCCACTCCAGCACGTTTTGCACGTTTCCGGGTAAAGGTTTCACAAGTTGGGAACAGACGAAATTACTGTCTAACTTACTCTTAATTAGGCTTTGACTAACCCGCCGGGAATTGCCCTTGTTTCCCAGCCGGTTGTCCGCTTTCCGACAGATACGGCGCGATCAGATAGTATAGTTCACCCTGCGAAGAGATATGACATTTCCTGTAGAGTTGCTTACGCAAAACTTTGACGGTCTGAGGGCTGATACCCAGTGTCAGGCCAATAGAAATCGATGAATGACCCTGCAGGATTAACAACGCCACCTGCGCCTGCCTCGGACTTAAACCGATATCTTGTTCAACAGACAATCGCTGACGCAGTTGCGCGACGATATCTTCCGGCTTTTTTTCATTCGAGGGCTTCAGATCGGGCCAATTCCTTCTCACCAGCGCATTGACGATCGGCGCGACATATTTTGCGGTTCCAAAATCCTTGCTAGAAAAACGCGATGCGGTGGTTGCGTCCCTGCCGAGACAAACAGTGATCGAACTCATGGGGCTGAGACCGGCGTAAAAGGCCAGCTCGTCCGTCAGCGTCGTGTTTGTGTAATAGGATTTAAAGTACTCGTTCCGTTGAAACTGATCCGGGGCAACATCGGTCAATCTGTAAAGACCGTCCGCCGCGCGGCTTTGATGCAGGCCATAAAACGGATCCAACAGATAAGCGCCTTTGACATAGTGGCTGTCGATCCGCTCAAAAACGCGGCTGTCGCGGGCATGGGTCATAAGTACCATTGGGCTGCTGCGCCGAAAAAATGCGATGATTGCGAAGTTGTCGAAGGAACAGGTTGCATCCAGCCACTTGTAGAGCGCATCGCCGAACCCTTCTGATCCGATTGCCATTATTGCGGCTGATAGAGCGTCTGGTGCTTCAACAGTCGACATTTCGAATACCCCCCTGGGGGTATATACCCCTCAAATGTGCCTAAGTAACCTTTGATATGAATATAGGTGGTATGCAATCGCCAACACGTTCGTGGTTTCTAACAAGCCTCACCGGATCAGCGAAATTGCATCGCGACAACAAAGGGGTTGATCATGGCCAAAGATACACTCGACATTCTTGCACAGGACGAACACCTGATTCAGTCCTTCGCTGATCTAAACGCACTTAAGCAGCAAGGTGCGCGCACCGTGATCTCGCGAGCAAAGGGCGCATATGTTTACGACAGCGATGGCAATGAACTGATCGACGGCATCGGCGGGTTGTGGTGTGTCAATATCGGCCACGGCAATGATGAAATGATTGAGGCGATTTCCAATCAGTTGAAAACGCTGGACTATTATTCGACCTTTTACAATTTTACACACCCGGCAGCGGCAGCACTGGCTGATAAGATTGCGCAGCTTGCGCCAGGTCATTTGAACGCCGTGTATTTTGGCAATTCCGGTTCCGTCGCCAATGACAGTGCCATTCGGATGCTGCATCACTACAATATCCGGAAAGGGAAGCCGAAAAAGAAACTGGTTCTGTCAAGGCACGGGGCCTATCACGGTTCGACCCATCTGGCGATGGCGATGACCACGCCCGGTTATTCCGAAGGCTGGCATGCGGCCAGTGAATTGGTGCATCATCTGCGCTCACCCCATTATTGGCGCGAAGGCGGTGATATGACCGAGGCCGAGTTCCTCGACGCCCTGATCGACGATCTGAAACAAAGCATTGAGCGTATTGGCGCCGAGAACATCTGTGCTTTCATCGCCGAACCGATCCAGGGCGCGGGTGGTGTCGTGACCGCGCCAGCAGGTTACCACAAGCGCGCGTGGGAGGTCTGTCAAGTCAACGAAATCAAATACGTTGCCGATGAGGTCGTTACCGCCTTTGGTCGCCTTGGCCATTTCTTTGCATCAGAAGACGTGTTTGACATGGTGCCCGACGTCATCACCACAGCCAAAGGTTTGACCTCGGGCTATCAGCCGCTGTCTGCTACGATCGTTTCCGACGATATTCACGAGGTCATCTCAGGCCCCGACGGTATGTTCCTGCACGGCATGACCTATTCGGGCCATCCAGCAGCTGCGGCAGCGGGTCTGACCAATATCGCAATTATGGAGCGTGAAGGAATTCCTAAGCGTGTGCAGACAACCGGGAAGCAGTTTGAAAACAACCTGCGAGGCTTGACCGATATCGAAATGGTCGGCGAAGTGCGTGGCAGCCATTTCATGATGGGGGTCGAATTCGTTAAGGATCGCGACACAAAGGAAGGCCATCCGGCAGAGGCGCAAGTTGGCCTGAAAGTCGCACGCGCTTGTCAGAAACGCGGTCTGATTGCTCGACAGCTCGGCAACGTTCTCATCTTGTCTCCGACGCTGATCATGGACGAGCCGATGATTGACCGTATCGAAGCCATCCTGCGCGACGCCATCACCGAAGTCGCCGCTGGCCTGTAATCCCGCATTTGGGGCGGCACGGCCCTTTCATCATCTTAGCCAGCCATAAGGAGGCAGCCATGCGCGATCCACGCTATGACATCCTGTTTGAACCGATGCAGATCGGGCCCCTGACAGCCAAGAACCGGTTCTATCAGGTGCCTCACTGCAACGGTGGTGGATATCGCGACCCATCGGCGGCGGCCGCAATGCGAGGCATCAAGGCCGAAGGCGGCTGGGGCGTGATCTTCACCGAACAGTGCGAAATGCACCATACGTCTGAAATCACCCCCTTTATCGAGCTGCGCCTTTGGGAAGACAAAGACATCCCCCAATTGCGCAAGATGTCCGAGCGCATGAAAACCCATGGTGCCCTGGCTGGCATTCAGCTTGCCTATTCAGGCATCAACGGACCCAACCTTTATACCAAAGAGGTGCCACTGGCCCCTTCTGCCATGCCGATCCGGACCTTTACCAACGATCCAGTTCAGGCGCGTGCCTTGGACAAGCAGGACATCAAGGATCTGCGCCGTTGGTTCGTGAATGCTGCAAAACGCTCGAAAGAAGCAGGATTCGACCTGATCTGCCTGTATGGCGCGCATGGGTTTGGTATCTTCCAACATTTCCTCAGCCGGGCAACCAACCAGCGCAGCGACGAATATGGTGGCTCATTGGAAAACCGCGCCCGATTCAGCCAGGAGGTTATCGCCGATATGCGCGATGCCGTGGGCGATACGATGGCGATCACGCTTCGGGTGTCGTTGGACGAAACCATTGGCGATCTGGGTTTCTCGAATGCCGAGGTGCGTGACTACATCGAAATGAACAAAGACCTGCCCGACCTCTGGGATCTTGCGCAGGGCACTTGGGAGGATTGCTCCGGCCCTTCGCGGTTCAAAGAAGAGGCTGCCCAGGAACAACTGGTGCGAGGCATTCATGAATTGACCGAAAAACCCATCGTTGGGGTCGGACGGTTCACCTCGCCCGATGTTATGGCCAAGATGATCAAGTCTGGCGCACTGGATTTCATCGGCTGCGCCCGACCGTCGATCGCTGACCCGTTTCTGCCGAAAAAGATCGAAGAGGGCCGGATCGAGGACATCCGAGAGTGTATCGGGTGTAACATCTGCATCACTGGCGATATGACCATGTCAATCAGCCGCTGCACCCAAAACCCGACCTTCATGGAAGAATGGCGCAAAGGCTGGCACCCAGAGAAGATGAACGACAAGGGCGATAGCTCGAACGTGCTGGTCGTAGGTTCTGGCCCCGCAGGACTTGAGGCTGCCTGGGCTCTTTGTCGCCGGGGATATGACGTCGCCGTGGCCGAGGCGCGTGACGTGATCGGGGGTCGCGTGGCCCGCGAACGTCTGCTGCCGGGGCTGTCGGCCTGGGGCCGTGTCGTGGACTATCGCGACTATCAACTTAGCCAACGTCCGAACGTGGAAATCTATCGCGAAAGCGAGTTGGATGCCGAGAGCATTTTGGAGTTCGGCTTTGAAAATGTCTGCATCGCCACGGGATCTACATGGCGCAACGACGGGGTCTCGCGTCAGCACGTCGTGCCAATGCCGATTGCTGAAGGCGCCAAGGTCTATACACCGGACGATCTGATGGATGGCACAATCCCATCGGGCCGCGTGGTGGTGTATGACGATGACCACTATTACATGGGCGGCGTTCTTGCCGAACTTCTGGCCAAACACGGTGCGCAGGTGACACTGGTTACTCCGTCGGCTTATGTCAGTGACTGGACGAACAACACGCTCGAGCAAATCGCAATCCACCCGCGGCTGGTAGATGCAGGTGTCGAGATCGTGCTCAACCAGGGTGTCACCGAAATCCACCCGGATCACGTGGTCTCGAACTGCGTCTACACTGACCGAACCTGGAAGATTGAGGCGGATGCGGTTGTGGTGGTGGCGTCACGCCTTGAAAACAACGCCGTTTTCAATGACCTGAAAGCCCGAGAGGTCGAATGGGCGGACGCAGGTATCAAGTCGGTCAAATTGATTGGGGATGCCAACGCACCGGGCCCAATCGCCTGGGCAACTTATGCTGGTCACCGCTATGCGCGTGAGCTTGACGGTAAAGATATTGGTGACAACCTGCCATTCCGCCGCGAAATCACAGAGCTTGCGGCGGACTGAGGTCTTGACCGCGTAACGGGCGGTAGAGTGCTCACTCCGCCGCCCGTCACATTTGAACACCAACTGCCATCTGCGATGCTTCAACGGTTACAACCGTATTCGGTGTGCCCCAATGTTCGCCTTCTCCGGTCGGTGGCAAATTACTCGCTGTTTTTCTCAAACTCGTAATAGCCTGTTTGCCTGCTTTATCTTTAAAACTGATTGCCGTATGCAATGGCCGCGAATGACTGCCCTCCGCGCCGTGCTTGACTTTTTTTGCCGTCACAAAGCCCTTGTTGTATCGATCCAAGGATTTCCGTTTGATGTCGAAATAGGTCTCGCAAACCGTTGTGAGTGTAAGCCCACCCAGGGTTCGAATCCCTGTCTCTTCGCCATGACACCCCTTGGCCACGGTACTTTCAGACCAATGATGCGATACGGTTTGTCCCACGCCCGGCGGCGATTGGTTTTTAACCGTTTGACATCAAATCTCTTTTCCTTTGCGCATCCCTGATAAGAGCTGCAAGCCGATAGAAACCGTGCGCCATCTTGGTATACGGCATCAAAACGAAGAAGGTCAGGACAGATCCAAGATGGATGGCAAGCAGCGCTGGCATCATGGTTGTTGCTCCGAGGGCATAAAGACCGAGCCCACTCAACCCCACAAACCCAAGCAACAGGGTAAAAGCGATCTCCCCTCCCCACGCGGAAGGATCACCGAGATTGCGGTCGGATTTTTGTTTCAGGTACACCATGGCGCTGCACCCCACTGTCAGCAAAACGCCGCCAGAAATTCCAAACAGTTTAGGTAAGGACCAGAACCCATAGGGCGCATGCATGCCAAAGCCATAGTGCATCACCGTCGCAACCGAGGTCGAAGCAAAGCACAACAGGAAGCCATACATTATCGCCTGGTGAATGTGTCGCCGCGCTTGGCTGAAGCGATCTTCGTCCTCAAAATTGCAGCCCTCTGCGTGCCCAGCAGCAAGATCCTGCATCTTACCAGCGCGTTTGAAAGCAGCTGTCACGTCCGCAATTTGAACAGGCTTGCCGCCGACTTCGACCCAATAGCGCCTTAGGCTTAAAGCCATACTAAAGAGCGGCAGCAGGAAGGCAGGCGCAAAGATCGCGACCATCGCATTATGCGACAGGACGGCATAGAAGCCCTCGCCTCCGCTCGATCCAATGGCGCGAATGGCCCAGAACAGCAAGGCAAATCCTATCACGAGCGCCAGGGCTATGGCACCACCATGGGCGTGGAACCGACGCGCCAGAGGTTGCGGCCAAGCGACGCTTTCCCAGCTGTCCCGCCGCACCTCGGCCAAAGCTTTGGGCAGGTTCAGGTCGAACTCATGCGGAGCTGTATATTGGCAAGCGTAATAGCAACCCCGGCAGTTGTGGCACAGGTTAGCCAGTTGCGTGATGTCCCCATCGGAAAACGCGCGTTCTGCATGTAAGGATGGAAAAACCGAGCAATAGCCTTCGCAATACCGGCAGGCGTTGCAAATTTCGGCCTGACGACGGGCCTCTTGTATCAGTTCAGTTTGCATAAGCGGCGGCCTCACGTCCTGCGATGCGTCCAAAAACGGTTCCGATGGTCATGCCAAAGCCCGCCAAGTAACCTTGTCCAAGGATCGACCCGGCCATGGTTTCTCCGGCGGCCCAAAGGTTTTTGATCTTACTGTCACCAGTCGAACACTGTGCGGTATCGTCGACCTTGAAACCCAGATAGGTGAAGGTCACGCCGGTGCGCAGCGAATAGCCATAGAACGGTGGCTCGGTGATCGGGCGGGCCCAGTTGGTCTTGGCCGGTGTCAGACCAGAGGTTGCAACCCCGTCCAATTCAGTTGGATGAAAGCCCGTTGTGTCACCACAAGCTGCATTGAATTTGCCCACGGTCCCGGTCAGCTTGTCGGCTGGCAGGCCCATCATCCCGGCCAATTCTTCCAACGTATCCGCCTTATACGGTGGGAATACCGACGGCATGAACAAATTCAGCGACTTGGCATCGATTATCACATAGCCCACCTGATCCGGTTGGGCTGCTACAAGGCGTCCCCAGATCGCATAGCGCTTGGGCCAGACGTCCTCACCCTCGTCATAAAACCGTTCGGCGTCTTTGTTCACAACGATGGAAAACGGTACGCAATCAAGACGAGTGACAATCCCGCCATCAAATTTCGGCGCGCGCCCGTCAATGGCAACGGCGTGACATTGGGTCGGGTCGCCAACGCTCTCGACGCCTTGATCCAAAAGGTCTGCCAACACCACACCCCGGTTGTAGGGCGTTCCCCGGATCAGAAAGTTCTTTGCCGGCTCGCCCCACGCGCGCGTAAGCCAATCGGTATCGGCTTGAAACCCGCCCGAGGCGACAATCACCGCTTTGGGTGTGATGCGATGAGACTGGCCTTCAAAGGTGTAATCGACCCACTCGATTTGGTCACCGTTCAGTTCCAGATGCGTAACCGCAGCCTCATAAAGCACATCAACGCCCAGACTAGCCGCCGTACGGTAATAGGCATTCACCAACGACTTGCCGCCCCCCATGAAGAATGCGTTTGTTCGAGCCAAAGACAGCGTTCCTGACAACGAAGGCTGAAAGCGAACCCCGTGTTCCTGCATCCATGGTAGGCACTCTTCTGAAGAACGGATTGCCAGCCGGGCCAGATGCTCATCGGTCTTGCCGCCGGTGACTTTCATCAAATCCGAGAGATATTCGTCTTCGCTGTATTCTTCGATCAGTGGACCAAGAGGAGATCTGTGCATGCAGCGGAAATTACGCGTGTGGCGAGAGTTTCCTCCGCGATACGGTTTTGGCGCCGTTTCAAGGATCAGAACGCGGGCGCCTGCCTCGGCAGCGGTCATCGCCGCGCAGAGAGCAGCATTGCCGCCGCCAATCACAGCGATATCGTAAGCTTCAATTTGGGGGGGCATGTCCTGACTACCTACTGGGTTTCGTCGATTGTGCGATCGCGTTCCTGTAACGCACGTATCCGCATCCGTTGCGCCGCCTGAATATGCGCGCGCATTTCCGTCTCGGCCGCAGCACCATCACGGGCTTTCAACGCGATCATGATGCGTCGATGTTCGGCCACTGCCGCCTCGGCCCGGTCACCATCCAGCAGTTGCGATGGCCCAAGGATCAACAGCGCCTTTTGAAGCGACAGCATGGATTTCGTCAAAAACCGGTTCTTGGCCGCGTCAAGCAAAGTGGCATGAAAAACCCTGTTAATCCGTGCCGTATCTGCACCGGTGCCCGCTTCGGCCAGCCGGTCTGTCAGCACGTCCAACTCATCCAGTTCGACTTCTGACGCCGCGCGCGCTGCCAGTCGGGCTGCGGTACCTTCCAACACCGCGCGCATTTCATAAAGCTCCATGACCTCGGCGTAATCCAGACTTCGAACGGTAGCGCCCTGCCGGGGAACATGTGTGACAAGGCCGTCGGCCTCAAGTTGCCGGATCGCCTCACGTACGGGGGTGCGGCTGACACCTAGTCGTTCGGACAACTCGACCTCACGCAGGCGTTCACCGGGCAAAAGCGTGCCTTCGCGAATCTCTTCAAGCAAACGCTTATACGCGGAATTTCCTTGCGGACCGGGCTGTAAAGTGTCGTCCTGAATTGTCATCACGGGCTCTCTTGTCATTATGTGTCCTGGTGTATACAAATGGATACACAGCGAGTCAACAACGCCGGAACCCGCCCCTTGCCCATTCAGTTCAAGACATCTTCTCTGTTGTTGAGACGGGCCGTAACACTCGGCCTTGCAGTAGTGGGAACGGGAGTATTCTGGGCATTGAGCTTGCCGCTGCCCTTTCTATTCGGCCCAATGAGCGCTTGTCTGATTGCTGCCTTAGCTCATGCCCCTATGGAGGGTTTTGGTCAGGTCTCGGTCGCGGCCCGCACAATATTGGGCGTTGCGGTTGGGGCGTCTATTACACCCGCCCTATTCGTTGAATTACCAAAGATGGCAGCTTCGATTGCGCTGATCCCGTTTTTTATCCTGCTGATCGCGCTGGTCGGAGTGCCATTTTTTCGAAAGGTCTGGGGCTTTGACACCACAACCGCATTCTACGCGGCTATGCCTGGTGGATTGCAGGACATGATCATCTTCGGTTCCGAGGCCGGGGCAAACCCGCGCACCCTATCCCTTATCCATGGCACGCGCGTACTGATCATCGTGACGCTGGCCCCTTTGTTTTTGACCGTGTTTTACGACGCCCAACTCACCAATCCAATCGGAGAGCCCGCCCGCGACCTGCCCTTGCATGAACTGGCGCTGATGGTTCTGGCGGCCTTTGTCGGCTGGAAAGGCGGCGAACGGATCGGCCTGTTCGGCGCGTCCATCCTGGGGCCTATGATTCTGACTGCGGCGTTGTCCCTGGGGGACTTCATTCATACCCGCCCGCCGCGCGAGGCCATCCTTGCGGCGCAGTTCTTTATCGGCTGCGGAATCGGTGTGAAATTTGTTGGCGTCACATGGGTTGAATTGCGCAGGGTTGTTGCAGCGGGCTTTGCCTATGTCGTCGTTCTGGCCATACTTGCGGCCGCCTTCACTGCTGTCGTCACCACACTGGGCTTCGGTCAGCCGGTTGAGGCATTCCTTGCCTTCGCCCCCGGCGGGCAGGCCGAAATGACGGTTCTGGCCATCGTTTCGGGGGCGGATCTTGGCTTTGTGATCACTCACCACCTGACGCGGATCGTTCTGGTCATCATCGGCGCGCCCATCGCGGCCAATCTTATCCTGCGCTGGTCCAAATCTCGGGATTGATCATGTGGATCGGAGCGCCCTCGGCATAGGCGTTCACCTGATCGAAGATGTCGGCAAACTGCAAGTCGAACTCATCTTCGGTGACGAAACCGATATGCGGGGTCGCGATCAGGTTGGGATGCGACAGCAACGGATCGTTCGGATCGGTAAGGGGCTCAGTATCAAAGACATCAATTGCGGCCTTGCCAGGACGACCCGCGTTTAACGCGTCAAGCAACGCACCGGGAACAATCAGCCCTGCACGGGATGTATTCACAAACAGCGCGCCTGATTGCATCTGCGCGAAATCTGACGCCGTGACTATCCCATGCGTGTCTGGTTTCAGGCGCACATGGATCGAGACGACGTCACTGTTGGCAAAGAACGCTTCGCGGTTGGCCGCGACCTGCACCCCATCTGCCTGCGCCCGTGCCCGGCCTTCGTCCGAAGACCACCAGACCACATTCATCCCGAACGCCTCGGCATAGCCGGCGACGGCACGGGCGATACGGCCATAGCCATAGAGACCCAACTGCCGCCCCCTCAGTGTTTTGCCCACTCCGGCCTGCCAATGCCCCGCCTTGACCGAGGCCATCTGTCCAGGCAAATCGCGCATCCCGGCCATGATCAGCGCCCAGGTGAGTTCAGCAGCGGCATATGACGGCGTTCCACCATGCATGTTCGAACACAGCAGTACACCGTGGTCCGAGCATGCCTGCACATCGACATGGGGATACACGCTGCGCTGGCTGATGAGTTTCAGGTTTGGGAGTTTTTCAATCAAAGCGCGGGTGATTTTGGTGCGTTCGCGAAACAGAACCAGCGCCTGAGCCTCGTGCAAGCGCGTGGCCAGTTCGTCGGTATCTTCGACATGATCAGTCCAGACCTTCACGTCATGGTTGGAAAGCTTCCTAAAACAGGGCAAACCCTGCAGTGTGTCAAACCAATCATCCAGAATGTGAACCTTCATCGGCTTTCTATACCCTGCCCTGTTGTCAGCTTTCTTGGTGTCGGCACAAAATGCTGCGCGTCGAGTGCGGCAAGCGCATTTCGAACGCGTTCGCTTTGATCAAGCAAATGGTTGAACTGCTCATCGCATCCGGCGATCGGTGTTGGGTATTCCGCCATGTCCCGTCTTAGGGCCGCCTGCGCCAACCTGAGTTCCTGACGCGCAATATCAAGGCATTCAGAATAGTCATCCATCGCGGCATCCTAGTTTTGTATACCGAAGTATACCAACTTAAGATCCATATTTCAACTCCCGTTCCATACAGATTCCGGCACATAGACATGTCCATCCGCCAACTTCCGCGCGGTCCGCACCAGACCTGCTGAGTTGACTTTGAACTCCTGGCCATTTGAAAAGTCCACCAACACGTCGATTTTGCCCGAGGCATGTTCCAGCACAACATCAGCCGGGCTTGCCTTGGGTCGATCCAACAGACCGTCGGCGACTGTTCCGGGTGTCAAAGCGCAAGACGCCATACATTGCGCGCCGGTAACGGCCATGGTCGGATGAGTCTTCCACGGCATGAAATACCGAATTGCTAGGGTTCCTCCTTCTTTGGCGGGAGCGACGAGGCCAAATTTGGGTGTCACTGATTTTGACACGTCCCCCATGCCCATCAATTTTCCGGCTTCGATCCGAACTGCCTCCATCCGGTCAAAGAATTCGCGGTTGGCATCCAATTCTTCGGCGCTTTCATACCCTGTCAGGCCGAAATCTGAGGCCCGCGCAATGGCCATCGGCATGGCGACATCCATACAGGTCAGCTCGATCCCCTGCACTGTATCGCGCCGGTGTCGGGTTGGCAGGAACGCACCGGTGACAGATCCAACAACACCCATGAAACTAAGTTGTACCGGCGCAGATTGGCCGGGTACCCCGGCGATTTCTGCATCGCCTTCATAGACCAGCTCACCCCCCGGCGTCTGCACTTTGGCCACAACACGGGCACCTGTGTTGACCGCGCGAATGCGAACCTCGGTCTCGTCACCCTTTGGTTGAAACAAACCCATTTCGATCGCAGCCGGAGCGACACCGGACAGGATGTTTCCGCAGGTGGGTTTGAAATCGACCAGCTTTTCCTCAACCGAAACCTGTGCGAAGAAATAGTCGATATCGGCCCAGTCATCGTCACTGACAGACAGCATCGCAACCTTGGTGGTCACCGCTGTGCCACCACCGATCCCGTCGATGTTGATTGATTGCCCTGCCCCAAGGGCTGCGACCAGCACGTCAGCTAACGTGTCCCGATCTTCGGGCAGATCAGAGCGTCGGAAGTATGGCCCCCGCGAAGTGCCGCCACGCATGAAAATATACGGGATTGCTGTCTGGGTCATGGCGAACCGTCCTTTACAAATCGTGTGAGACTTTTTGTGAATTCAGCCTTGCCCGACCTGCTGCTCATCAGGCCGGGCATCAGTGGACCGCTTACTTGAGTGGCCATGGCAGGCTGACCATGTCTTGCAGCAGACCCGGCGGGAAATCCCGGTTCAGAGCACCTGCCATGAAACACATGAAGCCAATGCCGCAGGCGGTCAGGATCAGTGTTAACCGCCAGTCCGCCCCGGAACGAATGCGAAAGAAGGCGATCAGGAACCCAAGCAAGGCAAGAATGAAACCCACAACCCACGTGGCCGCGATCAGACTGGCGAACCATGCCAACGTAGACCAGAGGCCATGAGGCGCGCTCGCGTCCTCGCCGGCGATCTCTTTGTCTGCAAAGATTGGATCACCCTCTGGCCGACGCATCATCTGGATCAAAAGAATGACGCAACAGAACAGAGACACGCTGCCGATCACCAGCGGGATGATCTTGTCGGTCATGTTGTAGTCGGGGATCATATTGGCGTTCACCAAAGCGACGATCAGATAGGCCATGATCACCAGCAGGAAGATCAGTGGCGCTCGTTTGGTGCCTGCCTGCACGTCACCCTCGGCCATGATCATCTTGGCTTGTCGAATACCTAGAATGATCGAAACAACCGTAACCACGATCAGCACGATAACGATTGGGCTGAACACGTATTCCATTCCCTCGCCAAAGCTCTTGCGGAACCGGAAAGAGGCGATCTGGAAGGCTTGGTTGGTGAATTTCTCGACCGGGTTTGACAGGACAAAGCCAATCAGGAAGGCCGGGCGCGACCAGTCGAAACGGCGCAAGAAGATGCCGATCAGGCCAATGACGAACAATGCAAGAAGATCTTCGAAATTCTGACCAGACTGAAAGGCCGCAAAGCTGATCAGCATGAACAGGAACGGCGCCAGATAAGTGAAACGGATGGTTGTCAGTTTGGCTATGCCACCCGAAGCAGCTATACACAGAATGGTGCCAACGACGTTGGCCAATGCCAACAGCCAGACGATGGAATAGGTAATGTTGAGATTGTCCTTGAGCATGCTCGGGCCAACCTCAATGTCGCCAGACCCCAACAAAGCAACGGCACCGATGAAAATCGCCATCGATCCCGAACCGGGAATACCGAACAGAAGGGTTGGAACAAGCCCACCACCCTCTTTCGCGTTGTTCGAGCTTTCCGGACCAATGACCCCGCGCACTTCGCCCTTGCCAAAGTTGCTCTTGTCCTTGGTGGTTTGGACCGAGTGGCCATAAGCGATCCAGTCGACGACCGATCCTCCAAGACCGGGGATGACACCGACAACCACGCCGATGATGGAACATCGGACCGACAGCCAGATATTGGCGGCCCAGTCCTTTACACCATCCAACCATCCGGCCCCCAACGAGGCCCCTTTGGCGATGGATCGATCCTGCCGCAGCAAAGAAACAATTTCCGGGACGGCAAAAATGCCCAGGCCCACGATGACCAGTTTCAGACCGTCCGTCAGATAAGGAATGTCATAGGTTGCCATACGCAGTGAACCGCCTGCGTCAGCCTCACCAATAGTTCCGACCATCAGGCCCAAACCCGCAGCGGCGACGCCTTTCAGCGGAATGCGCCCCGCCAGAATAGCAACCATCGACAAACCGAGAATGGTGATCATCAGCATCTCGGGCAGGCCAAAGGCCAGCACGATTGGTCGCGCGATCAGAATGAACATGGTCAGGAAGGTCGCGCCAACGAGCCCGCCAAACAGCGAAGACGAAAAGGCCGCTGACAAAGCCCGAGCGGCCTCGCCCTTTTTCGCCATGGGGAACCCGTCCAGCACCGTGGCCTGCGAAGCAGAGCTGCCGGGAATACCCATCAAGACAGATGCGAACGTGTCCGAAGTGGGCACAACTGCGACCATCCCGATCATCAGCGCTAGACCCAGGATCGGGTCCATACCGAACATGAACGGCAGCAACAGGGAAAGACCAGCAATGCCACCGAGGCCAGGAAAAACTCCGACGGCCAGCCCCATGACAACACCCAGAACAAGGTAACCCAGAACGATGGGTTGCAGGATCAGACCCCACGCCTCACCAAGCGCAGGAAGAGCGGTGGCGAAAACCTCCATAACGGCCGCCTTTCATAAATTGTATTGTGTATGGAAAAGCGCGCGCCCTTCGTTACAGGCGCGCGCTGCGGCATATCGGCTTAGTTCAGCTCGACGCCATAGGCCTCTTTCAGCCAATTCAGGACATATTCCTTGGCATTGTCGTCGACATTGGTTGCCGTCTGCAGCGCCGACTTAGAACCGTCACCGACGAAAACCGGATATTTCCCAACGCGCTTGGACGAGATATCGGCAAAATCCCCGCGCTCAGTCACAGCCTGAAATGCGGCGGTATAAGCATCGACCACTTCCTGCGGTGTGTCGCCCGGCAGAAAGGCCAGTTTCTGTACCGGGAAGCCAGCAACGAAGAAGGCTTTCCATGCGTCCCAGGCCTCGCCGCTGGTTTCACAACCATCAGTGGCCTCGCAAACCTCTTTAAAGGTCGGAATGTCCGGGAAAGTCGGGTCCCGGACGATGTTACCGTCAGCATCCAGTGCGCCCCATGTCATCATTGGCACGGCCTGACCGGCCTCAACCAGCGGTGCCGAACCGCCCAGATACCCGGACGACGTTTGGTAGTCGATGTTGGCTTCGCCGCGCTCAAACATCAGTCGGCCGTCGCCGCGCCCCTTGATGCCGAATACTGGCTCAACATTCATACCCAACATTTGCCATGCCAAAAGCGGCACGAGGTCCAGCCGGGTCGCACCCTGCGAACCGTAAATGAAGTTGGTGTCTTTCAACGCATTTGCAGAGCCATCAAACTTGGCGCCATCTTCAGTGTTCAGATAAGCCACACCGCCGGTGCCGGACGCCATCACCGGAATCCAGTCATTGTATTCATAGCGGACGCGCGGATCGCTCAGCAGATACGGGAACTGTGTCGAACCCGAAGTGCCGAACAACAAAGTTCCATCATCGTGCGCCTGTTCCTGAAACCAGTTAGCACCCTTGGTCGAACCTGCGCCGGGCATGAATTTCACAACCACGGTTGGTTGACCTGGCAGGGCCTCGGACAGAAGCGGTGCAAAGAAATTGGCCCATTTGGCCGACCCGCCCGTTTCCGAGAACGGGATGACCCATTCGATGGTCTTGCCTGAGAAATCGACCTCGGCTGAGGCAGGTGCGGTGAGACCGGCGGCGGCAATCAGCCCCACGACGGCGCGACGGGTGAATTTGGAAATGGCCATTGGTTCCTCCCTGTTGACCAGACAACCACGCCGACGCCTGTTGCGCCACCGTGATCGTAAATAGAACTGTGGGGTTGATTCCCCCTCCCATCTGGCAATCATGGAGTGCCAACCTTGCGCGAAACTTGCAGGAGACCCGATGCGGATTGTCATCGTCGAGGATAATGAACCTCTTGCCAACGCTATTGCTTATCGTCTGCGCGACCGAGGTCATGCTGCAGATATACTGACCGACGGCGACGCAGCCGACCTGTACCTTGAACAGGAAAGTGCAGATCTGATCGTTCTGGACATCAACCTGCCGGGCCGGTCAGGGTTGGAAATCCTGAAATCACTGCGAAATCGCGGTGACAGTGCGCCCGTAATTCTTTTGACAGCACGCACCGAGACAAGCGACCGGGTGTCTGGTTTGGACATGGGGGCCGATGATTATCTGATCAAACCCTTCGAAATGGACGAGTTGGAGGCACGCATCCGGGCGCTTTCACGCCGCAAACAGCTTGACTACGGAGCGCGGGAAAGCATCGGCAGCTTGGAGTTCGACCGCACTGCACGTCAGGTTAGCGTTAAGGGTGAGGTGATGGATATTCCACGGCGGGAAATCGCAGTGTTGGAGTGTCTGTTGGAGCGTCGGGGCAGGATCGTTCCCAAAAGCCAACTAACTGATTACGTCTATGGTGTAGGGGCCGATGTTGAGGATTCGGCAGTCGAGCCTCATGTATCGCGACTGCGAAAACGCCTTCAAAACCTGGGTATAAAGATCAAGACAGCTCGCGGTCTGGGGTATCTGCTTGAGGTGCAGAAGTGATAAACCACGGCTCGCTCAGGCTAAGGCTGTTCATTCTTATCCTGACTCCTTTGGTGCTGCTTGCAGTGCTGCTTGGGTATTGGCGTTTTATGGTTGCCCAGAAGACGGCTCAGGAGCTTTTTGACGACAGTCTTCTCTCAGCTGGCCTGGCTATATCGCGGGATGTGGCGATTTCAGGGGGCGATGCGTTGTCGCCCACCACACGCAGTCTGATCCGCGACGCTTCGGGCGGTGAGATCTTCTATCATGTGACTGGCCCTGGCGGCATTTACGTGACGGGTTATGCCTACCCTCCGGCATCCGCGAACTCGTCGGTGCAAGAGGCGTACAAGCCACAGTTCTTCGAAGCGATCTACCGCGATGAACCGGTGCGCGTTCTAAAGATGACAGAACGTGTGACCTTGGAGAATCTTGTTGGTGATGCGACGGTCACAGTTTGGCAGCGGATGGCGGATCGCAACGCATTTGCCAATGAACTGTCCATTCGCGCCGGAATTGTCATGGGCATTCTGCTGGCCACATTGGCTGTTGTGGTATGGTTCGGCGTAGCACGTGGCCTGAGACCTTTGCTGGATTTGCAGGATGCAATCGACCTTCGTTCGCCAGATGACCTAAGTGAGATTAAGCGCCCTGTCCCGGACGAAGTGCAAGGCGTTGTAAAGACCTTGAACCGGCTCTTTGGGCAGGTCGAACACAGCATCAACGCTCATCAGGTTTTCATATCCGAAGCCGCTCATCAGTTGCGGAACCCGGCGGCCGCGGTCCAGTCGATGGCCGAGGCGCTTCGGGATGCGAAATCGGATGATGACAGAGAAAAACGCATCCACGAGCTTGTGGCGGCCGCAAAGAACTCGGCAACGGTGGCCGAACAATTGTTGTCACTTGAAAGACTCAGGCAACCGACGCACCAGGATCAAATGGATGAGATTGATTTCCGCTTGGTTGTGGAAGAAGCTTGCGCCGAGATGGGTGTTCACATCCTTGCAAAAGGTATCGAGTTTGACGTCACGATGCCCGAGACGGCGATCATGGTGTCCGGTGATCGGGTGTTTTTAACTGAGGCCCTAAAGAACCTTTTGGATAACGCAGTAAAGCACGGCGGCACCAAGTTGAGCCGAATTTCAGTTGTGCTGCAGCGTGACGAAGGCGCGGTCAGTGTAACCGTAGCCGATGACGGAGCGGGCCTGTCGCCCGATCAAAGCGAAGCTGCCTTCAGTCGGTTTTCGCAGTTGGACTATTCCGAAGGCAGCGGGCTGGGGTTGTCAATCGTTTCAGCCGTGGCTCAACGTCATGGCGGATTGGTGTCAATCGACCAAGTCGAAAAAGGAGCAAGCATCACGCTTGAGCTTCCGATCGCCCTTTGAAACGGACGAAACCCACATGATGGGACGCGAAACCGCGCATCCAAATGTACGGCGGCGTGTTATTGCCGCCCGCTCCTGGCGGATAGGCATAGCATGGCTCAATCCACGGATTTGAAAAGAATTTCCGGGATTTCCCCTTTGAACTCGGGTATTTTTGACCCATCTCGGCGACACATTTTCCAAAGGAGAGACACATGTCGCGTACTATCATATTGGCCGTGGTCATCATTGCCGCTGGCGCAGGAATTTATTTTTACACAACCCAACCAGACCCAACACCCGCCGAACAATTGCAATCGGCGACGCAGGACGCTGCTGAGGCGGTGAACGAGGCCGCCAGCTCTGTAACCGAGCAAGCCAACGAAGCCGCGTCTTCCATCTCGGAACAGGCCTCGGACGCGGCGGAACAGGCGGGACAAACAGCCACGGATCTGGCCGATCAAGCCGGTGATCAGGTTGCCGCCTTGGCAACTCAGGGCCAGGATCTGCTGAATTCATGGATTGAAGACGGCTCCCTGACCCTTGATAATTTTGACTATGACACATTGGTCGCCTCGGTTCAGGAGAGCGATCTTGCGCAGAACCTGAAAACCCAAGCCATTCAAATTCTGGACGATATCAAAGCATCGCCTGAAACGATCGCGACAAAGATCCAAGAACTCAGCAATCTGCTGTCAGGACAGTGAAACTCGGCGGGCTGCCAATCGAGGCGGCCCGTCCCTTTTTGGCGTGATCATTGTTCCATTCACGTCATTTTGCGTGTCGATTAGCCTTCCACACCGCATTTGATTGGTTGCGATCCAGCGGAACGCACACCCAGTCCATTTCCGCTGTGCTGCTCAATCGGAAAGAGCGACCATGACCGGCCCTGCCCACGACCATGTTCGCAACCGTTCTGACACAAGACGGATATTCCGGTGAGGCCACCGGCACGTAAATCAGGCGGGGGTTTTGGCCGAGGTTCAAGCCCGTTTAACCGATGGACACTGGCAAACCGACATTTCAGAACAGCTTGCTTTGAAAGATGTGGTCTCAAGCTTGGCCGGCGCTTTGAAAAAGAGCGATGGAAAGGTAATCATCCCGCCCTAGCAAATAGACGCTCTGGTTGAGGGGTTATGCTCGGCGCGTTTAGAGTATTGTTCTCGCTGTGCCAGAGGGTTTGACCGGTCAACACGTTGCCGCCGTTCGGTGGCCCGAAGCTCGTTTTCCAACTTCGGTTGCAATCAAGTGAAGCTCTGATAATTTTTATTTACCAATGTATTATGTAACTTTTCTTAACCAAGGAAATTCACCCGATCACCTGTGTTTTTCAGGGGGATGTTCTGGGGCACCACCTCAGCTTGCACCTTCACGAAACTGTTATAATTTGGCGGCATGGCAACCGCTCGAATCGAAAACTTGGTAAGACTGAAAAACTGTGAGGTGATAGCTCAGGGTAATCGGCAGTTTGTTTACCAGCACCCTGATGCGTCTGACGCGCTTCTAAAAGTCCCGCAACCGGACACGACGGATGGCCAGGACGGTCTTTTGGGCGATACATGGTTCGATCGAACGTTTCGACGATCTACGGTTTTCAAAGGTTTCCTGCGCGAGTTTCACGAGTCCTTTGACCTTATGGTTCGTTACCAGCACAGGGATGAAGCTATTCCTGTTTGCGAGGTCCGGGGTGTTGTGCAAACAGATATCGGCCTTGCCCTTGTCTATGAACGGATTTCCGAACCCGATGGGCAGTTATCACCCAGCCTAAAGGATTTGGCCAAAGGCGGACGCATTACGCGAGAACATTTAAATTCTCTGCACAAACACTTCGACGTATTGATCGAAGAACAGGTCCTTATCAGCAACAAGAATACCGGCAATATTGTCTATCAAACGTTTTCCGACGGGTCTGGCCGCTGGGTTTGGATCGACAGTTTTGGATGCAAGCAGATCATCCCCGTTCGCCGTTGGTTCCGGTTTTTGAACCGGCGCAAGATCAATCAGATCAGAGAGAAGTTCATTACTGTCGCCGAGAGCGCCATGCCTCAGAGCACTAATTGACGCAATAACCTTGAACCTTTGCGCCTAAACATTTGGTATTAGGCGAAAATCAACAGTGCAAAAGAAAACGGCCGCAATTTCTTGCGACCGTTTGAATTTCGAATTTCGCAGCGATTAACGCTTCGAGAACTGGAACGAACGACGCGCTTTGCGCTTACCATATTTCTTACGTTCCACAACGCGGCTGTCGCGGGTCAGGAAGCCAGCGGCTTTCAGCGCGCCGCGCAGCGACGGGTCGTACAGCTGCAGCGCTTTCGAGATGCCGTGCTTGACCGCACCGGCCTGACCGGTCAGGCCACCGCCTTTGACGGTTGCGACAACGTCGAACTCACCTTCTACACCAGCAACTTGGAACGGCTGGCGCAGGATCAGCTGCAGAACGGGACGAGCAAAGTACTTGTCCTGATCCTTGCCGTTTACGGTGACCTTGCCGGAACCCGGCTTGATCCAAACGCGGGCAACAGCGTCTTTACGCTTGCCAGTGGCGTAGGAGCGGCCCAGCTCGTCACGTACGGGTTCACGCACGATGACTTCTTCGGCCACGGTTTCAACGCCTGCGACGGCGCTCAGCTCTTCGAGAGTATTGATCTGATCTGCCATCGGTCATTAGCTCCGGGTGTTTTTCTTGTTCATGGACTTAACGTCCAGAACTTCGGGCGCTTGCGCCTCATGGGGATGCTCGGCACCGGCGTAAACGCGCAGGTTGGTCATAACCTGACGCGACAGGCGGTTGCCCGGCAGCATACGCTTGACCGCCTGGGTCACGACGCGCTCGGGGTGTGCACCCTCGAGGATCTGCTGCTTGGTGCGAGATTTGATGCCGCCCGGGTGGCCAGTGTGCCAGTAGAAGTTCTCTTCGCGCTTCTTGCCGGTCATCTGGATTTTGTCAGCGTTGATCACGATGACATTGTCGCCCATGTCCATGTTCGGGGTGAACGACGCTTTGTGCTTGCCACGCAGGCGCATGGCGACGATCGAGGCAAGACGGCCCAGTACAACGCCCTCGGCGTCGATCAGGATCCATTTCTTGTCGATGTCTGCAGGTGTTGCAGAAAAGGTTTTCATGGCAGGATAGTCCTGTTTGATGTGAAAGACCGCCCCAAGTCAGAGCGGCCCGAATTCGATGGAGCGTATTTAGAGGCCTCTGCAGCGCAGGTCAACAACACCAAAGTCTTTTAAAAGTAGGATTTTC
>NZ_JBFCVU010000016.1:0-36018 GCF_040705255.1 Ruegeria sp. ANG10
CTGGATCATCGAAGTTGTCGACGGTCTGGCCGCCAATGGCGAAGACGGCAACAGCGCCGTCGAAGCCAAGGTCAAGGCCGAGGTCGCAGACCTCTGCGCCAAGTTCCCTCTATACCCGAACCTGTAAGACGAAGGACCCTTACCCATGAGCTTTCACAATATCGACCAAGCCCCTGCCCGCCTGAACCGCAGCGAACTGGCCGTTCCCGGCAGCCAGCCCGGTATGTTCGAAAAGGCCGCACAGTCAGATGTAGATGTGATCTTCCTCGATCTGGAAGACGCGGTTGCGCCTGATGAAAAAGAACAGGCCCGCAAGAACATCATCGAGGCGTTGAACGATATCGACTGGGGCAACAAAACCATGTCGGTGCGGATCAACGGGCTGGATACGCATTATATGTACCGCGATGTGGTGGATGTGGTCGAACAGGCCGGAGAGCGTCTTGACCTGATCATGATCCCCAAAGTTGGCACCGCTGCGGACGTCTATGCGGTCGATATGCTGGTGACGCAGATCGAGGACGCCAAAGGCTACAAGAAACGGATCGGGTTCGAACACATCATCGAAACCGCGCTTGGCATGCAGAATGTCAGCGAGATCGCAGCGGCCTCCAAACGCAACGAAAGCCTGCATTTCGGAGTGGCCGACTATGCGGCGTCAACCCGGGCCCGGACCACGATCATCGGCGGTGTAAACCCTGACTATTCCGTTCTGACGGACCCGGATGCTGACGGAGGCCGCATGACGCATTGGGGCGATATGTGGCACTATGCGCTGGCGCGTATGGTGGTCGCGGCCCGCGCCAATGGCCTGCGCCCGATTGATGGTCCGTTTGGCGACTTTCAGGATCCCGACGGATACCGTGCAGCGGCGAAACGCGCGGCGGTTCTGGGATGTGAAGGCAAATGGGCCATCCACCCCAGCCAGATTGCCCTGGCCAATGAGGTCATGTCGCCATCCGAGGCCGAAGTCACAAAGGCACAGCGCATTCTTGTCGCCATGGCCGAAGCTGAATCGGCGGGCAAAGGCGCTGTGTCTCTGGATGGCCGTCTGATCGACTATGCCTCGATCCGTCAGGCCGAAGTGCTGGTCGAAAAAGCAGGCCAAATCGCGGCGGCCTAAACCGCAGATCACGGGCCAGATTTATAGTACAGCGCCAAACGGTTTTGTGGATCGACCACTGTTACAGTTTGGCGCTGCGTTTATCTGGTCACTCAGCGAGAAGACTTGAAAGTTTTTTAGCACCCTGCCGCAAGGTTTCCAGAAACGACATCAGGCTGCCGACATCATGGCGTTGGGTCGGTGCGTGAACCGATAGCGTGCCTACCAACCTGCCCTGCCCGTCCTGAACAGGCACCGCAAGTGCGGACATCCCGGTCATGAATTCCTCATCATCGGTTGAATACTGATTGTCGGAAATGCATTGGACTTCGGCCTTTACCGCCTTGGGGTCCGTCAGCGAACGCTCGGTCTGCGGTTGAAGCTTTCCCGCCGAAAGAAACCCGTCCAGCGTTTTCTGACGCAGCGTGGACAGGTACATCTTGCCACTGGCCGTGCAGTGAAACGGAACCTGCGTGCCCACGGGCAGCTGAATGCGCAGGGGCCATTTGGTTTCCACCCGGTCCAGATAGATCATCCCCTCGCGGTCGGGAATGGCGAGGTTGCAAGTCTCTCCCACCTCCTCGGCCACGCTGCGCAATATGGCCAGGCGCGCGGTCCGCAAATGTTCGGCAGACATGGTGTTGACGGACAGCAGCCGCAAACGACGGCCAGGGCCATAAGACCGGCCGTCGAGATCGCGTTGCAGAAACCCCTCGGCCTCGGCCGTTTGCAACAGCCGGTGAACGGTGGGTTTTGCCAGACCCAATGCATCGATCAGGTCTGAAGGTTTAACGGCTACCCCGCGCCGTGCCACCTCTTCCAGGATCAGCAGCAGGCGCAGGTTCGTCGGGATCTGAGTTTCTTTTTCTTGTGTTTCCGTCTCGGCCATCCCGCAACATTCTAGTTATTTGGCAGCAGGATCAAGGCCAGATCGGGCACCAGCGACACCAAAATCCAGACCGACAACAGAGCGACCAGATAAGGCACCGTATACCGCAGCAGCCGGAAGTAAGGCACGCCCGTCACACCCGATGCCACATACAGGTTCAGCCCGTAAGGTGGCGTGATGAACCCGATAGAGGCACCCACAAGGAAGATCACCGAGAAATGGATCGGATCAATGCCAACCGAGGCGGCAATAGGCGCCAAGATCGGCGCGAGAATGATCGTGACCGGAAGACTTTCCAGCACCATGCCCGAGAAGAAGACGATCACCATCGATGTGAACAGCACCGCATGATAACCACCCATCGAGGTCACAAAGTTCCCGATGGTCTCTTGCGCGCCGAGCAGCGACAGGATTTGTTGCATCACAACAGAAATGGCGATCAGCGGCGCAAGGATTCCGGTGATCTGGGCTGAGCGGATCACAATCGAGGGGATCTCGGGGATCGTGAAGCCTTCAACCACGAACATCTCGGCATAGCTTTTTTCGGTCGGTGGAATGTCATTGCGTGCGCCCATGACGCGGTTGATCGGATAGCTGACCAGCCCTGCGATGACGCAGAAACCCACGGTCACACCCGCTGCCTCGGTTGGTGAGAATTTACCCGTGTAAATGCCCCACAGCACCAATCCGATGGCGAAAAAGCCCAGCCACGCACCAAAGGCGGTTTTCAGAACCCGGTTCAGCTGCAGCGGGATCAAATAACCCCAGCCATTGATCCGGCAGATGATCCAGCAGGCAAATTGCATGCCGAACACCATCAATGCACCGGGCAGGATACCCGCCACAAACAGCTCGGAAATAGGCAGGTTCATCAGGAACCCGTACACGATGAAGATGATCGAAGGTGGGATGATGATCCCAACTGTACCACCCGCCGCAGCTGTTGCGGCACTGAAACGTTCATCATAGCCGCCCTTGACCATCTCAGGGTGCAGCATCGAACCGATGGTTGCGGTTGTTGCCGAGTTCGATCCCGAGATCGCCGCAAAAAGCCCGCAAGCCCCCAGCGACGCCATTGCCAGCCCGCCGCGTATCCAGCCCAGACAGGCATATGCAAAATCACTGAGCCGCCGCGCGATGCCGGATTTGTTGATCAGGTCGCCAGTCAGGATGAACAGCGGCATCGCCAGCAGGGCGAAGCCTTTGTTGAACACGTTCAGCAGCTCGGCCCCCATATTGTCGAGCGTCAGGCCCAGCACAAAAGAGCAGCCAATAACCCAATAGCCGATGACCAGCAGCACTGGCACGCCCAGCATGAACAGAAAGGTGACCCCAAGCGAGATCAGTGTGACCATGGTTCCGTCTGTCATCAGTCTGCTCCAATCACGGCCTGCTTGATCAGCGGCTCACCTGTTTTCCAGTTGTGCAGATCGTCGGCGAGGTTCTGAAACACTCGCCCAACCATCAAAAAGAACGACAGCGGCGCGGCCAATAGGAACCACCACTGCATGATGTTGTCTGTACCCAGTACGATCTGAAAGTTTGATGCCGACAGCGCCACCAACCGTGTGGTGGTCACGATGACGATCACTGCGAAGATGAACCAAAGGACAGCGTCTAGGAACAGGCAAGCCAGTTGCCCGCCACGCGGCATAGAGGTGCGAAATTCGCTAAAGCTTAGATGCGTGCGTAGCCGCACGTTATAAGACGCGCCGAACCAAGCCATCACCATGAACAGCAGTGGCGGGATCGTTGTTGACCAAGGCTCCTGATCGTTGAACACGAACCGGTCAATCACGCCCCAAAAGATGATGAAGGCAATCGCAAGGTAGGAATAAACCATCACGGCACGTTCAAAGTGGCGTTCGACAAACGGCACTTTTTGGTAAATCCACATGATGAGGAGCCCACCCAGGGCCGAGACGATTGCGCCTACGACCCATGTTGCGTCGGATTCCAGCGCGGATTGAATCTCGAATGAATCGAAAGTGAGTAAAGCACTGAATATCGCGCCGACATCTGCCCAAAATGACATGAACCCCGTCCTCCCAGTCGGTGTTTAGTGGAACCGGCCCACACGGGCCGGTTCGTATTAAGCTTAGATTAGGCTTCGCCTCTCCACCAACGGCGTGGCTCGACGTTTTCCGCAATTGTATCTGCGGGGATCTCACGCGCGATGTCGTAGATTTCCTGATATGTGTCGATGCCACCGGCCCATTTGTTAATGCGCTCGCGCCATTGTGCCCAAGGCTCGGGGTTGTAGTTGGGGGCACACATTTCTTCGGCCAGTTTGATCTGGTCGTCCGCCAGAAAGGCCGGGCGTACGCCGTTTTCAGCGAAGATCGTGTGCGGCAGTTGCGGTTCCGAGAAGCCAACGGTGTTCAACAGCGCGGCTTCGTTCGCGCCTTGGATCAGCGCCTGCGTGAAGTATGAAGACTCCATCACCGCATCCTGCAGTTCGCCGCCCAGGCTGTCGAAGACCTTCGAAGACATGGACGTATGCTCGGTACCGCAGAAGAATTTCAGGTTCACCGATTGCGAAACCACTGGCGCCATGTTGGCGTAGGCCACAGCCGATGCCCAAGTTTCGGCGCCGTCGATCAGGCCGGTTTTCAGTGCGTCCAGCGTTTCCTCCCACGCGACAGGCACCGGGTTCAGGTTCAGCAGTTGCATGGCGATACGGCCAAGTTGCGTGCCCGTGACACGGTTCTTGGTACCAAACAGTTCTTCCAGCTTTGTGACGGTTGGTTTGTCGGCAAAGTTCGCACCCATTTGCAGGCCGCGCAGTTCACAATGGGTGAACAGGAATTTCAAACCGTGCCGTTTTTCCAGCGGATCACGCAGGATGCGCTGGCTCGCCGGGCTGTAGAAGAAGTGGTACTGCGCTGCGCGGCTGGGGAACATATAGGCATAGTCCAGCACGTTCAGATACGGCGCACCACCGGCCGAGTTCTGGGTCGAGGCCGCATAGATATCGACAATGCCCTGCTGAGTCTTTTCAACACAGCTCAGCTGACCACAGATCTGGTTGTCGCCGATGAACTCGATGCGAATCTCGCCATCGGTGCGCTCTTCCAAGTCACGCGCAAACTCGATTGCGCCCGCACGTTCGATCAGCAGGTTGCGGGTATTAAAGCCCGAAGCGCCGAATTTCAGAGTGTGTTTCGGCTCTTTCGAAAACCGCTTTTCGTAGGTTGATTCGGCTGCCTGCGCCAGATTCGCAAGGCTCATCGCCCCACCGAACCCACCTGCAGCCAGCAGAGTCGAGCTCATACCGTAACGGCCTGCCACACGGAAAAAATCCCGCCGTGAAATACCACTTAGTTTCCGTCCGATCTCCATTGCTTACCTCCCTGATCGCAAATAATGAGACGTTTTGTATCAAAAAAGGCTAGTATATTTCTCATCGTTTGGCTAGAACTTTTTGAAACCAGTTTCAGGGAGGTGATCATGGAAGTAGACTATGCAGTTGTCGGGGCCGGGTCTTCGGGCTGTGTTATCGCCAATCGCCTGAGCGCCGACCCAAACGTGACCGTTGCTTTGCTTGAGGCCGGTGGTCGGGACACCAACCCGTGGATTCACATTCCGGTAGGATACTTCAAAACCATGCATAACCCCTCGGTCGATTGGTGTTACCGCACCGAACCTGATCCGGGGCTGAATGGGCGCTCTATCGACTGGCCGCGCGGTAAGGTGCTGGGCGGGTCTTCGTCGCTGAACGGGTTGCTATACGTGCGCGGCCAGAAAGAGGATTACGACCGCTGGCGTCAGATGGGCAACGAAGGCTGGGGCTGGGACGACGTGCTACCCCTGTTCAAGCGTTGCGAGGATCAGGAGCGTGGCGAGGATGAATTCCACGGCGTCGGCGGACCTTTGTCCGTGTCAAACATGCGAATCCAACGCCCCATTTGTGACGCCTGGGTCGCAGCCGCGCAGGCCGCAGGTTACCCGTTCAACCCAGATTATAACGGCGCGGAACAAGAAGGCGTCGGCTACTTCCAGCTGACCACGCGCAATGGCCGCCGTTGCAGCGCGGCCGTGGCGTATCTGAAGCCCATCCGCGACCGACAGAACCTAAACATCATCACGAAGGCCCTGGTGACACGGATCACGCTGGTGGGCAAAAAGGCAACCGGATTGGTCTATCGAGATCGTTCAGGCGCAGAAAAAACCCTGAAAGTTCGGCGCGAAATCATCCTGTCCGGTGGTGCGATTAACTCACCCCAAATCCTGATGCTGTCGGGGATCGGCGACCCGGACCACCTGAAGGAAAACGGGATCGAGCCGCTGCACGCCTTGCCCGGTGTCGGCAAGGGATTGCAAGACCATTTGCAGGCAAGGCTGGTGTTCAAATGCAATGAACCCACGTTGAATGATGAGGTCCGCAGCCTGTTCAATCAGGCGCGTATCGCCTTGAAATACGCCCTGTTCCGTGCCGGTCCGATGACCATGGCTGCCAGCCTGGCGACAGGGTTCATGAAGACCCGCCCCGATGTTGAAACTCCGGACATTCAGTTCCACGTTCAACCTTGGTCCGCCGACAGCCCCGGCGAAGGTGTGCACCCGTTTTCGGCCTTTACCATGTCCGTCTGTCAGCTACGGCCGGAAAGCCGGGGTGAGCTGCGGCTGAACGGGCCGGACCCGTCAAAGCACGTCAAGATCATCCCGAATTACCTGTCGACCGAAACGGATTGTCGGACCATCGTCGACGGCGTGAACATCGCCCGTGGAATTGCCAAGCAGAATCCGCTGAATTCGAAGATTTCAGAGGAATTCAGGCCCTCGGCGGATCTGAGCTGTGACGATTACGAAGGTACGCTGGATTGGGCCCGGTCAAATTCGACCTCGATCTATCACCCGACCGGCACCTGCGCGATGGGTAACTCTGAGGCGTCGGTTGTCGACGCAAAGCTAAGAGTCCACGGAATTGCCAATCTGCGGGTGGCGGATTGTTCGATCATGCCCGAGATCGTAAGCGGCAACACGAACGCCCCTGCCATCATGATTGGGGAAAAGGCCAGCGACTTGCTGGCGGCCGATGCCTAGACGGCAGCGCGAACTGCTTTGTAAAGCGCACGAAACCGGCCAAGCCGGTCCGACAATACGCCCATTTCCGCAGGATCGAACCTGACAGATCCTGCGGGCTGGATGGCAAAATCCTCAATACTCAGCGCTTTGTCACCGCAAGCCGCCAAACGTGCCGCGCCATAGGCGGGGCCGGAGTCCGCCCCCTCAGATCGAAGAATGGGTTTGCCTGTCACCGTTGCAATCAGCCCAAGAAGCAGGTCGGACCGGCTGCCGCCACCGATGGCGGCCAAATCCGACAGGCCGTCTATCGAGTCACCAAAGCTTTGGGCGGCGTCGGCGAAACAAAAAGCGATGGCCTCAACCACCGAGCGACAGATTTCCGCACGTGTTGTCGTGTCTTCCAACCCAAAGAAACAGGCGCGTATATGCGGGTCGCCGTGGGGGCTTCGTTCGCCTGTCAGGTATGGCAGGAAAATAGGTACGCGGTCGTGGCGTGCTGTTTCGGCCAGCGCGATGACTTCCGCCGCGGACAATCCAAACTGCCCGCCGATCCACGCGATTGGCCGAGCGCCGTTTAGCATTGCCGCCATCTGGAACCAGCGATCAGGGAGTGTATGCGCAAACGCATGCACATACCGTTCCGGGTTTGGCTTATAAACGCGATCCGCAACAAATAGCTGACCGGAGGTGCCCAGCGAAATAAACCCTCGCCCCGGTTCGGTTGCCCCCAGCGACACTGCGCCTGTGGCCGCATCCCCTCCTCCTGCCACAACGGCTATGCCGGGCTTCAGTCCGGTCTGGGTGGCCGCATCTGTCGTGATTGTGCCTACAACTTCGTGCCCATCAGAAATTTTCGGCAGCCAATGGGTCGCCACATGTGTCGCCTTGGCAATCCCGCTGTGCCACCGCCGCGCTGCTTGATCCAGCCACAGGGTGCCCGCCGCATCACAGGGGTCCGTCGCCAGGGCCCCGTGTAGGCGCAGCCCGATATAATCCTTCGGCAACAGGACATGAGCGATGCGGTCATAGCTCTCAGGCTCATGCCGCTTCAGCCATGTAATCTTGGGCGCAGTGAAGCCCGGCAGGGGTAGAACGCCCGCGATCTGACCAATCTGCGGCAGCGCATCGCGAAGTTCACCGCATTCCTGCGCCGACCGGCTGTCATTCCACAGAATAGCCGGGCGGATCGGGTGCAATTCCCGGTCAAGCAGTACGGCTCCGTGCATCTGACCCGACAGACCGACAGCCCGAACGTTCGCCAACGTGATCTGTTCCCCCAGCTTGCGCAGCGACTAGCAGGTGGCGCGCCACCATAGGTCAGGATGCTGTTCCGACCATCCAGGCTGTGGCGAGGAGGTTTGCATTTCAACCGAAGCCGTCGCCACAATTCGTGCAGTATCGGCGCAGACAACTTTGACCGCTGATGTGCCGATGTCGATCCCGAGATACATTTACAATCCTTGCCCTGCGTCCGAGGTGCGGCACACGTCCGGCTATGGATTTTTTAACGCGCGCAAAGAATATGTAAAGCTATGATAAGATCAAAGCGGCGAAGATCCGCAGGTAGATTGGCATGACCAAGATTAAAAACATGGAAGAGTTCGCGGCCCGCAGCGGGATATCCCGGTCGACGGTTTCGAAATATTTCCACGACCCGGACAGCGTGCGGCCCACAACGCGTGCGCGTATCGAAGAGGCGTTAGAGCGATTTGACTATCGTCCCAATATCTACGCCATAAATCAGAACCGGAAGCTGACCAAGAATATTGGTATCATCGTGCCCTATCTGGCCGATCCCTTCTTTGCTGAGATCGCGCGCTTGAAAAGGTTGGTGTGACACTGACCCGCAACGTACATACGTATGAGGCCATGAAGCAGCGTGTTCTGAATGGCGGCCATCAACTGCTTGCGAATGTTGGGGAAATACTGAATGTCCCAACACTTGCAAACTGTATGCAGGATGACGATATCACGGCCTTTTTCAAAAAGGTTCAGGCTGAGGGTTTATTACCTCATGTCGCGCCGGTGCCTGGAACACCACCTGCTGACTATCTTGAACTGGTCGCGAGACGTTTTGCGAATACTGCCATTCACGACACGACACGCCGGGTTGCGTTTGATGGCTCGTCCCGCCACCCCGGATTTTTGCTACCGTCGCTGCGTGACGCACTGGCGTCAGGATCGCCAGTGAACGGGCTCGCCCTGGCCGAGGCATTCTGGTGCCGGATGTGCGCGGGCCTTCGTGAAGATGGAAGCGAAATCGCGGATAATAACCCCCTTTTGGACCAAATTGCATGACGCTGCGCTAGCCGCGAAAGCGGACCCCTTGATCTGAATCGCACAAAGCAAATTCTACGGAGACATCGGCCGGGAAGAACGTTTTGCAACAGCGTTTGCCCAGTGGCTCAGGACCATCTGGCAACGGGGAAGCCGGGCGGCAATTGCGCAATACCTCGGGTAATCCGGTAGCTGGCCTTCGGCTTTCGAGGTCAAATATTCGCGATAAATTTTGAACATCTTGCAAAATCGGGCAAAACTACTGGCAATGTCGGCAAATAGGTTTCATCGGGTAACCTATGTTGCGCTCGGAGGTTGGCTTGAAACCCACAATTTCGCAGGAAACCATCGCCAAATGGCAGCGGATCGTCGATCTGATTGCCCGGGTTGCCGATGTCCCTGCAAGTCTCGTGATGCGGACACATGCGCCGCATCATTCTGTCTTTGTGACCAGCAGAAGTAACAACAACCCCTATGAGGTAGGATGCGGCTTCACTCTGAGCGAAAAATTGTATTGCTATGGCGTTCTGAAACGCGATGGCGAACTGACGGTCGAAAATGCAACCCAAGACCCGGCATGGTGTGACAATGACGACCTAGAACACGGGATGAGTTTCTATATCGGCTATCCGCTCAAATGGCCTGATGGTACGATTTTCGGAACAATTTGCGTTTTGGATTCGCGCCGTAACCAACGTGCGCTGCTGTTCCGCGAGGGCCTGCAGGAATTCGCGAGGGTCATAGAATCCGATCTTTCGTTGCTGGTTGAGATTGACCGCCGCACCGCGCTTGAGGCGGAATTGCAAGCCACGCTGGATCAGCTGGAACAGCGCGTGGCCAATCGGACCGCAGATCTGGAAGAGGCAAATGCCGCGTTGCGGGTATTGCTGAGCAGTGTCGAAACTTCGCGGCAGGAATATGACGCCAAGATTCTAAGTCAGATAAAGGGGTTGGTGGTTCCGCATCTGGCAAAGCTGCGTGGCCGAATGGACAGCGACCCTGCCGGTCGGATTTATCTGGACCTTGCCGAAGAAAGCTTGAAGTCCATCACCTCCGAGATGAGTGGGCAACTGACCACGATCTTTGAATCCCTGACGCCAACCGAACAGGAAATCGCACAGTTGATCATGCGGGGGCAGACGACCAAGGATATTGCAAGAACGCTGTCACGCGAACCCAGCACGATCGAGTTTCACCGCAACAACATACGCGCAAAGCTTGGATTGAAACGCAGCGGTAAGAACCTGCGCAGCCTGCTTTTGTCGATCCAGTGAACATGGGGAATCCCCCCATGTTTCCCCCGTAGATTTTCGATGCACTGTTTAGTAAGTCCGGTTGGTACCCTGTTTCTGTTCCGGCAAAGACCGGAACGAGAGACAACAGGGAATACCAAAAATGGAAAGAGATGACCTGAACCTTAAGCCAACGCTATTGCGTGGTGACAAGGATGAGTTGACACCGGGCCTGTCGCGGCGGTCCTTCTTTATGGCGGCGGGCGCTGCCGGTGTTGGTGGGGCGGCCTCGCTGCTGACCACGACATCTGCCAAGGCGCAATCCACCGACTGGACCCAACCCGGTAACAACAACGGCGTGATCGAGTTGCAGAAAACCACGGGACAATCCGTGGATGGGACCGTCGGGATCGACTATTACGGTCACTGCGCCATCAAGATCACATCACCCGGTGGAGCCACTGTTCTGTTCGACCCCTGGCGCGATGACCCTTCGGGTGCGTGGGGTCTGTGGTTCAAGAATGAATTCCCGGAAACGCCGGTCGATATCTGCATGTCCACGCATACGCATTTCGACCATGACGCCATTCACCGCCCGGTTTCGACCATGGTTCTGGACCGGATGGTTGGGAACTTTGAATTCGCCGACATCAAGATCACCGGTTTTGCGGACAAACACGTGTGCCGCGCACCGGGCTGGTACGACTGGACCAACGCACTGGGCGAGTTCGGAGTGCAAGCTTGCCCGCCGGACAACGTCAGCCACATGGACATGGTGGTATATCTGATTGAAACCGGCGGTATCCGCACACTGATCTGGGGCGACAACCGGCACGATCCACCACAGGAATTCTGGGATGCGATTGGCCAGGTCGATGTTCTGACATTGCCCGTCGACGGGTCGCAGCACATTCTGGACTATAAACAAGGCAACGACATCGTCGAAAAGCTGAAGCCCAAGATCATCATTCCAACGCATTACCTGAGCGAGACCACAAGCTATACGCTGACCACGCTTCAGAATGCGGATGAGTGGGTGAAATCGCAGAAAAGCTACAAGATGCTGGATTCGGCAAGCCTGTCTCTAGAATCGGGTGACGTGGCCGGAATGGATCGCGAGTTCCTGTATTTTGGGCATAACGCTCACACAGCCTGACCTAGGCAGGCCGGTAGGGCGGTTACCTTCGCGCAGGCCGCCCTGCCAAAAACCCGCGACGGATACACAAAACTCGCAGCCCGAAACGCAGCAAAAGCCGCTAAATAAAACAAAGGCTACAGGCCAAATGAGTTAACGCCCCTGCGCGCTACGTTGCGCGGTGAAAACCCGATTTCGTTGTCCAGGGGCGTTTTCTTATCGAAGATAAAGATGCTCTGTTGTCAGAGCTTCGACCGTTTCAATGATGTCCTTTTCCAATTTACGCGCCGCTGGTGACAGCGCCGATCCCGCTTTGCGCAACAGATGAATGTGGCGCTTTGCGGTCTCATCGGCCAGCGGGCGGAATACAAGGTCGCTCGGACCTGAAGAGATTGCGGCCATTTCAGGCAAGATAGTCACGCCAATACCGGCCCTGACCATCCCCAGAATGGAGGTTAGGTTATGGGCCGATAAGCGCGATCTGGCGTGTATTTTTTCGGATTCTGGACCCGGAATGCCATCGGACAAGCTATTGGCTATCAGACGTTCATTTTCCAGCGCCTTCCAGTTGACGGGACTGGTACCTGTGGCCAACGGATGATCTGGGGCAACCAGAACGCCGAACCGGTCGGTCAGCAAAAGCTGGCTGTGCAGACTGGACCCGTTGACGCCCAGTGTTGCGATACCGATATCAATTCGACCGCGTGACAGTTCGTGCAGGACAGATTTGGAATCCATATCGCGCAAGTCGATCCGGACTTTGTCATACGTGTCGATCTTACGGGCAAAAACCTGCGGAATGATTGTGCCAGCCACTGACGGCACTGTGGCAATACGAACATGTCCCAAACTGGCGTCAGCGAAGTTTTCAATGGTCCGTACAGTATTGTCGAAATGCTGTACCTCCTGCTCGGATTGCTCGAGCACAAATTCTCCTAGTGCTGTGAGTTTGTTTTTTCGGTCCGTTTCGAACAGCGGTTCGCCAAGATGGGTTTCCAGCTGTTTCATCATCATAGAAACGGCAGACGGTGTTCGTTTCAGGACCAAAGCCGCGTCCGTCAGGTTTCCGCAGCGCGCAACGGCGATAAAGCCACGAAGCATTTCAATTTTGAGTGTCATCCGATCATTTCAATTTGGCTGAAGTAAAGTTCAATAATTTTAGTTTGATTGATTGCCTCAAAGAGGTCCATACCTGATCGATACTTTCTGAATGAGGCGACACAGCTATGGCTGACATCCAAAAGAACCTGATCGCTGGCGAATGGCTGGCAGGTGAAAGCGAAATCGAAAACCGCAACCCATCTGATCTGAGCGACCTGGTCGGTATGTTTGCCCAGGCCAGCGCCGATCAGCTGGAGGCGACGCTGGATCAGGCGCGTGTCGCACAAGCCGAATGGGCGGCTTATGGGCTTGAGCGTAAGCAAGCGGTTCTGAATGCCATCGGTAATGAATTGATGGCCCGCGCCGAAGAACTGGGCACTCTGCTCAGCCGGGAAGAAGGCAAGCCACTGGCCGAAGGCAAGGGCGAAGTCTATCGCGCCGGTCAGTTCTTCACCTATTACGCCGCCGAATGTCTGCGCCAGATTGGCGAGAACGCCGATTCCGTGCGCCCCGACATCGAGGTGGACGTGCGCCGCGAGGCCGTAGGTGTCGTCGCCATCATCAGCCCGTGGAACTTCCCCACGGCAACGGCCTCGTGGAAGATCGCTCCGGCGCTGTGTTACGGCAACGCGGTTGTGTGGAAGCCTGCGAACATCACGCCCGCCTCGGCAGTGGCCCTGACCGAGATCATCAACCGTCAGGACATTCCCAAGGGTCTGTTTAGCCTTGTGATGGGATCGGGCCGTTCAATCGGTCAGCGGCTTGTCGAAAGCCCCAAGGTTAACGCAATATCGTTTACCGGTTCAGTTCCGGTCGGGAAGGGGATAGCGGCGGCGGCCATCCAGAACCTGACCAAGGTTCAGATGGAAATGGGGTCAAAGAACGCTCTGGCCGTCATGGATGATGCCGATCTGGATCTGGCAGTAACACTGGCTCTGGGCGGTGCGTTTGGTGGAACGGGGCAGAAATGCACGGCTTCCTCTCGGCTCGTGGTTCATTCTGCCATTCACGATGCGTTTGTAGAAAAGCTGGTCGCAGGTGCGCAGGCAATGAAAGTGGGCCACGCGCTGGAGGAAGGGGTTCAGATGGGTCCCGTCGTCAGCCAGCAGCAGTTGGCCGAGAATGTGGCCTATGTCGATCTGGGCATATCCGAGGGCGCAGAACTGGCTTGCGGTGGTCAACGTTTGGATATGCCGCATGACGGCTATTACATGAGCCCCGGCGTGTTCCTGAACACAAACAACGATATGCGCATCAACCGTGAAGAAATGTTCGCACCGCTGACCAGCGTCATCAAGGTTGGCAGCTATGATGAGGCGCTGAGCGTCGTCAATGATACCAATTTTGGCCTGACCTCGGGCATCGTAACCAAATCGCTGGCTCGGGCCACGCATTTCCGCCGCAATGCGCGCACCGGCGTTGTCACAGTGAACCTGCCCACTGCCGGCACCGACTATCACGTACCTTTCGGCGGTCGCGGCGACAGCTCGTACGGCCCGCGTGAGCAAGGAAAAGCTGCGGCCGAGTTCTATACGACGGTTAAAACCGCCTATATCAGCGCCGGAAAGCCGGACTGATGCTGGTCGATTGCCTGCAATATGCCAACTGGTCGGAAAAGATTTTCCGTCAACTGCGCGAAGGGGGCGTAGATGCGATCCACGTCACCATCGCCTATCACGAGAACTTTCGTGAAACGGTTCTGAACTTCGAAAAGTGGAATCGCTGGTTCGAGCAATATCCCGACCTCATCATGAAAGGCCGCTGGGCCAGCGACATTGACGTGGCGCGCGAGACGGGCCGGACGGCGATCTTCTTTGGCTTCCAGAACCCCTCGCCTATCGAAGATGATATCGGTCTGGTCGAAATCCTGCACGATCTGGGCGCGCGGTTCATGCAGCTGACCTATAATAACCAGTCGTTGCTGGCGACGGGCTGTTACGAAGCCGAAGACACTGGCATTACCCGTATGGGCAAACAGGTCATCAAAGAGATGAACCGTGTCGGTCTTGTGGTGGATATGAGCCATTCGGCAGATCGTTCAACCATCGAGGCGGCTGAGATTTCCGAACGTCCCATCGCCATCACCCATGCCAATCCGCACGAATGGTCACCTGCCCTGCGCAACAAGCGGGACACGGTGATCCGGGCCGTGACCGAAAACGGCGGGATGCTGGGCTTTTCGGTCTATCCCCATCACCTCAAGGACAAATCCGACTGCACGCTTGAGAGTTTCTGTGAGATGATCGCGCGTACTGCAGACAAATATGGTGCCCGGCATTTGGGGATTGGCACCGATCTGTGTCAGGATCAGCCCGACAGCATCGTGGAATGGATGCGCGTGGGTCGCTGGACGAAAGAGATCGACTATGGCGAAGGCTCTGCCTCGGCCCCCGGTTTCCCGCCCATGCCACATTGGTTCCAGGACAATCGGGACTTCGGAAATATCAGGGATGGCCTGCGCAAGACCGGTCTGAACGCCGATGAAGTTGCCGGGATCATGGGCGGCAACTGGTACCGCTTTTTTGATGAAAATTTCGGACCGCCGGAAAGCTGAGGAGACATGGCCGAATGACTGATGTTGCCCAACGCGACCCAAAGTTGGTGATGCGCCTTGCGCGCCTTGGATCGATGCACCAGTCGCGCCTATCCTTCATGCGCATTCTGACACGGCGTCTTGCCCGCGAAAACTGGCGGTTCGAACGGACGGCTTTTGAGATAGACGAAAACGGTGTCGGCCATGCCGTATACACCACGCACGGGCCTGATGCGTCATATTCGTTGATCGCCTATGCCCATGACCTGCCGCCTGAAAAACGGTCTGACCGGGTGATTGCCGAAGCCTGGGACGCCACATTCACATTGTTCGATGGTGTGCCAACTGCAGACGACATCGAACGCCTGTCGCACAATATTCCGGTGCAAGAAGCTGGGCGCGTGACTGGAACGGAACTGTCGGTCTCGCGCGCGAACCGCTCTGTGCGCCTGTGGGAACATGTCGTTAGCGAATTGGCCGATGGACGCCAACCGTCGACCACAAAGATCGAGGACGTCGGTTACCTCATGCGCACGACGGCCGTTTACGGCTCGGGCAAGCTGGGGGCTGCGGATCGTGAGATGATCGCCGACCGCCCCGAATTTCGCGCGCCGTTCCAAGTTGAGATGCTCTCGGTATATCTGACGCGTTGGTTCATAACCGAATTGGTGCAACACATGGCCGACGCGCGTGCGGCCAGAAACGGAACTCGAGCCGCACGGCTTGACCCGGGGATCGCCCGCTCGATCGGTATTGGCAACTCGACAGGTTTGGGCATGGCGCCGTTTCTGCTGAACCATCCGGTGCTGTTTAACAATTGGATGGCTGCTCGCGAACGCGCCATTCAGGCCGTCCGTGCGGTTCAAAAGGCCACTGAGGCGGAAATCACCCTGTTTCGGGAAATGTTGGCGCGCAACGCGCAGATCGTCGAAATCTGGCACTCGGAACACCCGATCCAGATTGAAAAACTGACGGCTCTTCGTGGGGATGTCGCCAAGGTCACCGACTATTTGGGCAGCGCAGACCTCGGCAAGGAAAATCCATGGGACGCGCTGTACTCGTGGGCCGAGACTAACCTGACACTGGAAGGGCAGGAATGGATTGCCTCGCTGATCCTGGAACCTTACGGAGAACTGGTGGATGGGTTTGCCGAAAGCATGGCGGCAGACAACACCGCGACCTTCCGAATAGCGGGCGCGATGAAGATCGGCGAATTGCGGGGGTTGCTGAAGGACATTTATGGCTGGGCGATCGAGACCGACTGGTCAACCCCGGCCAGCAAGGCCCGCGCTTGGTATGTTTCCGAAGAAAAGCTGGAACCGCGTCTGGGGGAACGTTTCGAGGAACCTATTGAGGAATATGAACAGCCTCTGGCCCCAGGGCGGGATGCCGCGCTGTTGTATCAGGCTCTGGCTCATTGGTCGGACGAGGCACAGGTTGCTGATTTTCTGCTGCGTCACCCAGAACACCGCCACGTCCTGCGTCGGGTCCAGATCGTAGGTCGCGCGCCCTATGCTGAAATCCGGGACAATACGATCTCGGACCGGGTGCTGCCCATCGACATGTTGCGCTGCAAGCTGTCCTTCTTTGGCGCGACCAAGTTTGATCCTCGCTCGGACCGCTGGGTTCGGATCTGCATGTATGGAAATGCCCCCCTGCCTTACGAATTGACATCTGAAAACGCCGATTTCTGGGTATTCCCCGAACTTGAAGAGGCCGTGGCATGAGCCATTCATTGAATGAAATCGAAGCCATAAGCAAACGCGCCGCGCGCGGTGCCGGCCTGTCGTGGGGGCTGGCCGAAGAGGCGGCCAAAGGCACGCGCTGGCTGTCGGCTTTCGGGTTTTCGGGGGTTGGGATGTTGGCTGATCTGCTGGAAATGAACGACCGCATCCCGTCAATTGACGTGTCGCCCGTCTCGCTCAGCGCTGAAATCTGGCACGCCCCTACGCGTCGGATGAGCCCGCTGATCGCCGGGGCATCGCTGAGCGATTGTGCCGTGCGGCTGATAAATCGGGGATCGATCACTATGGAGAACGTTAGCCTACCCCTGTTGGCAGTGCCGTTCATGGGCGGCGCCGCGTTGCGTCTGGGCGTGCCGGTTTCTGCCGAATGGCAGGGGGCCCGCTTGGCCACCGACGGACGGCAGGTTTGCGTAAAAGCCACACCTGACGCGCTTGAGGCGCGCCACGCTGACACGCTGGTCTTTTCCGCGCCCGCCGAAATGACCGGGCGTCGTGAACCTGTTCTGCGCGCCGATGTGTCTGAGGAAAACTGGAACAGGCTCAGCGCCTTTGCCCATCGCACTTTCGCCCCCGCAACCGAGGAAAGCCGCCTGCGCGGCGCCGGTGCGGGTTTGAGCGACAACGACTGAAATGCGGCCCCTGCACCGGGGCGCTTACAACTCTTACGAACGGGAATACATGATGATCGCCACTGAAACCCTGTCACTGTCCGAGATTGAGGATCTGGCCTTTCGCGCGCTTGTCAAAGCCGGAACCTCCGAGGAAAACGCGCACCCTTTGGCGGTCGCCACTGCGGTGACCGAAGCGGATGGGGTGGCGTCACACGGGCTGGCTTATATTCCGATCTACGCTCAGCATGTCGAATGCGGCAAGGTGGACGGCACTGCAAAACCCGTGGTCACACAGCCTCGCCCTGCCGTTGTCACAGTGGATGCCGCCACAGGCTTTGCCCATAGCGCGATTGATTTGGGGTTCGAGAAACTGATCCCGCTGGCGCGCGAACAAGGCGTTGCAGTTCTGGCTGTCAACAACTCGTATAATTGCGGTGTTCTGGGCGTGCATACACAGCGGTTGGCGCAGGCCGGGCTGCTTGGGATCGGATTTACAAATGCCCCTGCCTCGATTGCGCCTTCGGGTGGAGCAAAACCGGTCGTTGGCACCAACCCATTCTCAATTTCTGCCCCAGATGCCGACGGCAATGCAGCGCTGCTGATCGATCAATCCGCCAGCACAATTGCCAAGAGCGAGGTGATGAAGCACGCCCGCGAAGGCAAATCTGTGCCCGAAGGCTGGGTGCTGGACGCCAATGGCCAACCCACCACCGATCCCGAGGCTGGCCTGAAAGGTTCGATGGTGCCATCGGGCGATTACAAGGGTGTCGGCATAGCCCTGACCGTCGAACTGATGGCTGCCGCGATGGCGGGTGCGACGTTGGGTTCCGTGGCCAGCCCGTTTTCCGGCACGGCGGGTGGCCCGCCAAAAACCGGTCAATTCTTTATCGCCATTGACCCGCAGGCGACGTCGGGTGGGCTGTTTCAGGACAAGTTGACCGCTCTGATTGACTCGATCCGGTCACAAGACGGTGCCCGCCTGCCGGGCGACGGGCGCAAGAAATGCAGAGAAGATGCTGCAAAGGATGGTGTCGAAGTGAACGCCGCCCTTCTTGAAAAGGTCCGAGCGCTTTTGTGACGCGAAAGAGCAATAAACGGACGGAGAATAACAAACTGATATGCGCACCCCCTATAGATTTGGCGGGAATGGCGCACTTCAAAAAAATAACAAGGCCATTTACCGACAAGGGAGAACAGAGATGTCGATAAAGGAACCGTTTACGGACTTAGAAATAAAGACCGCGGATGATGGTTTTTATGAGAACTACAGCGTCCCGATTGCGCTGATAAGCAAGGCGATCATGGTTGCGTTGGTGCTGTGGGCTTTGGTCTTTCCGGCCAATGCCAACGGCACACTAGGCAGCTGGAACGGCAAACTTCTGGAAAGCTTCAACGGGTTCTACGTCATCATCGTAGGGCTATTTTTCTTTTTTCTGGCGGTGGTAGCAATCCTTCCGGGCACTGGTAAGCGGGTCATGGGAATACCCGGAGAAAAGCCCGAATTTTCGAACTTCTCGTGGTTTTCGATGATGTTCGGTGCCGGTCTGGGCGTCGGCCTGATGGTCTTTGCCACGGCTGAGCCTTTGGGCCTTTGGGGCTCGAACCCGGTGGTGGTTGCCGGTGATGTCACAGGCAATGAGCCCGAAGCGATCCAGTCCGCCTATCGCTACACTTATCTGCACTATGGCTTCCACGCTTGGGCGATCTATGTGGTAACCGGTCTGTCGCTGGCCTATTACGCCTATACGCGTAACATGCCGCTGACCATCCGTTCTGCGCTGACGCCGCTATTTGGCAAACTGATGAACGGCTTTCTGGGTCATGTGGTCGACGTTCTGGGCGTGGTTGCGACTATCCTCGGTGTGTCGGTGACGATTGGCTACGGTGTGAGCCAATTTATCGACGGTGTCTATGCGATCACCGGCATGGGATGGGTGATGGACCTCGGCGGCGAGGTTCCGACCCCGTCCAAGGTGGGTTTGATAGCGGGTCTGGTTGTGATCATGTGCCTATCGATCATTTCGGCGGTGTCGGGTGTCGGTCGCGGGGTTAAGTACCTGTCTAACTTGAACCTTGTGCTGTCGATCATCCTGCTGGGAACCTTTGTGGTATTTGGCTCCTTCGTCTTCGCCATGACCACCTATGGCTCGGCGATGGTCGATTATATCTTCCACTTCCTCTCGCTGAGCTTTGGTGCATACGGTCCGTTGTCGGCAGAAACTTTTGCCGCGGCTCTGCCAGCAGAAGCACAGGCCCATGCGGCAGACCTGATGGGCGGCGCAACCAATGCCTGGGGCAGTTTTGACGGCTTCAAAGGCGGTCTGGAAGGCGCGGCCGCTGAATTGGACGAAGCGACTCTGGCCGCAGCCTATGCTGCCGGTGAGCAGGGCCGTCAGTTTGGCTGGCAGTCGGGTTGGACCACGTTCTACTGGGCGTGGTGGATCGCGTTCTCGCCGTTTGTGGGCTTGTTTTTGGCGCGCATCTCGAAGGGCCGTACCGTGCGTGAGTTCATCCTGGGCTGCGTATTCGCACCAGCACTGGTGTGCTTTGCGTGGATGACGGTTCTGGGCGGCACCGCGATCGATCTGGAACTGGCAGGCGCGGCCGAGGGTGCGATCATCGGCGCGTCAAACACCAACAAGCTGTTCGTGACGTTGTCTTACATGATTGACGGTGGTCTGCTGTCGATGCTGAACGTCATGTGTGTGATCCTGATCATGACCTTCCTGGTGACCTCTGCGGACTCGGGGATTTTGGTGATGAACACAATCATGTCGGGCGGCAGCCAGGAGACCGGCGTTAAGCATCGCATTATCTGGGGTGTGATCCTGACCGCCGTAATCGGTGCGCTGATCTTGGCAGCGGGTGAGAACAACCCGATGGACGCATTGCGCAACGCGATGATCATCGGCGCGCTGCCGTTCACCATGGTGATGGGTTTGATGTGTGTTTCTCTGGCCAAGGCGCTTTATCGCGACGGGCAGCGGGACAGGCACGAAGACACCGGAACGCAAGCTGCTGAGTAACCTAAGCCAATAAACCAACCAACAACGCCGCCCCCACGGGCGGCGTTTTTTACGGCGTCTTTCCGACCCTTTATCTGGGTCTTGAAAATTCAGTATATTTGCTGTGGGTTCAGTATCGACAGGGCTGCGTAGGTCGCCTGCGTGGACCTAGATATCGTCGATCAAATCATTTTGCCTGCCCCGAAGCATGAGCTGTGCAAGCCTAGTTTGGTCTCAGCTTATTCAGAAATAGCTGCGGCACCTTCCGCGCGTTTTTCATGATCAGAGTGGGCGCACCGCCAACCTGATTGCGCCGGATTGCCTTATAATCTTCCGTCGATTTCCTAAGAATTCGGCCAACGCTGCCATTGCTGGCTCCGCCAAGGCGCATCTTGGTCAGAACTTCTGGAAGATAGGCAGCTGAAATGCGGCCCTGGCCGAAATAACGCAGTATGCTGTCATAATCTGCTGAGATCCGAAAACTGTCATCATAACCGCCCCACCGCGTGATGACATCGCGTTTGATGAACAAGCTCGGATGTGGTGGCATCCATCCACGTTTCAGCTTGTCCGGGCTATAGGGCCCAGAAACCCAATGGCGCACCACCTTGCTGGAATCCCGCGCGGACACATAATCCAGATCACCATAGACCGCGTCTGCACCGGTTTCCTCAAAGACTTGTGCAACACGAGTCAAAACCTCAGCATGTGCAAAAAAGTCATCAGAATGCAGCAACCCGACCACATCACCGGTTGCTCGATCAGTGGCGCGGTTCAGAGCGTCATAGAGCCCCCGATCTGTTTCACTGACCAGCCGCGTGCGCAGGTCGTCGCGAGCGTTGAGCAGCTCTAGCGTGCCATCACTGGAGCCTCCATCCTGAACCACGTGTTCGTAGTTGTCGTAGGTTTGTGCATCCAGGCTTTGCAAGGCATCTGGAAGGGTGGCCGCACGGTTCCAAACTGCTGTAAGGATAGAAAATTTCATGCTTAGTTCCAAAGAATAACAAACGTGAATAATAATCTTTCACAACGTCCTAACCGCAGCGTATTTGGCCTTGCTGAAGTTCGACCAGAAAGCGAGGCTGGTAACCTTTTTGTATCCCCGCATTGACCCTTCCTGTCAGCATCGACTGAAACGTCAAATGCACGCGAAACCAAGACGTTTTGAAACCCTTAGTCGCTGTAATATTTGGACGCATATCTGCCGTAGGAATACCCGTAATGCTTTGCGCTTTGGACATTGATCTGACCAAGAATAAGGCCGGTTAAGCGCTGATTATCGGTGTGGAACAGGCGCATTGCCTCGGTGATGTCTTGGGCGGATGTGTCATTCCACTTGATGGTCAGCAGCACCGCATCCGCATTGCGTGCAATCAGGCGCGCGTCGGATACCAGCAAAGTTGGCGGCGTGTCGATCAGAATGACGTCATAGAGCTTGCGCATGTCGTCCAAAAAAACCTTGAACCGTTCTGATGCAAAAAGGTCCGCCGCATTGACCGAGGTTTCTTCACCAGCCAGAATATCGCAGTTCAACAACGGGTCTTGAAAGATTGCCTCTTGTGGTGTGGCGTCCCCGGACAGAACCGACACGATCCCTTTTTGGGGTGCACCCTTGAGCTGCGCTGTCATGGTCAGGCGTCGGATATCGCCTTCGACCAGCAAGACCTTCTTACCGATACCGACAAAGTTCTGAGCCAACGCCAGCGAGTTTGTTGTCTTCCCCTCGCCCGGCAGCGATGAGGTCATAACCACAACTTGTGGTGGGCGGTCCACGTTGGACAGCATCAGCGAAGTTCTCAGGTTGCGCACCGCCTCGGCCGTGGCAGACGAGGGCTTGTCGGCCAGATATTCCAGAACCTTGCGGCGCCCGCGTGCAGGAAAGATCGGGATCTGACCCAAAACGCTGTAGCCGGTCTTGCGCTCCAAATCCTGCGCAGTGCGATAGCCTTTGCGTCGCGCTTCAGCCAACAAGACGAACCCGCCGCCCAGCATGAGGCCCAGTATGGCCGAAAGCATTAGGATTCGGGATTTTCGGGGTGAAGTCGGGATGCTGGGAATAACAGCGCGTGACAATTGCCGACTGTCCGCCTTTTGAATCCCTTCCTGCGCCGATGTCTCTTTCAGCCGCGCCAGGAAATACTCATAAAGCAGCCGAACCGCTTCGGCCTCACGCACCAATTGCTGCAACGTAATCAGGTCCGCATTCTGCTGCGAGATCTTTTGCCCGAGGTCTTCTGCCGATTGTGTCAGGGCCTGAACCTGCTGCGTCGACCGCCGCACCTCAAGCGCTGTGCGCGCGAGGAGGCGTTGAAAAGCGGTGTCAAAGGCTGTTTCGCCCGTACCGGAATCCTCGATTTGCGTGAAAAGGCGTTGCAACTGCGGGTCCTGGCTGGCTTCAGTCTGGGCCGCGCGGCTGTCTGCGGATGACAGCGCGTCATACCGGGACTGCGCCGTGACACGGGTTGCCTCGGCAGATAAACGACGTTCACGAAGATCTTTCAATTGCACTTCCTGCAACTGCAGAGCTTCGGGTGAGATCAGCGCAGTCGTCCCGTTGAAGTCGCTGACTTTTGCCTCAGCAGTTTCCAATTCGACCTGCAGCTCGGCCACACGGTCGGTCAGCCACGCCGTCGCCTGTTCGGTTGCCTCAAACTTTACCTCGATCTGGTTCAGTACGTACAGTTCGACGATCGTGTCGGCTATCAGAGCTGACTTGCGCGCCGATTCCGTCTCGACCGTTATTTCGAACACCAAGCTTTGCGGCACGATTTTGACCGAGAGCTTCTTGAGCAGGGCCGTAATCACGCTGTCCCGGGTTTTCTGCTGGGTCAATTCTTCGGCCACCAGTTCGGGGTCGCTTCCGGCCCCAAGCATTGATTTGACGAATTGTTTGATCCCATCGAATGCCGAGTCCGGCAGAAGATCGGAATTGAACTCTGGATCAGAAACGAGGTCCAGTTTGTCCACGACCTTGCCCATCAGGCCGCGGGACTGCAGTACTTCCAATTCGGAATTGACCTCAGCAGTGTCTCCGGCCAGACCGCCCACCACGCTTTGAAGGTCAACTACGCTGGCTTGATCGGTTTCCAGCATGACCACCGCAGTGGACCTGTATAGCGGCACGGCGGCTACAAAGGCATAGTACCCTCCGATCAAAATGGCTATGGCGGTGGCCAGGGCAATGATCCACTTTCCACGCCACAATGTGCCTATCAAAACTCCTAAATCGACCACGTCATCTTCTGGCGCGTCACCCATTGGTGACCGGCTCGAATTGAACTGTGCTTCGTGTATTGGAGACTGCTTCATTTCAAATAATTTATCCCAAATGCCGGATACACGCGAAACGCGTTTGAAGCCGCTCTCTACAAGGTTCCGGGGCATAAATAAAGGCCCGCCCGTATGCCAAATTGTCGGCTCTAAAAGTCGCGGTGAAAACCATCTTGCCCCTGCATTTCATGCCTGCTGTTTGGGTCGGTTCAAACCAGGCTTTCAGCCATTTCCCCCTATCTGACTTTGGGCGCATGATATCCGATCAACCCGTACGGTTGCCTAACTCAAAATCAACAATCTTAGAAAATTATTCCGGGTGAAGAACGATTAAATCTCAACCCGTGGCTGAGTGCTGACGTCATGCACCAATTGAGACTGAGTGCCCGCAAAGCCCAGGTTTCTGAACACGCAGCTACGGAAATCTGAGGGCAAAATGGCATCTCATCCAATGAAACCGCACCAATCCAATAAGTTGGAGACCTACAGAATGTCCCGCGCAGCAATTGCCAGCAAGGCTGAACCAGCCTTTGTCAGACAACCCAGACATCAAACAAGCGATGAAATGAAAGGGGTTGTTTATAATGATTAATCTTGGCCTTTCCATCACATCATTGGCGACGCGCAATGGTCCTGGCGGTATTAAGAATTTAAACCCGTCGCTTTGGTTGGACCCCGTCGATATGCGCGCACTGTTTCAGGACTCGGCAGGGACGATGCCGATACTGGGTCCGGGTCAACCGGTGGGGTTGATGCTGGATAAATCGAACGATCTTAGACCTGGCCCCGACGCTGTCACGGACGGGGGGTTTAACAATGGCGAGGCTCATTGGAATACGAACGGTGATGCAACCATTTCCAACGGACAAGTGCGCATCCACTCACCTGATGGGTCTTATTCAAACGTCGTGCAAACTGATATTTTAACGGTCGGAGAATGGTACCAACTAGAATATACGGTGACCGCATATGGCTTGGGTGGCCTGTCTATCAGCGGTGTGGCGGGCAACCCGTCCTTGCCTATCACAATAGGCCGGCACAGCGTTATTATACAATCGACGGTAGAATACCTTAGCATCAAGCGGCGATCGGGACCGACGGATATAACCATTGCTGATATAGCGGCCCGTAGCATTCCCGGATACCACGCCGCGCAGAAATTCAATGACGACCGGCGCCCTTTGCTCGCCCGACACCCGATGAGCGGGATCAGGAACTTGATGGACAACTCGGCGAGTTTTGCAGGGTGGAACGATAGTGCTGGATCTCTGACTGCGACTGCACTGCGAACGCCAGAAATAGAGATGGTTAAACTGGCCGCGAGGGTCGGACAAAGTGGTCTGACATTTGTTGCCCTGCCTTCGGCTGTCCAAGCAACACAGACCGTGACATTCTCTGTTTTCGCGTCAGCGGCAGAATATCCAATCCTGCACTTTACCGGTGGCGACGGGTTTGCTGCATCGCGCGGGGCCTTCGAAGTCGATTTGACGACGGGCGCAGTCCTGTCTGGCTCAGCATATGTTGAAAGCCTTGGCAGCGGTCTTTTCCGGGTATCCACACAATTGGACTACAACGGCACGGGCAATAAAAACCTCTTTCTTCGACCCCGAGAGGAAATGGGGGTCGATGTTCTGGGGGATGGTGTAAAGGGCATTCTGCTTGCACAGGCTCAGCTTGAAGTCGGATCCGCGCCGACACCGTACCAGACCCGTATCAATCAGTATGACGTCACTGAATCTGGGCAGCGCGCTTTCTGGTATCTTTCGAGTGATCAAATTGACGACGAACTTGTCGTTGAGTTTCCTGATCTGGGATCGGATGTCACTGAATTTTGGGCAGATGAGAACGGGGTCACGATCCGGGGCGGCCAATTTATCGGGGCGGGTAACAGGGTGGTGCCGGGTGGTGCGTCTCTCTATGTCTATGGCGCAATTGGGCGCGCATTGTCAGGACCGGAAACAGCGCAATTGCGGAAGTTTCTTGAGCTGAGATCGCCGGTCAGGAGTTAAGGCGCAAACTTGTACTCTTCGATGGGTGAATTTGCTTAGAAATCGCCTCTTGCGGTTGACCGCAGGAGGCATTCCGCCAATCCGAAAACAATGTGCGGGTTTAAGCTCGGGCCATGGCTGGGCGAATTGCTGTCCGCTGATTGGCCAGGTCTGGGATCGGTCAGCGCTCTTGTTTGCCGGCCGAAACATGACAGGTGCAGCCGAATGTCAGACGGCCGCACCACCTGTCTAGGTAATTGAGTGACCCGCCCAGAAATTCTGGACGAGTTAAATTTCGGATTTCCTATTTTTTTCAAACTGTTTTTAAATGCTCTCGAGCCTACGTTTCAAACGACCCGTTTCCCATGTCGCCAAGGCTCATGCAGGAAAGTGAACCCAATGACCGAAGCCTATATCTGCGATTATATTCGAACGCCGATCGGCCGTTTTGCTGGTGCTCTGGCCCCGGTACGCCCTGACGATTTGGGCGCGGTTCCTATACGAGCCTTGATGGCGCGCAATCCAGGCGTTGACTGGGATGCTGTCGATGACGTGATATTCGGTTGCGCCAACCAGGCCGGTGAAGACAATCGCAACGTGGCGCGCATGTCATTGCTGCTGGCGGGCATGCCTATGGCTGCCCCCGGGACGACCACTAACCGCTTGTGTGGGTCCGGTATGGATGCTGTGATCAATGCCGCGCGGGCGATCCGCTGTGGTGATGCCGATCTGGTGGTCGCTGGCGGGGTTGAGAGCATGTCGCGCGCACCCTTTGTCATGCCCAAGGCCGAAAGCGCCTTTTCACGTTCAAACGCGGTTTATGACACCACCATTGGCTGGCGCTTTATCAACCCGGTGATCAAGTCGCAGTACGGTGTCGACTCCATGCCGGAAACTGCTGAGAACGTCGCCGAGGAATTCAACGTCACGCGCGAAGCGCAGGACGCATTCGCGCTTCGCAGTCAAGAGCGCGCAGCCAAAGCTATCGCGGCGGGCCGGCTGGCACGGGAAATCACACCGGTCGAAGTACCTCAGCGAAAAAGTGCTCCAGTTCTGATTGAAACCGATGAACATCCTCGTAGCACGACGCTGGAAAAATTGGCCGGCCTGCCCGCTCCTTTCCGTAATGGTGGAACGGTCACGGCTGGCAACGCCTCGGGCGTTAATGACGGGGCTGCCGCGCTGATCATCGCCTCGGCTGAAGCCGCGAGGACATACGGACTGACCCCGATGGCCCGCATCGTTGGCGGGGCGTCGGCGGGTGTGGCGCCTCGGATTATGGGTATCGGTCCGATCCCGGCCACGCAAAAGCTGTGCGCCCGTTTGGGCCTGCAACCCGAAGACTTCGACGTGATTGAACTGAATGAGGCTTTTGCCGCGCAAGGTATCGCAGTTCTGCGCGGCCTAGGTCTGGCCGAGGATAGCGCGCATGTGAATCCAAATGGCGGAGCCATTGCTCTGGGGCATCCGCTGGGCATGACCGGGGCCCGGATCGCTGGAACGGCGGCACTGGAACTGTCGTTGGGTGGCCGTAACCGCGCGCTGGCAACCATGTGCGTTGGTGTTGGCCAGGGTATCGCCATCGCGTTGGAAGCAGTGTGAGCGCTTTACGAAAGCTCGGTAGAGCTGCGGACGCAGGGAAAACTGGCCGATAGAGGTTTCAATGCAGGTGCCCATTGCGCAACCCCTTAGCCACAGCCACAGAGCGATCCAAAGCTAACTAGTTGTTTCAAAATAAAATTACGCCGGAGCCTTTCGACTCCGGCGCAACCATGCTTCCAGATTATTGCGTCACTATTGGATGCCCATGAGCATCTTTGGGAGGAACAGTGACAATTCCGGAAGGAAGGTAACCAAAAGCACCATCGGCAAGTGACCAAGGCACAGGAACTTCAGCGTAATGCCGATGTAACGGTCCAGTGTGATTTTGCTGACACCAGCCGCCATATAAAGCATCGGCGCGCAGGGCGGAGACACGTTGCCCAGGCCAAGATTGGTGCCGACAATCGCCGCAAAATGGATCGGGTGAACGCCCAGTTCAGATACCACCGGCAAAAGCACAACCGCCGCCAGAACACTGCCTGAAATGTCGTCCACGATCATTCCCATCAGCAAGAGAACAAGGTTGATCAGAAGCAAAAGCAGGATCTTGTTGTCAGACAGGTTCAGCAACAGATCGGCAATCTGGCTAGGAACTTGCTGAAGCACCATTGAGCGGCTCATCATGAACAGGAAGAACAGCACGGTGATGATAGAACCCGTTGTGATCGCGGCCTGAATAGTGCCTTTCCAGAAACTGGCAGGTGTCAAACCACGGTAGATGAAGAACCCAACAACGGCCGCATAGACCAATGCAATTGCGGCAGCTTCGGTCGGGGTTGCTATCCCGCCATAGATGGTGCCAAGAATGATCAGCGGCATGAGCAAGGCCCAGAAAGCCTCTTTGCCGGATTTGACGATCTTGACCTGTACTTCCTTGATCGGCAGCTTCGGTTCGACCTTGATGTCGGCGTTATTGCGTAGGAAGACGAAGTTCAAAACGATGTACAGCAGGGCCAGCATTATACCGGGGATTACGGTCGACAGGAACGCGGCACCCACCGACAGACCACCGGTTACCGCGAAAACGATCATCGGAATCGAAGGCGGAATCATCAGTGCCAGAACCGAGGAACACGCGACCAGTGCGGTTGCGTGACCCACCGGGTAGCCTTCCTTCACCATACGCGGGATCATGATCTGACCGATGGCTGCAATCGCCGCCGAAGACGACCCAGAGATGGCGCCAAACAGCGCGCATGTGACGATGGTTACAGCGCCCAATCCGCCCTTGATCCGCCCGACAAAGGCGTTGACGAAATCTAGTAAGCGGTTCGAGATACCGCCTTCGGCCATGATCGTTCCTGCAAGAACAAAGAGCGGCAAAGCCAAAAGCGCAAAGCTTGTTGTGGTTTGATAGGCATAAGGGATCAGGAATGAGATATTCGAACCCGTTCCAATACCGAACACCAAGGCCCCAATGCCGAAGGCAAAGGCGATGGGCATTTCGAGCAAAAGCAGGATAACGATGATTGCAATAGCAATAGCGAAGATCAGCATCAGTTTGCCCCTTCCGGTTTTATCATCTTAATGGCGACAAATTGATTTACTGCCTGCATCAGCAGCGCCAGGATGGTGCCGGCAAAACCGATGACCAGCGAAAAGGACCAGATGCCCTTGGGCCAACGCAGATATGAGCTGAGACGCCCCTTCTCGATTTCAAAGAAGGCATATTTGATTGCAAAGTAACCGAAAATCACGCACGCAATGATGCTGAGGAAGGTCATGACCAGTCGCACCGATTGCATGAACTTCGGGGATTTGACAACCAAGGTCAGAATGCCGCCGTGGATATGTTCCCCTTGCCGGGTGACATAGGCCATCGCGGGAAAGTAAATCCAAGCCCCAAACAATAGGGCCATTTCTTCGATCCCGACAAAGGGCGAATTCAAACCGTATCGCAGAACGACCTGTGCGAACATCAAAACGGCCAAGCTGATGCTGAACAATGCAAGGCCGTTCGCCAGTATCGCAGCATAGATTTTTTCGATTTTCAGAAATAACGCGTAGCCATTCGACACGTTCCACTCAGGGATCGCGGTGACATGTTCGGGCGGTTCGGCGACGGTCACTTCCGGGTCATAGATATATGACGCACCGGGCTCGACCGGGTCCCGAGGATGCTGTCTAGATTCTCGTTCCATTCTGTCCTCCCATATTGAACTAGTGGGCCCGCCGGATGGCAGGCCCAACAAAGTCTTGTCACTCGATTCCGGCGGCTTTTTTCAGCTTGCCCATGATTTCCGGGCCAACCAGTTTTTCCATTTCCGGCCATTCCGTCTCGTGAACGATCTTGGCTGCCGCTGCGATTTGCTCGGGGCTCAGCTCGATCACTTCGATGCCTTCGTCGCGTGCTTTTTGCAGGAACTCGTTGCTCTTGCTTTCAGCTTCATCCCACGACCACAGAACGGTTTCGTCTGCAGCAGCCTGCAGGGTTGCACGATCTTCGTCCGACAGACCTTCCCACCAGCTTTTGCTGACCAACCAGAAGGCGGTCTCGAAATAGTCGTTGGTCAGGATGTTGGTTTCCAGAACGTCACGCAGGTTGTAGGTCTCAACCGCGGTCGAGAATGCGCGCGCGTCAACCGTACCCAGCTGCAACGAGGTGTAGACTTCGGCCAGCGGGATCGGCACGGCGCCAAAGCCCAGGTTGTTGAAGCGGTCAACCGCAATCGAAACCGGGGGAACGCGGATCTTGAGGTTTCCACCGTCGGCAGGCAGGTTCAGCGGCTTGGCGCCAACGCCTTTGCGGATCACAACCGAACCGAAGTCAGTCGGAATGATGCCGATCGCGTGCAGGTCCAGATCGTGCAGGATGTCGTTGTAGATTTCCAGCATGTCACCGCCGGGGCCGTAGACCGTGCGTGCATCTTCCCAGTTCGATACAACGTAACCCAGCCAGGACAGGTCCAGACGCTGGTCAAATTCAGATGCGCCCCAGGTCAGGGTCATCGGAACAACACCTTGCATCGACTGTTCGAACAGCGACGTCCAGTCGCCCAGGTCACCGCCCAGGTGGTAAGCGATACCAAAGTTCGAGTCGTCCCCCAGGGTGTCCTGGAATTTTTCGGACATCGCGTGGAAGATATGGTCGGTTGTCATTGCATGCGCCAGGATGAACCTTTCCTCAGCGCTGGCCTGTGTCGTGAAGGCGGATGCGGCAAGCAAAGCTGCGCCACCCATCGCACCAAGGGTGCGGCGGTTAATCTTCGAAAACATTCAGGTCTCCTCCTCAGTTAAAAATACCCCCCCGCCGATCGGCGGAGGGATTTGTCTTTGCTCTAGCTCAGCAAAGCTCCGGGGCGACGAACTCGTATCCAAGATCATCGGCCACAGCCTTGTAGGTCACCTTGCCATGGGCCACGTTGAGGCCGTTCATCAGGTGACGATTGTCCGCAAGCGCCTGCTTCCAGCCATTGTTTGCGATGGCCAGAGCGTGCGGCAGGGTGACGTTGTTCAGCGCGTAGGTAGAGGTCCGCGCCACCGCACCAGGCATGTTGGCAACGCAATAGTGAACCACATCGTCGACAACGTAGGTGGGATCGGCGTGCGTGGTGGCTTGGGACGTTTCAAAGCAGCCGCCTTGATCAATGGCCACGTCCACGACAACCGCGCCGGGCTTCATCTTCGAAATCAACTCGCGGGTGACCAGCTTGGGCGCCGCGGCACCCGGGATCAGAACTGCGCCCACAACCAGGTCGGCGTTGGTGACTTCTTCTTCAAGTGCGGCTTTGGTGGAATAGACCACTTTGGCGGATGCTTCGAAGTGGTTTTCCAGCTTTTCCAGAACCGCCGGGCTGCGGTCCAGAATGGTCACGTCGGCATGCAGTCCAACCGCCATCTGCGCCGCGTTGAACCCGACCACACCACCGCCAATGACGACGACCTTGCCGGGTTTCACACCCGGTACTCCGCCCAGCAGAACACCGCGACCGCCTTTGGCTTTTTCCAGCGCACCAGCGCCGGCCTGGATCGACATGCGGCCGGCAACCTGGCTCATCGGTTTCAACAGCGGCAGGCCGCCATTTTCGTCGGTCACGGTTTCATAAGCGATGCAAACTGCACCGGATTTGACCAGGTCTTCGGTTTGTTCCGGATCGGGGGCCAAGTGCAGATAGGTGTAGAGGATCTGGCCTTCACGCAGCATGGCGCGCTCGACCGCCTGAGGCTCTTTCACCTTTACGACCATTTCCGCATTGGCAAAAATCTCGGCTGCGGTTTCGGCAATTTCCGCACCTGCTGCACGATATGCTTCGTCGTCAGAACCGATCCCGGCGCCAGCGTTGGTCTCTACAATCACGTTGTGACCATTCGCCACCAATTCGGCGACGCTTTCAGGGGTCAACCCAACACGGTACTCGTGGTTCTTAATTTCCTTGGGAACACCAATGAACATTTTCATTGCTCCTTTTTCCGGATAATTGCCTGAGGGCTGGCATGAGTTTGACGTCGTCATGTGCAAGCTGGACGCCAGGGGTTCTATCGTGCGCTGGCGGTTACCTTTCATCCACGGGGGCGAGTGCCTTTACGGGTGGTCGCGCAGGATATCGGTGAGGGTGTCGAACAGCATGTCGATTTCCTGTTCAGAGATGATCAGCGGAGGAGAGAGCGCAATGATGTCTCCGGTAACGCGGATCATGATTCCCGCGTTCCAGGCCTTTTTCATCACTTCCATGGCCCGCGCACCCGGGGCGCCTTCACGAGGGGCCAGTTCGATGGCGCCTACAAGGCCAAGGTTGCGCAGGTCAACGATGTTGGGCAGTCCGGCAAGGCTGTGCAGACGCTTTTCCCAATGCGGTGCAAGTTGAGCCGCACGGGCGAAAAGGCCGTTGGTTTCGTAACTTTCCATCGCGGCCAACGCAGCGGCGCAGGCAATCGGGTTAGCTGAGTAGGTATAGCCGTGGAACAGTTCAATCGGCGCATCCGCATTTTCCATGGCGCTTTCATAGATGCGGTTATTGACAAAGACCGCTCCCATCGGGATGACGCCATTGGTCAGGCCCTTCGCCGTAGTGATGATATCCGGAGTGACACCAAAATAATCCGCAGCGGTGGCCGCGCCCAACCGTCCAAAGGCGGTGATGACCTCATCAAAGATCAGCAGGATGCCGTATTTGTAACAGATCTCACGCAGTTTCTTCAGGTAACCAACGGGGGGCATCAAAACGCCTGTTGAACCAGCCATGGGTTCGACAATCACTGCGGCGATGGTTGAGGCATCGTGCAATGCGACAATGCGTTCTAAATCTAAAGCACGCTCGGCCCCGTATTCAGGGCAACCTTTCGAAAACGCATTCCTCTCGATGTCATGTGTGTGGCGCAAATGGTCGACGCCCGTCAGAAGCGTCCCAAAATGCTTTCGGTTGCCGACGATCCCGCCAACCGAAATTCCACCAAACCCCGTGCCGTGATAGCCGCGCTCGCGCCCGATCAGACGTGTACGTGCCCCGTCGCCGCGCATCCGATGATAATGCAGAGCGATTTTCAGGGCTGTGTCCACCGATTCAGAACCTGAATTGGTGTAAAAGACATTGTCGATGCCTTCAGGCATCATTGAGGTCAATTTTGACGAAAGTTCAAAGGCTTGCGGGTGCGAGAACTGAAAGCTGGGCGCATAGTCAAGCTCGTGCGCCTGCTTTTGAATGGCTGCTGTAATCAGGGGATCACGGTGACCGGCGTTGACACACCACAAGCCTGCGGTCGCATCCATTATCTGGCGGTCATCGACGCTGGTATAGTACATTCCTTGCGCCGATTTGATCATGCGGGGGTCATTCAAAAAGTCCCGATTGGCCGTGAACGGCATCCAAAAGGCAGATGTAATATTCGTCTTTTGGACCACTTCGATTCCTCCCCAAGGTGCCTGCGAGTTTCGGTTGGCTTTCTCGCACGGCGACTGGAAGGTGGTCATTCCGGATTCTTAAGGATTTCTAACCTATTGATTCATCGCAGAATTCATGTCAAAGTGCTTTAGATATGAAGCAGAAAAGCACTGACCCCGATTTTGAAACGGCCAAACGCCTTCGCGTGATTCGAACCGCCAAGGGGCTAAGTCAGAGGAAATTGGCTAAGCTGGCGGGCGTTGGCAGCGGAACAATCTCACTTATAGAAGCAGGCGCCACCCAACCTTCTGTCGCCTTGTTGAAGAAAATTCTAAAGGGGGCGGATATCAGCCTTGGCTATTTTTTCAGCTTTGATTTGAAAGATGCGGATAAGGTTTTCTTCCGGCAAAAGGAACACAGGGATGTTGGCGCATCGGGCGTTTCCTACTTTCTTATCGCGGGAGAGCGGCAAAATCGCAAAATTCAAATGCTTCTGGAAGAGTATGGTCCGGGCACGGATTCCGGTCGATCAGAACTTTCCCATAAAGGCGAGGAATGCGCCGTGGTGATTTCGGGGCAGTTGGAAGTGACCGTCAATGGCGAAACCGTTGTTTTGGGTCCGGGGGACGCCTATTACTTTGACAGTGAATTGCCCCATCGATTTCGCAACACAGGCGAAACGCAATGTGTTGTTGTCAGCGCCTGTACACCCTCCACTTTCTAAATCTACCCTGCACCTCTCGCCAACGTGATTTGGCACAGAAGGCCTGGGACAAGACTTAGGGCCTATGAAATACCTGCATATCATACTCGCCCTTGCGCTTTCAGCTACAACAGCCGTTGCACAAGATTTGCATGGGCGGGATACGGCCAGCAATTGGCGGGTCACACACCAAAGCAAGTTCGGTATCTGGAGCTCTATCTGCGATGAGCGAGAGGAATACGGCGAACTGGTGCAGCGGTGCTACCTGCGATGGGTCGATGTTTTTTCCGGTCGACCGAATTTCGGAAGTCAATTCATATTCATTACGCCCGAAGATGATGGGTTCCAGGTTGAATTCGGGATCGAGCCGGGGACGGTCTTTCATCCAAACGGGTTTCGCATCGAACGCGAAGGTACACCGGTGTGGCGAACACGTTGGCCCGGATGCCTGACCGGTCTGGGATGCAGGTTCGAAGGGGTCGATGCTGACGAGTTGATCGAACAGATGACCCAAGGCGGAGCGTTTCTTTTTGACTTCCGCGATCGGCACGGAATTTCCAGAGCACTCAACTGGCCCCTTGAGGAGTTTAGCGCGGCTTGGAATGATTTCATGGATCAATCCCGCAAGCGCGCCCTTATTGAGTGAGATGTTCTTTCGCAGCCCAAGTGAGCATCAGGTTATGGTTCGCCACGTCCGGGTGAGTTTTGTTATCAAAAAGAACGCGATGACCAATAGGGCTGTAATGCTCGACTGCGTTATATTGAGGAGCGCCGCGGTTGGGTTGATTACCCCCGCCCTACCCCTTGGCTCGGCAATTGATTCCGACACCTCAGAATCCGAGTCATTTAAGACTTGAGGCAAGTTTAACTCAAATATGTTGACACTCTCGTGAAGTGGTTGATAAACGGTTAACAAGAGAAGTGCTCTCTTAAAACGAGTATAAAAATAATTAGTTTAAGGCTCTTGAGCAGTTATGTTTGATTTTAATTTGCCCGATCACGATCTCGGGGAATCCACTGCCTTTGCGCGCACTCCAGCCTCTGCACCAGGTTCTTTTTTTGCCTTGGCAAAACGTGCGTTTGATCTCCTCCTGAGCGTATTTGTTCTGTTGCCTCTCGTGGTGATTTTTGGGATCGTCCTGCTCGTCTTGAACCCAATTTGGAACAAGGGGCCTCTGGTTTTCTCTCAGGTGCGTATGGGGAAAAACTGCGAACCATTCACAGCATACAAGTTTCGCAGCATGCGCCCGGCCAAGAAAATTGAACGGGGTGCTGATTGCCCGTTGGAAGAGGACAGAATTACCCCGCTTGGTCGCTTCTTGCGCAAGTCCCGTATTGATGAGTTACCGCAAATCATCAATGTTTTCAAAGGTGAAATGAGCTTGATAGGCCCTCGGCCGGATTACATCGAGCACGCCCGAGAATATATGTCGCTTGTACCCGGATACCAGGCGCGTCACCTTGTGCGCCCCGGAATCAGTGGTTGGGCGCAGGTTGAACTTGGGTATATCGAAGGTACAGATGCGACACGCCGAAAAGTACAGGCAGATCTGTACTACATCGCAAATACCGGGCTGATCATGGAAGCTTGGATCGTGTGGCGAACCGTTTCGATCATGTTGCGCCGAAGTGGGGCTTGAGCAAACTCCGTCGGAAGAGATTTATTGGAGATCCAGATTTATACAGCGATCAAGATCTGAGACGCCTGCCGCAGATCAGGCGAACTGATCAAGCTTGAAGAAAGTCAGGAAATTATGACCTTCCGTCCCTTTCCGAAGGAGTGAGGTTTTGAACATTACACAACTTTAAGATGTTTTTAAAGTGCTCAAAAAATGGACATAAACTGTTTTTTTGCAGAATTGCCACAAGGTGTTTTGTGGATATTTTTTTTGGCGGATTGTTTCGGGACGTTTGTTTTGAAAGTTGTTAGTGAGGCGCCGATCGAAAAAGCGATAGATTGACGTGAAGATTCGAGCGG
>NZ_JBFCVU010000017.1:0-30726 GCF_040705255.1 Ruegeria sp. ANG10
ACTACTTGCTGGAGGCCAGTCGCGACGTAGGGGCCGACAACAAGTTGTCGCTTGGCTTGGACACAGTGGCCCTCGGGACCTACAACTGCTTGCTTGCCATTACAGTCATGCAAACGACGGGAACATCGCCTGAGCTGTACGCTATTGGAACGTTGGCCTATTCATTGCATTTGTTTGGGGTGAATATCTTTCTCTATAAAACCCACCCCGGGCACATGTCTGGATGGCTACGCGCATACTTTGTCGCGTCGCTTGCAGTCGGCATATTGATCGGTCTCAACGCAGACAAAAGTAGCATGATTTATTCAATTGCGACTGGGTTAACAGGGGGTGTGATAATAGCCCTGTCTCTTCGGGTTAAACTACCCAGCCTTTCGGCAGTGAATACAAAAGCTCTGTTGATTGGTGTGGTGTTTGCTGCGGTTGCACTTGTCTTAGCCTATTCACCTGGAGGCTTGGCGGAGATGTCAATCATAGCGGTGAGCATTGGTCGCGATGTTGCGTTCGTCGGCGTACATCATATCCTTAGGGTCTTGGCAGCGCTTGTTTTGGCGCCTGTCCTCGTAGCGGCTTTCACAAACCCTTCCCGACTTAGCAAGTAAAATTACTCACACCAAATTTGCGACGCAAATGCTCAGCTAAGGCCGTTATGCGACGTGGTTGGGCTCGGCTAGGCGGAAACATCATTTGCAAGGGTTTCGGCGGTGGGAGGAAGTCGCGCAAGACAGAAACAAGTCTGCCGGATCGAACATCGTCACCGACATCCAACTCCGACTTCAATACGACCCCATGGCCAGCAATCGCCCAATCGCGGATGAGTGAACCATCATTGACTATTCGATTTCCCTTTACCGATACGCGCCGGGCATTTGGTCCTAATCCAAACTCCCAAACGTTGTCGATCATGTCGCCAAACCTCATGACCAAGCAGTTGTGGTTTAATAGATCTTCTGGTTTTTCAGGCGTTCCGAATGAGGTCAGGTAACTTGGGGACGCACATACGAAACGTTGGTAGCTTCCTAGATTTCGTAATCTGAGCGAGCTGTCTGTGATGTTGCCGAAGCGAACGGCGAGGTCAAAACCCTGGCCTACAAGGTCGACGTAGCCGTCTGAAAGAGACAGTTCTATTGAGACGGCAGGGTTATCTTCGGTGAATTCGGCAATAACCTCGGAAACAAAGCTCCGCCCCAAATCGATAGGCGCGCTTATGCGAATTGGGCCAGACAAAGTTTCGGCGCCGTGCCGAACAAGTGTGTCCAAATCCGCAATCTCACTGAGTACGCTTCTTGCTCCGTCAGCTAGTGTACGGCCTTCTTCGGTCAGGCTAATAGAACGAGTGGTGCGGTTGAACAAAACCACTCCGTAGTGTGCCTCCAGAGCCGCGAGTCGCTCGGATACTGTCGTGCTCGACATCCCAGTCTCTCGCGCTGCGGCCACAAGACTGCCTTTCTCGGCTATCGTCAGAAACAAGCGAAGATTGTCTAGCAGCATTAAACGGATTTTCCGGATTATATGTTCGAAAAAGTCCTGTTTATCCCAAAAAAACGGCGGAGTAAATCTGGCACATCGCTCATGAACACAAGGAACCTAATCCAATGGCCAAGCTGACAATCGTCGCCAACATCAAAGCCAACCCCGACAAGATCGACCTCGTAAAGGCCGAGCTGATCAAGCTCATCGACATAACCCGTGCCGAAGAGGGTTGCATCAACTACGACCTACATCAGGACAACGATAACCCGGCTCATTTCGTGTTCTACGAAAACTGGCAAAGCCGGGAGCTTTGGCAAACTCACATGGGTGCTCAGCACCTTGCGGCTTACCTGGAAGCGACAGAGGGCGCCGTTGCAGAATTCACGTTGAATGAGATGACAGTCATCGGTTGATAGAGAACCGGACAAAGGAGCACGTTATGAAAGCCGTGGGATACCGTGAGACAGGGTCGATTGATCGGGCGGACGCCTTAATCGACTTCGAGGCCGACAAACCGACGCCGAAAGGGCACGACTTGTTGGTGAAGGTGCAGGCCGTGTCAGTGAACCCAGTCGATACGAAAATTCGTCAAAAACGTGCTCCTGTAGGTCCAGCACCTGATATTCTGGGGTGGGACGCAGTAGGGATCGTCGAAGCAGTTGGCGAAACGGTTGAGACTTTCAGTCCGGGAGATACAGTTTGGTACGCCGGGGCAATAAACAGATCGGGGACCAATGCTGAGTTTCATCTGGTAGATGAACGTATCGTCGGGTCAGCGCCAATATCCATACCTGCAAAAGCAGCTGCGGCGATGCCGTTAACGACACTTACTGCCTTTGAGATGCTGTTCGACCGCTTGCGAGTTCAAGATGCCGTTTCCGGCGGGACCAACACGTTGCTGGTTGTTGGTGGCGCAGGCGGTGTCGGGTCAATCACCATTCAATTGGCACGGGCTCTCACTGAATTGACAGTGATAGCGACGGCGTCCCGACCCGAGACACAAGACTGGGTTCGAGAGCTGGGCGCACACCATGTCATCAACCATGCGGAAGCTTTTGGCTCACAACTCGAGGCTCTCGGTATCGACAGCGTGGATTTCATTTATTCGACAAACCATTCCCAGCTTTATGCTTCCCAAGCTGGAGAGGTGATGACACCTCAAGGTCGCTTTGGGTTGATTGATGATCCTGAAACCTTCGACATCGCGCCGTTCAAACCCAAATCGATCTCATTGCATTGGGAGTTCATGTACACTCGGTCGCTTTTTGGGACTGGAGATATGAACCGTCAAAGCGAAATCCTGAATCAGGTCGCCGGGTTGATAGATGACGGAAAGATCAGATCCACAGCGACCGATACACTTGGTAGGATCAATGCTGCAAACTTAAAGAAAGCGCATGCTATCCTTGAAAGCGGCAAGGCCAAAGGAAAGCTGGTGCTTGAGGGTTTTTAGATGAGAATTGAGCGGCTGGATCATGTGAATATCGTGACGACTAGGTTGCCTGAGATGGTTACTTGGTATGAAGAGGTCTTGGGTTTAAAACTCGGGGCCCGCCCTGATTTTCCGTTTCCCGGAGCTTGGTTGTATGCGGGTGATCACGCCGTGGTTCACCTTGTGGGTCACGAAGGAACGCCTAATGTCGGCTCCGAAGTGAAGCTCAAGCTCGAGCATTTTGCGCTCTCAGCCACAGGGTTGAGAGCATTCGAAGAAAAACTGATCTCGTGTCAGATCCAGTATCGCAAAACTGATGTCCCGGGGGCTGGAATGGTGCAAATCCATGTGGCCGATCCTGATGGAAATCATATTCATATTGACTTCGAAGAAACCGAATAAGGGGCTAACCCTCAAAATAGTCGGAACGCAAAATCAAGCTCGTAACTTCTTGCCGATTAGGGATTGAGGTCCTTGCTGGGTTGCTTCCAAAACTTGCGTGGGCCAACATTTTTTGGGCGGTGCAAACGTCGATTTGGAGATCAGTATGCCGGACCTCAAAACAAACAAGAAAAACGTCATCGCTTTCTACGAAATGATGTTCAACGAGTGTCGACCTGCCGAGGCCATCGCAACCTTTGTTGGCGAAACCTATACGCAGCACAACCCGCATGTTGGCGACGGCAAGCAAGCCTTTGTCGAGTACTTCGAGCGCATGGCTGCCGAATACCCGGGAAAGCGCGTGGATATCAAACGAGCGTTTGCTGAAGACGCTCACGTCATTCTGCATTGCCATCAAATCTGGCCCGATGGTCTCGAGTACGCAGGGATCGATATTTTTCGCCTGGATGTCGATGGTAAGGTTGTCGAGCACTGGGACGTTCTTCAGGAGATTCCGGCAAACAGCGAGAATGAAAGCGGCATGTTTTGACTTAACCGTTCTGACAGCGGAGCATAGTACTTCGAAAGCTCCTGTCGGCTAAACCACCATAATCAAAGGGCATAAGTCTGATCCATGAAACCCGCCGAAGCGTATCTATCAAGAACCCTTTAGTTAGGAGATAAATATGCTCCCGAAGAGTATTCTTGCGGCGACCCTTGGACTTTTCACAGCCACCTCGCTTCAAGCTGGTGTACAAATTCGCTTTATAGAAGGCGCACCCAAGGACCGTTTTGTTCTGAAAAATGTCGGAGCATGCGAAGTAGAAGCCTCGACCGTCAAAATTGACTTGTCGCAATCTGCCGGACGTCTGATTTTCGACGTCACCGACAAAGGCGCGGGTGTAGAGGTCTTCCAACCGCTTGAATTCGTTGAGGGTGCGGACGCTCTGCGGCAAATTCCAGCGGTCGTGGACGGGCAAGATACAATAGAGCTTGAGATCGCCTCCCTCGCAGCCGGGGACAAACTCGCCTTTACCATCGATGTAGATGACACTATCGGGCAACGCGAAATCACCGTAACGGGGTCGGAGATCGAAGGCGCCACAGTGTCATTTACCGATGCGGATGAGACCAGGACTGCGACCTTCTCTTCCGAAGCACGTGTTAACGTGACGACCAAGGACTGCTGAGAGCTTTCCCACAATGTCGAATTGGTTGATCCGCATAGCATTCCTTGCGCTCATGTTGGGAGGCGGCATTCTGATCGGGACACTGACCGCACCCGGCGATTGGTATGCGCAGCTCTCTAAACCGGCTTTCAATCCACCAAATTGGATTTTTGGGCCGGTTTGGACAGTGCTTTATGTCTTGATCGCCATGGCGGGTTGGCGCCAGTTCGAAACAGACCGAAGCTCGCCCGCCATGAAGCTGTGGTTGGCACAGATGGGTCTGAACTTTTTGTGGTCCCCAACCTTTTTTGTACTGCAACTGCCGTGGTTTGCCCTTGTGGTCATTGTCGCGTTGTTGGCTGTCATCGTCATGTTCATCACTCAGGTTAGGAATTCAGATCGGGTCTCCGCACTGTCTTTCCTGCTGTACTTTGCATGGGTTGCATTTGCCACGGCGCTGAACCTTTCCATTGCGATACTGAACTGAGAAGGAACAATATGCGTGCCAACTTCATTGGACTTGTTTCAGGTCTTGTTATCATCGGATGCACAATGGCTCAGGCTGATGGAAAACTGACTGAAGACTTCTCCAAGTCTCCGGAGACGCGTTGGGACTACGTTGCCGACACCGTCATGGGAGGGGTTTCTTCAGGGCAGGTGCAGTTTCGTTCGGAAAGTGATGTCGCATTCGCGCGGCTGACCGGAACCGTGAGTACAGAAAACAACGGGGGCTTCATCCAGTTCCGACGCAAGTTGCCTGATCGACCAGATGCGGGTGTATCAGGCGTCAGGCTATTGGTACGGGGGAACGGCGAGCAATACTTCGTTCACCTCAGAACACGTGGTACGGTGCTTCCGTGGCAATACTATCAGGCCGCGTTTGCAACTTCTAACGAATGGACAGAAGTCTATTTGCCTCTTTCAGGCTTCAAGGCTTCAGGTGCCATGTTACGCGCTATTCTTGTTGCGGACGCAATCACCTCACTTGGAGTTGTAGCCTACGGGCGCGATCACGAGGTTCGCGTAGACGTCAGCGAGATCGGTTTCCATTGATGTTCGCCCAGGCGAGGGGCTGCAATCATCAAATATGGCTTCTTGACATGGTTCGAGATCGAAGTGTGCCGAACTGAATTCCACTGGTAGGGGTTGAATTTCGCACACCAAATTGCACCTTTGATTGAGATATGACGCTTTTAGTTGACTGATTTGCACGACGACTACCAAGGATTGAGCGAATACTTTGAGCCGCGCAAAGTTATGGGCAAATCGTGCAAAATTACGCGCAAATCGTGCGCAAGACTATGGGCGAAGACTCCGTATTTTTCCGAATGTAATCAGTGTCAGGGACGCAGCGTTATGCGCGCACCTACAGTCTCTGTAAGTTTGCGCATAACACATCGCGCACCCCATAGGTTTGCATAGTTTGCCCATAGTTTCTCGCTGCGCGATTGTCTGCCGTACTGATGAACTTGATCAGTTTATAGCGTAGTCGTTGCGGTTATGGACTCTTGCGGCGCTCGCCCCGCTAGGGGCACTCACTGAGGGACGTTGGGTTCCGTGCGGCCATTTTTCTGGGGTTTTCGCGAACGCCTGTGATGCGCAAAAAACAGGCTTCGCAAACTTTGGTGGATCTTCCTTTGCCGCCGCTTTAGTCCAGCCTCAATGCAGCGGTCGCAGCCAACGTTGCCGCCGTGTTCAAACACTGTTGTATTTTGCATTGGGTGAGGATGACCGACGTTAGGTGCTAAGTGATAAGCTTGCGACGCAGTCTTTCAATGCAGTCGTTCGCGGCCGGTATTTGGTCCAATTCAAGCTGAGCTCGCACGTGCCAAAGCAGCGTTCAAAAGCGGTCTCTTAAAGCATGACCAGCGGTTTCTTCCTACTTTGAAATTTTGACTGCGATGAGTTTCGGCTACATTCCAGAAAGCCCAGCATTGGTATTCAATAGAAACTGGCGGAAAATTGGGCTGCTAGCGGCCCCAATGCCACGAGCGTTTTCCCCAACCGCCGCGGCCTCCACGACCGGAGGAATCAAACCGCGTTTGTCTTGGTTGATTAAGTAACGGCGAACCCTTGACACCAGTTCTTCCCGAACTTCAGGCGGGAACGCGCCATCGATAAAAATGGCCTCGAAGTCGATGACAGCACAGATTGAAAGAGCGGCCTTAGCTAATTCTTGCGCCGTGGTGCCAATCCACGGTTCTACATAGCGAGAAATGCTGCTCCAATTCTGCGGCTTCTTCCATAGAATCCCCGGGTCGACACCCGCTTCGATCAATCGGTCCTCGAGCAAAAACAGCGACGCCGTGTCGATCAGTTGCTGGCTCTCACCCAAAGGACCGGTCGTGCGCATGGCGCCCAGTGCACCGGCATTGCCTTGGTTGCCTTCGAACACGGTGCCGTTCAATGCAACACCGCCGCCGATCATTGAGCCAATAAAAAAGTAGAAGTAGTCACGATATTCTGCCCCACGCCCATAGAGATGCTCTGCGTGACATGCGGCTGTTGCGTCGTTGACCACAAAAACCGGCAAATCGCTGAACTTGGCGACCTCGGAAAAGAAATTCACGTTTCTCCAAGACCGAAATTTTTTTGCAGCAAGCCCAGACAGATCGTGCCATTTCCAAAGTTCAAATGGGGTCCCGATCCCGATCCCACAAACACGATCACGAAGCCTCTGAGGTTCGTGGGACAGAAGTGTTTCCAAACCAGACTCCAAAAAACCGAAAATGACCTCTGGTAGCGGATAGTCATAAGTCGTGGAAAGTTGGCGGCGCGGCGTGCCAGTAAAGTCGATCAAGAGTAGATCGGCGCTACGCCGCCCGATCTTCATCCCAACCGACAAGATGCCTTCCGGGTTTAATTCCATAGGGGTTGAGGGCTTTCCAACCTTCCCGCGCAGTGGAGTACCACGCTTGAGAATCGCGTCCTTTTCAAGCTTGCGCAGAATGATTGATACAGTCTGAGGAGACAGGCCCGTTAATCGCGCGACGTCGGCGCCTGCGGCGGGCCCATGCCGTTGTAAAACTGTCAAAATCAGACGCTCGTTGTGATCGCGAACCCCGCTTTGACTTACCCCACCGGTCAGTGTGTTGAGCGCTTCTCTCTCCATAAGCCTGAACATAAACACCTTGTTTTCTTATGAAAAGGTACTCCGGTAAATTAATAAATAAACTTTATTTATTTATTGACAAAAAGGCTAGAATCACAGTTTCTTGAAATAGACCTTCATTGGAGGATGAGGGCGAGTCTCGTTGGCCTGCCATGCGGGGCATCAACAATTTTCTGGGAGGACTACATGAAAAATCTATTCAAGATTGCCGCATCTGCGACCGCGCTCACGGTGGCTGCTGCATCTGCTCACGCAGCCGGAGAAACCGTTTGTCTGATCACGAAGACAGATACCAATCCATTCTTTGTAAAGATGAAGGAAGGCGCAACGGCCAAGGCCGAAGAGCTTGGCATGACCTTGAAGGCCTTTGCCGGTAAAATCGACGGCGACCATGAAACTCAAGTTCAGGCCATTGAAACTTGTATTCTCGACGGTGCAAAGGGAATTCTCCTGACGGCCTCGGACACAAGCTCGATTGTCCCCGCTGTTCAGCAGGCGCGTGATGCTGGCCTGCTGGTTATCGCTTTGGACACGCCACTAAGCCCGATTGATTCCGCTGACGCAACCTTTGCGACAGACAACTACAAAGCTGGCCTGTTGATCGGACAATGGGCGAAGGCAAAGATGGGCGACGCAGCGGCTGACGCCAAAATTGCGACGCTTGATCTGAACGTCAGTCAGCCAACCGTGGACGTTCTTCGCAATCAGGGCTTCCTCGACGGCTTCGGTGTGGACCTGGCAGACCCCAATGTTATCGGCGATGAATCTGATGCTCGACTGGTCGGCAGTGACGTGACCGACGGCAACGAAGAAGGTGGGCGCCGCGCCATGGAGAACCTTCTGGCCAAGGACTCAACGATCAACGTTGTTCACACGATCAATGAACCGGCAGCGGCAGGTGCCTATGAGGCTCTGAAATCCATTGGGCGTGAAAACGATGTGCTGATCGTTTCGGTCGACGGTGGCTGCCCCGGTGTACAAAATGTGCAGGCCGGAGTTATAGGAGCTACAAGCCAGCAGTATCCGCTTTTGATGGCTTCGCTTGGGGTCGAGGCTGTTAAAAAGTGGGCTGAGGAAGGCGTAAAGCCCGAAAATACGCCCGGAAAAGACTTCTACGATACCGGAGTCGCGCTCATCACGGATCAGCCTGTTGATGGCGTGGAATCGATTTCTGTCGCCGAAGGCTTGGAGCTCTGCTGGGGCTAAATCATACCTAATGAATGAGGCGCATGAGAGCGCCTCATCACTCCTTTCACCAGCAAACCGAAACTTCCTGTACACTCATCTCGTGGGCATAACGCCGCCCGCGAAAAGGGGGAGATATGTCCGAAGCAAACCAAAGCGCCCAGAAATTTGAATCCGCTGCCAACAGAACAGAAACTGTAGCGGCTTTTGAGGACCATCGGCGTGGCGTTCTGGGGAAGTTGCAGCATCTTCTCCACGTCAACCCATCCTTTGTGCCGCTCATCGTTCTGGTCGGTGCGATTTTGATTTTCGGACTGCTATTGGGGTCAAAGTTCTTCTCGCCTTTTGCCATGACCTTGATCCTTCAGCAGGTCCAGATCGTCGGAATCGTGGCCGCAGCGCAAAGCCTGGTCATTCTGACCGCCGGCATCGATCTGAGCGTCGGCGCAATCATGGTATTTTCTTCTGTTATCATGGGGCAGTTCTCTTTCCGATACGGCATTCCAGTGCCAATAGCTGTAATGTGCGGGCTCGCGGTTGGAACCTTGATCGGAGCACTGAACGGCTGGCTTGTCAGCCGCGTTAAACTCCCCCCCTTCATTGTCACTCTTGGGATGTGGCAGATCGTACTGGCGACCAACTTCCTGTATTCCGCGAACGAGACTATTCGCAGTCAGGATATCGAAGCCAACGCTCCCTTCCTTCAATTCTTCGGAACCAAATTCAGCATTGGTGGAGCGACCTTTACTGTTGGCGTCATTTTCATGCTCGCCCTGATTTTTGTGTTGGCCTATGCACTTAAACACACGGCTTGGGGAAGGCATGTCTATGCCGTGGGTGACGATCCTGAGGCCGCCGAACTATCAGGTGTCAACGTCCATCGAACGCTCATGTCCGTCTATATGTTGTCTGGCTTGATCTGTGCCTTCGCGGGCTGGGCTCTGATTGGGCGCATCGGATCAGTCTCGCCGACGTCCGGTCAGTTGGCCAACATTGAAAGCATCACTGCTGTTGTGATCGGAGGTATCTCTCTGTTCGGTGGACGGGGATCCATTCTGGGATCACTATTCGGCGCACTGATCGTCGGCGTGTTTACTCTTGGGCTAAGGCTGCTCGGCGCAGACGCGCAGTGGACCTTCCTGTTGATCGGTCTTCTCATCATCGCTGCGGTCGCAGTCGACCAGTGGATCAGAAAGGTATCGGGCTAATGTCAGACACAACTCCAGTCGTCCAAGGGCGCGGGATCGTGAAGCGCTATGGCCACGTCACCGCCATCGACCATTCCGACTTTGAACTGCGTCAGGGAGAAATCCTTGCAGTCATAGGGGACAACGGCGCAGGTAAATCGTCCATCGTCAAGGCGATCTGCGGTGCCACAATCCCGGATGAGGGCGAGATTCTGATCGAAGGAAAAAAGGTCAATTTCACCTCTCCTATAGACGCCCGGAACATGGGTATCGAGATCGTCTATCAGCAGCTGGCCATGTCGCCTGCCCTTTCGATAGCGGATAATATGTTTATGGGGCGCGAGATCCGCAAAAAGGGTTTCATGGGTAAGTACCTGCGTCAGCTTGATCGGCCAGCCATGGAGAAATTCGCCCGCGAGAAACTGACAGAGTTGGGCCTGATGACCGTTCAATCCATCAATCAGGCGGTTGAGACGCTGTCCGGTGGCCAGCGCCAAGGTGTTGCCGTTGCGCGTGCCGCCGCCTTTGCGACCAAGTTCATCATCATGGACGAGCCTACAGCAGCATTGGGTGTGAAAGAGAGCCGCAAGGTGCTTGAACTCATCCAAGATGTACGCGCACGTGGCATTCCGATCATCCTGATAAGCCACAACATGCCGCATGTCTTCGAAGTCGCTGATCGAATCCATGTGCACCGGCTCGGTAAAAGGCTCTGCACGATTGATCCCAAGGACTATACGATGTCCGACGCCGTGGCCTTTATGACCGGCGCCAAAGAACCACCAAAAGAAGACGCCGCGTGATCGAGCAGGATGCAACGCGCGTTTGCGACCTGATCTCCTCCCGGAGGCAGGTTGGGGTTCGGACGATTGTCGCAATCGCCGGCCCCCCTGCATCCGGAAAGTCGACCCTGGCAGAAGCCGTTGTGCAGTCGCTGAACGCACAACAGAGCTCGGCAATTCCGTTAGCCACGTTAGTGCCTATGGATGGCTACCATTTAGACAATCGTGTACTTGAAACGCGAGGATTTCTGGCGAGAAAAGGCGCGCCAGAAACTTTCGATGCAGTTGGGTTTTGCAATGCAATCAAAACGTTGCAATCTGCGCAGCATGAATCCTTTCACCCCAGATTTGACCGTCAAATGGATCTCGCCATAGCCAACGCGATTGCGGTTCACCCGGAAACTCCGACTGTTGTTGTTGAAGGGAACTACCTTTTGATGGATAGCGACCCGTGGAGAGCACTGGCAGATGTCTATACCGCAACGGTTTTTGTCAGCCCAACTTTGGAAGAACTTGAAACGCGGTTGCAACGTCGCTGGGTCAAGCATGGTTTTGATCCGAAAGCCGCGTTGCAACGCGCGAAAACGAACGATTTGCCCAACGCTGAACGTGTCATCCGTGATAGCCGGAAAGCCGATCTTGCACTGAACCAGAATTGCACCGAATTCGGGAAGCGCTACGCATTCTGAATTTGCGCATTGGATTTACCCATCCGTTAAAGCAGCACCTCTAGGCGGATTCAGGTGCAACTAAAATCACTCCATACACGATGAGGAAACCTCATGAAGTTCTTTGTGGACACAGCAGAAGTAGACGAGATCAAAGACCTCCTAGGCTTTGGATTACTAGATGGTATCACCACCAATCCAAGCCTGATTGCCAAGTCCGACCGCAATTTCAAAGAAGTTATCACCGAAATTTGCACCCTGACAGATACACCCGTGTCGGCAGAAGTTGCAGCCCTGGATGCTGCGGGAATGATTGCAGAGGGAGAGCATCTTGCAGCAATTGCCGACAACGTCGTTGTCAAACTGCCGCTGACACTGGATGGCCTCAGGGCCTGTGCTCATTTCAAAAAGGAAGGGATCAGCACGAACGTCACACTTTGTTTCTCAGCCAATCAGGCACTTTTGGCGGCCAAGGCAGGCGCGACCTATGTATCGCCTTTTATTGGCAGATTGGATGACATCAATCTGGACGGAACCGATTTGATCCGTGACATCAGGATCATCTACGACAACTACGGTATTGAAACTGAAATCATCTCAGCATCAATCAGAACCCCAAATCACATAGCTGAGGCTGCTTTGGCCGGATCAGACATTGCCACGATACCCCCCTCCGTCATCCGCAAACTAGTCACGCATCCGTTGACCGACGCAGGCATTGAACAGTTTCTCTATGATTGGAAGTCTACAGAGCAATCGATTCTTTGATGGGGTTTTATTTTGACTGAAACGGGATGACCTGAACCAGACTTTGAACGGCTGAGCAGCAAGGCCATGTTTCGAGAAAATTGTCTAAATGAGATTCTCCTAAATTTGACAAGCGGGCCGAGTTTTGTGGGAAACTTCCGAAAATCCTTTTCAATGGTGGCATTAACACTTCGGCAACAGGAGATCAGTCTGAGGTCCGCATTATTGAATTGAATGGAAATTTTGGCGCGGTCGCAGCGGCAGTCCGGTTCGGTCCTTCGCGGCTGACCACCCAGAGTGATCTACCGTGTTTATCTCGTCTGCGTTGGCTGCGATCAGCTAGTTGTCCCAGACGCAGACAGCAGTTTCATAGCGGCTAAAACTGGGTTTTTACGGCAGAGTAAATCCGACACCGGCTGACAATTACTTTTGATCCACGTATCTGACAATCATCCTGTTGTTTTTGTCTTTGTGCATTTCCCAATAGCTCTTGGTGATTTGGTTCGTGATTTGACCAGGGACTCCAGAACCAATTTTTTGGCCATTTACTTTGGTCACTGGCATGATTCCACCAGCGGTTGAAGATATGAAAACCTCTTCTGCATCAAGGAGTTGATCTTGAGGTATGTCGACGGCTGAGCAGTCGATATCCAGGGTCGTGCAGATGTCGAAGACCGTTTGACGAGTGACCCCGAGAAGCACACCGAACCTTGGTGTTAAAACTGTTCCATCGATGACAGCAAAAATATTGAACCCGGGTCCTTCAGACACGTTTCCATTTTCATCAATGAGGATTGCTGTGTCAGCTCCGCGGTCGTAGGCCTCATAGAGGCCCTTCACCAAATCCAACCAATGATAGTTCTTAACGGTCGGATCGACTGACTTTGGAGAAATGCGGACCAAGGATGATATTGCTGCATTTAGTCCATGCTTCATCTGCTCTGGATTGGCCACCGATCCGAACGGGATTGCAAATGCGATGAACTGATTGATGGCATCACGTGGATCCCGGCTGAATGTCGGAGACATGCCGCGAGTACAAATAAACTCGACGTACGAGTTCTTTAACCCGGATAGTGCGACGCAGTTGTGCAGTATCTCGATGACCTGGTCTCGGTCATACTCAATCGATATATGCAGCTTTTCTAAACCTGCGAAGAACCGATCAAGGTGATTTTCTAGTCGAAAGAAGGCTCCGTCCCAGACATGGACGACATCATACGTCGCGTCGGAATGAAGCAGCCCATAGTCCAGCACTGAAATCTTGGCTTCCGAAATCGGCAAATACTGTCCGTCTAGGAAAGCCACCCCAGGAGGATATGTTTTAGGGTCAGAGTAATGCTCGGAGAGACTGGGTAATACATTCATAGGTGAAAGCTACAGAAGTACGGACTGCAATCGCAATGTCCGATTTGGGCTGCGAATGGTAGCCAAGAGCAGAGAAGGCAAAGTGCCGCGTTGTGACACGCGGCACTTAATTTTGGGTCGTCGCAGTTCTTATGCCGCTGAGAACGCCCGGACACTGCCTCGCTGTTCGAAGACGTGTAGGAACGTATCGGGATGAGGGCGAATGCGGTAGTTGTCTGTCTCATCGCCGAAGATCACTTTGCCGTCTTCGTCAAGTGCGATCACAGTCGCTTTGACGGTATCGATGGGGTAGCCCGGCATACCGGACGGAGCGCCACCCAAATCCTCGATGCCCAGGGCTTTGGCTGCGGCCAGATCGTTGTCTTGGAAGATCTCGAAATGTGCGGGCAGGTTGAGATCTCTGGCCAGTTTCTCCGAGTTCTTGGTGCCTTGGTTGGAGATGAACTTCACCTTTACGCCCGCCTTCGCCAGTTGATCCGCCTTTGCTTTTACTTCTTTGAGTTGGTTCATGCAGAACGGGCACCAGTTGGCGCGGAAAAATACCAGCAGTGTCTTTTCGCCTGCGAAGGACGCGGAAGTCGTGCTGGTCCCGTCCAGACGTTGCAGGGGCAATTCAGGCAGCACTTTGCCCTTTACGATGGCTGCGCTTGGCTTGCGGCCATAGTTCGAGAAGATGTGAATATACCATTGCATAGTGATCGCGCCAAACAAGGCTAGGCCTATGGCAACGTATTCGCTGGCAGCTGTGAAACCACCTCGCGCGGAGATTTGGTAAATCACCCAAGCCAGGGCGGAAAGGTTGATGATTTGAATCACTGGCAGGTTCTTTGAGGTCCGTGCGATATTAAAGGCTTGGCTCAACACCATCAGGAAGAACGGCATCGTGAACGTCGCAAAGAATGTGCCGATCCAGATTGGATCAAAGCCTGACATCCAGAACATGACGGCCGAACCGACGCCTGACAGCATGTTCAGCATGATGTAGGGAAGAATTAGTTTGCCTTTCATTTCGAAAGTCCTTTCGAGATCTTGCCGAGATGCCTGAGGTGGCTCATCGGTCACGTAAGTGCGGGGGGGGTGAGAGGTCGGATGGTCCGCGCCCCGTCTTGCGAAGCGCGCAACCGGGTTACGTAGTGGTTGTTGCCGACAGACTATCGAGAACAGGGAATAGATCCGCTGGTTCAGGACGGCGCGTATAGTCGGGGTTCACTTCGGCGTAGGCGATTGTGCCGTCGGTATCGACGACGTAGCGCGCGGGCATCGGCAGGTTCCACTGGCCGTCGCCATGAATGCGCGGCAAGTGGACGCCAAACCCGTCGTGAACCGGAATGACGTAATCTTGCAGCGTCCAGCGGATACCAAGCTTTTCAGCCAGCTCGCCGTTCTTGTCCGTCAGGATCGGAAAGCTCAGTTCATTATCTTTCTGGGACTTCCGGCTGTCCGCCGCGCCCTGCATCGAGATTGCAACAAGCGTCGCACCTCGTGAGCGAAGGTCCTCGGCGACAGCTTCAAGCGCTTTCAGCTCGATGTTGCAGTAGGGGCACCAAACACCGCGGTAGAACGTCAGAACCACCGGGCCATTGGCTAACAAGTCTTTCAGCGCGATCGGATTGCGATCTGAATCCGTCAGTACGAAGTCAGGCACAAGGTCACCCGCTTTCAACGCACGCTCCGCCTGACCGCTGTCAATCAGCTCTTGTGTCGAACGGGCAAAGGCTTCGAAAGCGCCTTCGGGGGCCATGGTCTTGAATTGGGCCTTGAAGTCATCGAGTTGGTCTTGGAGGGTCATGTCTTTTCCACTTCTCAATTTGCGTTCTCTGGTCGGCTCAGGGAGTTTTCGTGCCGCCTGTTCTGATATTTGGCCCGTTGAGAAAACGGTGGTAGCTGACCAATTCGAGTAAGGGTTATTCAAAAAACGAATGATCCAATCTGCGGATCTCAATTGGAACAAACTCAGCCTGCAAAACAAAACAACGCCGCGCTTAAAGCGCGACGCTCGTTTGCCGGACGTCCGTATATCTGCCGATCCAATGCGAATTTAGTCCCCCGTGGCGAAAAGAACTCGGACTATTCTGCCGATGCTGGGGGTTCCGGATCCCAAGCCATAGGTTCAAATGCTTTGTCGAGCGGCGGGTTCACGATGTGGGTTGTGTAGTTCGACAAAACCTTGAGTGCGGTACCGGCGATGACCTCAAGAACGGTCTGCTTTGAATATCCGGCCTCGATCAAAGCATCGACCTGCTTAACACTGGCCCATCCCCGTGTTTCGTTGATGGTTTCAGCAAAAATGCGAAGCGCTTCGAGTTTGGCGTCCGCGATTGGTGTACCCGCGCGCAATGCCGTGATCACACTGTCATCCACTCCTGCCATCTTCAACACGGCCGTGTGCGCCGCCATGCAATAGGTGCAGCCGTTCAGACGATTGTTCGTCATCAATATGATTTCGCGTTCGGTGGCCGTCAGTTCCGTTTTCTCGAAAATGCCTATCATGGTCATGTAGCTTTCGACCAGAACAGGGGATTCCGCCATTGTTGCCATCAGGTTCGGCACAAAGCCCATTTTGCCTTTGATCTCTGAGAGGATTGGCTTGGACCCTTCAGGAGCAGTGTCTACCGTGTGCTGTGCATAGGTTGCCATTTGATGTCCCTTTTAGGATGCGTTTGCATCGAAGTTGTCAGAGTTCAGCCGGCCAGACGTGTTTGTCGCCTGCCGTTGTGTTCAAATGTTGCTCATAAGGAAATTGAAAGGTAGGCTGCCAAGAAGCCTAACTATTATTCATAATGTGAATGTCCGACAACTTCTCCACGTTACGCTTGTTCTCGCGGGTCGCACGTACCGGCAGCTTTACTGCTGCGGGAAAAGAAACCGGCAAATCTCAGCCGTCGGTGTCCCGGATCATTTCCAACCTTGAGCAAGAGCTGGGTGTTCAGCTGTTTGTGCGCTCCACCCATGCTGTCCGGCTGACAGAAGCCGGGGAAGAATACTTGACGCGTATCGAGCCGATCCTTTCTGACATCGAGGAGGCCAATCACTTTGTCAGGGGAACTGGCGAACTGCGTGGTCGCCTGCGGATCGGAGCAGCGGCGAGCTTTGCACAACGAGAGATCATACCCGCCCTGCCACCGTTTCTGGAAAAACACCCAAAACTTAAGGTGGATCTTGTTCTGACGGATTCGATGCAGGACTTGATTGATGAGGCTATCGACGTTGCGATCCGATTTGGACCATTGGAAGATTCAACAATGGTCGCGCGCAAACTGGGAACGACACCCAGGGTTGTTGTTGCCGCCCCTTCTTATCTGGAAAAAGCTGGCAACCCGAAGCAGCCCTCTGATTTGGTGGATCATCAGGTCATCCTCGGCCCGTCAAGCATTGGAAAAGCGGGTTGGAGCTTTGAGAAGGACGGAAAGGTCCAGTCCATTCGTGTCGAAAGCCAACTGATGATTTCCGTCAATGAAAGCACAACCACGGCGGCGGTCGCCGGTTTGGGCATTGTCAGCACGTCGTATTGGAGTTGCAGGAACGAGCTGGAAGCAGGTGCTCTCGTGCAACTTCTGCCTGATTGGACAATCGGAAAGGTTGAAGTGAACGCGCTACTGGCGGGTGGTCGTCATACAAAGCCTTCAGCCCGCGCTTTCACAAAGCACTTGCAAGAGGTTTTGGCTAAGTGAGCTAGCTCTGGAACAGCGGCCTATTGCGCCTATTTGAGAAAATGCCGACACTTACCCTTGTTAGACCTGCTTTGGGGCGAGTTCTCCCCACTCATCAGCGCTCATGCATTTTCGCGTTAGCCCATCCTCTGAGACGAACTGAGCTGCTTTGACGAGGAGAAACGCCACCGTGATGGCGTCTACCTCGCAGCGTTTCTCGAATTCTTAGGTAGTTTCATTGGGCCTTTCTTCTGACATTCCCATTCCCCTCTGTATCTGACGCTTTCGGGCAATTGGCTAACTTTGCATAATACATCATCGCCCTCGGAGAGCCAATTCTCGGGCGTGCGACCGCTTCTTCAGGAGAGGCTTTAATTCTACAAAAAACCTCGTCCTCCAGTGCAAGTGATTTGCAACTGCGCAGAAAGACGAGAGCTCAGCACCAATGCTCCTCATTGCTCGTTTTTTGGGGTGTCATCCGGCGACCCATCCTGCTCAATGTCAGACGTTGCTTCAATTTCCCGAACGGCCAACTCGGCGATTTTTCGAACCAGATTACTAAACGCTGCTGCGGCGTGTGTGCCCCTTGATCCAGCCGGTCACATCTTTGGCCCGGATGTCGAGATGTGGGGCTTCATCTTCAATAACTCTGACCTTGTAGTCGGAGATGTCAGAAAGCCCGGACATGTTTCCTGCACGGGCCTCCGCGATTGGCGTACGGTTTACATAAACAACAACTCTTTGCATTTTTTGCCTTTCCTATTTTGGTGTGTCTGCACGCTTGGGCCTTCGCGGGCTCGCCCTAGTTCCATGCGTGGTTTTTGGTTTTTTGATGCAGAAGGCCCCGCACCAGCCGTCTCAGACCCCCACTGATCTGTGCTGCTCATAGGTGCCTACCAGAGCTTCAACATCGCCGAGATCCAGCCGAAAGAACTCGGGCCTCAACCCAAATTCAACAGCGAATTCGCTCACCAGGCTTTGAATGATCGCAGGCAGTTGTTCCGGTGTCGGGGGCGGGATTTCATAGATTGTGCAGCGGCTGAGAAGAGGCGCAGGAACGCCACTCAGATCATTTGCGGTCAAAATCCAGCTCACATGTGAGGCATCCACGTCAGCGGCCAGGTATTTTTCTCGATATCGCCTGGCCTCAGAGGGTTCGAGCATCGCCAAAAGTTCGCCGGTGATATCTCCGTTGCGGCTCGCGTGCGTCTTGATGACCAACACTGTCAGGTTCGAATTCGTGAAAAGACAAATACGGCGGCCCTGTCGAGAATAGAGCACGGTTCCTGAAAGAGGTCATGGACGCAGTTGTCGACGTGTGGGGCGCCGACCGTGTTGGTGTCCGCCTCAGCCTCTTCTCGGACGCCAACAACATTTCTGACAGCGACCCACAGGCGACGTTCTCCCATGCGATCATATTGTTGAATAGCTATGGGTTGGCCTATCTCCATTTCGTGGAAAGACAGACCGGCGGCCCGCGCGATATTCTGAGGGTGGCGATCTAAAGGCGCTCTATGAATTGTTTGACGGTGCGAAAATGGGCAACAACGCTTATGACCGCGAAATGGCGATTGAATCGGTTGAGACCGTTGCCGTCGATCTGGTGGCTATTAGCCGACCGTTCATTTCCAACCCGGATCTTGTCAGTCGGCTGGAGAAAGACACCTCGCTGAATGAGCTGGATGCAACTACCCTCTACGGCGGTAATGAAAAAGGATACACCGACTACCCGGCACTGGAAGAGGAAGCGGTTGCCGCAGAGTGATGCATCACTCTTAACTCCTTGGTGACAGGCAATACCAAATAGAGTGAGCGCGCCGGTTTGGACGCGCTCACTTCGCGGGTACGGCAATATCCTTTCTTGAAGCGGGGTTCTGTCACAAGTCTACGAATGGACTGCTTCCCTCCGATTGCAGTGATTATGAGAGGCTTTTGAGTTTATCTTCAGCGTCTCTTTGAGTTGGCGAAATCCAGGTTTCAGCAGATGCCACGTCCGAGAAAACGAGCTGCGTGAGCCGACGTGATAGATTTTGGACTTATCTGCCGCGCAGAGTTGGTTCTTCGTATTTGCTGCTGGTCAGGTAACGTTAGGTTGGGAGTACGATATGGAATTACCAACACTGACTTACGAAATGATAGCCGTACTGAGTCTATTGTCTTTTACGGTCTTACTTTTTGTTACCGAGATAATACGGATCGATGTTGCAGCAATTCTTGTAATGGTACTGCTTGGCGCACTGAGCTATCTACCGGGGCTAGGTAATCTAGCCGATATTTCTAAGCTCTTTGAAGGATTCTCCTCGAACGCCGTGATGTCCATCATCGCAGTTATGGTAATTGGGGCTGGGCTTGATAAGACTGGACTTATGTCAAAGGTCGCGGCCTTGATCCTCAAGAATGGTGGCACGACAGAGGCCCGGATAATCCCCATAATTTCAACAACGGTTGGTGTCATCAGCTCTTTCATGCAGAACGTAGGAGCTGCTGCGCTTTTTCTGCCTGTTGTGAGCCGCATCTCAGCGCGTACAGAAATACCGATGAGTAGGTTGCTTATGCCCATGGGGTTTTGCGCGATACTGGGTGGTACTATCACATTGGTAGGGTCGTCGCCCCTCATCCTGTTGAATGACCTGATTGTTTCGGCAAATTCATCCCTTCCAGCTGACCAGCAAATGGAGACATTTGGGTTGTTCTCAGTCACGCCCATCGGCGTGATGCTGGTGCTGACAGGGGTACTTTACTTTGTGCTCTTTGGTCGGTGGGTCCTCCCAGCGCAGCGGGAGCGTGGAGAAGACGCAAGCTCAGCTAGGTCCATGCAGACTTATGTCGAAAACACCTATGGGCTTAGGGCTGATATGTTCGAGATTCGCGTTCCAGAAGGCTCGATCTTGATTGGACAAACGCTCGCGGATGTCATGGTCGCCCATAACATTTACATTCTTGGCACATCCTATCGCGGCCACAAGGTCATCGCGCCGATGGCTGATACCAAGATCGAAGCGCCAGCGCGGCTTGCAGTGCTTGGCCTCCGCCGTGTGGTTGAGCATCAGTTCGCTGAGCCTTACGGCTTGGAGATCCTACCCCAACTAGACGTCTTTGCAGATGATTTCGCCGCAACCCAGTCAGGGGTGGCAGAAGTTGTTATTCCGCCCGGTTCATCGGTTATTGGCCAGACCCCGATCGATCTGCGCCTCCGTCAGACACACGGTTTGTCTTTGTTGGCCATTCAGCGCGGCGAGGAAACACTGAGCCACGTTGAAACTGAGGATCATTCAGCCACGCATATCGGGCAAGTCCCTTTGCAGGCTGGTGATACGTGTGTGGTGCACGTGCAATGGGACCGTTTGACACGACTGAAGTCAGACAGGGATTTTGTTGTCGTAACTTCGGACTTTCCCCAAGAAGAGTTACGTCCACACAAGGTCGGATGGGCGCTTGCTTTCTTCCTAATAGCGTTGAGTTTAATCCTGTTTTCCGATCTGCGCTTGTCATTATGCCTGTTGATCGGCGCTATTGGGATGGTTTTGAGCCGGGTGCTCTCGATTGATGAAGCCTACGAGTCGATCAGTTGGAGCACAGTTTTTCTGCTCGCTTCGCTGATCCCGTTGGGCCAGGCGGTTCAGAACACCGGCACTGCGGATTGGATTGCAGCGCATGTGTTGGCCCTCCTTAAAGGGTGGCCGCTCTGGTCTTTGCAAGCAGGAATCGCCATTTTGGCAACGGCGTTCACGCTGGTGATGTCCAACGTAGGCGCAACTGTTCTGCTGGTGCCGCTGGCCGTTTCTATTGCCGTATCGGCGGGCGGTAACCCGGCTGTATTTGCTCTTACCGTGGCAATTTCAACGTCCAACTCATTTTTGATCCCAACACACCAGGTGAACGCGTTGATCATGGGCCCAGCAGGTTACCGGGTGGTCGATTTCGTTCGCTCGGGTGGAATCATGACCCTACTTTTCTTGATTGTCTCAATGACCGGGCTTGCGCTTTTCTTCTGAGCTGCCTCTCGGCGTTCCGTAAAGATGTACGCTGCTTCAGTTCAGAAGAACTCATAAGGTAAGGCTCTTGTGACTAAACTTTATTGTTGGGGCAGCAGATCCGAGACGTTCGCAATGAGCACGTTTGCAGTTATGGAGCGAAGAAATGCGTCGAGCTCATACAATCCTGAATTCAAAATACGCGGGAACTGGACCGATTTAATTTTATCGATCACTGTTGTTGGACTAAGACCGCTGGCATTTTTGGAGAGTTCACGATGAAGTTCCTTCGTACACCGGACCATCGGTTTGACGGATTGCCTGATTTCGAATTTGGCCCGAACTATCTTGATGTTGATGATACCGAAGGCGGTCGTCTCCGAATGCACTATTTGGACGAGGGGCCGACACAGGTACCGCCTGTATTGTTGATGCACGGAGAGCCCACCTGGTGTTTCCTGTATCGGCACATGATCCCATTATTCAAAGATGCGGGCCACCGAGTTCTGGCTCCTGATTTGATTGGGTTCGGACGGTCGGACAAGCCTACTGAGCGGTTCGATTACACCTACCAACGTCATGTAGACTGGATGTCCGAATGGTTGCGGAAAGTTGACCTGATGGGCATCACATTGGTTTGTCAGGACTGGGGCGGGCTCATAGGCTTGCGGCTGGTTGCGAGTATGCCCGAGCGGTTCTCTCGGGTAATTGTGGCAAACACGGCCTTGCCCACTGGTGACGTGCCCTTGGGCGAGGCATTTCTTTCATGGCGGGAATACTCGCAATCCGTTCCTGAATTTAATTCGGGACGCATTGTATTCGGCGGCACAACATCCAAGATTTCCGACGAAGAGGTCGCAGCCTACAACGCACCGTTCCCGGATGCGCGCTATCTGGAAGGCGCTCGAGAGTTTCCAATGTTGGTGCCCGACACGCCTGACAACCCAGCTTCAGAAGCCAACCGAGCCGCATGGAAAACCCTCAAGACCCTCAACACTCCGTTTCTGACTGTTTTTGGAGAAGATGACAGGGTCATGGCGGGAGTAGACAAAGTGTTTCAAAAGTCGATCCCTGGGGCAGTTGGTCAAAGTCATACAGTTGTGCCAAAAGCCGGGCATTTCATTCAAGAAGATGCTGGTACAGAGCTAGCAAACGCGACTTTGAAATTCATTGAGCAAACATAGCAGCTAAAAGTTGGTGCAACCCGTTGGAATGTTCGCCTTACAAACTGTTCGATTGTTCAAAAAGCCCCGGCCGGAAAGGCGTTACTGAAGGTTCTCCTGCACTACAGCTTAATTGATCCTGTTCGATTAATTGCTTCAAAACTGGCCAGGCCAGTCTTGTATAGCGTAGCCAGTCAAAGAAGCGATTTAGGTCTTCCCGCAAGGCCTCAGCTCACACCAAATTTGCGGCGCAAATACTCAGCCAGGGCCGTTATGCGACGTGGTTGGGCTCGGCTAAACCACGATAGTCAAAGGGCATAAGTCTGATCCAAGCAAACCACCGAAGCGTATCTATCAAGAACCCTTTAGCAAGGAGATAACGACCGGATGCGAGAAGATCAGAGGCTGTTGAGCCGATGCTTTTCAAGTATCCCGCAAAGCATAGCCTGTGCTTGCAGCCTGTGTTCTCGATGGCGTTCACGGGCGACATCCGGTTGGCCTTCACTAATCGCTTGGAAAACGACTCGGTGATCTTCATTGGATTTGACGGGCAGGGGCCTGATGAACAATGTCGTTGCGCGTGCGCGGCGCACCTGGTCGCTCATCATGGCAACAATCGCTTCGACCCGTTTGTTGCCGCCCAACCGAACGAGCTCCTGATGAAACAACTCGTCGGCCTCGGCCCAGGCTTCAAGGTCTTCGGCTTCGATGGCTTGGTCCATCTTTGCAATTGATCCAGCAAGTACCGCTAGTTCATCTTCTGAATAACCCGCTTCGGCGGCGCGCTGTGCTGCGAGACTCTCAAGTTCCGTTAGTATGTCGTAAATTTCACGCATATCGTCTGATGAAACGGGCAGTATCCGTACACCTTTGCGGGGCCGCATTTCCAGCAACCCCTTACTTTCCAACATCAGCGCAGCTTCCCGTATTGGGGTGCGGGACATGCCCAGAGTTTCAGCGAGTTCCGACTCCAGATGGTCAGTCCCGGCTGCAAGTTCGCCGGACAGGATCATCTTTCGCAAATCCCTAACAGCGCGTTGCGTATTGGAAAGAGTTCTGTTGTCCTGATCCTTCACGGCGTCTCCAGGTTGATCTTTCGCCCCTCCGCAGCCGAGAGATAGATGTTCTCTTCGATGCGGATCACATTCAAATAATCTCGGGCCGTGTTTTCCAGCGGCGTGCCCTTTACAAGGCCTGAAACGACGTGACTTTGCAAGGCGTGGACGCAGTCGCCTCCAAACCCATCATGATCGCTTGGAGGTAGAATCTGCTGTCGCTCTTGTTCTCCAAAAACGCGGAGTTCTACTGAACCGTCGCCGTTAAGAACCAGTGATCCTTCGGTTCCTTCGATGAGCGCTTCGCCCATGGTTTGACGCAGGTTTTCGGCACTGTGGTCAAGGCATCTGTTGCCATCGAACAGAGCTTTCAAACCGTTGGGGTGATCAAACAGGATGAAACCTGCATCCTCGCCCGCGATAACGGGGTTAACTTGGCGCAAATCCGCATAAACTGCGCTGGGCGCATCGAATAAAAATCGGAATGTGTCTACCCAGTGAACCGCTGTTTCATGCACCAGAAAACGTGGCATGTCCTGAAAGTACGGCTGCCGGTCAAGGTAGGCGCGTGGTCCCTGTCCGTCGCCGGGCCGAAGCCGGAAAGTCGCTTGTAGAGGTGTTCCAATTCGACCTTCGGTCATCGCTACCTTGATCGCTCGATACCAGGGCTGAAAGCGAAAATTCTCATGCACGACAATAGTTGCGCCTAATGCTTCAGCCTCGGAAACGATCTTCTTAGCTTCATCCAATGACATGCAGAAAGGTTTTTGGCAGATCAGCCACTTGATACCAAACCGCAGTGCCGTTCGGATGGCGGCGGCCTGCGCCACAGGTGGAAGGATGATGTCCACGAGATCTGGTTTTTCCGCCTCCAGCATTTTTGACAGATCGTCGTAAGCGGCCAGTCCTGTTTCCTTCGCCTTGTTGATATCACGGTTGCAGGATGCAATCGGAACCGCTCCGGGCATTCGGGACCAGCTTTCGTAGTGGAACCTGCTGAAATACCCCGCACCCACACACGCGACCCTGATGGCTTGTTGAGTATTCATGCCCGCAATGCTTCCAATACCGATGAGGCTGCGTCCTGCGTTCCGGCGGTGCCACCTAGGTCACGCGTCAGGTTTTGTCCGTTCGCAGTCACCTTTTCCACGGCTTCACGCAATCGTTCGCCGTCATTGGACAGGCCTGGGTGATCACGGGTCAAACCCAACCATTCCAGCATCATTGCCGCGGACAGGATCATCGCAAAAGGGTTGGCAATACCCTGTCCTGCAATGTCTGGAGCGGAACCATGGCAGGGTTGGAATACAGCATGATTCAATCCGATATCCGCTGACGGAGCCAGTCCAAGACCACCCATGAGACCCGCGCCAAGGTCGGAGAGGATGTCTCCGAACATGTTCTCAGTCACCAATACATCGAATTCCCAAGGCTTTTGAACCATCCATAGAGCGGTGGCATCAACATAGGCATGGTCTGCCTGCAATTCGGGATGGTGTGCCGCTTCTGCATCAAACATCGATCTGAAGAACGCAAAGGCGCGAAATACATTGGCTTTGTCGACACATGTAACTCGACCCCGGCCGCGTCCGGTTTTTTTGCGGTTCTGGGCGAGTTCAAACGCGAAACGGAACAGTTTTTCGGACACCTCACGAGTGATCAGCAGAGTCTCACGCGCATCGTGTTCGGTGACTTCACCAGCGCCTTGGGTGAAGAACAGCCCTTCTGTGCTTTCGCGTATCAAGACAAAGTCGATCTCTTTTCCGGGAGGCAGCGCCAAGGGGGTCATTTGTCCGCTGGTTACCTTTACTGGTCGCACACCAGCGAAAAGCCCCAGTTGCTTTCGCAGATCGATCTGCGGTGAAATCTCGGTTCCGTCTGGGTAGCGAACATCCGGCAAACCCATTGCAGATAGCAGAATCGCGTCGGCGTTGCGTGCAGTTTCGAGTGACCCAGCTGGAAACGATTCTCCAGTTTTGGCGTAGTGGCCTGCGCCCGCCGGAGCGTCTGTAAACACCAGTTCGTAGGAAGGACTGCCGCGCGAGAGCTGACGCAGGATTTCAAGCGTAGGGGCCATAATTTCCGGGCCGATTCCGTCCCCCTGGAACACTGCCACATCATAACTTCTCTTCATCTTAGCCCGCTTCCTTCCCGTTTCGCATTCATAGCGCGATAGCAGCTTTCACTACAGTCCGTTGACAACGCATTCTTTAATGTATACGCAAATAAATGCAATAATAAACGCAAAGTTGTTTGGGAGGACTTGGAAATGAAACTAAAGCTAGGACGGTTGGCGGCCGCAGCCGCGATGGCGACCGGGATTGCAGGGGCAGCTGTTGCGCAGGATTATCCCTATCGTGATATCACCACAGCTGTGGTCTGGGGGGCCGGAGGAGGTACGGATACGATCAACCGAATGATCATGGCCGAGATGGAAAAGCACCTTCCGGTCTCAATCAACGTGATCAATCAAACAGGTGGGGTCGCAGGCTCCAACGGCATGGTCTACGTCATGAACCAACCAGACGATGGCTACACATTGGTTGGTCTGTCAGAGTCGAACGTCACCGCTGCTGTGCAGGGTGGTTGGGATAAGAAATTTGATTTTTGGTACCCGTTCATTGTTGGTGGATCGCCTGATCTGATCTCGGTTCCAGCGGACAGCCCTTACAATACTCTGGAAGAGCTGGTCGACGCCGCAAAAGCTGCTCCTGGCACTATTCCAGCGGCGGCTTCGGGCGCGGGTTCGATCCACCACTTGAACCTTCTGGCCATCGAGAAGGGGGCCGGGACTGAATTCAAATTTGTTCCATACAAAGGCTCAGCGCCAGGTCAGGAAGCAGCGATAGCGGGTGAAGTTGCGTTGGTTGTGACTTCCCTAGCTGAACAGGCCCCGTTGATCGAAGGCGGTCAATTGAAGCCGCTCGCGATGCTGACGCCCGAAGACGCGCAGATTGCAGGGGCAACGGTGCCTTCCGCCTTTGGGATTTATGACGGACTCGATCAATACTTGCCGCTCAAACAGGCAATTGGGTTTGCTGTCCACAGCTCGGCTGGAGACGACGTCAAGGCTGCCCTTGGCGATGCATTCGAACAGGCGATTGCGTCCGATACTGTCGCCGAATGGGCCGCGGCAAACAATTATGATGTCGGAGGTCAACACGGCGAGGAAGCTCAAGAGCTGTTTGCGAACCTCGAAGCTACCTTTGCCTATACCTTGCAGGATCTTGGTGCTGCCACGGTCGATCCCGCGTCGCTGGGTATAGCAAAGCCCTAATCCAATCACTTTTGAAAGGGTGCGCCCGATCGCGCCCTTTCCGACAAGAGGCAGGCAATGGACAAACCTGACGAAACACTGATCATGCGGGCGCGTGATTTCTGGGCATCGATTGTCCTGATAGCAATTTCCACCTTTTTCCTTTGGAAGACGTCGGACATCCCGTTTTGGGGTGAAAACCGCGCAGGTGTTAGTGGGTCGGACTGGTACAACTCGGCAGCAATTGTACCGTTGTTCATCTTCGGTGGATTACTTGTTTTGTCGTTCATTTTGTTGGCTATTTCGATCCGCTCTGGCGGTGCCAAAAACGCGGCCAGCGCTCTAGGGATCGGATGGGACAAGTCGGAAGCCTATCGAGCTTCAACACTAGGCCTGATCCTTCTTGCATATGTCGTCGGACTGGTTCCCAGAGTGGACTTCATTTTGTGCTCGGGGTTACTGATTACAGCTTTGACTTACGGCTACTACGGCGGTCACGCGCGGCGTGCTTTGGTGGCCTGTATCGCAGTTGTCGTCGCCGGTTTGTTTGCGTTCGCCGTGTTTCCTGCTCAGGCGGATTGGAATGCACACGGCGATGATTGGTTTACACTGGCCTTGTGGGTCGCGTTAACACTAGTGGTGTTGACCAAAGCGGCTTCTGAACGCGTTTTGCGGTTCGTTCCATTGGTGGCAATACTTGCCCCGCTCATCCTCGTTTGTGCGATGGCCTTTGTTTTCCGGCAGAACGTGCCCGCGCGCGGCGGGCTGATCTTCAAGCAAATCGAATACCACTACTACGTGACGCTTCGTCCGCTATGGAAAGACTGACCGGATGGACTTTATTCTTTCGCAACTGGCTGGATTTGGGACTGCATTCGTGGGTCTGGCAGTGGACCCGCTGACCTATCTGTATTTAATCGCATCCGTATTCCTGGGCATCACATTCGGCGCATTGCCCGGCCTTACGGCAACCCTGGCAGTGACGATCTTGACGGGTTTCTTCGGCAACAAAATCCCGTTGGACTATTCGCTTATCGCTTTGCTCGGGGCCTATGTTGGCGCGATTTACGGCGGCTCTTACCCGTCTATTCTGCTGAACATTCCGGGCACAGCAGCCAGCGCGGCGACAGCCATGGATGGCTACCCACTGGCCAAAGCGGGTCGAGGGGGTGAAGCACTTGGGCTGACCACGACGGCCAGTTTCATTGGCACAGTTATCGGGACCATCACGCTTTTGATTTTTGTCTGGGCGCTGCTTTTGGTTTCAAAGAACATCGCAAGCCCGGAGAAAGCTCTCCTTGCCCTTTTCGGCATTCTGCTTTCTGGCACTTTGATGAGCGAAGACCTGGTGATTAAGGGATGGATCGCCGGTCTGATCGGGCTTGCGATGTCCATGGTAGGGCTTGACCCTCTGTTGTCTGAACCTCGTTATACCTTCGGTTGGCCTTATCTGATGAGCGGGTTTCAAGTCGTGCCAGTTTTGATGGGGGCTTTTGCTATACCCCAAATCATCGACGGTTTGAGGCACGTTGAGGCCGGGAAAGTTCTGGCCCTGAAAGGCCGCATTCTTCCGAACCTTCGCTCCATCCGACGCTACCTGCCCACGATTGGCCGGTCAGGGGTGATTGGGACGGGGGTAGGAGCACTTCCTGGCGTCGGTGAAGATGTCGCCGGTTGGGTTAGCTACGGTGTCGGCAAGACCGTATCTGCCGAGGGCGACAAGTTTGGAAAAGGCTCTTTGGAAGGTCTGCTGTGCTCAGAGACCGCAAACAACGCCTGTATTGGAGGTGCTCTGATCCCGCTTCTGGTGTTGGGCATTCCTGGTTCGCCACCGGCCGCCGCTTTGATGGGCGCTTTCAAAATTAACAACGTGATCCCGGGACCGACGATTGATCCCGAGATCATTCTGCGCGTGGTTGCAATCCTTGTGCTGGCCTCCCTGACAATGTTCTTGATGGGGCTTTTCACGGCTCGGGTCTTTATCAAAATACTCGCCATCCCGCAGACCATCTTCTTGCCCGTCGTTATGGTTCTGACAACAATTGGGTCTTTCAGCGTTGGTGGTGGCATCAATGATCTCTACCTGATGCTTGGAGTAGGCGCCGTTGCCTATTTCATGAACTTGATGAAATACCCAATCGCGCCGTTGGTAATCGGGGTTATTCTAGGCAGCCTGTTTGACGAAACCTTCCGCCGGTCGCTGTTCCTGTCGGATGGGGATCTTTCGGTCTTCTTTTCGCGACCCGGTGCGGCCATTCTGCTGGTACTCAACATTGGTCTGATCCTCAGCCAGCTGCCCGTTGCAAAGCGCGCTTTCTCACGTCTGAAAGGACTTTCTGTCTGATGTTTGTAGTCACTGTCACTTTCACTCTCAAACCCGGTACGAGAGACACTTTTTTACCGCTGATGGTCGAAAACGCTTCAACCTCTTTGCGTGACGAAGCCGGATGTCAGCAGTTTGACGTTTGCCTCGGCGACGATCCCGAGACAGTTTTTCTCTATGAGGTTTATGATGACAGCGCGGCCTTCTCTGTACACCTAGAAAGTGCGCATTTTCGGTCCTTCGATACGGCTGTGGCTGATATGATCGCCACCAAGGTGGTTCACCAGTATTCCGAGGTCATCCGATGAACGATTGGGAAATCCACGCGGTGAAATACGCGGATCGAAATGCCCGGACGCGAGCTGATAGTTTCATCATTGATGATAATCACAACGCGCTTCATGCGATGGATTATTTCGTTTGGGTGCTCAAACGCGGCAACAAAGTCATTTTGGTTGATACTGGTTACGATACCGAAGAGGCTGCCGCCCGTGGTCGTCCCATCGCGATGGACCCTCGCGAGGCTTTGCGACCCTTAGGCATCGCGCCGGAAGCGGTGACTGAGGTCATCGTGACCCATCTTCACTATGACCACGCAGGGGGGCTGCATATGTTCCCCAACGCAAAGTTGCACATACAGTCGGCGGAAATGGCCTTCGCCACAGGCCCCTGCATGTGCCATGACCACCTACGTGCGCCTTTCACGGCTGGCCATGTGTGCGAGGTCGTAAAGCGCCTCTATTCAGGCAAGGTCGTGTTCTACGATGGAGAAGCCGAGATTGCAGATGGGGTCACGGTGCACTGCATCGGTGGGCATTCGCGCGGGTTGCAATGCGTTCGCGTGAGAACGGCAGCCGGGTGGATGGTACTCGCCTCTGATGCCTCGCATTACTATGAGAATTTCATGGCGCGCAAAGCGTTTCCCATCGTCGTCGACCTGCAAGACATGATGGATGGTTTCGAGACGCTCGAGAGGTTGGCCTCGCACCCTCGACTCATCGTGCCCGGCCATGATCCACTTGTGCGAGAGATTTTTCCCGTCGGAGCGGCACCGCATATCCATAGGCTGGATCCCGGGCCAACAAGGGACATCAAACTATGAAGATCGGTGTCATAGCGGACGATTTTACAGGTGCGAGTGATATTGCGAACACCTTGGCCAAGGGCTGTGAGCCGGAAGGTGGGTTACGAACGGCTCAGTTTCCGGGTATTCCGACCGCCTCGGCGGATAACGAGATCGAAGCAGGCGTGATCTCTCTCAAAAGCCGCACTGCACCGGTCGAGGAAGCTGTTGCAGACAGTCTTGGCGCTTTGCGGTGGCTCGCGGACCAAGGATGCCAGCAGTTCATCTTCAAGTATTGTTCGACCTTTGATTCCACTATGGAGGGAAATATCGGCCCGGTTGCGGAAGCGTTGGCCAACGAACTGGGCGCGCAAAAGGTGGTTTTCTGCCCGGCCTTTCCGACAACTGGGCGAACGATCTATCAGGGCCATCTTTTTGTGCTCGGCAAGCTGTTGCACGAGTCCGGGATGGAAAATCACCCTCTTACTCCGATGACGGATGCGAACATCCGGCGATGGTTGCAGCATCAAACCGACGAAGCGGTTGGGTTGGTATCAATTGACGCCGTGAAGCAAGGGTCAGAGGCGATTGCTAATGCGTTGCAGAACGCCGACGAGCGCTTTGTGATCGGTGATGCGATTTCGGACGCGGATTTGCTGGCCTGGGGCGAGGCTCTGAAGGATGCCCAGCTCATTTCCGGGGGATCCGGGATAGCATTGGGCCTACCCAGAAACTTCG
>NZ_JBFCVU010000018.1:0-26512 GCF_040705255.1 Ruegeria sp. ANG10
TGGGGTCTCCAGCCATGTCAATTGGGCCAGAGATCGACCCGGGCGTGCCAGTCCTGAGCGTTGGAAAAACTGAACCCATTGCGCTGGCTCTAAAGTCTGGAAACTTCGGCGCTCCGGACTTTTTCGCAAAAGCGCTGAGAATGATGGAGGCAGTCAAATGAGTTCTGAAGAACTGGCGCTGCGACGGCAGATGTCAGAGCTGTGTGCCTCGCTGTTTGCGCGTGGCTTTTCCGTCGGCACAGCGGGCAATGTCTCTGCCCGTCTACACGACGGCATCCTTATGACACCCACCAACTCGACCCTGGGCGATATCGACCCCGAGCGCATTGCCAAGATTGATTTGGATGGCAACCACGTCTCCGGCGACAAGCCGACCAAGGAGGTCTTTCTGCACCAAGCCTTCTACGAGACGCGGCCAGAAGCTGGTGCAGTGGTGCATCTACATTCGACCTGGGCCACCGCACTGTCGTGTTTGGAAGACACCGATCCCAATGACTGTATTCCACCGCTGACACCATACGTGGTGATGCGCGTCGGCACGGTCAAACTGGTTCCATACGTCAAGCCGGGCGACCCGAAATCCGGTGATTTGATCCGTGAACTGGGCGGCAATTATAGTGCTGTTCTGCTAGCCAACCATGGCCCTGTCGTCTCGGGAAAGGATCTGTTCTCAGCTGTCTGTGCTGCAGAAGAGTTGGAAGAAACAGCCAAGCTGCTAGTGGCTTTGCGCGGTTTGCCAACCCGGTTGCTGGATGTAGCTCAAGTCGCAGAACTCAAAGAGACTTTCGGAAGGATTTAATCCGGCACCGAAAAGGGGAGTGTGCAAACTTTTGGGCAAATCGCGCAAAGTTATGCGCAAATATCGCGCGGAATTATGGGCAAACTTCAAGGATTTTCTTCAATGAAATCTAAGCCGGTAATGCAGCGTTATGAGAGCACCTACATCTCTGACGATGCAGACCTTTTTCGACAGTGTCCGCTTGTTAGACCTGATCTGAGAGGTGGGCGACGCTCAGTTTTCGTCCAGGCTCAATAGCCGGACACGTCGCGCGCGTATTCCTGGTAGATGCCGGGGTCAAAGATGGAATTCACTGCAAGCTCGCGTCTGGGCAACATGTCGCTGGGAAATACCTGCGCGGCCAAAAAAACCTCAGGCGTTATAAACCTCAGACCCTCGGGCAGATCCCCCAGCGTAGACGTGGCTTCATTGGTCGCAAGGTTGTAACCCCAAACCCCGAAAGAAGGGATCGACATCTGATAGTTCACCACCTGCGGGAACATCTCGGACAGGGTTTCCGATATCGTCCAATAGGTATGGGGCGAAAAGAAAGGTGAGCTGCTTTGCGTCATCAGAACGCCGTTTTGGGACATAATATCCTGAACCATGGCGTAGAACTCGACCGAATAAAGCTTTGACAGCGCCTCGCTATGCGGGTCGGGAAAGTCGATGATGATCCGGTCATAGGTCTGATCGGTGGATTTGACATAGTTGAAGGCGTCGGTGTTGTGAACGCTTAGTATGGATGCCTCCATACTGTTGTCATTCAGACGTGCGACGGGGGCCAGATTGCGCCCCAGGTCGGTCATCGCTGGGTCAAGATCTACCAGATCAATACGCTCAACGCTGGGGTGCTTCAAAATCTCGCGCACGGCCAGCCCATCGCCACCGCCCAACACCAGAACCGACTTTGGGGTGCTGTCCCCCCAGGACAAGGCGGGGTGGACCAACGCCTCGTGATAGCGGTATTCGTCGGTTTCAGCGAATTGCAGATGGCCATCAATGTACAGGCGCACGTCGTTTTTTTGCCAAGTATTGGTAACGACCAACGATTGATATTGCGACTGTTTGCGCCAGACGATGCGATCAAAATACAGATGATCCTGCGCAAATGCAGTGATGCGCCCGGCCACAAGGGTCAGGGCGAACAACAAAACTATGGTGCCAATGGCACAGGCCAGCATCCGTTTGGGCGCATCCAGTTGGTCGCGCAGACACAGGACGCTGAGCAGGCCAACCATGGCGTTGGTCAGGCCGATGGCGAAAGACGATGTGATCAACCCAAGCGACGGCAGCAACAGGATGGGAAACAGAACCGATCCCCCAAGCGCGCCGATATAATCCAGCGACAGCACATCTGCGATGGATTCCCGCGTTGTTTTGCTTTCCGACAAAACCCGCATCAGCAGCGGTATTTCCAACCCGACCAGAAATCCGATGGCCGAGATGAAGGTGAACATACCCACTGTGTAAAACCAGGGCGCATAAGGAAAAAGCAAGAAAAGTGATATGCTGCACAGGCCGCCTATCAGTGCCAGAATCAGTTCAACCCAGATGAACGTTTGGATCAGATTGCCGTGGAAAAAACGGGACACGTAGGACCCCACGCCCATGGCAAACATGAAAAACCCGATCGTAAGTGAGAATTGGTAGACCGAGTTTCCAAGCAGATAGCTGGACACCGTACCGATGATCAATTCGTAGACAATGCCACAAAGGGCAACAACAAGGATTGCGCCAAGAAGAACCATCGCCTGCCGCCGGGGCAGCGCAGTATAACGCAGTGTCAGAGTATCAGTCATTTCAAAATCCGAAAACGGGAAGACCCAGCACTGTTAACGCGCCGGGTCTGAGTGGGGTTTGGTGTGGTCGCGGCGTCTTATTTACCGGCGCGCAAACCGCCCGAGCGGGAGCTGCGCGGGGCCGAGTAGCTGTTGCGCGGCGTCACAGACCGGTTGTTGAAGCTGGACGCGGTGATACCGGCCGAGCGTTGGCGGCTGATCAGATTGCCGATCAGAGCCCCCGCCAGGAAACCTGCCCCCGAGAACCGCAAGCCCGCGGATTGGCCGGTGGTGTCGGTGGCGATCAGGCGGTTGTTGGCCTCGTCAATCTCGATGGTGAAAATCTCACCCTCGCTCGAGTCGCGGGTGCCGTTTGCGTTCGGATCGACAAAGCCCGAAAATTTGGCGTCGGACAGAACCTCCATGCCTAGCGGTTCGTCGTAAAAGCGCGGGTCCGAGTTCATGACCTGAGCCAGGTATCCGGTGAACTCATCCACCTGCTCGTCAGATGCTTCGGCGATGCTGTTGGCTTCCAGATATTCCTGATACTGGTTGATCGCGAATTCGGTCCGGTCCAGAACCTGCCCGAGATCGGCGGTTTGCTCGGACTTCGAGCTAAAAAACATCGAATAGGCCACAAAGCCCACAACGCCAACAATGGCTATCGTTTTAATGTTTCCAAACATAACTTCTCCTATTCATTTGAGATTGTGATTCAGGTTTCGCCAAGATTGCTGCTCCACCAGACCTGATGCAGGTCTTTGCCGTAGAACTCTTTGAGCTCGCCGCATTTTTTCAGGCCATGGGCCTGCAGGTCTGTTGCGTTGGCGTTGGACAGGTCGGATGGGATGGCCAGAACGGCCATGCGATAACTTTGCGCGCGCGCCAACGAAAGCTGTTGATCCAGCCCGCTCAGCCCGGTGCTGGTTTCGCACCAGCGCAGGCCGGCAACGTCGTCAGTTTCGGCGGCTTTGTGAATGTCGGTGAAGCTCAGGCCAGTGGTTGGTGATGGTTCTGCCGCCTGTATTTCGGGCGCTTCGGGGTTGTCCAATCCATAGATGATCTTGGCTTCGCGTGGGCCGTGATACCCGGGTACCGTCAGTTCGACTTCGGCCCCGAATTCCTCATACAATTTATGCGCCGCGGCATAGAGCTTTTTGCCAAACTCTTCATAGTCGCTGGTTTCGATGAATATCTTGCGGACATGCATCTGTGCCAGTTTGCCAAGCAAGTCGTTCAGCATCTGGCTTCCCAGCCCCTTGCCCGCATGAGCCTGGTCCAGATAAGTCCAGGACAGCCAGGCAATATCCGGCGCATCTTCGTCGAGGCAGTAGCCTATCAGCCCCAGCACCTCGCCCCGGTCCTGCAGGACGAACATGTTGTCCGTTCCTTCATGCACGAACTTGTTTTCGGCTTCGTCGGCGTCATCTTCGTCGGTCTGGGCGATGATTTGGACAGCCGGGGAAACATGCAGCCATTCCATAGGTTTTAGTGTTGGCCCCTTTGAGCCGAACAGGGCGCTAAACATGGCGAGTCCTCCTCCGATCAAGGCTGATGTGATATGGGTGAAAACGGCGATCTGAGGGCGCAGAAACAGAAACTCGGCCATAAGAACAAGGACGATTAGCACCAGCATCCAGCGGCGCCGTCCCGGTGTGCTTGTGGCAATCACGCCATAGGAAACCAGCCCATAGGCGACACTTGACAGCCCCACAAAGCCAGGTCCGGCCAATGCAAATTCTGTTGCCGTTCCGGCAACGGCGCAAAGAATAACAAGCCCTGCGGTTCGGGCGCTGCCCAAGTGCGGTTCGCTGAGGTTGCCACCCACAAGGATCAGAAGGCAATTGAGCGTCAGATGGTTCAGATTGCCATGCCGGATTGAATACAACAGATGATCGGGCAGCGTCACAATGGGCCCGGAATGCCGAACCGGACCCCACAGCGCATACACGACTATTGCGCATAGTATGAGACATATCGTGACCGGGCATCTGCGCAGTTCCGTCATCCGCCCTTTAGCAGCCCGCCACCGCCAGACGGTGTCTGCTCTGTTCGATCAGACCGCGTCGTATGGATTGCACGTCGACGCGCTGGGGGCGGAAATAGGACTTCAAGACCTCTAAGCTGCGCTGCGGTTCTGCGTCACCGCACATAAAGATATCGATGGCGGCATATCCGTGTTCGGGCCAGGTGTGGATCGAGATGTGCGACTCGGCCAAGAGAGCCATGCCTGTGAAACCTGCCCGTTGTCCGAAATCGCGCATGTTGATCCCAAGAACCTGAGCATTGGCAGCAATTGCCGCGCGTCTCAGGGCCTCTTCTGCTGGGGAAGGATCGTAAAGTGCGCTTGCATCGAAAAAATCTGCTATAAGGTGTAGGCCCAGAGAAGATGAGAACCCATCCATATGAAATCGAAACCTCAAATCTAAATATTCTGTATCCTGACTATCCCTCTGATCATGGTAGTCAATCTCAACTCAGGTTTATCTGAATTGGCGTGTTGGGTTGTGGTAAAAAAACACAACTCATGAGGGATTTCTCTTAAAATGGAATCTAGACCGCGATTGGTCCGACTGTGGTGCTGGCGCGGTGCTTTTGAGCGCGATTTCATATAACCAGCTGATCGGCTGTCTCAGGTTTGCTTTGACCTGGAATTAAACCGGTTCTGCCAGATCTTTGCGCGCTGTGCGTCGCGGTTTTCGTATTCGGTGATGGCCTGGGTAATATCGCGATCCACCGATCCTTCCTGATCCGCCCCGATATCCGTCATGCGCATGGTATACCACGCGGTCATCCCTCCGGGTGGAAGGGTGGTGAAGCGGGGGATGGGGGCCTCGTGTTGTCGCGCCTGCCACGTCCGCGGCAAAGCGGGATCAAGAACAAGACCCCGCGCGATACCCACCGCATCAACATCCCCCGCCATAATCGCGGCTTCTGCCTCTTCACGGCGCTTGAATCCTCCGGTGGCCATAAGCGGGATCGCGGTTAAACCGCGCGCCGCACGAACGAAGTCAAGGAAATAGGGGCCTTTGGACGTACGATCGGAACTGGACGGAGCGCCCGGGAAATAAGTTCCGCCGCTGATGTCCAATAGATCAACACCTTTCCCTTCCAGCCCTGCAACCACCTTCAGCGCGTCTTGTTCTGTAAGGCCGCCGTCCAGATGATCAGTGGCGTTGAGTTTGACGGCAACAGTAAAGCTGCGGGGAACTTCGGCGCGAACGGCCTCGACCGTTTCGATCAGCAGGCGCATCCGCGCGTGGATTGCACCGCCATAGCCATCAGTGCGCCGGTTGAAGAGGGGAGAGAGAAACTGGCTCAAAAGAAACCCATGCGCGGCATGGATCTGGACGCCCCCAAATCCAAGTTTGGATGCAAGATGGGCAGTGCGGGTAAATTGATCCGGGATGGCTCTGATCTCGGACAAAGACATGGCTTCGCTGCGAAATTCTGGGAAGTCGATGGCGCTTGGGCCTCTGGGCTGGCTGATCGGTAGATGCGCCAACGCCCCGGCATGGCCGAGTTGTAACCAAAGCTGCGCGCCGTCGGTCGACCCGCGCCGGGCAAGATGGCTAAAGGCCGCCATGTCGGCGTGTTCATCAAGCACCAGATTGCCCGGCTTTTCAGGGAAATGAGGGTCACCCTGCACCTCGCCGATAATTGACGCGGCCACACCCCCTGTTGCCCAACGTTCATACAGACGCATCTGTGCATCGGTTGGGTTGCCCTGACCGTCGGCCAGTGAATCCGACATGGCCGATTTGATGATCCTGTGCTTCAAAACACGCCCGTTCGGCAGTGTAAGCGGAGTGAAGAGGGAGATATTCGAGGTGGCGGGCAAGGTGGTTATCCTTGGTATTTGATCTCCACCTTAGATAATTTGGACAATCTCTTTTGATAATGTAGGGATTGAGATTAGTTTCTGATAGTTTTTGGATCAAATGACACAAAAGGCTGAACTGGAAATCCTTCTGGCCGTGGTCGATCACGGCAGTTTCTCGGCTGCGGCCCGCGCGTTGGGATACACCCCGTCTGCCGTGGGCAAGCGGGTGTATCAGCTAGAGCAGAGGTTGCGGGTGCCGCTTCTTATCCGCTCGACCCGGCGCATGACATTGACCAAAGCGGGACAGCGATATGTAGAGGAGGCGCGCGAAATTCTCGCCCGCCTGACGGCACTGGAAGAGGATATTGCCGATGGTGCCGACAGCCTGCATGGCACGATCCGCCTGACAAGTTCGGCGGCTTTTGGTCAACGACACGTGGTCCCTCTGATCATTGAATTCATGGATCTCAACCCCGAGGTTGAGATTGACATGCTGTTGACGGACAAGGTTGTTGATCTGGTCGGAGAAGGTTTTGATATCGCGATCCGCAGCGGCGTCTTACCGGACTCATCTCTGGTGTCGCGGAAGCTGATGAACAATCGGCGGATACCATGCGCAGCACCCACCTATCTTGAGCGGCATGGCGCTCCGCAGCAACCACAAGAGTTGACCGCGCATAAATGTCTGCGCCTGGGTCCGGAAAAACAGCTGTCGGATTGGGGATTCACGGGAGCAGCGGGTCCCATATCACGTCTTGGGCCGGGGTTTTCATGTAACAGCCTCGAAGCGCTCCATGCGGCGTGCTGCGCCGGGCACGGCATTGCTTGGCTGCCGGAGTTTCTTGTCTCGAATGACTTGCGCACTGGTCGTTTGACCTCGGTCTTGAACGATCATGCTGAACCGAATGCCGGTGGTGGGGTCTTTATTATGCGCCCGGAAATGCCATTTTTACCGCGGCGCGTGCGGGCCTTGATCGACTTTGTGGCTGACCATTTTTCGAGCAAGATCAGCCCCCGAGATGCTTGAGGTGCTGGCCGAGAAGGTCTGTTGCGCCTGAATTGATAAGATAGTTCCGCCAGAGCTGGGAATATTGGAACATTCTTCTGTTAACAGTGGTGGTAAATCCACGATAAACCCCATATTAAGTGCGTCACGAATCCATCAGGCAGAAAAACAGTCCCGTGTTCGACCTACCGGCGCAGCGTGCGCATCTCTCCGAAAAATATGATCTGACCCCATCGCCCGAGCTTGCCGCAAGCATGAGCGATATCTATGACCGCATGTCCCGCGTGGTCTCGCCCGTCGATTGGGCGATCTATGCGCCCTATGTCAAGGCGATCAACGACCTGAAGGTCCAGCGCAATGCGGTCATTCTGGGCCATAACTACATGACGCCTGAGATTTACCATGGCATTTCGGATTTCGGCGGCGACAGCCTGCAACTGGCGATCAAAGCGACCGAGGTCGAGGCAGATGTGATTGTGCAATGCGGTGTGCATTTCATGGCCGAGACATCCAAGATCCTTAGCCCGGACAAGACGGTCCTGATGCCGGATATGGAGGCGGGATGCTCGCTGGCGGAATCGATCACCGCCGAAGGGATCGAGGAAATGCGCCGCCGGTATCCAGGTGCGCCAGTTGTGTCTTATGTGAACACTACCGCCGAGGTCAAAGCGGCGTCAGATATTTGTTGTACCTCGTCGAATGCCGCCCAGATTGTTGCGGCGCAAGACAGCCACACGGTCATCATGACGCCGGATCAGTATCTGGCGCAGAACGTGGCACGCGATGTGCCGCAGAAAAATGTGGTCTGGTGGGAAGGGTCGTGCATCGTACACGAACAATACAGCCCGCAGGACTTGCGCGATTTCCGGGAATGGAACCCGGGCACCCGCCTGATCGCACACCCCGAATGCCCACCAGACGTTGTGGCCGAGGCTGATTTCTCGGGCTCCACCAGCGGCATCATCAAATATGTCACTGACGAAAAACCGGAAAAGGCGCTGCTGATAACCGAATGTTCGATGGCGTCGAATATTGCGGATTCACTGCCCGAGGTCGAGTTCGTAGGTCCCTGCAATATGTGCCCCTACATGAAGAAGATCACGTTGGAAAAAGTGCTGTTCGCGCTTGATACCATGACCGGGCAGGTCGAGGTTGACGCCGAAGTGGCGGACAAGGCCCGCCTGTCGGTGCAACGCATGATCGACTTGTCACGCCAGCTGGGTATTTGATCCGCGACATGCAAAGCGTTGAGACGCCGCGAGTGGTCATTATCGGGGCCGGATTGGCGGCAGTCTATGCGGCCCTGAAGCTGGCCCCTTGCCCGGTGGTGATGATTTCGCCTGAACCGCTGGGATCGGGTGCAAGCTCGGCCTGGGCACAAGGCGGTGTTGCCGCTGCCATGGCGCGAACGGACAGCCCCGAAGCCCATGCAGACGACACCATGCGCGCCGGGGCCGGGTCGGTCCTGCGCGAGGTGGCCGAGTTCGTCACAAATGCCGCGCCGGAACATATTTATGATCTGTCCGACTTGGGCACCGGGTTTGACCGCACTGCCGATGGTGGGTTCGTGCAATCGCGCGAGGCCGCGCATTCCGCTGCCCGCGTGGTGCGCGTCAAGGGTGATCAAGCCGGGTCCGAGATTATGCGCGCCCTGATCGAGGAAGTGCGTCGAACGCCATCGATTCAAGTGATCGAAGGCGCGCAGGCTGTCGGGCTGGAAAGCGACGGAAGGCAAGTGACCGGCGTTTACCTGACCCGCGCCGATGCCGCCGATGCGCCGCCGATATTGCTGTGCGGATCAGCGCATGTTCTGGCCACGGGGGGGTCCTCGGGCCTTTATGCCCAAACCACCAATCCTGCACGTATCCGCGGACAGGGGATCGGCATGGCGGCCCGTGCGGGTGCGCGCATAGCAGATGCCGAATTCGTGCAGTTCCACCCCACCGCCATCGACGTGGGCGAAGACCCGACGCCACTGGCAACCGAGGCGCTTCGTGGCGACGGTGCTGTCCTGATCGACAACGCCGGCCACCGGTTTATGCCTGATATCCATCCCGACGCTGAACTGGCCCCTCGCGACACGGTCGCGCGCGCCGTTTACCTGCAGGCGCAGGCGGGCAAATACCCGGCATTGGACACGCGCCAAGCCATCGGGGCCGAGATGGCCACGCAATTCCCCTCCGTCACCGAGGCCTGCCTGCGCAATGGTGTCGATCCTGCGACCGACCCCATCCCCGTGACCGCATCGGCGCATTATCACATGGGCGGGGTTGAGACCGATCTGGCTGGGCGCAGCTCACTGATTGGGCTGTGGGTGTGTGGCGAGGCGGCCTCGACCGGGTTGCATGGGGCGAACCGGCTGGCGTCGAACGGGTTGCTTGAGGCGTTGGTTTTTGCCCGCTCTTGCGCGCGCGACATTGCAACTGTTGTGAGCGCGCAGGACGCGGCTGAGGTGGACATTTGTTTTACCACCGGTGGTGAGCCGATCAATGAACGGGACGTGGCGGCCCTGCGCGAAACCATGACCGAACATGTGGGTGTGGTGCGCGATGGTACCGGCCTGCGCCAAGCGTTGACGAAAATCGCGACGTTGGAAGCCCGGCATGCGGGCTCTGATCTGTTTCTTAACATGACCGCCACCGCCACCCTGATCGCGGCTGCCGCGCTGTCGCGCGAAGAAAGTCGCGGTGCCCATTCCCGATCCGATTTCCCCGATCTTACCCCCGGCCCCGGCCAACGCTCGGCCCTGACGCTGAGCGAGGCGCTGGCCCTGCGGGACCGCATTGCAAAGGACACAGTATGAAATACCCGGCCTTGCCCGACTTGATCCTTGAACCGATGGTACGGTCCGCGTTGATGGAGGATCTGGGAGCCAATGGTGATATCACCACCCTGACCGTGATCCCTGCGGAAGCCACTTATTCTGCCCGGCTGAACGCGCGCGAGGACGCGGTTGTCTCGGGTATGCAGGTGGCGGCGCTGGCGTTCCGTCTGGTTGACCCGATGCTGCGCGTCACCACCCACATCGCCGACGGCCAACGCTGCACAAAAGGCGATACATTGATGGAAATTGAGGGCAGCGCCGCTTCGATCCTGTCGGGTGAGCGGGTGGCGCTGAACTATGCCGGGCGCATGGCCGGGGTGGCGACCGCGACGGCGGCGCTGGTGGCCGAGACCAAAGACACCAAGGCACGCATCACTTGTACCCGTAAGACCACGCCCGGCCTACGCATTGTGGAAAAACAGGCGGTTCTGCATGGTGGCGGGTTCAATCACCGCTTTTCCCTGTCAGATGCGATCCTGATCAAGGACAACCACATCGCCGCGGCCGGTGGGGTACGCGCCGTGCTCGAGGCCACCAAGGCCCGCGCCTCGCACATGATGAAGGTCGAGATCGAAGTGGACACGCTGGACCAACTGGCCGAAGTGCTGGAGGTCGGCGGCGCCGATGTGGTGTTGCTGGACAACATGCCGCCCGAGATGCTGAAACAGGCGGTGGCTCTGGTCGACGGCCGGATCGTGACTGAGGCATCGGGCAACATCAGCCGCGACACCGTGGCCGCAGTGGCGGCAACCGGCGTGGATTACATTTCATCCGGGGCGCTGACTCATTCTTATCGCACCATCGATATCGGGCTGGATTTCTAAATCTACGCAAACCCTCTCGCGGATGGGGGACGCTTCGGTGCCATCCCCTCTGGCCGCCCGCGAACAGTGATCGTGACCTATGTCAATGACGGCTCTGCGCCAGTGTTGTTCATTGGGGGCATATCGCTGGCCGGGCTGTGCAATTCTGATTGCCGTGTTCCTGGACAGTTTGGGGGTGTGATGGCTGTCGACGGCCCAAGCTCCAACTAAGAAAAAGCCCACGTTGAAATCGCTGGGTTGGAAAAGGTGTTTGACCGGTTGGAGGGCTCAAATGGCTGATGGATGTGGTTGCGACCAGCACGCTCAGATGTATCTGACGGTGACAGAGGCTTTGGCCCGCGGACTGGCCGTTGCCGACCCGGTTGCCGAGACCGAAACCGTGTCGCTGATCGATGCGACGGGCCGGGTGTTGGCCGAGGATTGCACCAGCAAGGTGGACATGCCCACCTTCGACAATTCCGCCATGGATGGCTATGCCGTCCGCACGGCTGATCTGGGCAAAGGTCCCGTGTTCACCCTGCCGGTCGCGGGACGTGTCGCCGCCGGGGACAGCGGTGCCCATGATGTACCAGCAGGTGCAGTTTTGCGCATTTTCACCGGCGCCCCGGTGCCCACCGATTTCGACGCCGTGCTGATGCAGGAGGATTGCGAGGCCACCACCGGCGGCATCCGATTTACCCGCCGTCCGAAACCTGGCCAACATATCCGCCGCGCGGGGGAGGATTTGAAGGCCGGTGCCCCGATCCTGCGGCAGGGGCGTGAGATCACCGCGCGCGAAGCTGCGGCACTGGCTTCGGCCGGGTATGGCGATGTGAAGGTATTCCGCAAGCTGAAGGTCACACTCTTTTCCACCGGTAATGAGCTGCAACAACCAGGTGAACCGCTTGGTCCAGGCCAGATTTACAACTCGAACCGCTATATGCTGCGTGCTTTGCTGAATAAGCCGTGGATCGATCTGCTGGATATAGGCCCGGTCGCAGATGACCCCGAGCGGTTGGAGCAGGTTTTGCGGCAGGCCTGCGACAGCGCAGATCTGATTGTCACAACGGGTGGTGTTTCGGTGGGCGATGAAGATCACATGCCGCGCCTGTTTGAAGCCATTGGCGGCCAGATTGACGTGATGAAGGTGGCCATGAAACCGGGTAAGCCGATCATGTTCGGTCGGCGCGGCGATGCGCTCTATGTCGGGCTGCCGGGCAATCCGGTTTCGGCCTTTGTGACATGGCAGATCATCGGGTCGCACATGATGGCGCGTCGGGCTGGTCTGCGTCATACGCCGCCAACCCTGGAACAGGCGGTTCTGGCAGAACCACTGCAGCGCCACGCAGGCCGTCAGGAATACCGTCCGATCATGATCGACGGCACGACGACCGAAGGTGTTCCACGACTGCGTTTGATGGCACCTTCATTTAGCGGCCGGGTTGCGATGCTGGCGCAGGCGGATGGTCTTGCAGTCATCCCCGCGGAAACCGAAACGCTGCCACAGGGCCATAAGTTGCCATTTCTTCGTTTTTGAAACAGATGCCCGGATCACCTTAGATTCTTGTACATATAGGTCGTGGGTTCTAGCCGGTCCTCGAATGGGTTGCGGCAATAGTCCGGAATCTCTCCGGCGATCTGAAAGCCTAGGCTTTGATACAGGATGCGCGACGGGTCCGTACTGCGTGTGTCGAGCACCAGCAAGGTTCGGCCCAGTTGGTTCGCCCGGTCCTGAAGCGCCGCCATCAAGACCCGCCCCAAACCCTGGCGTCTGGCGTTGGGGTGAACCAGCAGTTTGGCCACATCGGCCCGGTGTGGCTGGTTGGGCATTGCCGCCGGGATCAATTGCACCGTGCCCAGAATGCGTTCGTTTTCGCGGGCGACGAACAGGTCCAGCGCGCCCGCCTGCATGTCGCGCCGCACCCGGTCCTGCCAATAGGCGCGGGCCTGATCCGGTGAGAAGGGCAGGATGAACCCGATGCTGGCCCCGTCCTGTACACAGGCGTGCAGGATATCGGTCAGGTCGTCCAACGCGGCGTCAAAGCTGCTTTCGTCGATGCGCGAAATCATATCAGCACCAATAGGTACCGTGCCCCACGTGTGGGCGCTGTTTCAAACCGGGTCGCGCCCGAAAGGTGATAGCGCAGGCAATCGCCGCCATTCAAATCATGGGCGACGCCGTCCACGGTCAATTTCAGCGCGCCATCCAGCATGATCAGGTGATGTTCTTGCCCAGGCTTTGGTGGCGCATCGTATGTGATCACTGTATCGGGGGGCAGATGACCTTCCAGCACCTCTCCGCTAAGGCCGGAGGCGGGCGGAGATACCGAGCGGCGTGTGAATCCGGTTTCCGGGTCGCGCCATTCGGGTTGCCGTTCGAACGGTACGCGGGGGTCGAAACTGTCTTCGACCATCATCAGCAGACGGGACATCGGCAGGCCATAAGCTGCACAGAGCCGCCCCAGTGTTTCAGCGGTCGGGCTGACATCGCCCTTTTCCATCCGCGAAAGCGTGGCGCGACTGATCCCGCTGTGTTCGGCCAGGTGTTCCAATGACCACCCATGGCTACGGCGCAGTTCGTTCAGACGGTTGGCAAGACGGTTCGAGAGATCATCCAGCATGTTCATATACGAGAATAGTTTTCATTATTGAGATTATTTCCTGAAAATAATTAAGGTGCAACAGAAAAGGGCGCAGAAATTTCTGCGCCCTTCAGAGAGATCAGGTTTCGTGGGCAGGATTATTTCCAGCCAGCCTCGTTGAAGATTTTCTGCGCCTCGGGAAGGTTCTTGGCAACCTCGGACAGGTTCACCTCATCTGCCTTGAACTCACCCAGTGACTTGACCGATTCCGCAAGTGCGACGCCTTTCACCGCCGGAAACTCGTCATTGCCGGCCGAGAAATATTGCTGGGCCGAGTCGCTGGCCAAGTATTCCAGGAACAGGATTGCGTTGTCTTTATTCGGTGCATTCGCGGCAACACCGGCCCCGGACAGGTTCATGTGCGCACCGGTGCTGTCGTGGTTAGGAAACACCCAGCCGATTGAATCGATGTCCGACGAAACGCCTTTGACATCTTTGCGGATGGCGCGGGCAAAGTAGTACGTATTCGACACGGCGATATCACATTCGCCCGAAACGATGCCACGCAGCTGGTCGGTGTCGCCGCCCTGCGGATCACGCGCCATGTTAGCGACGATGCCTTCGGCCCACGCTTTTGCGGCCTCGGGGCCTTCGTGGGTGATGATCGATGCCAGAAGCGTCTGGTTATATGTGTTGCTGGACGAACGGATGCAGACCAAACCTTTGTATTCTGGTTTCGCCAGATCGGCGTAGGTGGCCGGTGGGTTGGCTACGTTTTCCTTGTCGAAAAAGATAATGCGGCCACGTTGCGAAAAGCCGAACCATTGGTTGTCATTGTCCTGCAGATTGGCGGGGATACGGTCCTCGAGAACGGCGCTGTCAACCGATTGCAGGATGCCCGCGTCTTTGGCCCGCGCCAGACGCGAGGTGTCTACGGTCAACAGGATGTCCGCGGGCGAGTTGGCGCCTTCGGCTTCCATCCGTGCAATCAGTTCGTCGGCCTTGCCTTCGATGCGGTTGATGGTGATGCCGGTCGCCTTTTCGAAATCAGAATAAAGACGTTCGTCGGTGTCGTAGTGGCGTGAAGAGTAAAGGTTCAGTTCGCCTTCGGCGGCGGCAGAGGTTGCAATCAAAGCTGTCAGAGCGGCGGCAACGCAGGTAGAGGATTTCAGCATCATTTGTCCCAACATTGAAAATCGTGACGGGTATTAACCCGACTGATTTGGTCAATTAAACGATTCTGAGGGGGATGCAAGGAAATCCGACAAATTTAGTTGGTCAAAACGTCGCTCGCCTTTCCTGCTGCGCACGCTGCTGTCAGGATCGACGCTGTCTGTTCTGTTTTCCTTCCGGTTGCGGTGGTGCGGGTGACGGCGCCGGCTCAGTTTCCGGATCGTCGCTGAGTACCGGTTCCTTGGTCAGCATGGCCTGAGTTACAGCTTCCATGTATTTTTGCAGCATGACCGGCGGATCGGCCGGTGCGAGTTTGATGGTCAACCTGCTTGCACCTTCCTGACTATAGGCATAGCGCGAGGAATAGCTGGCGTTGACCTGGGCCGCCACGGGCCCCCAGCCGCCTTTCACTGAAGCGCTGCCTGATTTTTCGGTCTGTTTGGTCATCGAGATCGCCATTTTGACCTCTATCTCGGCCTCCTGCACCGCATAGAATGCAGGGAGGAATCCCATCGACACTAGGCTGAATTCTTTGGCGGGGCCGTCGGGATTGGAGAGATCGGGAAGCAGGATTTTCTGATCGGTCATGTATTTGGCCATATCAGTTGAGTGACGATCCAATTCGCTTTGTGACTCAGCGACCGAAAGTGCCAGCTTTTGAACCATTTCTGCAAAGGGAACGTTCAGCAGTTCTTGCCCGATACTCATTGTTCAAACTCCTTTTGAAAAATTTGTGTTCACTCGATGATTTGCGTTTTTGACCGCCTTCGGACCGAAAACGTAACTTTCGATGCGTTCTGGCTAACCGCCTGTTTCTTGGCGTTGGTTGCGATCTGTGCCTTATTGCCATCTTGGCCCAGCCCGACCACGGCCTCGACCTTTACATTGTCGATGGTAAACTCGCTGCTTCCGTCTGAACCGGCGAGAATCTGTTCGCCCAGTGCCTGTGAAAATTCCTGAGCGTCGACAACCTGAGTGTCTTCGTCGCCCGAATTCATTTCTGACCGACCCTGGGCCAACGGGTTTGTTACCGGAGACCCCGCGCCCATCAGCATGCCGCCGCCGCCGCCTTCTTCCAGATCGTCAATCCGATTCTGCAGGTCCGAGATTGTTTGAAGCAAAGTGGTCTCGCGCTGCTCCATTGCGGTAAGACGGTCAGCAAGTGACTGCAACAGTGTCGCAAAGGCTTCGGGCAATTCGGTGACGCGTACATCAATAGGTGGCCTCTTGGGGGCCTTAACTGTCTTACGTGCCATCGGTGTCCTCTGGTGACCTGTTGTCATCTACTGGGCCCGGAGCAAAGCGCATGCGCATGGTCGATGCGCTTTTGGTGTCGACCGTATCGGTCTGGGTCAACTTCGGTCCCATGAAGATCGAGATGATTGCAGGCCGCTTGCCTTCTTCCGTCTTAGTGCTCATCTCCATTACGACTTTCAATTCCACATCGACATCCTGCATGTGATAGAAAACCGGTGGGATGCCCATGTCGCGAAGCTCCTGCGGGTAGTTCTTCAGGGCGTTCAACTGGTCGAGGCTTAGTTGCTCGGCGGCTTGCGCCACGCTCCTGCCAATATCCGCGACCATATCGGTCAGGGTCGTTCCGAGTATTTCACCGTCGGCCAAGTTGACCTCCCGTCATCGAAAATCCGGAGAACGTTAACACGAGAACGCTCTATCACAACGCGAAATATCAAAATCAAACTTGCCAAGCCCCTTACGGGGCTGAGCGCAGGCAAGAAACGCATAGTTGGAAAACAAAAAACCGCGCTCGAAGGCGCGGTTTCTTTAAGTGGTTATGTGCAGTTCTCAGCCCTGACGAGCTTTGAACTTGCGCTGCGTCTTGTTGATCACGTAGACGCGGCCTTTGCGACGCACAATACGGCAATCACGGTGCCGGTTCTTGAGCGAGCGGAGCGAGTTCTTGACCTTCATTGGTCTGTCTCCAATCTGCGGCGCCTTCATCAAGGACGTGGCCAGCGCCTGGGTTCATCGGGTGCCCCGGAAACCCGGAACAGTGAAATCATGGTGGGCGGTACAAGGATCGAACTTGTGACCCCTTCGATGTCAACGAAGTGCTCTACCGCTGAGCTAACCGCCCACGTCCCGTTGCGTTGTCCTACCCCATAACGAAATGGGGCGCGGAACCCCGCGCCGGTAGCGGGGTCTATAAAAGGAGTCGCAAAGGGGTTCAAGGGGTTTGGTAGAACTATTTTCCGGTCTATGTTCAATGCGAACAAGGAGTCACCATGCCGAACGCCCCCTATGTATTGGACATGCCCGCCAGACGCACGTCATGCGTGGTATTTTCTTCTCCACATAGTGGTCGGAGTTATCCCGAAACGCTGTTGAACCGCACGGTTCTAAGCGAAAATGTGATTCGATCCTCGGAAGATGCCTTTGTAGATCAGCTGTTTTCTGCGGCGGCTGACTTTGGCGCACCGTTGATCTCGGCAGTGTTGCCACGGGCGTATCTGGATCTGAACCGCAGTGCCGAGGAGCTGGATCCGGCACTGATCCAAGGGGCGCGACGTTCCGGGCATAACCCCCGGGTGGCATCCGGGTTGGGGGTGATTCCCCGCGTGGTGGCCAATGGGCGTGCGATCTATCGCGGCAAGCTAACAATGGATGAGGCGCGCCTGCGCATCGACACCTGTTGGCGGCCCTATCATGCACGTCTCAAATCCTTGTTGGCCGAATCGCTCGACGCCTTCGGTCAGGCGATCCTGATCGATTGCCACTCGATGCCGCATGAGGCGGTCGCCATGGCCTGCAACGCTAAATCCAAGCGGCCAGATGTGGTGCTGGGGGACAGGTTTGGCGCGTCAGCCTCGATCGAGGTTGTGGATCGGATCGAAGCAGCCTTTGTGTCCGCTGGGCTGAACGTGGCACGCAACGCGCCCTTCGCCGGGGCGTATGTGACCCAGACCTATGGCCGCCCCGCCCGTCATCAACATGCGGTACAGATCGAAGTTGACCGGGCGCTTTATATGGACGAGGCCAACATCGTGCCGAATGAGAATTTCACTCTGTTTCAAGAGATTCTGCGCGACATCATTCAGGAAATCGCCAGCATTGGCGATGATCCGGTCCGCCTGGCGGCCGAGTAAGCTCAGCGCAGCGCGCGGCCTTTCACAATTGCATCATTGCCAAAACGGCGCCGAATCTCATCAGTGGCGCGTTCGGCCTGCGATCGCTGCGTGGCTCCGGGATCCAGCAAATCGCCCGAGATATCTGCCTGCGCCTCGGGGCACAAATCAGACAGGCCAACGCCCAGCAAGCGATATGGCCCCTGATCACCAACCTGATCGAACAGGCCGCGGGCCGTGCGATAAAGGCGGTCGGCAATTTGGGTGGCGTCGCGCAGGGACACTCGCCGCGTGATGATCTTGTGATTGGCGCGTTTGAGTTTCAGGGTGACAACCCGCCCGGCCAACCCTTTGGCCTTGGCCCTGTCCGCCACCTTTTCGGACAGACGCCAGATGTGCCCGTCCAGAATGTCCAGGCTGGCGGTGTCTTCGAAAAAGGTTGTTTCGTTGCTGATGGATTTCATCGGCTCATGGGCCGAGACACGCCGCTTGTCCTGTCCGCGCGCCAGATGCCACAGACGGTAACCCATTGATCCGAACCGTGCGCTCAGCGCCTCTTGATCCCAGCGCAGCAAATCGGAAAAACTGCGGATACCCGCGCGATCCAGAGATTCCTGCGCGGCAGGGCCGATGCCCCAGATCAACCGCACGGGTTTGTCGTACAGGAACTCAGCCGTTTCCGCCTTTCCGATCACCGAGAATCCGCGCGGCTTGTCGAGATCCGAGGCGACCTTGGCCAGAAACTTGTTGTGCGACAGCCCGATAGAACCGGTCACGCCCAACTCATCCTTCATCCGCTGGACTAAGCGCGCCAACATAACGGCAGGCGGCGCACCATGCAGACGCTGTGTGCCGGACAGATCCATGAACGCCTCGTCCAGCGACAGCGGTTCGACCACCGGGGTCAGTTCGTCCATCATCTTGCGAATCTCGCGCGACACTTCTGCATAGACCGACATGCGCGGCTTGATCACCACCGCCTCGGGGCACAGTTGCAAGGCTTTGAACATCGGCATGGCCGACCGCACCCCGCGAATGCGCGCCACATAACAAGCGGTCGACACCACGCCGCGTTTGCCGCCGCCGATGATTACCGGCTTGTCGGCCAACTCTGGATTGTCCCGCTTTTCGACCGAAGCATAGAAGGCATCGCAATCCATATGTGCGATGGTCAGATCAAACAGCTCGGGGTGCGCCTTGATCCGCGGGCTGCCGCAAGCAGTGCAGCGCCGTTCGTCGGTCAATGTGGTCAGGCAATCTCGGCAGAGACCGGGCATGAAATCTTCCCGCCTTTCATGCGATTCAATCAGCGGTTTCCTTATACCAGCCCCAGCTGTGGCACGAAATGCCAGTGGTTGCTGAAAGCAGGGTCATGTCCGAAAGAAGACCCCCCGCGAAGTGGCGGGGGGAGGTGACGGACCTCAGGAAGAGAGGGTCCGCGGGGAGTATCACAGCCCTAGAATCGCGCAAAACCGCCAATTTCGATAGGACCGAGGTCACACATGAGAAACTCGTATTTCTCATGTGTGTTTTGGGGCACAGCGGCGATTTGGCACGGTTGGGCTGGAAAGTGACGTTAGGTCAACTGGTTGCAAGCCGTTTCTGCGCGGAAATTCGCTGATTTGGTGGCACTTGTCAGTGATGTGTCAAGGAATTTAACTCAGCAAGAACCGCCTGGGCTGCGGCTTTTGGGTCCTGTGCCTGATAGATCGGGCGGCCAACAACGATGTGATCGGCACCGTCGCTGATTGCACTGGCCGGGGTGGCCACACGTTTCTGATCGCCCAATGCTGCGCCTGCTGGTCGGACACCTGGAGTAACGATCAGACGACCTTCGGCCTGGGGCAGGGCGCGGATCAGGGCGGCCTCTTGCGGGCTGGCGATGACGCCATCGGCCCCGGCCTCTAGAGCGCGTGCCGCACGTTCAACCACCAGTTCCTGCACGTTGCCCTCTTTCAGCAGGCTGGCATCCAGATCGTCGCGGTTCAGCGAAGTCAGGATGGTCACGGCGAGGATTTTCAGGTCCTTGCCCGCGGCACCTTCTTTCGCGGCGCGTACCACATGGGGATCACCATGCACGGTCAGGAAATCCAGATCGAACTGCGCCAACCCGCGTACAGCGTTTTCCACCGTGTTGCCAATGTCGAACAGCTTCATATCCAAAAAAATGCGTTTGCCGTGATCCTGTTTCAGCTCATTAGCCAGGGCCAGCCCACCGCCGGTCAGCATACCCAGCCCGATCTTGTAGAAAGATACGGCATCGCCCAGCCGCTCGGCCATGGCCAGACCTTGCAAGGCGTTCGGAACATCAAGGGCAACGATCAGGCGGTCATCGGACATGGGGCAAGCTCCTTTTTGGCAAACGTCTGCGTCCTAACGGGTTCCGCGCCTTGTGTCCATGCAGGACCGATGTTTGATCGAAATCGCATTCCTCATTACTGAGTGTGCTATGGTCCTCCCACTACAAAGAACATTTAAGATGGGGGATTCATGAAACAGTTTGCGGGTGCGGGGTTTGTTCTGTCTTTGGTTGGCTGTCAGCAAATGCCGTTGCAGCCAGAGGCCGCAGATACGGTCATCAGATCCCCGACCAATCAGGACCTGCGCCTTGTGCGCGGCTATCGTTCGACCGACGATGATTGCCAGTTAACCGGCGAAACGGCCTTTACCGTCGACTTTCTGGATGACGCGGCTGATCTTGTGTCCTGCCCCTCAGGCAGCGATGCGGCGCAATCATTGGTCGACATGTATAATGCACGGCAAGTCGCAAAAACCGGAGGGTATACAGTCTATTCCGTACCGCGCCGTTAAGTGTGGAATCTGCGGCTTAGCCTCTTGAACCGTCAAAGATATTTCCCAGATTGAATGTGAGGCCCAAACCGACGCGTGCCGCCAAGCGGGCGCATCACATTCAGGGCGCTTGAGATAAAGGAGAATGCTATGGACTTGAACAAGTTCACCGAGCGGGCACGGGGATTCGTGCAGGCCGCGCAGACGATTGCGCTGCGTGAGGGGCACCAGAGGTTGGAGCCCACACATATTTTGAAAGCATTGATGGATGACGATCAGGGGCTGGCCAGCAACCTGATCACGCGTGCAGGCGGCGCGCCGAACCGCGTGGTCGAAGCGCTGGACGCTGCGATGGCCAAAATCCCGACGGTCAGCGGTGACGCCAGCCAGATTTACATGGACGGTCAGACTGCCAAAGTCCTGGACGAGGCCACCAAGATCGCCACCAAGGCGGGTGACAGCTTTGTGCCGGTCGAACGCGTGTTGATGGCGCTGTGCATGGTGAAATCCAAAGCCAAGGATGCTTTGGACGCTGGTGCCGTATCCGCTCAGAAACTGAATGAAGCGATCAACGACATCCGCAAGGGTCGCACTGCTGACAGCGCGTCGGCGGAAGAGGGTTATGACGCGCTCAAGAAATACGCGCGCGATCTGACCGAGGCGGCGGCTGAGGGCAAGATTGACCCGATCATCGGGCGGGATGAGGAAATCCGCCGCTCGATGCAGGTACTGTCGCGCCGGACCAAGAATAACCCGGTTCTGATCGGGGAGCCCGGCGTTGGTAAAACCGCGATTGCGGAGGGCATGGCTCTGCGCATTATCAATGGTGACGTGCCGGAGTCGCTGAAGGACAAGAAGCTGCTGGCGCTCGACATGGGTGCGCTGATCGCTGGTGCGAAATACCGCGGTGAGTTTGAAGAACGACTCAAAGCGGTTCTGACCGAGGTGACCGAGGCCGCCGGTGAAATCATCCTGTTCATCGATGAGATGCATACGCTGGTCGGTGCCGGTAAGTCCGACGGTGCGATGGATGCCGCCAACCTGATCAAGCCCGCGCTGGCCCGGGGTGAGTTGCATTGTATCGGTGCGACCACGCTGGATGAGTATCGCAAATACGTCGAAAAAGACGCGGCCCTTGCGCGCCGGTTCCAGCCCGTGATGGTCACCGAGCCGACGGTTGAGGACACGATCAGCATTCTGCGCGGTATTAAAGAGAAGTATGAGCTGCACCACGGTGTGCGCATCTCGGACTCGGCGCTGGTATCGGCGGCGACCCTGTCGCATCGCTATATCACCGACCGGTTCCTGCCTGACAAAGCCATCGATTTGGTCGACGAAGCGGCGTCGCGCCTGCGGATGGAGGTAGACTCCAAGCCAGAAGAACTGGATCAGCTGGATCGCCAGATCCTGCAGATGCAGATCGAGGAAGAGGCGCTGAAGCTCGAAGATGACGCAGCCTCCAAGGATCGTCTGGAAACCTTGCAAAAGGACCTGGCGGATCTGCAGGAGAAATCCGCCGAGATGACCGCCCAATGGCAGGCCGAACGCGATAAGCTGGCTGGCGCGCGGGATTTGAAAGAACAGCTCGACAAAGCGCGGGCCGATCTGGAGATCGCCAAGCGTGAAGGCAATCTGGCCAAAGCCGGGGAGCTGTCCTATGGCGTCATACCCGAACTTGAGAAAAAGCTGACCGAGGCCGAAAACGCCGAAAGCAACGCCATGATGGCCGAGGAAACGGTGCGTCCGGAACAGATCGCTTCGGTGGTCGAACGCTGGACTGGTATTCCGACCTCGAAAATGCTGGAAGGTGAGCGCGAGAAGCTGCTGCGGATGGAAGATGAACTGCATTCGCGTGTCATTGGTCAGGATGCAGCGGTGACTGCCGTGGCCAACGCAGTGCGCCGTGCGCGTGCGGGTCTGAATGACGAGAACCGGCCGCTGGGCTCATTCCTGTTCCTCGGGCCGACTGGTGTCGGTAAGACCGAATTGACCAAGGCCGTGGCGAACTTCCTGTTCGACGACGACAATGCGATGGTGCGCATCGACATGTCCGAGTTCATGGAGAAACACGCGGTGGCTCGTCTGATCGGTGCCCCTCCGGGCTATGTTGGCTATGACGAAGGTGGCGTTTTGACCGAAGCTGTGCGGCGCCGGCCCTATCAGGTCGTGCTGTTTGACGAGGTCGAAAAGGCGCACCCGGATGTGTTCAACGTTCTGTTGCAGGTTCTGGATGACGGTGTTCTGACCGATGGTCAGGGTCGCACCGTGGACTTCAAGCAGACGCTGATCATTCTGACGTCGAACCTCGGCTCTCAGGCGCTCAGCCAGTTGCCCGAAGGTGCGGACAGCGCGCAAGCGCGGCGTGATGTGATGGATGCGGTCCGGGCACATTTCCGGCCGGAATTCCTGAACCGTCTGGACGAAACGATCATCTTTGACCGGCTCAAGCGGGCCGATATGGATGGCATCGTCGATATCCAGATGGCGCGCCTGCAAAAACGTCTGGCCGCTCGCAAGATCGAGCTGGCCTTGGACGATGGCGCCAAGGAATGGCTGGCCAATGAAGGCTATGACCCGGTCTTCGGTGCGCGTCCGCTGAAGCGGGTGATCCAGCGCGCCTTGCAGAACCTATTGGCTGAGGCACTGCTGGCCGGTGAAATCAAGGATGGCGAGACCGTCCCGGTGACCGCTGGGGCCGAAGGTCTGATCATCGGTGACAGGCTGGGCACGTCAGACAGGCCCCGTCCGGACGATGCCGTAGTGCATTGATCTGAGATTTGAATCCAGAAAGACCCGCCAAACCGGCGGGTCTTTTTTACGCCTTGGCAAAATGCCCATCCAGAAATGCGGCGATTTCCGTCAGCGAGGCATCGGCTTCGGGTATCTCCGGGTAAAACTCGAACACGTGCCACATGCCTTCCCATACGCGCAGGGTGCAATCGGCACCGGCCTGTCGCAGCAGGCGATCCAGACGCACGCAACCGCTCAACAAATGATCGCGGGTTCCCGAAGTCAGAAAGACGGGAGGAAAGGTTGCGTCGAAGGGGCCGTAAATCGGGGACACATCGGGGGTCGTCAGGTCGACCTCTTTGCCAACATAACAGGCACGGAAAAAGTCAATTTCGGACTGATTCAGAAACGGGTCGCGATCCGCCAGCCCACTGTCTCCAGGGTTCAGCAGATCGACAAAAGGCGATAGAAGGGCCAGTGCCTTTGGCAATGGAACGCCGTTTACGCGCAACCTGTGGACCGCGGCCAATGCAAGATTGCCCCCGGCAGATTCGCCACAAAGGCAGGCACCGGGCGTTTCAGCAAGTACAGATGAGATGACTGTGGTGCAGGCATCAAGGGCCGCCGGGTATGGTGCTTCGGGGGCCAGGGGATAGTCCGGCGCAATCACCACCGCGCCGGTTTTCGCGGCCAGCCAGGCAGAAATTGGCAGATCCTCAAACGGGCTGCCAAGGGTAAAGCCGCCGCCGAACAGATAGACCAACCTGCGGCCAGGGCGCGGTTCGGCAGGCGTGATAACCAAACAGCGCACACCGCCAATTGTTTCATCGGACAGTGTAACGCCGGACATTTCTACGGCTGCGGTACAACTGTCTGCGTAATCCTCTCGCAACATAGCCCGCATTTCGGGCAGAGGTTGCGTTAGATCCCGAATTGCGGACTGTTCGGCATAAGATGCGGCCTTGGCGCTGATTGCGGCGGGGACGGGAATGGGTTTGTTTTTTTTGTGGTTCATACCAGTGATTTCGCAATGTCAGCAGGCGCAAGGGACCTAGTGGGTGCCGGCATGCTTTGACGGGTCCCCGAAGAACACCGCGTTAGGCCTGTCGTTCCATTGCAAAGCCTGCATGTTCGGGGCCAGAATTGCAAAGTTTAGCTTGGTTGGCGATGTCGTGAAATCCGCGCCGATAGGCCACAACGTTACAATCTCGTCGCTCAATCGTGACGCTCATTACCTTGGCACTGTGCTATCAGCGGTCTACCTCATACCCGAGGTGTTTTGACAACGGAGACATACATGGCGCATCGCTGGACCAATACATTGACACATGCGGACGTCACCCCGAGGGCGGCGTTTTTGAACCGGCGTCAGGTTATGGCCGGGCTGGCAGGTGTCGGACTGGCGGGGATGGCGCGCGGTGCCGCGGCACAAGAGGCGTTGGAGCCGAACACTTGGGAAGAGATCACGTCGTATAACAACTTCTATGAATTCGGGACCGGCAAGGATGATCCTGCCAAATACGCCGGGGCGCTGACCACCGAACCGTGGAGTGTCAAGATCGACGGTCTGGTCGACAATCCGGGCGACTATGACTTCAAGGACATCCTGTCTGAGATGACGGTCGAAGAACGCATCTATCGTTTCCGCTGTGTCGAGGCCTGGTCGATGGTGATTCCGTGGAACGGGTTCGAACTGGCTGATCTGCTGAACATGGCAGGTGTTCAGGAAGGGGCCAAATACGTGGCCTTTGAAACCGCCTTGATCCCTGATGAGATGCCGGGCGTGCGTTATCCGATTCTGGAGTGGCCTTACCGCGAGGGTCTGCGCTTGGATGAGGCGATGCACCCGCTTACCATCATGGCGACGGGTATTTATGACCGCCCGATTCCAAACCAGAACGGTGCGCCGCTGCGTTTGGTGGTGCCGTGGAAATACGGCTTCAAGTCGATCAAGTCGATCGTACGGATCACCCTGACAGAGGAAGAGCCACCCACCAGCTGGAACATGTCGGCCCCACGTGAGTATGGCTTCTATAGTAATGTGAACCCGAACGTGAACCATCCGCGCTGGTCGCAAGCCTCGGAACGTGAGATCGGCGGCGGGCTTTTTGCCAAGCGTATCCCGACCCTGATGTTCAACGGTTATGAGGACGAGGTCGCAGGGCTGTACGAAGGCATGGATCTTTCGCAATACTATTAAGTCTATGCAGCGGGTGAATCAGATAATACGCCGTATTCCCGTCTGGGCGGTGTACCTGATCGGGGCGCTTCCGGCGCCCTGGCTGTTTTATCAGGGACTGACAGGCGGCCTTGGCGTGAACCCGATCGAAGCGTTGGAGCATCAATACGGAGAGCTGGCGTTACAGCTTCTGATCGGTGTGCTGGCGATTTCTCCGCTGCGGCGATTCCTTAGCCTGAATCTGCTGAAATTCCGCCGCGCCCTCGGGGTTCTTACCTTTGCGTATGTCACGCTGCATCTGTTGGTGTGGCTTGTGTTGGATGTACAGGTGCCCGGCCAGATTTGGGCGGATATCGTTAAACGCCCTTATATAACGGTCGGCATGGCAGCTTTTGTCCTGATGCTGCCGCTGGCGGTGACGTCGAACAATCTGTCAGTGCGGAAATTGGGCCCGCGTTGGCGCAGCTTGCAACGCCTGGTCTTTCCGGCGGCGATTCTGGGCGGGCTGCATTATGTCATGTTGGCCAAGGGCTTTCAGATTGAACCGCTGGTCTATCTGTCTGCAATCGTCGGCCTGTTGATGCTGCGTTTGCCGATATCCGGTGTGCTGAATCGGTCGCGTCAGGCCGATTCCACCTGACTCGGCGCCGAGTCTGTGGGTAACCCTGTGCAAAAGCCGAGATTCGGGGTGAGACGCACTGCACATCTTAGTTTTTGCCGATCAATATCTTTAATAAGTAATTGAATAATATGGTGAAAATATAGTTTCTCGGTTTTTTGCAAGTTTGTTGAATTTTCCACTTGCGGCTATTGGAGGTAAACCTTAGAACCCCCTTCACCGGCGCTGCTGAGGCGGTGCTGACGGGTCGGAGAGACGGCCTGACGGACTGGAAAGACGGTTGAGACGCTCAGGATAGACTGGGGGCATCTTAGGGAAGTTGTTAGGCGGGCGCGCTG
>NZ_JBFCVU010000019.1:0-26023 GCF_040705255.1 Ruegeria sp. ANG10
ACGGCTAAGATCCAATGATCACATTACAATTTGTATGAGACACCCCTTGGGAGCAAAAGCACAACATAAAAAGTGAAGAAGGTGCGGTTTGAATAGAACACTCAACGACAGCTTTCTTCTGCACTTCGGGCATTGATGCACGGGGCAGAAATTTGAACTAAGGGCTCAGTGTAGCTGTTCTCTGCGGCTTTCATTATTGGCTGACCGCAGCCCAAGGCAAACATGCCCGCTCCGTATGCTGAGCGGATAGTGGACGTTCACGGCACCTTTCATCCAGATCCGCAATAGGAGCCAAGTTGGTGTTTGTATTCGCTCGAATAGGGCGTATGAGGTACGTCAAGCGCGAATTCTGTGACATAAGTTGCGGGTTCGATGAGTATTTTCACCCAAACTTTTTGCGCTGTTGCTGACCAAAATAGTTAAGGTGAAGCTTTAAGTGATATAGCTGAATTTGGGGAGTCGTGTTTTGAGCCTCGTCCACCTGTGGGCATTTCTGGCCACGCTTGCCCAGATCACATTGGCTCTTGGCGTCACGGTGCACGCCGTTCTGAAAAAGCGAGATACTCGTGCCGCAATCGGCTGGTCAGCGCTTGCTTGGCTTGCGCCGTTTGTGGGCTCGTTGGCCTATATCGTCCTGGGCGTTAATCGTATCAACCGGGCCGGAACGCGGATGGGCCTATCAGATACTATCCGTCAAATTCCCAGTTTCTCGCTCTCGGAAAGCGAGAGGGTTTTGTTTGAAGAAGCTAATGACCAACTTCCTCACATTGCGGGATTGGCCCGCGCTGGGGAAGGTCTTAGCGCAAAGCCGCTCCTGCCAGGAAACACGGTTCATTGTCTGCGGGACGGTGACGAGGCCTATCCGGAAATGATTGCGGCTATTGATGCCGCCAAGTTTTCCGTTGGCTTGCTGAGCTATATTTTTGACAGCGACCGAGCGGGAGAAGAGTTCTTGAATGCTCTTGTTCGCGCCAAGGACCGCGGCGTAGAGGTGCGTGTTCTTATCGACTGCGTTGGCGCGCGCTACAGCAAGGAGAACATGGTCACTCGATTGAAAGAGGTGGGGGTTGAAGCAGCGAGTTTTCTTCCTACAAGCGGGTTCTCCTCTCGTCGCTTCTCAAACTTGCGAAACCACAGAAAAATCCTTGTTGTAGATGGCTGCATAGGCTTCACAGGCGGAACCAATATTCGCGAAGCACATTGCCTGAACCTCAATCCAGCGGGACCAACACAATGCCTGCACTTCAAGTTTGAGGGGCCAGTGGTAAGCCACTTCAAGCAAGTATTCGTTACGGATTGGGCCTTTACCACCGGTGAGCAGTTGAGCGGCCCGGCATGGTTTCCTGAGCTTACCCGCCATGGCACAGTCTGGTCACGCGGGATTTCGCACGGACCAGACGAGGATTTCGAGACGCTCAGTAAACTCATTTTCGCGGCACTGTCGGCCGCGCGGGAACGCGTACGCATTGTTAGCCCTTACTTCTTGCCGGATTCTCGTCTTATAGAAGCCCTTTCAGTGGCGGCCCTCCGTGGCATCAAGGTTGAAATCTACCTCCCTTCCGACAACAACGTGAAGATTGTCGAGTGGGCGGCCATGGGTCAGATCGGGCAAATTATGGAACATGGTTGCCGTGTTTTCTTTACCAAGCCACCGTTCGATCACACGAAACTCATGCTCGTGGACGATGTTTGGGCTCTTGTTGGGAGCACAAATTGGGATCCCAGAAGCCTGCGATTGAATTTTGAGTTCAATGTTGAATGCTATCACCGAGAGCTGTCGGAAGAGCTCCATGCGATCTTGGACTCAAAAGCACTTGGCGCTCGGGAAATTAGCCTTGAAAAGATCAATAATCTCCCGCTTTGGGCCAAACTGCGCAACGGGCTGGCGCGGTTGCTCTCTCCCTACCTGTAGCAGGCACAACTAGGTTTGCCCCCAGACACATTTCTGGTGGCGCTTGGTTCAAAAGAACACCTACGTTCAACCAAACAGAAATTCGCGAAACGCCGAACTACGATCTTATTCGCTCTGCGTTGTTTCGGGCGCCGCAGGTGCGACACGCGTGGGTCCGTCAGAGCGCGTAAACAAGTAGAACAACAACGCAACGAACACCAAAGCAGCGAAAACGACCACTCCAGACATTCCTAAAAGAGGAGCACGATGGCGCGAACCTTTGTTGTCGGGATCAGTGTTATTGGCAGACATTGTAATTCTGACCTCCAATATGATCCCCAACACTACCATTTTCAGTGGTTTCAAACAAATTGACCGTCAAATGAGCCCTCTACTCACCTTTGGGATGTATGGCAGGTTATCCGTCGTAAATGGCATTGTTTATCAGCTTTCGTGTCGTTACATTCTTGGTATGGAATTTATAATTGGAGCCATAGTTACCGTCTTCCTTGTGGTCTGGGGGGCCATGTCGTGGTGGCGGGCTCCGGGCCACAATCGCAAAGAAGACGACGACAAATAACTTTGTCGTTTTTAATACGGGAACAGGATCGGCGCGATAGTCACGGCTGCTATTCCGGTCAGAATGGTCAGCGGAACACCAAGTTTTAGAAAATCAGAAAAACTGTAACCGCCTGGCGCAACAACCAATGTGACCACGGGGGTTGAAATGGGTGTGGAAAAGGACGCCGAAGCTGCAATCAGAACGCAAAGCGCCACCGGGTAGGGGGAGATTCCAAGCGCCTCAGCTGCGGAGATTGCAATGGGTGCCACAAGCACAGCAGAGGCCGTATTGGAAAGGACCAAGCCCAACAAAGCCGTCAAAACGAAGATGGCTGACATTACCGCTCGCGGGCTGGCATCTCCAACAAGGTACAGCAATTTCTCGACGATCAGATCGGAGCCTCCGGTGACTTGCAGAGCATCCGCCAAGGGTAGCATTCCCGCAATCAGTACAAGGCTTGGAAGCTTGACGGCGCGATAGGCGTCTTCGGCAGATAGTGTGCGAAACACAACTGCGGCGACTGCGGCTATCAGGACCGCGGCCGTAATCGAAACGAGTTCAAGCAGCGTCGCGGCTATCATTCCGGCCATAATTATTATTGCGGCCCAGAATCCCGAGGCAGCAGGTGGTATGGATTGCCGTTCCTGAGGAAAGGACAGCAGCACGAGCGAGTCGTGCCGTTTGACGGCCCGATCTAACGCGTCCCAACGCCCGGCGATTAACAGTCGGTCCCCGGATTGCATCGTTGCTGCTGCTGTATCCCCAAAGGGTTCGCCGTCTCTGACTAACGCGACGACCTCGACGTCTTTCGCTTCCGCGCCAAGTCCGTTGCTCAAGGGTTTGCCAATCAGCGGGGACTCTGGATGAACTAAAACATCGGAAAACCCGATCTCATCAATCCATGCGTCGATCATGTTTTCTGGGTCGATGCGTTCAGAGAAATTAGGTCTCTGCGCGAGCGTTTTCAGCGACTCTTCCGGGCCGCGCACCAAGATGCGATCTCCGCGTAGCAACTCCATCCCAGTGCGAAACATCGCCGGTATGAGCTTGCCTTTTGCACCTGACCTTAGTCGGATCACAATATTGGCATCGTCTCCGATCATCTCAGAGACGTCTTCCGCAGGAACTTTCTTGGCGACCACGAGAATTTCAGACTGAACATGGAGATCAAAAGATCTCCACATCCCTGCAAGTGTTGTTCCGGTTGTCGTCATGGGCTCTTCCTGGGTTTTCGTGACTGACCGAAGACGATGCCGGCCCCAAAACAGGATGAAAACAACTGCAACCAAAAGAACAAGCGCGCCGATCATGAAAAAGGAAAACAGGCCCAGAGGCTGATAACCCTGCGCAACCAGTTCATCGCTGACGACCAGATTTGGAGGTGTGGCGATGAGCGTCAGCATGCCGCTAATCAAGGCGGCATAGGACATCGGCATCAGAAGCCGCGCCTTGTCGTTTCCGGTTTGCTGGGAGATACGCAAAATGATCGGAATGAATATTGCGACAACCGCCGTCGAACTCATGACGCTTCCCAGAAGAGCGGTGCTGACCATTATCAGGATCAGAAGATTAGTCTCCCGGCTGCCGCCGTAGCGCATGATCGCGTCACCAACCGCGCGCGCCACACCCGTTCTGTCCAGCATTTCCCCCAGCACCAGAAGGCACGCTACAAGAATTACCACGCTGTTTCCAAAGCCCGAGAGGCTTTCTCCAATTGTCAGCGTGCCACTCAGGGCGAGCGAAATGACCACTATCAAAGCGACAAAGTCGTAGCGAACCCGATTGCTTGCCATCAGCGCGCCTGCGACGGCAATCAATACAAAGACAAAACCGGCTTCGTTAGTCATTGCTGTCAAACCTTTAGTACAACAGGACGGCAACCCAACCGCGCAAAGTTCAGTTTGGCACGTTAGCCATATCTACACCTGCGTCGCGCAGCAGTTCAAATTTCACAGCGGTTGCGCTGACCTGTCGATAAAATGCAATCAGCTGCCGCGTCGGGCCCTGAAGACGCGTCAAACCCACGGTGGCGGCGACGACTGTGCCGACATCCGTATTGCCTTCCAAGACCTGCCAACCGCCCACGACAAGAACGCCCACCGTCCCGGCTCCGTTAATGGCGCTGAGTACAAATTTCGAAGATAGCTTCCAAACGAATATCCGAGAACGCGTGTCGTAAATCTCGTCAAATTTAGGTGTGATTTCCACGGCCGAGCGATCAGGATCAACAAGCCAGTTGGTGGCTTTGCGCAATGTATGAACCCTGTCTGACACAAAGGAATTCACGCGCGTCTGAACGAGAAGAACAATAAACACCTGAGGGATAATCATACCGATCGCAATCAGCCCCAGAGAGGGTTGATTGGCTGCAATGTACCCGATGATCACAACAAGGGTTCCGGCCTGTACGATGGGTTCAGACAAAGCGCTTCCCGAGAACTTTCCCACTTGTTCGGCTTCGGCCGACACCATGGTGGCCTTGGCACCATAGGCAACTTTCTCGGCCCCTGCGGGGGTTTCGCGCGACAGATTGCAAATGCGCTTGCGCAGTTTGCGGATCATGTCTTCGCCCAGAACGCTCGATAGGTAACCCAGCACCCATTTCAGCGCGAGGCTCAGGATGATCACTCCACCCATTGCAACGCCGAGCCACAGCAATCCTGCGGGGCTTATGTTCTTTTCAGTCAGCCCGTTCACGATTTCCTTTTGGTAGTTCAGAGGAAACGCCGCCAGGGCGGCAATGGCCAGCGACAGCAAGATGTTAACCATCTGTCGCTGTCCCGTTGTTCTCCAAATGGATCTATAAAATTCAATCACTTCACGTTCCCCCAACTTTCTTGCGGCACCTTTGCTGAACGATGCAGGTGTTATGAACGCACAGTAACACTCAATTCCATTCGCATAAAAAGATGCGTGTCCGGCGAGCAGTTGCAATGAGTTTTGAGCTCGTAAATTCTTGAAAAATCAACGGCTTTGAATTGATTTTGTGAATATAGGGACGGTCACTGATCCCCAGTTCTGGCCTCGCGCAGACGTGCCAACTGCTGCGCAAGTTCACCACTCCAACCGTCAAGTTCGGATCCCAGATCGCTCGCCTCACCTACCTGTATATTTGATTTTTTGCATATTTTTTCATACACTGCGTCCTTGGTTTTACTGTTTGGGGGAGCAGTTATGAGAACTCATTTTGAAACCACGATTTTGTTGCATGCTACAACCGCCTTCGCGCTTTCATTGGGAACGCAAGCAGTTGGCTTCGAAGGAGAAGTACCTCCGGATACTGTGGTGCCGTCGCAAACCTATTCTCCGTTTGTTGACCGATCTTATCCCGATCAGGTTCTCTTCGGTGATCTTCATTTCCACACGGAAATCTCGTTCGACGCCGGGCTTGTTGGGACCTCTTTGAACATCCATGACGCCTTCCGCGTGGCGCGAGGGGAGAGAGTAACCTCAAACACCGGGCAGCCTGTTCAGCTCATTAGGCCCCTCGATTTCCTAGCCATCACCGAACACGCAGAAATGTTGGGGCTTGCCACCGCTATTCGCGCGTCGGACCCTCGACTTCTGGCCGACGACTGGGGCCGCTTGACCCATGAAAGGTTCAATTCCGGGCAGGAAGGTCGGATGGAGGCGTTTGCCGATATTATCGAAATCGCATCAATCGAGGGTAGGGACCCCACGGCTGGCTTGGGTTTAGATGGCGACCTCTGGCAACAGATCGTAGAAACAGTCGACGATTATTACGAACCCGGTGTTTTCACTTCGCTGGCAGGGTACGAATGGACATCGACACCGCGAGGCGACAACCTTCACCGTGTTGTGATCTTTGGGGATGGCGCCGATAAGACCAGTCGCACTCGTCCGTTTACCTTTTTTGAAAGCGAAGACCCCGAACCGTTATGGGATTATCTGGCCGCCTACGAAGAAGAGACCGGCGGAAGCGCCGTTTCAGTTCCGCATAACGGAAACATTTCCAACGGGATAATGTTCGCGCCTACCAAATTTGACGGTTCACCTATGGACGCGGAATACGCTGCCAAACGTATTCGTTGGGAGCCTATGCACGAGGTAACCCAGATCAAGGGTGACGAGGAGACACACCCCTACTTGTCGCCCGATGATGAGTTCGCGGATTTTGAAACCTGGGACGTTGCGAATATCTCTGGAACCGTTGCAAAGAAACCTGAAATGCTTCGCTACGAATATGGGCGCTCCGCTTTGAAGGTCGGGCTTGAGGTTCAGCAGGAGACGGGCGTAAACCCGTTCAAGTTCGGCTTTTACGGCACGACGGACACGCATACTGCGCTGCCGACCACGCGGGAAGACAACTATTTTGGCAAGTACCAGCACACCGAGCCCTCGGAGAACCGTCACAACTTTGATGTCATCCCGGCCGAAGACCCGGCATTGCGTATCATTACGGCGCAAGAGTCAGCTGCGGGCCTTACCGCTGTCTGGGCCCGCGAAAACACGCGGGAAGAAGTCCACGGTGCTATCAAACGCAAGGAAGCCTACGCCACGACAGGGCCGCGAATGCGGGTCCGGGTCTTTGGCGGCTGGGATTTCGATGCCGACGATCTGTACGCCTCGGATTTTGTGTCCAATGGGTATCAGAACGGCGTGCCAATGGGCGGAGACCTCAAGAAAGCGCCTGATGGTGTTTCTCCCAGCTTCCTGATCCGTGCGCTGCGCGATCCGGATGGTGCGAACCTCGACCGTGTCCAAGTCATCAAAGGCTGGATTGACGAGAACGGCGAAACCCATGAACGGATCTTTGATGTGGCCGTCTCTGATGGCCGAGAGATTGGAGAGGATGGTCGCGCGCGCGAACCAGTGGGCTCGACGGTAGACATTGAAAACGCGACATACAGCAACTCAATCGGCTCCGTGGAACTCGCCGCGTATTGGCACGACCCAGATTTTGATCCGGAAGACAACGCATTTTACTACGTGAGAGTGATTGAAATTCCAAAGCCACGTTGGACGACTATTGACGCAGCATTCTATGATATCCCGTTGCCTGAAGCTGTCCCAGCAGAAGTCCAAGACCGTGCTTACACGTCACCGATATGGTACAGCGCCGAATAGTTGACTTAGTTTACATGGCAAAACCATTCATGGTTAGCTTAGACTCCTAAGGGTATTGCTGGGAAACAACCTCTTTGGCTGAAATGCCTCCATATCACGAGCGCGCCCGCCGCTCGATTTGGTGGATGAAGCGAACGACTGGTCTGATGAAGATGCGTCGTCGTATTTGAACCTGTAGCTATAACCGCTGTTTACCGCACACTGAACTTTGCAAAGTCTGCTTTCTGCGCATTGCTGACAATCGTGCCCTGTGCAGCAATTTGCAGAATGGGCTCAGTGTTGCCGTTCTCTGCGGCTTGCATGATTGACTGGTCGCAACCCTAAGCGGACAATCACAACCAAGATTTGCAGTTTCTGAGATGTAAGCAAGGCCATCGATTATTTAGGTTTTGGCGAGCGAGCAACTACGAACTATGAAGAATGTTGTGATCTTAGCGAGGCAGGTGACTAGTGGGAGTTTCTAAGGGTCGCTCCATTCCGCACACGGGTTACTCAGAATCTGATCAACACGAATTTTGACGTCAACCACAGTGCTGCAATAAGCAGGGCGTAAGTCGAAAAAATCCACGCTGCTGCGTTTCCAACTGGTAGGCTTTTCATTTCCATAGGATGATGTCCTACCTCTTGGTGCCCGCTATGACCTGCCATTTCATTGTGCTCCGGTGATGCATGCCCAAGCGCCGGGGCTGGTCCATCAGCACCGGGTAGTGTCATGCAGCCGTGTTTCAGGTGGTTCGCCACCAACCATCTGTTTATCGGAAATGCGATCACCGCTCCGACAACGGTTGCGAGACTCATGCGGAACCAGAATTGTGGGGTAAGAGGGTCCTCGGATCCCGGCCACACCGCCGCAAGCAGGACCATTGTCGGGATCATTCCTGTCATAACCATGTTCATCGAAACCGTTTCCGCAAAGAACGTTTTTTGAACGGCCTGCCCGTAACTCCCAAACATCGGCATCATCATCAAAGCCTGGAAGATGAACAAGCCGGACACGAAGCCAAAGACGTATTCGATAACGATGTCCCATCCATTTGAAAGGCTCAGAAAATGGACCAGTATGGCGGCAAAAATGATGCCCGTAGCGTCACCTGCAACGCAATGCATCTCGCTGTTAATTCCTTGTTTCCAAGTAGCCCTAGTGTATTGGTCGTGACCTCCTGGGAAAGGGCGGCGACACGCAAGCAGGTAGAAAAATAAGCCAATCGGGCCGGTGTAGAACGTCACAAGAATCCACGCTGCCCGCTGAACCCAACTTGTCACTCCATTGCTAATCGAGTCCCAGATGACAAAGCCCACGCTGGCGCCCGTTAACAGAAACCACACGAGCATTGCACCATTCAACATGTCAGGCCCCCTCGTTCTGCGGAAAGACCCCGGCTATCGAATTTGATAAAAGGATAATTCCGCCGTTTTCTCAGGGAGTACTTTATCTGCATCGATTGGGTCGACCATTGTTTCGCGCGACCTGATTGCCCCATCGCAGAAGATTGACGTTGCAATCGTCCCGGTCGATTTGAACTTCAATCAAGCAAAGACCGTTATGATCAATGGCCGTGTTGATGGCGTTGTCCAGTTCGCCTTCTGTTTTGACTTTGCATCCCCAAGCTTTACCCTCCCCAGCGCTGAACACGTCGATCAAGCCGGCGTAATCCCAATTCTTGATGGTGTTATATGGGCCATCGTGTATTTCTACTTCGATCGTGTAGCCGCCATTATTGATGAGGAAGATAATCGGCCTTGCATCGTATCGGATCATGGTCGAAATCTCTTGGGCGGTCAGTTGAAACGAACCGTCTCCAATGCACGAGATCAACCGACGCTCTTTGTTCCCCAGTGCATATCCCAACGAAGCGCCGACGGACCAACCAATCGATCCATATTGCATTTGTATCTCAAACCGAGTGCCCTCGGGTAGGTTAGTCTCCATTCCATTGAACCAGGAATCCCCCGTCTCTACGAGTAGCGTGCTGTCCTCATCCAGCATCTTCTGAACACGTGCAAAGAGTTGGCGAACGGTCACCGGAGTGTCGGCTGCGTTGGGTTCTGCTGTGCTTGGCTCAGTTCTGACACGTTCGAAAGCCGTAATGGCACCATTGTTAGGCGTCAGCTTGTCAGCCAGTGCATCCAAAAACTCATCCATTCGGACATTGCTGAAATGAGTTTCACCTAACTGAATGGACGTCGGATGCACCATTACCGCTTTGCCAGGATCAAAACCAAGTTGGTGACCTGTTGTGGTGTAATCGGTGAAAACAGGACCAACAAACAGCAAACCATCTGCTGCATCGACAATTTCCCCGCAGCCCGGCGTGCTGACAGGCCCCCAGTAGATTCCCATGAAATTCGGGGCTGCTTCGGTCAAGAAGCTCTTGGCATTTGGCATTGAAGCCTGCGCGTAGTCACAGGTGGCGGCAAGACCGCGCAAAGAGCGCTCTGCCTGGCCAGCCCGCACCTTGCTCCCTGCAACAAGCACTGGCCGTTCCGCCGCATTCAGGAACTCTGATACTTGTGCAACCGCAGTCGCTAGCGTGTTTGGATCGCTATTGGGCTGTCTGGCAAAACTGCGTGGAACTGGCGCTGACGTTGGCGCTCCAGCTATGTTCGAGGCGATTTCGATGTAAACAGGTTTGCGCCGAAGCATCGCGGTGTCTATCGCTCTGTCAATTGCAACAGGTGCAAGCGAAGGGTGATGGATCGTGACGGCCTCAGCGGTCACACGAGCAAACATTTCGCGCTGGTAGTCATAGTCGACCTCGCCAAGTGTATGATGCAGATATTCCCATTCGGCCTCAGAGTTTGTGTTCGGCCCCCCGGAAATCGCGATCAATGGGAGATCCTCGGCATAAGCACCTGCCACGGCATTCAATAGGCTCAACCCTCCTACAGAGTAGGTTACGACAGCCGCTGACGGGCCTCCTGTGGCGCGGGCATATCCGTCTGCTGCATAGCCGGCATTAAGCTCGTTGCAGCAACTGATCATTTGGAGGTCCCTATTGCTAAGCAACTCATCCAGCAGAACCAAATTGTAGTCACCGGGAACCACAAAATAGTCCCTAATTCCAGCTTCTTGCAGTCTTTTTGCCAGATATGATCCGACGGTCCAGCGCTCAGTTGCCATGCCAATATTCCAATTCAAGTTGTTTAATGAACTGGACGCATCCTATTTACGAAAGCTGGATTTACAAAATCGAGAGTGTTGAGCACGTTTCCGAAGCTGGTTAATTGAAAGCCAAAAACCACCTCGGGCTAGATAGAATTTTCCCGTTTGGGCTCCGAGCCGCTGTTCTCTGCGGTACTCATAATTGACCGCTCGCAGCCTAGACGACCGGAATGTGCCGTTAACTAGACTTTGCAAATTCCGCTTTCTGCGCATCGCAGACTATAGAGCGCGGCGAAGCATTTTGCATATTGGACTCAAGGTAGCCGCTGAAAGATTATTCACGGCTGGTCGATCTTCGGATGCAGTGGGTAGTTGTCTGACGAGGACGCAATCGCTTTATAATCGCGACTTAATTTAAATCTCGAAATCCCGGCTTTCTGCCACAAAACCGGCGCGAATTTCCGACAGTTTCAGGAAAACGAATGTTTCTTCCGGTGATGTCTTGAAGGACGATGCCCGCAGTATCAATATTAGACTAAGCGTCCTAAAACCAAGTCTTGTTCGTTGTTTTCACTCCCTGATTGGCTGCGTTCCAAGCCAAAGCAGCTCACCGAAGCAAATCAAAAGCCCGCAAGCGAGCTTGATGCCGAACCGGTTGCGAAGGTCGGCACCAATATCGACCGGCCGGTCATCAATCTTTATCGACCCCATTTCACTCTGGGGATTGTCTGATTGTCACCGGGTATCAGGACTTCTTGTCTTTGCTGTCGATTTTGATGAAGGAATTGCCCGAGCTGAGGGATCTGGAAAACGACAGAGATGTAGGGGCGCTCATAACGCTGCATCCCCACCATTGATTTTACTCACAAAAATTGAAGACATTCGCCCAAAATATTGCGCGCCATTTGCGCATAAGTTTGCACGATTTGCCCATAACAATGCGCTGTTCGAGAAACGCGTTCAATTGATGGTAGTCACCGCACATCTTCTTCAACTAAAACCGGGCGCCTCTCAATCAAAAGTGCATTCTGATTGGAATTATTCAACCCTGATCATAGGGAAGCAGTTCATTCGTAGGCTTGTGTTAGATCCCGGCTTCAAGAAAGGATATTGCCGTAATCGCGAGGTGAGCGCGTCCAAATCGGCGCGCTCACTCTATTTTGTATTACCTGTCACTACGGAGGCTAGAGCGATGTATTACTCTGCGGCAACCGCTTCCTCTGCTAGTGCCGGGTAATCGGTGTACCCTTTTTCATTGCCGCCGTACAGGGTAGTTGGATCGAGCTCATTCAGAGCGGCGCCTTTCTCCAACCGGTTGACAAGATCAGGGTTGGAAATAAACGGCCGGCCAAAGGCCACCAGATCGACGGCTCCGGTTTCAACCGCTTCAACCGCCATTTCCCGGTCATAAGCGTTGTTGCCCATTTTCGCACCGTCAAACAATTCATAGAGCGCCTTCAGATCGCCACCTTCCGGAATATCGCGCGGGCCGCCAGTCTGTCCCTCCACGAGATGGAGATAGGCCAGCCCATAGCCATTCAGCAATTTGACCGCATGGGTGAATGTCGCCTGCGGGTCACTGTCGGAGATGTTGTTGGCGTCCGAGAATGGGCTGAGGCGCACACCAACGCGGTCGGCGCCCCAGACATCGACAACCACGTCCATAACCTCTTTCAGGAACCGTGCTCTATTCTCGACAGGACCGCCGTATTCGTCTTCACGCTTGTTGGATTCGTCCCGCAGGAATTGATCGATAAGGTATCCATTGGCTGCGTGGACCTCGACACCGTCGAAACCGGCCTCTTTGGCGTTTTCCGCGGCCCTCCGGTAGTCCGCAACGATGCCAGCAATTTCTTCGATGGCCAGAGCCCGCGGTTCAGATGTTTCAACAAACTGCTCACCATCAAACGTCTTGGCCTTAGCTCCAATTGCAGATGGTGCGACAGGGGCGCCACCATCCTGCTGCAAGCTGTAATGCGAAATCCGGCCTACATGCCAAAGCTGGATTACAATCTTCCCGTCCTTGGCATGGACGGCCTCAGTCACTTTTTTCCAGCCGTCGATCTGCGCTTCGGAATAAATGCCGGGCGTCCAGGCATAGCCCTTGCCTTGGGGCGAGATTTGCGAAGCCTCCGTGATGATCAGACCTGCACCCGCCCGCTGGGCGTAGTACTTGGCCTGCAATTCTTGGACACTGTCATCCTCGGCTCTTGCCCGGTTGCGGGTCAATGGCGCCATGACAACGCGGTTTTTCAGCTCGATTGCACCAGCTTTGATGCCGGAGAACAGTTTTTCATCAGCCATTGCTGCTTCCTTCTTTGGTAAACTTCGTTCAGATATTATTGGACCAATCAGTCCAATATTGGGGTCACTGTCTCATGATTGAGTTTGTTTTAGGTTTCATTTCTTTATGGCGGCGGGAGGCCTTATGGCGAAATCACCAACCGGGCTTGTTTCAGGGTTTGCGATATCTGCTCAGCGGGAACGCCCGCCTTGCGCAAGGCTAGTGTTCCGATTGCAAGGGACGCAAAGGCGCGTGCCTTGTTGAGGGCCTGTCCCGGATCCGAAGGCTCAAGCGCTCTCGCAATAATCTCGTCAATATTCTCCAAATGCTGCCGCCCGAGAGCCGCCACTTCATCATCATGAGGAGCAAGTTCCGTCAGGCAGTTGATAAGCATGCAGCCATCACGGCCGCCTTGCGGGTTCGCCAAAGCTTCCATTATCGCACCAACAGGGTCATCTCCGCCTGCATCAGCAACGTCACGCAGCTCTTTCAAACCACGCCTTGAATAGTGGCTGAGGGCCTTGTGAAACAAAGCCTGCTTGTTGCCGAACGCACCATAGAAGCTAGACCGACTCAAACCCATGGCCTTGGTCAGATCGTCCAGGGACGCGGTCTCGTAGCCCTTGTGCCAAAATACGCACAAGGCTTTTTCCAATGCCTCAGCTTCGTCAAAGGCACGAGGTCTACCTGGACCTGCGGATGGCTTGATGTCGCCATTTGGGAGAGTTTTTTTGCTCATGCGGATGATTTGGAATGATTGGTCCAGAAATTCAAGGTGGCAGTAGGAAATTTTTGGAATGGTCAGTCCGTATTGTGACCAGAGAAAGGAATTTAGGTCGGTAGAAATACAAAACCTCCCCATCCCGCTTGGTGTCACGCTAATCTTAGGATCAGGACTGTTTGTCTTTTTGCGAGAGTGTCAAACGAGGAGGATCGTGATCGTAGAAAAGAGAGCCCGCGCTCGGTACTAGTTTCCAACACTGGACAGAGTGACTGGCGGCTTTGTCCAACGCGCTGATGTTGATCATTCACAAACCAGAGATTGGTTCGGTAGATTCATGGCCAATGCCCTCAGCTTGTGAGGATTACTACTACAATGAGTAACAAAGCCAGGAATTCAGAACTGGTTTTACGAGCATCAGAACGGCGGGTCATCGTAAGCAAACCAACAATAATTTCAGCGCGCTAGGTAAAAAAGCGAGGTTAGCTGAAGTTTAATTTGCCCAATGTGAACTTCTTAACTTTGGTTAGAACGGTTTTTTGGCAGTATCGTTTCATGAGTTGTTAGTGAGTTCAGTGAGTAAGTAGATGTATTTGCATAATTTCGAGGGGCATTGTTGCGCGGTCAATGACATCTGGATGGATGATTTCGCGCGTGAGTATCCGTTGCTGGACGATGTAGGCGTGCACGCACAATGGCAGAAGGGCTCCTGGCAGATCACGCGGATAGCCGACATCTGGACACGAACCGGGAAGGTACTTTCTTTACCTTACAAAGGAGCCAACGCCTATCCATCTTTCCAGTTTGCTCAGGATGGAACCCCGCTTCCTTTGATGGAAAAAGTGTTGAAAGCCCTGCCACGTGAAATGACCCCGTGGCAATGCGCGTTCTGGTTAACCTCACCCAAACTGGAACTCGGAGGGGAAAGCCCGGCAAATCGCATTCAGATCGGCGATGATTGCATAGTCGGTATCGCAGGCGATGCTGGTGGTCTGATGGCAGCTTAGTGTTAGCTTTTGGTCACTCATACGTCGTACAGCATCTGGCAAATTCGTGTCTCCCCTGCTTTTTCTGCCTCCGGCAAGAATCGCGAGATCAGGGCACTTAATTGTCCATTCTCTTCTGAGAATTCAGAGACAATACCAAGCAGCCCATCCAAAAATACGAATGGCCAAGAGCATACTGAAATACGGGTACTAACTAGGTCTTCGAATATCGATGCCCGTTGGAGAAAATCCCACCAACAAGTACAACTGCTCTGCAAATCTGTTACCTGCCGCTACGCGTAGCGGAAACTCAACAAACTCGGTTTCTGCATATTTCTGTCAAACAGACTTCACCGCTCAAATACAGCCATCATCTGCCTGCGCAATCGCGCCAGATCCTCATCCACACTAGCGGTAGGATCGCACGTAAATGTTGGCAAAGCCTCCACACGGATCGTCCCGCTGCGCGGTAAATGTTTGCCGCGTGGAAGTAGACTATCGCTGTCGTGGATGACAATAGGGGTGATCGTGCGGCCGGTTTCTCGGGCGACTAATACAGCACCCGCCTTAAAGTCCCCTAGCGATTCTGTTTTGGCCCGGGTGCCTTCTGGGAATAGCACAATGGAACAACGGGCAGGCATTTCCCTGACAGCCTTTGTCAGCGTATCCATGGCCGTTGAACCGGAATCCCGGTTGATAGGGACGAGACCCGCTCCATCAAAACCAGTTCGCAGGAGTTTGCTGTTCCAGAACTCTGATTTCGCCGCGAAAGTGAACCATTTGGTGTCAGGCACCACATGCATGAGACTGAAGCCATCGAGATGGCTACGGTGGTTAACCACGATGATGCTGTTGGTGTCGGCGGCGAGGGCATTCTTTTCCTCAGGACGCATCTCGACGCGGATGCTGAGGAGCCACAGCAGGCGGGAACATGACCGTTTCACCAGGCGCCAATACCAACCCCGAAACCCTCTGCGCCGAACGCAAAGAAGAGGGGCAAAGGCCACGAAGAGGAAATAAAACAGGCCGACAAGAACCAGTATAGCGCGCTTGATAAGGCGTATTGGCAATGGGTCAATGGCGCGAGTAGCGCGGTCTTGACCGTCAGGTGAAAAGGGCATGACGTCCTCTGATAGGGCCTGTGGCTGGTGCGTGAGCCATGAATAAAGGCCACCGGAGGTCCTCCGGCAGCGCTTTGACATGCGCCACTTGCGAAGGAAGACAGCCACCGCACACCTCTCTATCTGTCGAAGTCAGTACCAGATCAATGAGAAAAGACGACGTAGCGGAATGTATCTTGGTGCTTCAGTCTGACTTGAGTAACAACTGACCGGCCTTGGCATAGAATATCGGTAAGAGCCCAAAGTTACATCATCGGTCGAGAGCATCCGCAATTAGTTTGGCAAAGGTTCGGAGCTCGTTGTTCCCCGGATTCGGGATTGGTTTGAAGGTGATTACTTCTTGCTCGATGTAGCGTCGCGAGGTGACATCGTACTTGTCGAGAAGCGGTATCAGATGCGCATGAGCATGGGCGACATCACCACCCGAGAATTGAAATGCCACACGCTTCCTAGACCCGAAACCAGCACCATACCGGAAGCCAAACATTTCATCTGACGCACTACTTTGGCAGCTGGTTGGAAGGAGATATCAATTGCACTGATCATACCTGTAGTCCCCATATTCCAACCAGTTTGCCGAGCCGGCGCTAAAAATCAGAAACTCGGACCTGTCTTCCCCAAGCAGGGCGACGACAAATCCAGCGGGCGGCTCAGAGTTCCCGAAGTAACTGTAGGCCGTCATGGCTCTGATCGACTCGCCGTTAACCGCTACTCGCGCGTCCCACTCCCCCTCCGGCTTGTCCAAAATTACGGGTTCGATCACGCGCTCTATCGCTCCGCCACCACAATAGACGATGCCTTCGGGCGCTTCGTAGGAGGTCTCTTGGCTAACTTCTGAAACGCACGCAGAACGAAGGGACCGAATTGCTGCGCTGGAACCTTTCAAGTCAAAGATCCCATAGCTGACATCTTGATCACTCATCGACAGATTAACCGATGCATTGGCCGCAAGCTGATCCAGAACAAAACCATAGTCTGGCTGACAATTGAAACTGACCTCGACGGGATAGTTGTCGACGATCTGCACGGCAGCGTTTTCTGCGCCAACCTGAAATGCTCCAACTTCGGTGGTGCCGTTCTTCAAAAAACGAATGGAAAGCCCCTGCTTGTCCGCAATGTCCTGGCTGTCCTCGAATCCAGCCGGAGCAAAGCGAATACGGTCACACTGAAGTTCCAGCGTCATGTTTCCTGTCTGAATAAACGCATTGGGGTTGGGCCCGGAGCTGAACGACCACTCCGCTGATGCTGTGGTCGCCACTGCCATCAGTAGCATTCCAATGGAAATGGTTTTGCAGCTCATTTTTTTCTCTCCATTGAGTTACGGTTCGCACTGTCGTTCAGCAGAAGTTCCAGCCAATTGCCCGGACAGCCAGATCAGGAAACAGGTTCGCCGTATTCGTTTGCGCCTTCTTGGGAAGGTCGTGTCAGCCACCAGATCATCAGGATAGACAGAACCAATTGAAGAATTGAGACAACAACAATACCGGTCACGCCCAGTACTGCCGCGGGTCCTCGTAATGCATCGGGGTTTTCGGTCCCTTGCTCCAATACCGAGAAGAACGCCACCCCACCCAGCATAACAAAAAGCGTAGTAATGCTGAGCGCCATCGGCAGCAGCAAATACCAGCCAGGTCGTCCTGTATCATGCAGCCTTCGCCAACCGGCGGCCAGCATAGGTATGAGAACAGCCAGCTGGAAAACAGAGGACAGGACCCGAGATCCCTGGCCTGTTTCGGGGTTGGTCCCGAACATGATCGTATCCAGCACAGCTAAAGCAGCGCTCGCGAGAACCACGAACAAGAAGAACCACCAGTATTCTGAGCGTAAAGCCCGACCGGAGAACTGGAAGTATTTCGAGAAACACGTTTTAACTGCTTCGCCAAATCCCATATTTCACTCCATTCTTACTTTCTTTGCGGTCTCAAACGCTTCGCCGCTCTGGAGAACGCACTCGCCCCATCGGATGCTCCCTCTTACCTTTTTGTTTGAAAGCAGAAGCCTATCGTACGAGAGCGTAAAGAAGTTTACGCGCGGAAAAAATATTGAATTATTAAAAATTAGATTCAAACATGCGAATTTGACGCAACTTTATTTTACCTCCGTTGTTGTCGCTGTCGCCCGATTTGTCGGGCCCTTCCGGCCGCTGGAGTGAGTGCTTGCGGTCGGAAGGCTGTTTGCAATGACCGAGCGTTGGGAGGACACGATGCTTAGACTTAACGTACTCGCCCTCTTTCCAGAGTTTGCGCTAGCATTTGCTAGTGTCGTCATTCAGCTTTCACACGTTGTCGGCGGTCTCGGTAGTCAAAGTAATATCGCTCTGCCTGCCAAGCCCCCCGCGACAAGTTGTTGGGAAGGGAAATCACAGGGTCGAAGTATGTTCCATAGCCTGCTCTGACGCGAGAACTTCAAACAAGCCCATCCAATTTCACTAATTTCAAGGGAACCAGAGGGAGAAGAAAATGTCTAACAAGATGGTGATGATTGCAGGCGCGACATGTTTCGCACTGCTTGCGGCCTGCGACGATTCGAGTACATCAAGCGCGTCCGCCGAGCTCACGCCGGCTCAGCAGGCATGTCTGCGTGATGTTGCCAACACAACAAATAACTCGCAAGTCGTGGTGCTCTCATCCGCGTTTAGCGAGGCGGGAACACAGGTCACAGTCGGCGTTGGCGAAGATCGTGCTCCTTGGAATTGCATTGCTTACAGTGATGGCGCGACAGCTGGTATCGAGTTCCTGGGCGACGAAGGCGCATTGTGACCTGTCTGCTGCGTAGCTGAATACGGCTGCGCAGTACCGGTTCGCTCTTCAGAAAGCTCGACTTGGCCTGTCGGATACGCCTTTCAAAGCGTAGCGTGGGCATCCGTTTCGGATCATCGGATGCCTCAATAGACCGATCAGGAGTTTTGTAAACAAAGCGAAACCTCTACAAGAAGGAGTCCTCCATGAGTGCTAGATTCGTCCTTCTGCTTGCTGCCGTCGGCCTCGTGCCAATTGCGTTATCATACGGTCTGATGCCCGGCAGTTCGATCCCAGTTTTGCTGGGATTTCCGGTGGAAGGTACGAACCAAACCCACGTGTTCCGAGCGGTTATGGGTCTTTACCTGGCAAACGCATTGTTTTGGTTGGCGGCCGCTTTGAAACCAGAATTACAACGCCCCGCGCTGTGGATTCTATTTTTGTTTATGTCGGGACTGGCCGTTGGACGCTTACTAAGCATTCTTATCGATGGAGTTCCGAACGGGATACTTCTCTTTTACCTTGCGGCCGAGATAGCTTTTGCGGCTCTGGCGGCGGTTTCCCTGACAAAAGTACGATAAAAAAGGAAGTGGCAAAATGGTGAGGTTTGGCTTTGTTTTCTCGATGATTGCAACTGTTTCGGTTGCGACATCCGCTTTTACACAATCGTCATCTGTCCAGACCGCGGTGGACGAAAACTTCTCAGCGATTGAGACTGCCGTTGCCGAAGCGGGAGCTACTCCAATCGCATCGATAGATCACGCGCGCTTGGCCAAAGCCGAAGGCGTAGAAATGCCAGCGTCTCGTGTACTAATTTTCTCTGATCCAGAGATAAACACGCCCATCCTAGAAGAGAACGTACGAGCAGGTCTGGACCTTCCTTTTCGCGTTCTTTCCTTCGATCAGGATAATCGCCCGCAGATTACCTACACGGACTCCCAGTTTCTCAAAGTCCGGCATGGGCTCACGGACGCCTCTTCGTTGCACGCATTTCAGAGCAAGATGCTCGAAGTTCTAAACAACTTGGATGCAACACCAGCGCCGACCAACGGGTTGTTTGCCGACTATGGGGTCATCGAACTGCGATCTCAGCTCAGCGTACCAAAGGCAGTGGAACGTCTCAGAAAAGCAGTGATGGAGCAGGACGATACGGTCTGGTTTGGGGAAGTCGATTTTGCGGCCGAAGCGTCCCATCTGGGGGTGGAACTGCCGGATGCAGTTCTCTTACTGTTCGGCGGACCAGCACCCGGTGGCGTGGCTATGGCGGGCTTTCCGGCAATTGGTTTGGATGCCTTTTGCCAAAAACTATTGGTTTACGCGAATGAAGAAGGCGGCTCCGTAGTCATTTTCAATGACATCGCTGCCTTGGCAGAGTTGCACTACGGTTCCTCAGCCGAGCCTCATCACGGTTTGAACAAACGGCTTACCGCAACATTTCGCACTGCAATTGAGTAGCCGCTGGTTGGAAGTCACAATTTTTCTGAATTGCTATATTCCGTATTTGGCTGCCCATTCTGAGCTGGGTACAGACCATCGCAACACTTAACCCCTAACGGCAGTTTGCGGGCAATGTTGCTCTGGGCGCGAGCATATAGTTTTCATTCCAAAACAACGCAGCACGGTCTTGACCATACTCAGTTGCACATTTAGTCAAAATTGATCTGCCCGCTGGGACGACCCGGCCCAACAAGGGCGTTTCTTCAGGACGACCTGGCAAATTGGAGGTCGAACATGACGACTAAAACCAAACAAGCTAGGAAACTGATCGAGGGTAGACCGGCCCTAATCGTAATCGACATTCAAAAGAGCACGTTTATTGATAACAGCGAAGTACGCTCCATCGACAACATGCCGGGCTACAAAGAGCGCATGATCGCTGCGCGAGATTTGGTTGATGCCGCACATGATTACAATGTGCCAGTCCTTTTCATCCAAGAAGTCCATCGTCCCGATAGGATAGACTTCGGCCGTGAACTGGATGGTGACGAAGACATACACTGTCTCGAAGGCGATCCAAGAACGGAGGTTGCAAAAGATGAGATGGGATATCGCAAAGGTGACTACATCGTCCCGAAGCGACGGTATTCTGCATTTTTCGGAACCGATTTCGAAATCCTGCTACGAGGTTTAAAGGTAGACACACTTTTGTTGTGCGGCGGGCTGACAGATGTTTGTGTGCACTACACATTCGTCGATGGCCACCAATCAGACTACTTCTGCCGCGTAGTAGAAGATTGCGTTGGCGGGTCATCTGTCCAAGCCCATGAAGCTGCTCTCAAAGCTATGGAATATCTACAAACTGGCGCTGTTCAGAGCCGAGAAGCAGTGATCAATGCGATTGCGTCGCTCTAAATTGCAATCGAAACGTTAGTGCCAGTTGGGGTGCATAGTTTTTTTGGGTGCGGAAGCGCAGGAGCCGAAGTTTGTTATGAGGCTCTGGTTTGGAGTAATCGGAAGATTTTAACCGTAGGATCGTCGCAAGAGTAAGCCCGCGCGGCGCTAGCGGTTGTTTACGCGCCTGGCCTAATGGGCCAGAACTTTTGGATTGAGCTTTATCTAGTCTATCGTGAACAGCTCCTGTCTTTCAGCAACACCGCGCAATCTGTATTGCCCCAGGGAAACAAGACTTGGAATGGAGCTCACCAACTCGCCGGCCACCTTGTCGGAAACAACAATGTTCTGATCGAGCGCGCTGCACATGCCAAGAATACGGGCCGTTGTATTGACTGCTGGGCCAACCACTGTGAAATCCAAGCGAGACCTACCGCCAATGTTGCCATAAAGAACGTCGCCAGCGTGCAACGAAAGAGTGAAGCCGGTCGTTGGCAAACCATCTGCTTGCCGTCGTTGGTTGAGTTCGTCAAAAGTATCCCGCAACTCCGCAGCCGCGTGAATTGCGACGCTGCGCGCGTCCGGAACTTGATTGATATCGAAGATGGCGAGCATACCGTCTCCCATGAATTTCAGAACGTTACCGCCATTCCATTCGACCACGTCAACAGCTTCTGCGAAGTAATCGTTTAGCAATTCAATGATTGAATCTCCCGGAAGCGCTTCTGATAATTTGGTAAATCCTTGCAAATCAAAATACCAAATCACCGCCGAAATCGTTTCGGATGAACCTCGTGTGATGTCCCCAGAAAGAACGCGCCTGCTGGCGTCTTTGCCCAAATAAGCGGCGGTTATGTCTTCAGCCATCAGCCTGTTTGCCCCACATTTTAGCGTCAGGCAAAGCGGAGATATCAGTTGACGCAAACCGTCAAGTTGCTGGCTCGTGAAGCCCCCGCTCGCGTCGGTCGTCAATGAAATAATGGCACCTTCCTCGGCCTGCATTGGGTCAACAGGCATAGCGTTATCCTGTATAAGGAAGAACCGTTTAACAGCGAAGTAGTCTGTGGCACCGCGCTCGCGAAGTTCATCAAAGATTGGAAAGCTAAGCTCTGGATCTTCGACTGTCAGATCTTGTCTGATCTCTTCAACGTTGTTTGCCAAAAGATAGTAAATCGGGCTTAGGATGTATTGTTCAGGCGCATCCGTTCTTCGGACAAAGTCCTCTCGCTCATTTCCCCCGTCCCTGTGCCAGCGGAAAGCGACTGTCCCAATCTCGGGATGATGAGCGCGCACAGTAATGTTTGCTCTCTGAAGCGGAATCCCTGCCGAAACAAGACGTTTGCAGAATGCTTCCAACCAGGTTTCAACCTGCGCATTCTCTAAACCTTGTTGAACCAGCCAATCGGCTAAGTCCTTTATGGCGGCTGTGAGTTCCCAGTCTTGGATTAATGGAGCTGCCATGATGACCTCACGATGAGATGTCTGAACAGTTTGTTACTAGTCTAATTCGGTTCAAGTACACATCAAATTCAATTCTCCCACTGCGCTTGCAGCCCTAAGGCCGTTAACAGTCGGCGACTTTTTGCGGGGTATCGATTGGGTGCTGGCGCGTGCGGCAAGAGGCGTACGTGTCAGCTCAAAATGAGACACTCATTTAATAAGGGACATTGACGCGTCTTGCCTAAAGGACTATCTGCGCCAAACGTATGAGGCGGTACGCCTCACACAACGGAGATTTTATGAAAGAGACCCGGGCCTAACGCCCGTTCCTGGCGACCCAAATTCAGGAACATCAACATTGATCGGCATACTCAAGCGCGATGCTGAGTGTGGTGTTTGTTGTACTTTCGTAAAATCGAGACATCCCAATGAATATCTCAAAGCACGAGCAACGTGTTTTGCACGAACTCGCCCTTGGCGGGTCCATCCACTACAAACGCCTGGCAAACGGAAAAGTCCATGAAGTCACTTGTTATACGCGTGACGGTTATGTGCTGTCTGACTGCACTCTCAGTGTTTTCCAACGCTTGCTGAAAAAGCGCTTTATCCGTTCAAAAAACGGCAACCCCTATCGCGCCTCCGCTTTGGGGATCAATTCCGTGCGCGCCCAAAGGAACCAAAGATAGGAAAGAACATGAACCAAGTAGACATTGATGCCATTGTTGACGTCCACCGGAAAGCCTTTGAAAAAGAAGAAGGCGACGACATCGCTCGGCTCGCCAAAGACTTCCTCGACCTCCCGGACACGATCTCTATCAGTTCCGAACGCGACGGAAAAATTGTAGGCAACGTGCTGTTCACACCGTTTGTTTTCTCGGACCACCCCAACACTAAATGCTATCTGCTGGCACCTTGCGGGGTGCTGCCAGCGTATCAGGGCCACGGCGTTGGGAAAGAGATCATGGAGGCGAGCATTGATTATCTCAGTTCCGTTGGGACGGATGCAGTGTTCGTGTTGGGTGTCCCGACAGAGACTTTGTAGGTACGCGCATAACGCTGCATTCTTATCATTGATTTTATTCAGAAAATCTGGGTGCCTTCGCCCATTAATTTGCACAGCAATTGCGCATAAGTTTGCACGATTTGCCCAAAAGTTTGCACGGTTCACTACCCGCTCAATTATCGATTGTCTTAGCGTAGCTCGATCAACTCGAACACACCAAAACTCAATCAGAAGTGCATTTTGGATGGAATAATTCAACCCAAACCGAACAACACAACTCAATTGAGAGGTTATGGTAGATCCCTTTCAATGTAGCACGGCTCGGTCGGCCTTCTCCAAGGCAGCCAACTAGTACTTTGGCGACATACAAGCTTTGCAGCAAAGGCGGCATCGATTGCTGAGCAAGTGAACTCCATCGGATGCCTCAGTGCTTAAGATCCCGCTTTGACAGGGCCGCCACGAGAACAGGCGCTACAATAAGCGCCGCCAAAACCCTAAAAATATGATGCACCCCGACGAACGCAACATCGCGACCAACGCTCACCGCTATGATTGACATCTCCGCCAAGCCTCCAGGTGAATAGGCTAAGACAAGTGCGACCGGGTCTGTCTCCAACACGTTCGCAACAGCCAATGCGCCTGAGAAGGCCACAGAAATCTGGAGAGCGACAACCATGGCCGCTGCACCTAGAGCTGCGATCAGAGCTTTGATGGGCACTCCGGAAAAGCGTGCACCAACATTAATGCCTATGAAGACCTGCACCAACGCAGTCACAGAAACCGGAATCTCGAATTCTGTCCATCCCAGCAAGTGAACGGCCGCGCTGAATATCATCGGCACTACCACAATTGGTGCCGGCAGCTTCACCCTGCCCCGTGCTAGCATTCCCACAACAATACATCCGATGATCCAAACCCAATCGGTGAACGTGATCGAAGCCAGCTGTGTTTGAGCTTCGGGGGGAATGACTTCGAAATCTGCAATCAGGTTGATTAGTAGTGGAATCAGCAAAATTGCCAATGCAATGCGCAACGCATGAACGATAGCGACACGAGCCTGATCCGCACCCTTTTGCTCGGACAGCAACACCATTTCGGCAATGCCACCCGGCATTGCGCATAGAGAAGCTGTCAATGCATCAAAGCGCGAAATACGTCGTAAAAGGTAGAAACCAAGGACGTACATTATTCCAAGGGCTAACAGTAAGAAGGCCAGTGACACCCACCAAGCACCAAATGATGAAAGCAACTCGTGCGTAAAGGATGCTCCTAACATCACACCTACAGTTGCTCTTACCAAGTCCAACATAGGGCCCGGTAGTTTGACAGGAAACTGCTTCAACGATCCGGCGATTGTCGCCAACATTGACCCGATCATCCACCCCAGTGGAATGCCTGTAAGCGATACAAGCCAGCCAGCAACTGCTGCCGTGACCATGATAGCGCCATGCTGTGAGAACTTGGCAAAACTCGAAATCAGACCAACCGCTTCTTGCTATGCAACACGCCGTCCGCATCGCCGTAAACCCAATCACCAGGATGGAATTTAACTCCACCGAAGCTCACCGGCTCCCCGATTACGCCCCATCCACGTTTCGCGCTTTTGACGGGGCTGGTCGCTAAGGCGAATACCAGAGTGTCCATTTGATTGATTTCGGCACTGTCTCGAATTGCGGCGTTCAGGATGAGACCAGCCCATCCATTTTTGATCGCAAGATCAGCCAAAATATCGCCAAGAATTGCAATTCGCGTTGATGCTCCGCCGTCGACAACCAAGACGCGCCCCTCACCGGGTGTTTCCAGTTGCGCCCTAAGTTCCGTGTTATCTTCGAAGCACTTCACTGTCTGTATTTGCGCCGCAAAGAACGGTTTTATCCCGAACTGCCGAAACGGCAGGTGGACAAGTGTAAGCTTTGACGCATGGTGATCGATAAGGTCAGCGGTTTTCATGATGGATTACATCCTTCCGAAAGTATCTTTGAGTTCTGCGACTTGAGCTACATCCAGCAACCGGGTTGGCAAACCGCGCAAAGCCACTAGCAGCTTGGCTGTTTCTTCCAACTCTTCTGCAGCACAGACAGCTGAGAACAGATCCTTTCCCGATACGACAGGGCCATGGTTGGCCAATAAAACCGCACTATATTTGCCGCCCAGTTCACGGATCAAATCACCTGATTTTGGATCACCCGGCTTAACGTATGGAACAAGTTTGACCGTGCCGACGCGCATGACCACGTATGGTGTCAGCGGTGGAATACAGTCATTGGGATCGGTGTCTTCCAAACACGACAGTGCGGTGGCCCAGGTCGAATGTAGATGCACCACTGCACCAGCTTGTGGCCTCGTCTCATAGAAGGCTTGGTGCAGAAAGACCTCCTTGGTCGGTTTGTCTCCGGAGACGTGGTTGCCGTCCAAATCAATCTTGGCGATGCGCTCGGGATCGATATTCCCCAAAGTGGAGTTGGTTGGTGTCATGAGGATGCCGTCGTTCAGACGGGCAGAAACATTGCCCGCTGTGCCAACGGAAAAGCCACGCGCAAACAGCGAGGCACACAGTTCCGACATCTGCTGCCGCAAAGCCGGTTCATCCGAACTCATTTGCCGGCCTCCATCATTCTGAGGGCCTTAGCGAAAAAGTCCGGAGCGCCGAAGTTTCCAGACTTTAGAGCCAGCGCAATGGGTTCAGTTTTTCCAACGCTCAGGACTGGCACGCCCGGGTCGATCTCTGGCCCAATTGACATGGCTGGAGACCCCA
>NZ_JBFCVU010000020.1:0-16278 GCF_040705255.1 Ruegeria sp. ANG10
GCATTCTTGTCGCCATGGCCGAAGCTGAATCGGCGGGCAAAGGCGCTGTGTCTCTGGATGGCCGTCTGATCGACTATGCCTCGATCCGTCAGGCCGAAGTGCTGGTCGAAAAAGCAGGCCAAATCGCAGCAGCTTGAGCAATTGATGACTGTGCAATCGTCCATATCGCTGCGCGATACCGCCGCCGCCATCTTTGCCGAAGCCGTCGCTGCGGCAGATCCAGCGAAGTCCCTGCACCAACGGTTGCAATCAGACCCTTTGCCATCACCAGAACAGGGTGGGCGCAGCATCCTGATCGCAATTGGGAAGGCTGCCCCTGCCATGATGGCGGAGGCATTGCAGCATGTTCAGGGCGATCACGTCGCCCTGATCGTAACCCATAGCGACAACCTGTGTGAAGTCCCCGGCGCGACGGTATTGACTAGCGGGCACCCCATACCCGACGAACGCGGTTTGAAAGCCGGGAGACAGATTATCGCATTGCTCAGCGCAGCACGTAAGCAGGATCAGATCATTGCACTGATCTCTGGCGGGGGGTCGGCCTTGGTCCCCGCGCCTGTTGATGGTTTGACCCTTTCGGACAAAATCGCGGTCAATGAGGTTTTGCTGTCTTCCGGGCTGGACATCATTCGGATGAACCTTGTGCGTCAGCACCTGAGCCAACTCAAAGGCGGTGGTTTTTTGCGGCACGGCTCACCTGCCCCGATCACGGCGTATATCCTATCGGATGTCATCGGTGATGACCTTCAGGCCGTAGCCAGCGGACCAACCGCTTCACCGATCGGCAGCCACGCGGACGCCCGCAGGACCTGTATCGAGGCCGGGATCTGGCACCGGTTACCAAAAGCCGCCCGTGCCCACCTAGAGAAGAGTATTCCTGAACATTCCATAGCAGTTGAGGCGACAAATAACTTGATTGGGTCGAACAGAATTAGCCTTGAAGCCGCGTTTCGCTGTACGACGCAGATATGCAGGGCTGAAATTGTGTCCGACGCGTTGATTGGAGACGTGTCCGATGCGGCCGAACAGATATTCCAGGCAGCCATGTCTTCCACTTTTGACTGCCCAACCGCCATGCTGTTTGGTGGCGAAACGACTGTACGCTTGAAAGGAACGGGATGCGGCGGACGCAACCAGGAATTGGCATTGCGCGTCGCCCAATTGGCGCATGAGCGCATGATACCCGGCAACTGGGTTTTTCTTAGCGGTGGTACGGATGGCCGCGATGGTCCGACCCCGGCAGCTGGCGCGATAGTGGATGCAGGGACGCTCACCCGAATCCGCACGTCAGGACATGACCCTGCTGTCTTGCTGGCAAGTAACGACAGTCATAAGGCTTTGACGCTATCGGGTGATCTTCTGATGACCGGAGCAACCGGAACCAATGTTGCCGACATTCAGATTTTGTTGTTTGGATCTAACGCGTGAAAGCGGGCGAAAAAATCGGCAAATCTTTAGATCCGTTTTAAGCGATCTCTGGGTTTTAAAGTGATCAATGGTGAAGAGGCGTCGTGACGTATACTTCGGGTCAACAAAGAAATCCTGATGTTCGAATTTCAAGCTGAGCAAGTGGTGGAGTTTCAAGCGCCAAAGGCTGCGAATTGGTGAACTCGGATAGTTGATGCGACGCGATTAATTGCCGGAGCGCAAACAGGCATCCGAGTGGTCAAGCGGGTAGTACGAACCGCTGTCGCCGGCCTGTAGACCGATAGCAATGTTTGGCTCTTTCCCGCTATTTGATTGTGAAATGGCTGCGTTCAGCGAGAACAATCAGACTTATGGACGACCACGAATCCGGATTCAGTGTATTCTCGATTGCTATCCGCAATGGATTTATGGCCGAGAGTAGGCATTCTTTCGGAAAGCCTTAAAACTATTGGAATTCGATTTCTAGTATTTTTCTGTCAGCATGATTATTTTACTAACAGGAAAATATGATGCTATGGTAGTCCGAATTGGATTGGGTAAAGCAGCTCGTCTTCTTGCAGAACCCGTTTGGACAAGTGTAGCAAGACATTGAAAGAATGAAATTGAAAAAAAACGACAAAGAAATGGCGACAAATCTGACACAGGACCCGCATTCTGTTCGCTCGGGTGACAGAGAAAAAGTTCTTGAAGTTGCCATTGGTCGCGAGGTTCGTGCTTTTCGCAAACAGCAGAATACTACGGTTGCGGAATTGGCTCAGCTGACTGGATTGTCGATTGGTATGTTGTCCAAGATTGAAAACGGTAACACATCGCCTTCCCTGACGACTCTCCAATCGCTTGCTGATGCGCTATCGGTTCCTCTGACAAGCTTTTTTAGACAGTTTGAAGAACGTCGCGAGGCGGTTCATACCAAAGCCGGTGAAGGCGTCGAGTTGGAGCGCGAAGGAACACGCGCCAACCATCAATATAACTTGTTGGGGCATATTGGTGCCAACGGTTCTGGCGTAATCGTAGAGCCTTACCTGATCACCCTGACTGTTGAATCCGACGTGTTCCCAACATTTCAACATGGCGGAATCGAGACGATCTACATGCTTGAGGGCGAGGTAGATTACCGACACGGTGACAAGATATACCCCCTGAAACCGGGTGACACCTTGTTCTTTGATGCCGACGCGCCGCATGGACCTGAACGGTTGGTGAACCTGCCAGCACGCTACATTTCAGTGATCAGCTATCCGCAGACAAACTGATCGGCTTGCGTAACAAGAAATCCGTGGGTCTGTCATAGCCGTCGTGGCTGCCGGTACTTACGATTGTAAATCCAAGCCTTGAAAACACACGGTGGTTTTCAGTGAGTTCCACGCGCGTTTCCAGTTCCAACGCTGATAGACCAAGTTCTGCTGCACGACTTGCAGCGTGATCTACCAAAGTGCGGCAGATACCCTGCCCTCGCATTCCTTCCTTCACCGCCAGCTTTCCAAGGTACAAGCTGTTGGCTTTGGGCGTCAAAAACATGCACGCGAATAGCGGTTGGCCTATGGCCCAAATTTCACCACCACCCCTACAATGCGCCTGCATTCCTTCCACTGTTAGATTGTGGATAGACGAAGGAGGGTTAATTCGGGCATCCATATACCGAAATGACGCGCGAAGCAGTGCAAGCGCGTCATACAATGCGAATTCATCGGGCTGAATGAGCCAAGGTGTTTTGCCTGCATCAGTCATATGAGCCAAAACACGTCAAGATGATCGCTTACTTTGACAAAGGCGGCTCTGTTTCCAGATCCGGCCACACACCGGGAGAGGTCGGTAATCCATCGTCAAACTGACTAAGGTAGTCCAACATCATTGGCCGGTTGTCGATAAACCCCTTGTAGGTGGCGAGTTCAACCGGAAGGTCGCGAACAACACGGTGCAGGCGACGACCCCATTTCGGCACTGTCATCAAATCTTGAAAACTGCAAAGATAACACCGGATTGGAAATACTAGTGCGTTTGATCGCGGCAATCGGAAGAATGTTTGCAACTCGACCCGAAGATGCTGTTTTTGGGCTATGTTTTCGGGTGTCAGCGTTGTCTTCTGGATGCCCCATTTGTGATAGTTTTCCGGGCTGGTATCCAGCAGCGGGTTCACTGTCATGGTCCAGTTCAATCGGCGCGCCGGAGCACCCTGTTGAATGTTCAACAGAAACTTCAGCGCACGCTTGAAAATCCCCATCTCATGGGCTTTTGGAACCGGTGCATGCCATTCGAAAAAGTTCATGCCAATATCAAAGTCCAGACTCCAATCGGCCTGGGTCGTGACCATACCAGCGTCCATCCACAGCATCTCGTCCCGCTGATCCAGCACTGCGAAATCGCCTTGCGCCTGACGAGTAATGTACTCCATCGGCCCGTAAGGCAGCGTGGTTTCATCCATGAAGGTAAAGCTGTGATCTATTCCTAACGGCTTGTTAATCCATCGCCACTGATTGCCGTTGCGATGCAGCTCGAACAGGTCCGGATAGTCTTCGGATTTGCTGACCATGATCAGTTCCAGCAAGTCCCAGCCAGCCAAGGTCATGTGCGGCAATGACTGACAACGCAGCGGGTCCTGATCAAGAACGATCGCACGGTCTTTCATCTCGGACACGTAATGTTCGTCCACATCAAACCGCATCTCATAGACCGAGCCCTCGGGCCCGCCCCTATGCTGCTCCATGTTGACCGAATACATGTAGCTGTCTTCGTGGAACGGAAACGGAAAACGTTTGATCGCCCATTCAGAGTTATGGAACGTATAGTCGTCGCGGAAGGACTCGTCGTTGAATTGAATGGTCATGTTGGGCCTCCTCTCAGCGGTCCAGCACGAGGGACTTGCCCTCGAAACGCGATACGCAGGGCATGATCTTCTTGCCTGCTGCCTTTTCTTCGTCAGTCAGCCAGTGATCGCGATGAACAAAATTGCCGTCGTGATCCAACACAACGGTTTCGCATTGGCCACAGGCCCCGCCACGGCACAGATACGGGGCGTCGACACCTTCGCGTTCGATAGCCTCCAGAAGGCTTTCGTTTTCACCCACATGAATGACCCTGTCGGAAGACGCCAGACGCACTTCGAATGGTTTGCCGGGCTGAGGCGCCAAGAACTCTTCGTAATGCACGCAATCTTCGGGCCAGCCTTCGGCGGCGGCAGTATTGCGCACCCAATCGATCATACCCTTGGGTCCGCAGACATAGACATGTGTGCCCAGGGGTTGCCCGCTGAGAAGGTTTTCCAGATCAATCGCCTGATTCTGATCGTCATAGTACAGATGCGTTTCGTTTGGATGCCTGTCTGTCAGTTGATCCGCATAAGATGCTAGCGCCTGATTGCGGCACGCATAGTGCAGTTCCCAATGACCATGCAGCAGTTCTAGCTGTTTGATCTGCGCCAGAAATGGAGTGATCCCAATACCACCGGCCAGAAACAGGTGTTTGCGGGCCCGCAAATCAAGCGAGAATAGGTTGACCGGGTAGCTGATGGTCATCTCGTCGCCCAGCTTGACCTGACGGTGCATGAACAACGACCCTCCCCTGCCCTGATCGTCGCGCCGAACCGAGATCGTATAGGACGATTGATCGAACGGATCGGACATCAGGGAATAAGGGTTTAGCCGCGTGATGCCGCCATCCTGCATTTCGACCACGGTATGTGCACCGCCCGAAAAGGTTGGCAACTGTCTGCCGTCAACGCGTTCAAACCGGAATCGCGTCACCAATTCGTTCAGCGGGGTAATTTCGGTCACTTTGACCTGAATTTTCTCTGCACCACTCATTCGTAGATCCCCTTCGGCACGGGCACGTTGCCATGGTCCTCGGCATCAACTCGGACGCCTTGATAGGCGGCAAGGCGGCGGGAATAGTGGTCGCGTACAAACAGGTTGAGACCACAGTGCGCGCAAACAAACGGATCGATCTCGACATCTTCGGTGACACCTTTGCAATGTACACATTGCATCCGGCGTGCAACGGAACCGCGATGTTCAGTTTGAATCGCAGTGTGCGGCAGGCCGACGGCCATAACTTCGTTCATGGCCTGACCCATCATGCCTTCGGTGCCGGTCAGATAGACTTGTAGCCCCATATGCGCGTCCTCGAGAACGCGGCGAATACGAGGCAGCGCGGCCGCATAGGACGGGCCTTCGTAGAATTGCGCGGGATTTAGCGCCTGCAGCCTGTCCGAAAAATCTGTGCCTTTCGGGATGTAGATCAGATGGGTTTTAGCCATCAGATCGGGTGTCGCTATGTCAATTACTGCTTCGGCCCCTTCGGCCTCGGCGATCATAAGATGATGTTCACCTGAGCGAACCTCTAGCGTGCCCCAGACCGGGCGGCTTGCGATTGACTTGGGAAATTCGAACTTTGACATTGTGCCCTCAAAAAAGAAAAGAGCGCCACGAATTTATCGTCGCGCCCCCTGAGTATCAGCCCTTTGCGGTTCGGATGGCCTTGTCCCTGTCGTAGAACGGCATCTCTTCAGCTGTAGCCGCAATCTCGGTTCCGTCGCCATTGCGGACCGTCAGCCTTGTACCCGGCGACGCGCAGTCAACTGGCATCCGCGCAATACCTACATTGTGATTGTTGATTTCAGAGTACATGCCAAAGGTAACCACACCGACCTTTTCGCCGTTTCGCAGTAGGTCCGCACCCTCATCTGCCGGAGTGGTACCGTCCAGTTTGACGCCGTAGATTTTGAACCGCTCTTTACCTTGCGAGGCGTAGTGGTTCTCGGCACCGATAAAGCCGGTTTTGCCCGGTGAGACCGTAAATTCCAAGCCCAGTTCCCAAAGCGTATCGCCGCATGTTTCATCGTCGAACGGATAGGTTTCCGAATTGTCGCCTGGATAAAACAGAAGGTAGCTTTCGGTTCTCAGCAGATCGAGTGTCGAGAACTGGACCGGAACAATGCCTATGTCCTTGCCTTCGGCCAGGATGTTGTCCCACAGGTGCACCGCATGCTTGGCCTGACAGAAAATCTCATACCCACGCTCACCGGTGTAGCCTGTGCGCGAAATCATCACCGGGCACCCATAGAGCTTTGTTTGCATGATGCCAAAATAGGCCAGATCACGAATTCCGGGAATGTGCTTGGCCAGGAAATCCACCGCAACCGGTCCTTGCAAAGACATGTCGTGCATGTCGTCGTCAAAGATGACCGAACAGTTTTTGCCTGCCGCCACTGACGTTAGCTGCTCCATCCCTGTTCCCGTGCCATGCACAACAAGCCACGTGTTCACCGACAGGCGATAGATGATGCAATCGTCAACAAACTTGCCCTCGGGATTCAGGATCGACGCATAAGTCGACCTGCCCGGCATGATCTTTTCCACATTCCTCGTGGTAACGCGGTCAATGACGTAAGCCGCATCTTCGCCAACCACGTGAACCTTTTTCAGACCCGACACATCCATCAGACCCGCCTTGGTGCGGATGGCTTCGTAGTCCGCTTTGGCGCGTTCCGGGCTATGGTCATAGAACCATGCGGTTCCCATGCCGTTCCAGTCCTCAAGCTCGCCGCCGATCTCGGCATGGCGCTGCGCAAGGGCGGACGTCCTCCAAAGAATGGCCATTGTTCAGCTCTCCCGTTGATTGCTTTTTTGTTGACCTTATTGAGGCCGATGTCAGGTTGAAAATCAACACCCATGTGCAGATTTTTTTCCTGTTGGGAATATTAGACTGCAATTTGTGTACCCTAATACAAATTACCGAGAATGACATAAGTGGTTATTTATCAAAGCCATGGGTTGAATTTCGACGGGTCTGAAAGTGCATGAACCAAATGCCTAAAAGATGTTTGCCCCACATATCTATTGACAGGTGGCTAATGAAATTGTCCCCTGAGTAGATAAATATTCCCAGCAGGAAATTCTTCGCAGAAAGACCTCCTGCTGCAACAACAGGGAGACTACGAAGTGGATGGTAATCTAAATGCACTAACGACGGTCTTTACCGAGTTCTATTACTGGGTAACGGTCGTATTCATGTTCCTGATCCATGTGGGCTTTTGCATGTACGAGGTCGGCGCCAGCCGTGCTCGCAACCATATGCACACATTGATGAAAAACATAATGATCATCCCGCTGGTAACGGTCACGTTCTTCTTCTTTGGGTGGTGGATTTACTGGGCCTTTCCGAACTTTCCGTTCTGGGGCGGACTGGATGCCGAAGCGGGCGCTGCCAATCTGCCCTGGGCTGATACGATGGCGACCAATTTGGGTGACAGAATCACCGGCGTCTTCTGGGCCGCGTTCTTGCTGTTCTCGTGGACGGCGGCCTCGATCGTTTCAGGTTCTGTAATTGAGCGGATCAGATCTTCAGCCCTTTGGGTCCATGCTGTGATGATTGGTTCTGTCTGGTGGATCATAGACGCAGCATGGGGCTGGCACTATGGTGGCTGGATGGTACGCCTTCTTGGATACCATGATGCCTATGCTTCCGGCGTTATCCACGCGATTGCAGGTGGTTACGCGCTTGGCGTGATCATGGTCTTGGGTCCACGCCTGGGTAAATTCGCCAAAGACGGTACGCCGCGGGATATTCCGCCGCACAATCCATGGCTGCTGACGATCGGGATATTCCTTATCTACACCGGTTTCTGGGGCTTCTACGCCGCATGTAACGTTCCCGCGATCTCGCCTGAGGCAATCGACGGTCAAATTGTCGGGGTTACATGGACCGCAACCAACATCTATCTGGCCCCAACCACGCTTTCCGCGATTACCTTCAACTTCCTGATGTCGCTGTCCGGCGGGTTGATGGCAGCGTATGTGGTTTCCAAAGGCGACGCCTTCTGGACATTCTCGGGCGGTCTGGCCGGAATAATCACCGCCTCGGCAGGTAACGATCTATATCACCCGATCCAGGCAATGATCATTGCCGCTATCGGCGTCGTGATCGTTTACAAACTGCACTATTGGGTTGAGCGTCGGTTCAAGCTGGATGATGCCGTTGGGGCTGTCGCCGTGCATGGCTACGCAGGGTTCGTTGGCTTGGTGATTTCGGGCTTTGTCCTCTGGGGTGTGCCTTCTTCTCCATATGAAGGCTACGCGACGATTAACCCGGTCGGTCAAATCACTGGTGCTATCATCATGTTCTTTGTTCTTGGCTTCTTGCCAGGTTGGATTCTGGCGAAAATTCAATCAGCCGCTGGTGTTCTGCGCATCCCGGAAGAAGTTGAGCTTCAGGGTCTCGATTACGCTGAACACCATGCCTACGAAGACGCCAAAGCCGCGATAATTGCAGCCGACAAAGAGGAACTGGCTGCCCGTGGCGTAGCAGCTAAGTAAGGGAGAAAAACATGTCTACAAACGGATATACAAGTTGGGCTGTGGATCTGGCCGAAGTCGGACCAATCTATCCCTTCCAAGGTTACGAAGTTCTGATGGTCATTGTGGGCGTCGTATTCTGGATCGGCTGGCATCGCATTCAATTTGTCCGAGAAGGTGAACACCTCGAAAAGGCTCGCCACACCGGCGATGAAGAAAAAGTGAAAGCACAGCTGGAACGATACTGATCCGGCTTTGAAAGCTGGCAATGGGCGTAAATCTAAATTCTTGCCCATTGCCTCACAGGAAAAATTCTTTCCTATGATTATTGATGTCCGTTTGAATTGTTGGTACCGTAGAATCATAGCGAAACACACAAGGAGATCTGCCAGCCATGTGCGGAATTGTTGGATTATTCCTCAAAGACCAGTCTCTTGCGCCCCAACTGGGCAATATGCTGACAGACATGCTGATCACGATGACGGATCGCGGCCCCGACAGCGCGGGGATTGCGATTTATGGCAAGGAATCAGGTGGTAAGACCAAGGTGACACTGCAGTCGCCCAATCCCAAGGACGACTTTGCCGGTCTAGCCGAAGAGCTGGGGCAGCACCTGGGCACGGTTGTAAGCCAGACTGATAATGACACGCACACTGTGCTGGACGTTCCGGCCGGGCAGTTTGAAGCGGCACGGGCCGCGTTGGCAGAAATCCGGCCTTCGGTCCGGATCATGAGCCGGGGTGAGATGCTGGAGATCTACAAGGAAGTTGGCCTCCCCAAAAACGTGGCCGCGCGCTTTGACATCAGCAGCATGAGCGGCACGCATGGCATTGGTCATACCCGCATGGCAACGGAGTCTGCGGTCACGACGATGGGTGCCCACCCGTTCAACACCGGGCCCGATCAGTGTTTGGTTCACAACGGCTCGCTGTCAAACCACAACTCGCTTCGCCGCAAACTGCGTCGCGAAGGAGTGGTGATCCAAACCGAAAACGATACCGAGGTCGGAGCCGCCTATCTGACCTGGAAGATGATGAACGGGGCCACCTTGGGTGAGGCGCTGGAAAGCAGCCTCGAGGATCTGGATGGCTTCTTCACCTTTGTCGTCGGCACCAAGGATGGGTTCGGTGTGGTCCGCGATCCGATCGCCTGCAAACCGGCAGTAATGGCCGAGACCGATCAATACGTGGCCTTTGGCAGCGAATATCGGGCGCTTGTGAACCTGCCCGGCATTGAAGACGCCCGCGTCTGGGAGCCGGAACCGGCAACGGTTTACTTCTGGTCCCACAACGACAGCCCGACAACGACGGAAAAGGCCGCCTGACATGCAGACCTATGATCTTGAAGCAAACGGCCTGCGCGGGCTGAACGCAACGCTGCAATCGCAATCCACCGAGACGAACCAAACCAGCTGGGAGGTTGTGAACCCCAAGGGCAGCCACGCGATTGCCGTCGGGCTGGACGCGCCCATCGAGGTGACAGTCAAGGGGTCCACCGGCTACTACTGCGCCGGCATGAACCAGCAGGCGACGGTCAAGGTTGAAGGCTCGGTCGGGCCCGGCGTGGCCGAGAACATGATGTCCGGTGAGGTGATCGTCGATGGCGATGCCAGCCAGTATGCCGGGGCCACGGGTCATGGCGGTCTGCTGGTGATTAAGGGCAATGCCAGCTCGCGTTGCGGGATTTCGATGAAAGGCATCGACATCGTGGTGCACGGCAATATCGGCCATATGTCCGCCTTCATGGCACAGGCCGGGAACCTTGTGGTCTGTGGTGATGCAGGCGACGCGCTTGGGGACTCGCTCTATGAGGCTCGACTGTTCGTGCGCGGCTCGGTCAAAAGTCTCGGCGCTGACTGCGTCGAGAAAGAGATGCGCCCCGAACACCTGGAGATTCTGAAGGACCTGCTGGGTCGCGCAGGCGCGGATGCCAGTCCGGAAGAATTCAAACGCTATGGTTCGGCCCGTCAGCTTTACAATTTCGACGTCGATAACGCCGCCGCTTACTGAGGATAAAGGGTATGAAAGATATGGACGATCAGATCCCCCGCACCCTGCCGATCCAGTCGGCGACATTCACCAACCCGATCAACGCGGAAATCCGCCGCGCCGCAGCCACGGGTATATATGACATCCGCGGTGGCGGTGCCAAGCGCAAGGTACCGCATTTTGACGACTTGCTGTTTCTGGGCGCGTCGGTGTCACGATATCCGTTGGAAGGCTATCGCGAACGCTGCGACACCTCGGTAACGCTGGGCACGCGCTTTGCCAAGAAGCCGATCGAACTGGACATTCCTATCACCATTGCGGGCATGAGCTTTGGCGCGCTCTCTGGCCCGGCGAAAGAAGCCTTGGGCCGGGGCGCATCGGCAGCTGGCACGTCAACCACCACCGGTGACGGCGGCATGACGCCCGAGGAACGCGGTCACTCTAGCAAGCTGGTCTATCAGTATTTGCCCTCGCGTTATGGCATGAACCCAAACGACCTGCGCAAGGCCGATGCGATCGAGATTGTGGTCGGTCAGGGCGCCAAACCCGGTGGCGGCGGTATGCTGCTGGGACAGAAGATTAGCGACCGTGTGGCCGAAATGCGCACCTTGCCCAAGGGTATCGACCAGCGCTCGGCCTGTCGCCATCCTGATTGGACCGGCCCGGATGATCTGGAAATCAAGATCCTCGAATTGCGTGAGATTACAGACTGGCAGGTGCCGATCTATGTCAAGGTTGGCGCGACCCGCCCCTATTACGATACGGCATTGGCGGTAAAGGCCGGTGCCGATGTGGTGGTGATGGACGGGATGCAGGGCGGTACAGCCGCGACCCAGGACGTCTTTATAGAACATGTGGGTCTACCGACGCTATCGTGCATTCGCCCTGCCGTGCAGGCGCTGCAGGATCTGGGAGTGCATCGCGAGGTTCAGCTGGTGATCTCGGGCGGAATCCGCACCGGAGCCGATGTTGCCAAAGCTTTGGCGCTTGGTGCAGATGCAGTGGCCATTGGCACCGCCGCGCTGGTGGCGCTTGGCGACAACGATCCGAAATGGGAAGCCGAGTATCAGAAGCTGGGCACTACTACCGGAGCCTATGACGACTGGCACGAAGGTCAGGACCCGGCAGGTATCACTACGCAAGATCCCGATCTTGCCGCCCGTCTGAACCCGGTTGAGGCCGGACGCCGTCTGCGCAACTATCTCAAGGTTATGACGCTTGAGGCGCAGACCATCGCGCGGGCCTGTGGTCACAACCACTTGCACAACCTCGAACCCGAAGACCTATGCGCCTTGACCATGGAGGCAGCCGCGATGGCACGGGTGCCATTGGCCGGTACCAGCTGGTACCCGGGCAAAGAAGGGTTCTGAAAAAATAGTTGCGCGGCTCTCTGACAAGGGCCGCGTTTTGCATTTGAACAACGAAAAACAACAGGGAAAGGAAAGCCATCGTGACGACAGATCTCGCAGCTTTCGCAAAAGAAAAAGGCGTCAAATACTTCATGATCTCTTTCACCGACCTGTTCGGTGGGCAGCGGGCTAAGCTAGTGCCCGCACAGGCGATAGCCGACATGCAAGAAGATGGCGCGGGTTTTGCCGGGTTTGCTACCTGGCTGGACATGACCCCGGCGCATCCTGATATGCTGGCGGTGCCGGACCCGTCGTCGGTGATCCAGCTACCCTGGAAGCCCGAGGTTGCTTGGGTTGCTGGCAACTGTGTGATGGAAGGCAAGGACGTCGCCCAGGCACCACGCAACGTGTTGCGACGACTGATCGGCGAGGCCGCCGAAATGGGTATGCATGTCAAGACCGGCATCGAGGCCGAGTTCTTCCTGTTGACCCCTGATGGCGAGCAAATCAGCGATCCGTTCGATACCGCCGAAAAACCTTGCTATGATCAGCAGGCAGTGATGCGCCGCTACGACGTGGTGCGCGAGATCTGCGACTACATGCTGGAATTGGGCTGGGGACCCTATCAGAACGACCACGAAGACGCCAATGGCCAGTTCGAAATGAACTGGGAGTTCGACGATGCCTTGCGCACCGCGGACAAGCACTCCTTCTTCAAGTTCATGACAAAGTCGGTGGCCGAAAAACACGGCTTCCGCGCTACTTTCATGCCCAAGCCTGTAGAAGGTCTGACTGGTAATGGTTGCCACGCCCATATCTCGGTCTGGGATGCCCCTGGGACAGAGGCCAAAACGAACGTCTTTGCCGGTGAAGGCAACGGTCCCACTGGCGAGGTTGGGCTGGGTGAACAGGGCAAGTACTTCCTGGGCGGGATCATGAAACATGCAAGTGCGCTGGCCGCGATCACCAACCCGACCGTGAACAGCTACAAGCGCATCAACGCGCCGCGCACAATGTCGGGCGCGACCTGGGCTCCCAATACCGTGACCTGGACGGGGAACAACCGCACCCACATGGTCCGAGTTCCAGGCCCAGGCCGTTTCGAGTTGCGTCTGGCCGACGGGGCCACCAACCCCTATCTGCTGCAAGCGGTCATCATCGCCGCGGGCCTGTCCGGCATCCGCTCGAAGGCCGATCCAGGACGGCGTTGGGACATTGACATGTATGCCGAAGGCCACACCGTCACCGATGCCCCCAAATTGCCGCTGAACATGCTCGACGGGCTGCGTGAATACGATAACGATACTGAGCTGAAAGCCATGATGGGTCAGGAATTCTCAAGCGCATTCCTCAAAATGAAACACCAGGAATGGAACTCCTTCGTCAGTCATTTCTCACGCTGGGAAAAAGACCACACACTCGACATTTAGACAAATCAGGGGCTGCAGACATTCTGCTGCCCCACCCCTTCGGTCAGACGGAGACCCGCACCTCGTGAACATACTGATTTTCCAGCATACGCCGGGCGAAAACCCCGGAGCGTTTCTGGAGCACATTTCGTCATGCGGTGATACGGCCAGTATTGTGCATCTCTATGATGGTCAACCGATCCCGCAGCTCGACGAATTTGATTTACTTCTTGTTCTTGGCGGTCCGATGGACGTCTGGGAAATCGAAGCTAACCCATGGCTTGTGCGTGAGAAGCAAGCAATCAGGACTTGGGTTCAAGACTTCAAACGTCCTTATTTTGGTATTTGTCTGGGCCACCAACTTTTGGTTGACGCGCTAGGTGGGAAATGCGCACGCATGCAAAAGCCCGAGATCGGTGTGCATTCCATCAATCTGACTGATAACACGCGGGGTGATCCGCTGTTCGAGCTCTTGCCTCATCAATTCCGGGTGCTTCAATGGCATGGAGTTGAAGCTGTTGATCTGCCAGCCGACTCATCAATTCTGGCACAATCTGATGCCTGTGCTGTTCAGGCATTGCGGGTTTCGGACTGTGCGTGGAGCGTACAATTTCACCCCGAACTTGTTCAGGGCACGATCCAATCGTGGATGGGCGACCCCGCCAACCATCAATGCGCTGTTGATTGGCTTGGCTCTGCAGATGCAGCGTGGGAAATGGTTTCTGACAGCGACAAAATAGTTGAAGAACAATTCAAGATAACATCCAGTATCTATAACAGATTGCGACAGATCTGATCACACGCGATCAACCGGGAACCTCAAGGTTCTTTTCGCTGTCTGCTTCAACCCTCCAATCGGGGACATCGTTGACAAGCATCAGCGCAGCGCGGCGCAATGTTGTGCGCATTTTGTCCACCACTGGACCGTCCATCTCGCAATCTGCCAACGCGGCGTCAAAAGTTTCCAGCCAAAGCTCGGCATCCGCTTCACGTATCGGCACATGCGCGTGGATTTCTCGCAAGTCCATATGACCAAATCGCTCACGATAATATGCACGACCGCCCAAAAACCCGCTCAGGAATTCGAACTGCGCCTGTCTTGTATGAGATAACCCATGACCGCGAAAATGTAGCCTGTGCAGCGAATGCACCGCCGGGTCGGTCTCCATTCGGTCGTAGAACCGCTCGACAAGAGTCCGCAGCTTTTCTTCGCCACCGAGTTGATCCAAAGCCGATGACATAGGTCTCTTCTCCGAGCTGCCGCTGTCAATAATTATTGCATATCAGGAAAATAAGTTTATCACCAGTGACATGTTGGCGCGGTTGATATCGAGAGAAGAATACGAAATTTCCGGGCATTCCCAGTTACGCGAGGCGGCCGGATGAGTGCCCTTGCACTGGGACTGCTGGCAGCATTGTGCTGGGGTTTTCACGATCTTGCCGTGCGATATGTCAGCCAGTCCGTCAGTGTCATTGCCGCATTGATGGCCGTGCTGGTTGCAGGGGCGCTGTTACAGTTCGGTCTTGTGGCAATCTGGGTTGGATTCGCCACCATGTCCGCCAAGGCCGTGTCATACGCGGTTGTAGCGGGCGGCTTCTACTTACTGGCTGGCCTCAGCATGTATGCTGCGTTTCAGCGCGGGCCTGTACGTTTGGTCGCTCCGCTTGTCGCCAGCTATCCGGTCTTGTCTGTCTCACTTGCGATATGGCGCGGTTCCGAGGTCAGCATCTGGCATTGGCTGGCGATCATTGCCATTGGTGTCGGCGTGTCCATTGTATCGACCCAATCGGACGACAGTACGGAATACCCTGCCGCCGGGCCGACGATTGCCTTTTCCATACTTGCTGCAATCGGGTTCGCTGCAACGTTCGCTTTGGGTCAATATGCAGCCGAACTGGGCGACGAGTTCACTGTATCACTGATTGGCCGTCTAACCGCTATCCCTGTGCTGGCAGCAATCGCCGTTGCATCTCGCAAGTCGCTTTGGCCGGGCACACGCGCCCTGCCCCTGTTGTGCCTAATGGGTGCGCTCGATGCGGTGGCGATTCTATGCGTCGTGTCTGCCGGTGGGTTGCCTAATGCCCAATATGCGTCTGTTGCAGCCTCGATCTTCGGGTTGTTGACCGTTGTTTTGGCTTGGGCAATTTTGCGAGAGGAAATGGCTTTTGTTCAATGGCTTGGATGCATCATCGCTTTTGCGGGAATCGGCTACCTCGCGATCTGAGCATCTCCCTTATCCAACGCAACCCTATGGGCCTGATGGGCAGCAATCGCACTGTTCAGTATGCAATCAACATCGCCCGGACGAACGGGTCCGGGATAATGCCATGCCCCGGGGCGAATGAGGTCTTTGTGTCCCTGTAATTCACTTCGCAGGTTGAGTACGTCAATATGCGCAGGTACATCAGGTAAAAGCAGGACAGCATAGACATCCGCCGCCCCGTTCAGTTGCTTGATCTGAGTTCGACATTCGTCCTGCGACATATCTTTGCCCCAGAATTGCTGATCCAGTGCCATGTCCGTTTGTGCCGCGCGGGTTATCAAAGCGCGGACGCGTGTAACATTCGTAGAAGAGTGGCCAATTGATACAATCACCATACGTGTGGCGCGGCCCGCCAAACGCCAATATTGTAGCACTTTGGAACTGGCCGACTTGCTACCGCCTGAGCGAAGAACGGCAGCAAATCTCAAGCCGTCAGGCCTTCGGGCTCTGGCAAGGCATTTGCGCGGCAGCAGGCGGTCAGCGTGTTGGCCAGCAGGCAGGCGATGGTCATCGGGCCTACGCCGCCGGGCACGGGTGTGATCGCACCGGCG
>NZ_JBFCVU010000021.1:0-10399 GCF_040705255.1 Ruegeria sp. ANG10
TCAGCGCGTCAATGCCGGAAAATGTGCCGTTGTTAAATGCAACAACCTTGTCGCCGGGCATGACGGCCGAGAACATGGTATCCAGCGCGCTCCACCCGGTGCCGGCAACCGCGAATGTATAGGTGTTCGAAGTGCCCCAGATCTCGCGCAGCATGTGCTTGCATTCGACCATCCCGCGCAAAACGTCGCCCTGCATGTGATCCGCAACCCCGGCACTGGAAAAGGCCTGGAGAACTCGGGCGTCGGTATTGCCCGGCCCCGGGCCAGCTGCCAGAGTCTCGGGGATTTCGAGCGCGGGAAAAATCTGAAAAGTCATTCGATCCTCCTTGATCGTTGGGGTGGTCAATCACGCCCAAATATCGTGTTGTGGATCAGGAAAGCGCTGCTTGCATCATCGCGCAACGTAATTTACTACTGCTTTAGGACATCTAATAGGATTAAAAAAATACTACCCATTTTGGCAGAAATACCGAAGTATACCAAGTCTGCACCTATTCTTACGGGTGGTTTTTTGGGATTTTGGATGCAAAATCAATGACTGAGCCTTCACAGCAACCGATTAACGTTATGCTTGCCGACAACAATCCGCTGGTCTTGTCGGCCATGTCCGAGATTTTCGAGCGTGATCCACGATTCTCTCTGGTGGCGACATCGGCAACCGCCGAAGGGTTCTTGGGCGCGGTTATGAGGGTTCCGGTCAAGGTCTGCGTAATCGCCTGGAATTTGCCGGTCTTGGGTGCCGCCAAATTGATTGAGGTTCTGCGTGAACAGGAAAACGCGCCCCGTTTCGTTGTTTATGGAGACGATGACGGAGACATTCCGCGCCTTGCCATGCAGGCAGGAGCGGCAGGGTTCGCGTCCCGATCAGGTGAGGTCGATGTATTGCTGGAAACCTGCTCAGACGTTGCCCGAGGCAAGATGGTTTTTCCGTTCATCGATGTTCGGAAAATGCAGCAGGACCCAATTCACAGCCTGTCCCGCAAAGAGCGCGCCATTCTCGAAGCATTGGCACAGGGAATGTCGAACCGGGACCTGTCAAAAGAGCTGCAGATTTCGACCAACACAGTCAAGTTTCACCTGAGCAACATCTATGAAAAGCTCTCGGTTAAAAACAGAACGCAAGCTATTGCATTCTACTATTCTTCTGGCGCAGCCTCAGATTAACCGATTTGCGCCTATGGCCGAGCATGTACTAGCGATCGCACAATGTCGGCGGGTAAGCTAAATTATGTGAAACTTGCACTTGCCCACCCTTTACAAAAACCTGTGCGTGTTGGCCGGGCTCAGAGATACCTGATCTACGCGCATTGATCACGGTTGAGCCCAAAGTCTTCAGAGAACATCTCAGCATCCAATTTTAAGTCTTTGGCAATTTCTTGGAGCCGAACCGTCTGAAAGCTATCAAGATTCCGCACCGTTCGACTTTCTTCGAACGTGATCAAATCGTGCGATCTGCTAGACCAACATACGATCCCGCCGCAATGGGTCTGTCTATAACCATCCGCAAGTTCGGCGACAGGGTCAGCAAAAAATCGGTCCATTTCAGAATACCTGAGCTGACAGCTCGCGCCATTGCCTGTTCTGTCGTCCGGCACTTGAGCTTCGTGACGATCAAAGATGGCAGAGCATGCACTACTCTATCCTTAGCCATCTAGCGAGCAATGGAACGCCTGCTGCGTCAATTGCCACGCTCGAAACTCAAAAACACCAATGTACGATTGATTTGGCCCTTGTCTTTTTGGGCGACGCGATAAAGACCGTCCGAGGTGATAAGTTCCCTCTGTACGTAGCTGTCAGGGTGGTTAACGGAACTACCGTGTTGTTTCTGAGCTCCGTCTTTGCAACGTGCTACTTCGGTCCATAGGTCGTTGAATGCGCGACTGGCTTCGGCGTCTCGGAATGGAAATTCCCATCGGCAAGAAATGCCTTGGACATTGGCCAGGCCGACATAAGGTTCGCACATCGCTCCTTTCGGCGAGAAACCGGTGGTGTTGTAGTTTTCTAGTGCGGTAACCCGGTCACATACTCCTGCGAAGCCGATTTCTGGCGAAGTTGCCACGACAAATCCCAGCAAAAAAACGACCGCAGATTTGGCCGTTTGCTTGGTTGTCAATTTATCACTCAGCCGCATCCGTGAAATCGTTATTTAGGTAAACACCCTTCACACGCTCTTTTGCTGGATCAAAATGCGGGAACGAAACAATTTTTGCCTTCAAACGCTTTTGCTGCCCATCCAGTTGACCGATCTCAATGTCGTGCCCCTCCAGCGCATGGGTTGATGCAACACGCCCAAGGGCGATGACCTTGCCTAAGATGGGTGACTTCATCGCGCTGGTGATTTCGCCGACCTGCGCTTTTCCGATACGTACACAATCGCCCGGAGAAGGCACTGTTCCACCTTCTATATCAAACCCGACCAGCTTGCGGTGAGGGTGAGCCTTGCGTTCCTCAATTGCGCTGCGCCCGATGAAATCATCGGTTTTAGATTTCAATGGGACGGTAAAACCGACCCCGGCCTCGAACGGATCAGTCTGGTCGTCAAATTCGGACCCGGCAAAGATCAAGCCACCTTCGATCCGCAACATGTCGAGGGCGGCTAGTCCAAGAGGGGCAATTCCATAGTCCTGACCAACTTCCCAGACACGGTCGAAAATCTCGACAGCGTCCTTAGGGTGGCAGAAGATTTCATAACCCAACTCGCCGGAGTACCCGGTCCGAGAAATTACGACGGATGTCCCGCGCACATCCCCAACCCGAGCCACTGTAAGCCGGAACCAAGGCAATTCCTCAATGGTTGGCTGCTGGGGTGGCGTCCAGAATATCTGCGAGAGGATATCGCGGCTGTGCCGCCCCTGTACCGCGATGTTGTGCAACTGATCTGTAGAGTTACGCACCCAGACATTCATGTTGCGCTTTCGCGCTTGTTCCTGCAGCCACAAACCGCTGGTGTCGTTGCCACCAATCCATCGGAAGTTGGTCTCGCCCAGCCGATAGACGGTGCCATCGTCGATCATGCCGCCATGTTCATAGCACATTGCCGTATACACAACTTGGCCGACACTCAGCTTCTTCATGTTGCGGGTCACGCAAAGCTGCATCAGCTCTTCGGCATCCGGACCAACAACCTCGTATTTGCGCAGCGGGCTCAGGTCCATCACAGCAACTTTGTCCCGACAGGCCCAGTATTCGGCAATAGTGCCGTGATTGGTCATCGTATTAGGCAGCCAATATCCATTATATTCGACAAAATCACGGGTATGACGTGCAAAGCAGTCGTGAAATGCTGTTTTCTTGGTTTCTTCCACATCCGCCTCCGCAGATTTTCTGTAGCCATAGGATCGTTTAAAATCTTCGGTAGCTTTGTAAGTTCGCACCTGAATGTCGGTTGGATTCCAGCCATTGGCCGGGTCTATGTCACACGGGCAGCCGGTACTGACGCAGACAAGATCCGTCAGTGCACGCAGCAGCACGAAATCTCCGGGTCGCGACCACGGGTCATCCATACCAATGGCATTGTTGTCGTCCAGCATCGTGTTGAAAAAGAAGTTGATCGCGGGCCAACCTGCGCGGGGACGGATGCCATATTGGCTTAGATCCTTGTTGATATTGTCCGAGCAATTGACGTGGCCGGGATAGCCCAAATCTTCGTAATACCGTGCTGTGCAGGCCAGCCCGAACGTGTCGTGGCGGCCGCATGTATCCTGCACGATCTCAACCAGCGGTTCCTGATCCACTGACCAGTATTTCGAGAATATACCTGGTTGCGGATACAAGCTGCCCATCAGGCTGCGCGTTGTGGTGGGATCAATCTCGCGTTCGATCCCCTGATCTAATGCACGACGGCTGAACGCCTGAAAGTCTGAGCATTCGCGGCCCCTGATATCCACAATCTGAATGAACTCTCCGGCTTTGACCTCATAAGATTCGGCATTGCCAGGCTGAATGTTGATGTCTCTGAGAGGGTCGGCCAACGGATCGGGCGGGCCCACGTCGGGTTTTTCCAAGCCGGGAGCGACACGCTGAATGTATAGGATAATGTCGGTCGGTGGGTTGTTGTCTTCCGGTCGCATCGCTTCACCGGGGGCAGAGACGATCAGAAGACCGTCGCATTCCGCCACGAAGTGCGCCATGTCGCCGGGGCGTGATCCATCCGAGAAAGCCCTGATCGCATCCCCGCGTCCGATGTCGAAACCTGCAACCTCTAAGGCGCGCAACACTTTCTTGCCCGAAGCCGAGCCATTCGCCAGAGTTGCAATCAGCCCTTCTGGTCGACCGTGCCCCTGCGCGCCAAGCATGGCAGCGTCCGAGTTTCGATCGGGGGCAAAGAACACCATCTCAGCGGGTTGCATCCCATCGCGATCCAGTAATGTGAGCGTGTCGCCTTTGGACACCGGAACCGCACGCGACCCTGCGCCAGGGACGGGATGACGTTCCGTGCCATGAGGCAGGATCGGAAGGCCAGGGGCCAGAACCCCGCTGCGTTCGTAAGGTACTTCGAAGACTGGCTTCACATTCATAATGCACCTTCCTGAATAGACTTGGTCGGGCCGCGGTGCATGACCACCAAAAGGCATCCTGTTTCGGTGCGCGAAAAGTGGCTGGACCCGGCGGCAAGGCTGACAAAATCCCCGCTGCGATAACGAAACCCGTCGTGATCGGTCAGATCACCTTCGAGGACAAAGAACTCTTCCGGACCGTGATGAATATGCGGGTTCGAGCGCGTGCCCGGCACCATCTTCATCAGATAGCTGCCTTGCCCGGTATCCTCGTCAAAGCTGACATTCTTCCACCAAACCTGCTCGTCGGGCCGGTCTTTCATCTGCATTCTGACAAAGCCGGTATCGTCGAAACGGGTGACGGTACGCATGTTTTGCTGTTGTGCCATCTTAATCGAGCCCCAGTCGCTTTTTACGCTGTTCCGTCCAGCTGCTGATGGCCATGTCAAAGGTCAGAGCCATCAGCGACACGTTCAGGCCGAGCACAAAGTTTTTGCCCAACTCGGTGCCAGCCAGCGTTCGCTGCAATTCCTGTCCCAGATCCTGAGTGCCGATGAAGGCCGCGATGATCACCATGAAGAAGGCAAACATGATGGCCTGATTGAACCCAACTGCCATTGTCGGCAGCGCCAGCGGGAACTGAACCGACATCAGCTTTTGCCGCCGCGTTGACCCAGACATGTCCGCCGCTTCGGTCATTTCTGGAGGCACGCTGCTGAGGCCAATAATGGTGTACCGGATCAACGGTACCGCGGCGAAGATTAGGATCGAGAACACAACAGCCACGTCATTAACGCCGAACAGCATGATTGCCGGGATCAGATAGATGAAGCTGGGGAAGGTTTGTGCTGTGTCGCAGGCCAGAAGGATGCTTTTTGACCAACGTTCTGATCGGGCTGCGATTACGCCGAGCGGTATGCCAATCAACGTTGCCAGCGCAACAGCCGAAATTACCGTGTATAGAGTGATCACCGATCGATCCCACCAACCCGAGAATGCGACAATGGTAAAGAAAACCGCAGCATAGATACCCGGACGGCGTCCGCCGACCCAATATGCAAAGGCAACGACTATTAGGATGAAGGCGGGGGTCGGGATCGCCAGCAGCGTGTCCCGGAACGGGATCAGAACCTTGACGTTCAGGAACCAGCGCAACCATTCAGTTGTTCCCTTGATAGCATCGATCGCCAGGAACGACTTGATCACCACGTCAATTTCCTTGCCTTGGCTCAGGTGCTGTTTGCGGCCAACTTCAGCCAGGATCGGGAACAGCTGCGACAGCAGGATAAACCCGACAAACAAACCCAGTGCGACCAGTGAGATCTGATGCCGCTTCCACCAGGGTGTGCCGCGTTCAAAGTGAACAGGTTGCTTGACCACCCAAGCCTTGGACATCCGGTCCAAAGTCACGGCCAAAAGGACGATAGTGATGCCAATCTCGAAGGATCGTCCGAGCTTGAAACTTCCCATCATTGCCAACAGCTTAGCGCCAAGACCGGGCATACCGATAAAGGCGGTCAGAACGACCATGGCCAGGCACAGCATGATCACCTGATTGACGCCAACCAGAATTTCGGTGCGCGCTGCCGGAATGTACACATGGCGCAGCATCTGCCAGCGAGTAGAGCCGGACATCTGACCCGCTTCGATCACTTCGGGGCTAACCTTCTTGAGCCCCAGCGTTGTCATCAGGATCATCGGCGGGATCGCGAACGTAATCGTTGCAACGGCCCCGGCGGTTGGACCCACCTTAAAGAAGATCACAGCGGGCAGCAGATAGGTAAAGAATGGCAGGGTCTGAAGCACAGACAGAATGGGCTTCAACATCCGCTCGAACCAGCGATATTTCCACGCGGCGATACCCAGCGCCAGACCCAGCAGAAACGCCAAAGGCGCCGCGACGACGATCACGGACATTGTTTGCATGGCGATCTTCCACTGACCGATCGCAGCCGTCCAGATAAAAGTTCCAGTGCCCAGAGCAGCCAACCGCCATCCACCGACAGCATATCCAACAACCCCAGCGACGGCGGCAATCGCAGACCATGGGATTGGTCCCAGATAGGGCCAGCGACGCTTGCCTTCCAAAAGGTTTGCTGATGTGTCCAGCAGAAACTCTAGAGGACCTTCCGCGATAAAGCGGGTTACATAAATCAAGCCAAGGTCATTTTGAATGAAGCCGAAAATTACGTCCAGAACCTGCGCTGTGGGCGGGATGGCGGCTTCGGGGATGCGGTTCAGCCATTCAGGTAGAATACCAACTGCCTTGGCAAGGATCAGCGCGAAGGCCACGGCAAGCAGCGTGGTAAGTACTCGGGAACGTCCCCACGGCTTGTCCGATGTCTCAGTCAGATCTGTGGACAGCGTCGCCATTATTCGGCTCCGAGCAGGACATTCAGTGCGGCGTCGCGTTCTAGTAAACCGGTGACTACGCCCTTGTCATTTGCAACCGGCAAAAGGATGCGGTTGTCATTGACCAGAACCCGCGCAAGTTCGTGGATCGTTGCGCCACCATTGATTGGTGCGCCTTCCAAAGCGTGTCCGTTGACCGGTTTTGCCAATCCTTTCGCATGAACCACGCGGGCTTTGTCGATGTCCTCGGTAAATTTCGCCACATATTCAGTGGAGGGGTTCATGACGATTTGATCGGGCGTGTCACATTGTTCAACCGCGCCGTTGCGCATGATCGCGATCCGGTCTGCCAAACGCAGCGCTTCGTCAAAATCATGGGTGATAAAGACAATGGTTTTACCCAGCATCTCTTGTAGCCGCAGGAATTCATCCTGCATTTCACGTCGGATCAAAGGGTCAAGAGCGGAGAACGGTTCATCCAAAAACCAAATATCCGGCTCAATCGCCAGGGATCGGGCGATGCCGACGCGTTGCTGTTGCCCGCCGCTGAGCTCGCGCGGGAAATATTCTTCACGACCCTCAAGGCCGACCAGCTTGATTACTTCCAATGCCCGCTCGCGTCGGTCATGGCGATCCTGACCGCGCATTTCCAGCGGGAAGGCCACGTTATCAAGAACCGTACGATGCGGCAGCAGACCGAAGGACTGAAACACCATGCCCATCTTGTTGCGCCGCAACTCGATCAGGTCGCGCTCACTCAGGCTCATGATGTTCTGACCATCAACCTCTATCGTGCCGCCGGTAATGTCATGAAGGCGAGAAAAGCACCGTACCAGAGTAGACTTGCCTGACCCGGACAGCCCCATGATGACCAGCATTTCACCCCGGTCAACTTCAATCGAGACGTCTTTGACCCCGGCGATGTAACCGTCCGCACGTATCTCATCGAAGCTGCGGCCCGCGGGCATAGATTTCAGATAGGTCTCAGGAGAAGCTCCAAACAGTTTCCAGACGTTTTTGGCTGAGATGACGGGCGCTGTGGCGGACATGGCTGCCTACTTTCTTGTTAGGCACGGCCTTGCTTCACTGATATCGGCAAGGCCGCGCCAGTTTCGTTGCGAATGACCGGATTATCAGCTGCAGGCGCTGATCCAGGGGTCAACAACCGCGCGGTTGGCATCCAGCCATTCGGCGGCTGCCTCTTCCGGTTCCAACTCGTCAGTATCGACCAGTTTTGCCATTTCCGCGATTTGCGGATTGGTGAACGAAATTTCAGTCAAAACGCAGTAGGCAGTCGGCCATTTGTCTTTCATGCCATCCCACGCGGCTTTTTTCAGGTAACCGCTGGCTGGGTTGCCGCAATCATACAACGCATCCGGATTCGGACCTTTGGATGGGTCTTTGTCACAGCCATCTTCCCAGGCCGGAAATTCGACAAACTCACCAGGCCAGACAGCTTCGGCAAAGTTGGGTGTCCAGTTAAAGACCAGAACCGGTTTCTTATCCGCCTCTGCGGCTCCGATCTCAGCCCATAGGGCCGCAGCCGAACCCGCATTAATGACCGTGAAATTCAAATCAAGCGCTTCGGCACGTTCCTTACCATGCTTCAACCAGTCGACGGGTCCATCCAGATACCGGCCTTTGTCCCCGGTTTCCGCTGTTGCGAAAAGATGCGCGCAATCGTTTAACGCTTGCCAATCGGGCAGGCCGGGGCAGGATTCCTTAGTCCACATCGGATACCACCAATCCTCGCGCGTGACCGCATCATGATCACCTGCATCATGCAAACCACCCTTTTCCAGCGCGGTACGGAAGGATGCGCCGAATGCACCTTCCCAGACTTCCATCTCAAGTGTGACATCGCCCAAGCGCACAGACTCATAGACCGCCTGGCTGTCTGTCGTGACGTATTCGACGTTGTCACCGATCTCTTCTAGTAGTTGACCTGTAACGTAAGACATCACGATCTGACTGGACCAGTTGTGAATTGGTATGACGATCGGATCGCTGCTGTCTTCGGCAATCGCTCCGGTGCCCGCTACGGCTGCCAAGGTTGCAGCAGAAAATAGATTTGTGAGTTTCATGTTTGCTCCCTGAGTGACGAATATTTTGTATCTGCGGACTCTTCCGGCCCCGAATTTTCTCATTCTGCCTAAATTTTCGCGAGACGCAGAACAGAAATTTGAGAGGCATTGCCTATAAAATCTTGAGGCAAATTTGACTTTTCGCTATCTTAACAGTCAGTTGCCTGATCGGTTTCCAGTCGAAACGGGCAAATGTTTTTGATTGCGATCATCTTCAGATTGGGAAACCGCCTTCGGATGCCAAAGAAAGCACCAATTACCGGCAAGATCCTTCCACCGCTCGATTACCTTTTGGCATTTGAAGCGGCTGCGAAAGCGCAGAGTTTTGCGCAGGCCAGCAAGGTGCTCAACATTTCGGAAACGGCAATCAGCCGCAAGGTGCGACTGTTGGAGCAGCATTATGATGTTCCGCTGTTTGTCAGAGGTCATCGCTCGGTCTCATTGACGCAGCAAGGTGCCATATTGTTGGCAACCGTGGAAAAGTCTCTGGACCTGATGCGGGATGTTAGCCGTGACATGCTGGCTAAACATCAGGCCAACACAGTCTCGATCTCTGCGACCAACTCGGTTGCGTCACTCTGGTTGATGCCACAACTAAGAAAATTCAACAAATCCAATGGTCGCATTCGTATTTCGTTGGTGTCTTCCGACAGTGATGCAGAGTGCCTGTCAGATTCGATGGATTTGACGATATTGCGCGGGGATGGGGAATGGCCCGGATATGATGCTCAGCTATTATTTGGGGAAACTGTTTTCCCGGTCTGCAGCCCAGAGTATCTCAAAAGCAATCCGACGGTGACAGATTTAACTGCTTTGCCGGAGTTGGATCTGATTGAGGTAACCAGTAGTCACGCGGAATGGATGACATGGCACACGTGGCTTAACGGCAATGAAGTTTCAACCTCATTGATGGAACGCGCTGTGGCCTTCAACACCTATCCCCTCTCTATACAAGCTGCGGTCGACGGATTGGGTGTCGCATTAGGTTGGGCCCATCTTGTCGACCCACTGCTTGAAAGGGGCGCGTTGGTCAGACCGATTCAGGACGTATCGGTGCGAACACAGTCTGGGTACTATCTTCTCAAAAGCCCAACGCAAAAAGTATTCCCGGAATTACGCATCGTAGAGGATTGGTTGTTGGGGCTTAGCGCGGTGCGTAAACGCTATGCGTGATCCGTGGCTCTATCGCTTAACAAATGCCCTTTCAATCATGCTCTCACATTTCTGAGGTTGACCCAAAGGAATATTTATTTACCGTAAAGAAAGTATCCGATTCCTCCCCCGATCGCAAATGCGGACGGGTTTGAGTTCGTTAAACTTACTTTGCACGGAGCCCAGCACCCAATGAGCTACAAATCCGACATCGAAATCGCCCGTGAGGCGAACAAGAAGCCGATTCAGGAAATCGGTGCGAAAATTGGCATCTCCAGTGACGATCTGCTGCCTTACGGCCACGACAAGGCGAAG
>NZ_JBFCVU010000022.1:0-7034 GCF_040705255.1 Ruegeria sp. ANG10
GGCCCCGAAAGGCTGGAAACGCGATTGCTAAAAGGGTTCATGCTCATCAGCCCAACCTCACTCAGTCATCTCAATCAGCAACACCATAAACAAAACACAACTAACACAACGAAAACTCACCGAACGGAGCGGCTGCACCAGGCTTTCCAGGCAACAAAAAAGGCCCCCGTCCGGGGGCCTGATCAATGCGCCATACCTGGCTGCGTGGCGTCAGATGGGGCTGGAACGTCAACCCTTTGCGCCCTGACCGCGCGCGTAAACATCCTCGTACCGGACGATATCATCCTCACCGAGATAGGTTCCGGTTTGAACTTCGATCAGAACCATCGGCACCTTGCCGGGGTTCTGCATCCGATGCACCGCCCCCAATGGGATGTAGACCGATTGGTTCTCGGTCACCAACTGTTCCTTGTCGTCGATCGTCACAAGGGCAGTGCCTTCGACCACGATCCAGTGTTCCGAGCGATGGACATGGCTTTGCAAGCTCAGCGACGCGCCGGGGTGGACGTGAATACGCTTAACCTGGAACCGGTCGCCAACCACAAGGCTTTCAAACCACCCCCAGGGGCGGTGGTCCTTGGGGAAGGTTGTGGCCTGAGCAGCGCCTTTTTCCTTCAGCGCGCTCACCGCTTTCTTAACGTCCTGCGCCCGCGAGGCATCCGCAACCAGAACCGCATCATTCATCGCCACGGCGATGATGTTTTCCAGCCCGATGCCCACCAGCTCCAACTGGTCACTGTCCGAGCGCAACAGCGCGTTGTGGCAATCAATCGCCGTCGCTCCGCCGCTGGTCACCACGCCGTCAGCATCCGGCCCGCTTTCGCGCCAGACCGCATCCCATCCGCCCAGATCGGACCAGGCCGCATCAAACGGAACAACAGACAGGTTCGTCGCCTTCTCCATCACGGCGTAATCGATTGAGATATCTTCGGCCTTGCCCCAAGGTTCGGGGTTCAGACGCAAAAAGCCCAGATCAGGGGTCGCCGTATCGACGGCTGCCTCGACGGGCGCTATCAGTTCAGGCGCATGAGCCCGGAAGGCCACAATCATATCCGATGCACGGAAAAGAAAGATCCCGGCATTCCATTTGAAATTGCCTGCTTCGAGCATTTCAGTTGCGCGGGCCAGATTTGGTTTTTCCACGAACTTCTTCAGCGGAACCGGTGACCCGCCGCTGTCCGATGCGCTCGCCAATTCGAGATAACCATAAGCCGTTTCCGGATGCGTCGGGGTGATCCCGAATGTCACCAGCTGCCCCTGCGCGACAGCCTCTAACCCGCGGGCAACCGCATTCTGGAACGCCGCCACATCAGGCACTACGTGATCGGACGGCGCAACCAACAGCACCGCGTCCGGGTCCTCGGCATGGGCGCGCAGCGCGGCAGCAAGGACCGCTGGGGCCGTATTCCGCCCTTCGGGTTCGATCAAAATGGCGCCGGGATCAATGCCGACAGCCTGCAATTGCTCGGCCACGATGAAGCGGAAATCCGAATTGGTCAGAACCACCGGAGCCGCAAATTCCAGCCCCGCCGCCGCGCCGGACAAACGCCGCGCTGAGGCCTGGAAAAGTGTCTCATCCCCAACAAGCGGCACAAATTGTTTGGGGTAACTCTGCCGCGACAACGGCCAAAGACGCGTCCCGGACCCGCCGCAAAGAAGAATAGGGGTGATCAACATGATAAGCTCGAAACCTGATTTAATTTAAACAGGTCCTATTAGATGTGAATTAGCGTGACAAGATTTTGCTCAGCTTCAACAGGAAAAAGCAAGTGCAACCGCGGATTTGCGCCTGAACGGGCTCAGTCTTCAACCTTGTGCAGTCAAAAATCTGGGTTCCCCACCGTCCAGGCAAACTGCACTTAACACACCAGTTGCAAAAGCGCCGGTATCAATGGAAATCCGTCCCTTGTGCGCGCCAGCCTCACCGACAATCGTATGCCCGTGTACAACCCAAACACCGTCGCGCCTGATCGTTTTCAGAAATGACGGATGACCCCAGATAAGGGTCTTTTCCGATTGCTCGGTGGGCGGAACATTGGGGTCAGCACCGGCATGCACCACAAGGACATTGCCCGAGATTTCCCAGGTCTTCAGCTGGGTCACCCATTGATACAACGTGTCGCCCATCGCCTCTTGGAACTTGTCCCGGCACTCTGTCAGCTCATCACCGGTCATTTCGGCCCGGACCCCGCGCACATCAAACGAGGCCAACGTCTGCAACCCGCCATAACGCAGCCACCGAGGGCCCTGTTCCAATGGGTCTTTCAGGAACCGCAGCATCATCTCTTCATGATTGCCTTTCAGGCAGGTTATATCGGGGCGGGCACTGATCAGGCGCAAGACCTCGGCGCTGTATTCTCCGCGGTCGACATAATCGCCCACCAGAATGATCCGATGGTCCTGCGGCACCTTGTTCAGTAGCTTTTCCAACTGCACGACACAGCCATGCACGTCACCGATAACGCATATTGGAGTATCTGGGCTTGGTGGCAGGAACGGGGCACGCCGCCTGAATCGTTCGAAAAGCGATGACAGCACGATGATCTGTTCTCCTGCCCGGATAGCCGTGAAAGGAACCGGTACAGGAAATCCGGCGCCGGTCTTAGATCCAAACGTGATACCCGGCGACCTGACTGCGGGCAAGACCGGGTTCAGGCGGTTCGGCAGGCGGGCACGCCCATCTGAATGATCTCGCGGCCTTTGACCTTATAAAGCCCGTTGATCCGGTTCCGGGCTTTGTTCATGAACCAAGATTTCAGCGGTTCCGGATAATAGGCGGCCATGATCTGACTGAAATAGTCGAAATCTTCTTGCGCAAGCCGGCGACCGCTTCGGGAAGGGCCGTGAAACCCAAAGGTGGTATCGGGATCAACGCAGGTTCCGGGCAACCCCAGAAACATCGTGCATGTCGAATAACAGATACGGCCCCGGATCTCGACCAGAACACCGTTGCGCTTGAGGTTTTCCAGTTCGACCAGACGGTCATGCAGATAACCACCGCGATCACTTCCCACCACAAGCAACTGCTGTGCCTGGGCGCGTGACGGTGCAAGGGTCACCGGTATCAATGTTGCGACACTCAGCAAGACCGTAAGAAACCGGACAATGCCACAGGCAAAGCGTTGCCCTGCATGCGATGACGCTTTGAAACAACAGTCGATGAAACTCGGCATGGTTCTATCTCCGATTCCAGTAATGATCTGGATCAGGGCTAGAGAACCGCGATGCCTCAGCTGTGCGCTGCCTGTGGCGAAACTTGGCCTTAAATCAATGTTTTAATAGGTTTTTTACGTAAACTTTCCATGTCCAATACGCACGCAGCGTTGCGCGAATGACGCTTAGTGTCATGGGACGGTCTTAGATTTGGTGTCGCCGGGCGATACAGCGACAGATGCGTCTGCCCGATAGAACAAGCGCACAGAGATCAATACTCTCAGTCACTTGTAAACAAAACGCAGTATATCAGATCAACCACCCTTTACCAAACTGCCCGCAAGGTTTGGACGTAGCCAAGCGTGTCGGCGCGGCTGTTTTTTCATTTTTTATCAGCGGCTTGAAGCCACATACAGGGCATTTGGCCCGCATGTTTGTTCAACAAGTTGGGAATAAAGCGGGTAAGTTCTAATTCATCCAGCGCTTGGTACGCCGTTGGAGACGCCAAAGATCACACCAGTAAGAAACCCGCCAAGGTGTGCAAAGGGCAACCTTCCACCACTTCCGGCTTTCCTGAAAGAGCTTTTGTTCATATTCCTTTTTGGAATAACGCTTGGGCAGCGCGATGTGGATTTTTGAACTGAATTCCTGAGACGTGGCGGAAGTATCAGTTGCACTCAGCATCGCACTGGTTTGCAATGCCAGCTGACGCCTAAGACCGATTTCGAAACTCGAGGGATGTACGTAATCCACAACTATATTGGCACTGTCACCACCGGCATCCGCCCAATTGTCACCCAGCGCGGAACTGGTGAACACAACCGTGCTTTGGAGGTTGTCCCAATCGCTATAGAAACTGTCCCATACCGCCGGGCGCACGACGTCCCGCAAAACGAACCCTTCGGCAAGAAAAAGCAATGCCCAAAAGCTGGGCCATGACACCAGCAGGTCTTGAACCTGTTGTTCAGCTACAGGAACCGGTGAAAAAACTACAATGTCAGCGTAACTGGTTAGCAGGTTTACGCTGTGTTCCGCTTCACTCAGGCTGGCCGCAGGGACGCCCTTGGTGACGTGAATGATACGCAAGCCGCCATCAGCGGCCTTCTGTGGAGAATCGGTCTTAGACAGCGCGCTAAAGGAAGATTGAGTGACACGTGGAACACCGCTCTGCTCATAGGCCGCGCACCACTCCTTATGCTTCCGGCCTTCCAAAACGATAATTTCACTTACACGTTGCTTGCACGCTGAAACAACCTTCTCAACGGCTAAGCTCCTTGTTTCACTGTCATTCATTCAGATTTACACTCTGGCGGGTTTAATAGGTATTCATAGAGATTTGGACCGCTGTCCGGATTTTCGAGCCACATTAAAAATGCTGCCCAGATATCTCTAACCTCTGATTTTGAGACATTGAATGGGCGATTTCCGTAAACGAACTCCAGTTGCTTCCCAGCAAAAGCGGCGCACGCGACAGCAGGATTACATCTGCCAGCGCATATTTAAGCTGCACTTCAGATCGGTCATATACCGTTCTGGGCAGGCTGGTCACGCGATCTTGGTATTTCGCAGCAAAGGCACCATAGGATTCCGAGTTATCCGACGCCAGAAAAATCGTGGAATCGGCCTTGGCCGTCAGCAGTTGATCCAAACGCTTGAAGAAGAACGCATAGTGGGATCTGCTGCGAGCGCGTCTGGAAATCTCGTCTTCTGACCGCGACCAGTCACCGGGAACGTCCCCATGAGGGTCCGTGGCCGCGCCGCCATTCATACGCACATGTACGGCGATGTCATTTTGGCTGCGGACGGACTCGATCATCTCTTGCACATCCGCACTCGGCTTCAGCTCACGCAGGAATTTCCGTTCAATGGGGTCGTAGGGTTTGCCGAAGGTGAACCTGTAGGCCGATTGGATAACGATATCCCGCTGCGCCTTAACCAACGAGGCGGTGTCAAAGGCTTCTCGGAATGCCTTGCTCATCAGGTCGACCGCTAAGGCATTCTCCGGGTCGTTCTCTCTGGTATCCTCGACAGCCCCGTCAAAGTCGAACAATGACGCAAAGGTGCAATCGCAATGTTCGTCAGGCACCCAGCGAATGATCAGTTCGCGATCGTGGATTTGTGAAAATGAAAACCCCGAAGCAATTGCACGCAATCGGTTGCCCAAGCCGTGCTGCGCATCGACGACAAGTTTCTGCTTTTGCAGGCTATGCCCCAGCGGAACGGTAACTTCGCCTGTATTCTCTTCCGGTTGCAGCGACGTGTTGCTGATGGCCACAATGGCGTCTTCCAACGAGCGGGTCATCAACGCATAATCCACAGCTTCGCAGGAAACAGAGACCGCAACACCTTTGAACACATCATGTATTGCGCTAACCGCTGCTTCGGCGCGTTCCATCCGCGTGCCAATAAGGTTTGTATCTACACCGTAGGGGTGGCTGCGTCTTAACCGCGCTATGTTCGCGGTTTCACTAAGCACCCGGAAACCCGTCATTGGGCAACTCGCATCCCACGGGGCGCAGGAAGACGCAGTTTGCCGGTTCAGCGCGATCCAGAACTGCGGAAAGGATTGCACTTCATCCCATCCGGTGACCGGTGTACTTTTGGGGCGCTCAACGCGTCTTACGTCGGAATGATCAATATGGCTGATGGTGTCGGGATCGACATCTTCTCTTTGCACGCCTGCGTCGGTCAGGCGTCCGTACAGATCGTCGTCATCCCAGCCATAGGTGACAATCCGCTCGTTAAAGCCGTTAACAGCCAAAAGATTTTCACGCCCAACGACGAAAAAGCCGTTCACGTGGCTTTGACCGGATTTCGCCTGGCGCCAGTTCCCTGCAGTCAGTTGGTCAACACCTGTTGTGTTGCGGCTAAAGAACTCTGAATCGAGGATAATGTCACTGTCGACTTTGATAATCTTGTCTTTGGTCGCAGTGCGGAATCCCAGATTATACGCGTGGGACAAAATCCAGGACCCTTCATCCTCGACCCGAAGAATGCGTATACGTGGATCAGTTATCCCCGCTTTCCGAAGAGTGATCTCAACCGGAATTTCCGAACTCCAGTCCACGATGATAACTTCGCCAATTTCCTGATGCACAAGCCACGTTGGCAGTGTCTGCGCCAGGTGATCATTTCTGTTCATGCAGCAGGTAACAGCAGCAAATCCGGGTTCTATGGCTGCATCGGGTTCATATTCTGCGCCAGCTTCTTCAAACTTTGGAAGGTTGTGCCAAACGTCGGGTTGCGTTCGTATCTCATTGTAGAGGGCAGAAACCGAGGTTGGTGATTTTGCGTTCCGCACCGAAAGCTGTGTTCGAATCAAACTGCGAAATGTGTCCCTGGCCTCAGTTGTTGTGACGGTGTCATCAGATGCGTTCGCATCGCAGAGGCTTGCAACTATTTCGTTAGAAGACTGCATTTTCTCAGTTTGAACCCTTGGTAAGTCAATGCCTTCGGTATTTTAATACTTTGGTCGTTCAGCACATTCCACCTGGGATTGCGTTCAAACAACTTGAGCACCGAGTACCTGTTTGTTCAGGCGTGTCAATCACCAAAGACAGTATCTTTGAAGCGAGCCTCCAAGATTGCAACCTGGATGAGCGGTGATACGCCGGAATCATTGTTTAGACGCCCTTGTCAAGTCAGCTTGCTGTCTTGGTTGTGTCACACTTATCTGGAAATTTAGGTTATTGGCCTCGCAGCGCTTTGGCCAATTTGGTTTTCTGGCGTTAAAGCTTTGTTTTGGATGAGGTTATTGCCCCTGTGCTCTTTGTGTTATGGTTCTGACGGGTTGAGGGTGTTAAGCGATTGATCTTTGGGGATCAATTTTAGTTTGAACGGGGAGGTTTGAGTTATTCCGACGCTGGTTGCGGGATTAGGAT
>NZ_JBFCVU010000023.1:0-6567 GCF_040705255.1 Ruegeria sp. ANG10
CACGGCGGCAGAGACGATGTTCTCGGACGCGATCAACTCGATCTCATCGCGCTGGCGGCCCAGCTCAGATGTGATCGAGCCAAACAACTCAGGGTCACGGTCGGATAGGGATTGGGTGAAAAAACCGTCTGTACGATGCGGGACATTCACGGCGCAAAGCTCCTGAAATTGGTTAGCCGGTCCAGCCAAGGCCAGCAGAAATAGCGTTCATGGATTGCAGTAGCGGTACAGGGACTGATCCTGCTTGCGATTTGTTTCGGGCTTGTTGCAGCAGTTCGACTTGCAATGCGTGAATGCGAGCCAGCTCCGCCCGTTTGCGATCAAATCGTTCGCACAGCCGGGGAAAACGGTGACCGATGGTCTGACCGCCAGTCAGAAACTGCACAGCGCTGCAGGCGTTATCGAATTCTGTTTTGATCGCCTGAGAGATGCTTTGGCGAATATACTCATCGCGTACCAGTTCGCCGTATTGCGTGGCGATGCCCATATCAGCCTGATAGAGCGATTTCTCCATCTCATCGACAGCGAGGCGGAACAGGCGAGATTTTTGAAACATTTCTTGCAAATCTTCGTCACCGCGCGAACCTCGGAACTTGCGAAAGCTGGCCATGGCTGCACCAAACCCGTACCAACCAGTAATCAGGTGGCGGTTCTGCGACCACGCAAAAACCCATGGAATAGCCCGCAGATCATCGAGACTGGCTGCGCCGAACCGACGGGTCGGGCGGGAGCCGATTTTTAGGCGAGCAAGTTCCTCGACGGGGCTGGCCTGCTGGAAGTAGTCCAGAAAACCCGGCATCTGCAGAAGCGATACATAGGCTGTTTGCGACAGTTCCGATAGCGCATCCAGCGCATCGTCAAATTCGGGCCGCGATGGGGCTTCGCCGCGGTTAGCCGTATGTCGAAGCGTGCTTGAGAGCAGTAATTCTAGATGCGCTGCAGCTGTGCCGCGGTTAGCATATTTGGTCGAAACAACCTCGCCCTGTTCAGTAACGCGCAAGCGTCCGGCAATGGTTCCGCTGGGTTGTGCGGCGATGGCGCGCCCTGTAGGTGCTCCGCCCCGGCTGACAGAGCCGCCGCGGCCATGGAAAAACGTCGCCTTGAAACCTTGCGAGGCCAGTGTTGTGACTATCCTTCGTTGCGCGCGCTCCAATTCCCAGGTTGAGCAGAAATAGCCACCATCTTTGCCACTATCTGAGTAACCCAGCATCACCTCGATCACGTTACCTTCGGTTTTAAGGCTGCGGCGGGAAAGCGGAACATCAAGAACGTCCAGCAATATCGCTGGGGCATTGCGCAGGTCAGCAATCGTCTCGAAAAGTGGGACCACTGAAATATCCAGAGTTTCGGACCCGAATCCTGCGTACCGGGCCAGAAGATAGACACCGAGAATGTCATCGGCAGAACGGGTCATTGACAGGATGAATGGTCCGATTGCCTTTGGGTCCGGCCCCGATCGCACGCTGTAAACAAGTGTCAGGAGGGCGAGGAGCTCTTGGGCCTGATCGCTCAGCGCTTCCCGATTTTGATAGGGCAAGTTCTGATCCGCCAATTCGACCCTCAATCGGGCAGACCATTCTGGCGTGCCATATTTCGGAGCTTGTCCAAACTGCGACCATATTTCGGCCAGAACCTCGGTTGTAACAGTCGAATTCTGGCGGATATCCAATGTTGTGGTCCGGAACCCAAAAACTGCCGCTGCCCGGCGCAGCGGGCGGATATGCCGCTGTGCCAGAATATCGGCTTTGACCGCGCATAAAGCGGCATCAAGCGCGTTAAGATCGTTCACGAATTGCGAAATGTGGCTATAGCCGTCATTTGTCAGCCGATGGCGTATAGCGTCCAAAGCCTTCCGGAACGGTTCGTTCTGATTGCGGCCAGTTTCCGGAGCCCGGTCGACAATTTCTTGTACACGTGCCCTGTGCGGCTCGGGCAGTGGCAATATGAGTGCGCTGATACTCAGCCTGCCTGCCGCTTGTTCAAGGGCTTGACCGTAAAGGTCCAGAACCGTTTCGCGTCCACGTTGCAAGGCCAGCGCGGTCATCTCTGTCGTGACATTCGGATTGCCGTCTCTGTCCCCCCCGATCCAGCTGTGAAAGCGAATATCGGGTGTTTCGCTCAAGGTCTTTCCCAGCACATGCAAGCAAGCTTGGTCGAACCGATCCACGACTTGCGGGACAGCGTCAAAGATTGCGTCCCGGAAGAATTGCAAACCCCATTCGATCTCATCGTGCAGGCTTGGGCGCGTCAGGCGAAGTTCACCGGTCAGCCACAGTAAATCGATCTCACCTTCCAGGCCTTTCAACAATTCGGCGCGCTCGGTTGGGGTCCAGCGTTGCGTTTCAAGGCCGACAAGGTTGCGATAAATCCGCCGGTGGATTTCCAGTACAGTGACCCGTTTGGCCTCGGTTGGATGCGCGGTCAGGGTGGGGCCGGTACAAAGATCAGCGGTCAGTTTTTCCATTTGGCTGTCCGTCAAGGACAGGTCGGACAACACCTCGGAAAACCCGCCTTCGACCGCTTCGGGGCCGCTATTGGTCTCGGTCAGGCGACGATCTCTGACTTCGGCGTTTTCGTTGATGATGCGCAACAGTTGGAACCAGATCGACAGGGCCTGCAAATACGGAGTCGCCTCGGGCCCGGTGGGAATAGGCTGCAGCGGCGAAGACTCGGCCCATGTCGCTACATGCGGCGCCCGTTTCATCAATATGTTCCGCCACAACGCTCGCAATTCCGTGCGCAATTCTTCGGCATACGTTGACCGGTTCAGGGGGGACTGAATATTTTGGGCCAGAGCTTGCATCAGATCACCTGATCCCGCGGGGTGCGGCCAGCAAAAAAATCACTCAGGTTGTCGAGAACGCGAAACCCCATCGCTTCGCGGGATTCGCGCGTGGCACTGCCGAGGTGTGGCAGCATCACAAGTTTGTCGCTTTGCAGCAGGTCGGGGCTGATGCGCGGTTCGCCGTCAAAGACATCCAGTGCGGCTCCGCCAATCATGTCGAACATCAGTGCCTGGATCAGGGCAAACTCGTCGACCACCTCACCACGCGCGGTGTTGATCAGAAATGCATCAGGTTTCATCAAGTCCAGACGACGTGCGTTGATCAGATGCCGGTTGGTTGCACCGCCCGGGCAATGCAGCGAAACAAAATCACAGCGCGGAAGCAAATCGTCCACAGATTCAACCTGTGTTGCGTTGCACAGTTTCAGAACATCCGGTGAAACACGGCTACGGTTTTGAACCACGATCTTCATGCCAAAACCGTGATGCGCGCGTCGTGCCATTTCCTGACCGATCCGGCCAAAGCCGATGATACCCAGCGTCTTGCCGCTAACTTTGGTTCCGATAAGATGGGTCGGACGCCATCCGGTCCAGTGTCCTGCGCGCAGCTCCCGTTCTCCTTCACCAGCGCGGCGGGCAACCATCAGTAGCAACGTCATGGCCAGATCGGCCGTACACTCGGAAAGGACATCCGGAGTGTTGGTCACGGTCATCCCAAGTTCGCGTGCTGAGGGTTCGCAGATATGGCTGTATCCAACCCCATAATTGGCAATGATCTTGGTTTGTGCACCGGGCACATCAAATGCCTCAGCGCTGAGCGTATCAGTGACGGTGGGCAGAACCGCGTCATAGTGTTTCAGCGCCTGCCGGATTTCGGTCGGGGACATTGGTTTGTCCCTAGTATTGAGTACCGCGTTATAGTTCTCGACCAACTGCGCTTCGACCGCAGCAGGCCAACGACGAGTGACAAGAACCGAAGGCTTAACCATCACGCAGCCTTTCCCATAACGCGCGCAATGGTTTCACCGATTACGGCAGGGTTTTCGGCAACTGTCACTCCGGCGGCGGATAAAATTTCGACTTTCTCCGAGGCGCTTTCACCAAAGGCCGAGATAATCGCACCAGCATGGCCCATGGTGCGGCCCTTTGGCGCGGTCAGTCCGGCAACGTAGGCAATGACTGGTTTTGAAATGTGATCACGGATGTATTCTGCCGCTTCAGCCTCTTGTGGTCCGCCGATCTCGCCGATCATCGCGATAACCTCAGTGTCCTCATCCCATTCAAAACGCTCGAGAATGTCTCGGAACGAGGAACCGTTTATCGGGTCTCCGCCGATGCCGACGCTGGTCGATACACCGATGCCGCGCTCTTTCAGCTGCGCTGCTGCCTCATAGCCCAGCGTGCCCGAACGGCCAATGATGCCGACATTGCCAGGCAGGTAAATGTGACCTGGCATGATACCCAACAGCGCCTTACCGGGACTGATCGTTCCGGCACAGTTCGGGCCGGTTAACACCATGCGTTTGTCCTTGGGATAGCGATACATGTAACGCTTTACGCGGATCATGTCCTGCGCCGGGATGCCATCAGTGATACACACGCAATAGCGGATACCTGCATCTGCGGCCTCCATGATTGAATCGGCAGCAAAGGGCGGGGGCACGAACACAAGGCTTGCATCCGCGCCGGTGGCCTCGACAGCCTGTTTCACGGTGTCAAAAACGGGCACACCTTCTACGGTTTCGCCACCTTTGCCGGGAACTACACCACCGACGACATTGGTGCCGTACGCCAGCATGTCTTTGGTATGAAAACGCGCCATGCGTCCAGTGATGCCTTGTACGATGACGCGGGTGTCGCGGTCGAGAAGAATGCTCATTATACAGCCCTCACCTTGGTGTTTTGGGACAGATCGTTCTGCCATGCGCCCACCGCCCGTTCAGCGGCTTCCATTAGAGTTGTGGCACGGATGATAGGCAGGCCGGACTGGGCCAGAATCTTCTGACCTTCTTCGACATTCGTCCCGGCAAGACGCACGATAACGGGGATGTCGATTTCCAACTCACGCAATGCCTGCACGACGCCTTCTGCAACCCAGTCGCAGCGGTTAATACCGGCAAAAATATTGACCAAAACCGCTTGAACGTTCTTGTCGGACAGAACCAGTCGGAAGGCCTTGGCGACACGTTCCGGCGAGGCACCACCGCCAATGTCGAGGAAGTTCGCAGGCTCGCCGCCAGCCAATTTGATGGTGTCCATCGTGGCCATAGCCAGCCCGGCACCGTTGACGATGCACCCGATGTTTCCGTCCAAGCCGACATAAGACAAACCTCGGTCCGCCGCGCGGCTTTCGCGCGGGTCTTCCTGGCTTTTGTCACGCAGTTCGGAAATCTGAGGGTGACGGAACAATGCGTTGTCGTCAAAACTCATCTTCGCATCCAGTGCCAGCACCCGGTCATCACCAGTGATAACCAACGGATTGATTTCAACCATCGTGGCGTCCAGATCGCTGAAGGCGGCGTAGCAACCCTGCAACGTCCGTACCATTTGCTGAACTAGACGAGCCTCAAGGCCTAGATTGAAGGCTATCTCGCGCGCCTGGAATTCCTGTAGCCCGACGGCGGGTTCCACGATTGAGCGCACGATGCTGTCAGGGCGGTCGGCGGAAATCTCTTCAATCTCCATTCCACCTTCCGAGGAAGCTACGATCATGACCCGCTGGCTGGAGCGGTCCAGAACAAAACCCAGATAGATCTCGCGATCAATCGGCACAGCGGACTCGACATAGACACGATAGATGCCTTTGCCTTCCGGTCCGGTCTGATGGGTCACCAGCTTGCGGCCGAACATCTCGTCACAAGCCACGTGAATCTCGTTTTCACTGTTACACAGTTTGACGCCACCCGCTTTACCGCGGCCACCCGCATGGACCTGCGCCTTGACAATCCACTTGTCTCCACCCAGTTCGCGGGCGCGATAGGCCGCCTGTTCTGGGCTGTAGGCCAAGGCGCCGGATGGTATGGCGACACCAAAATTCGAAAGAACCTCTTTCGCCTGATATTCATGAATGTCCATCTGCATTCCTCCCGTATATGCAGTGCGTTCAAGCAGCGATCGACGTGCCGTAACGGCTTTCGAGCAATGCCTCGATCTCTTCGAAATCGACGTTGCCGCCCAGTTCACGCATGGCTTCAGCAAACAGACGAATAATCTGGCTGATAGCCTGACGATTGAGTTGATTGAGGATACCGATGCGTATCTGCACCGGTGTGCTAAGCGTCGGCCAGATGCCGAACCCACGCGCCCGGCAATTCTGCACCAGTTCCATCTCGCGACCGGCCAGCTCGGGCGGCAGGTTGAGGACCAAAAGACTGGGCATATCCGAAGTCACTTCGCATCCCATCGCGGTTACGGCGTTACGCAGCACCTTTTCATGGGTGCGGTACGAGGCTGACCGCTTGGCCAACCCTTCCGTTAGCGTTAGGCGCAAGGCTTCATGGAAGGCCGCAACGGCGTACCCGGAATGAGTCCTGTGATACGTACCGCGCTCAACATCCTGTCCATCGACGATACCCCAATGGCGGGCCTCGAATATGGGATTGTGGACATAGCTATAGGCACCCGTTGATTTCAGGCTGTCGATGTAACCTTTGGAAAAGCTGACCGGTGCGTATGTCAGTGGCAAACAGCACAGGCCCTTTTGCGGACAAGAGGCCCAGCCAGCGATCCCCGAATAGTCATCGATCCGGAAATCCTCGACACCCAAAGACGAAACGGCGTCA
>NZ_JBFCVU010000024.1:2347-6364 GCF_040705255.1 Ruegeria sp. ANG10
TTGGCTCCACCATTTACCCGATCAGATCGTTAAGCACCTTTTTTGGTTCTTAACCGTCCGATTGGACGTCTCGTCCAAGTCACCCGTAAGGATGACGGACACATCAATTGACATCGTATAGAGAGAAATCAATCAACACTGTTTGATCGTGCCGAGTGTGGCACTGATCTCGGTCGTTTCCATCATCTGATGGAAGGCACGGTTTGGGTCTAGCCGGCCCTGTCTCGTGTATCGCGACTGAAACGAACAGAGTTGTCCAAGTCAAATATACTAACCCGAGCGACCTGCGTTGATCAGCTGCACGGCTTTGAGACCATATGGGGTTGCTCAATTGTCCTCGTCCAAGTGGCGGGGGCGGGAAATGTATGTTTTTGGTTCAGAAGAATGACTGCCTTTAGTTACCAGCTGGGCGGTCTCGATCGATCTGACCGAACTGTGAAGGCCGACAGGCCGAAAGAGTTCACGTCCTCAAGTAGCCGAATAGGCGGTAGGACAAATGGTCAAGTCTTTCTTTTTCTGGATCAAATCAAGCGCGAGAAGGGCGTTTGGTGAATGCCTTGGCAGCAAGAGGCGATGAAAGACGTGATACTCTGCGATAAGCCATGGGGAGCTGAGAATAAGCTTTGATCCATGGATTTCTGAATGGGGCAACCCACCTGAATGTTTGTTATTGTTAGCTTTGCTATCAATAATGAGCATGAACAGGTACTTAAGACCTGAATACATAGGGTTTTAAGAGCAAACCCGGGGAACTGAAACATCTAAGTACCCGGAGGAAAGGAAATCAATTGATACTCCCCTAGTAGCGGCGAGCGAACGGGGACCAGCCGAGCCAGATGAGTGAGAAGAACATGTTGGGAAGCATGGCCATAGCGGGTGACAGCCCCGTATTCTAAGCTCTGATGGACGTATTAAGTAGGGCGGAACACGTGAAATTCTGTCTGAAGATCGGAGGACCACCTTCGAAGGCTAAGTACTCCTTGCTGACCGATAGTGAACCAGTACCGTGAGGGAAAGGTGAAAAGCACCCCGACGAGGGGAGTGAAACAGTACCTGAAACCGAACGCCTACAATCAGTCGGAGGCTCCTTGCGAGCTGACGGCGTACCTTTTGTATAATGGGTCATCGACTTGGTCTCACGAGCAAGCTTAAGCCGTTAGGTGTAGGCGTAGCGAAAGCGAGTCTTAATAGGGCGAATGAGTTCGTGGGATCAGACCCGAAACCGAGTGATCTAGGCATGGCCAGGTTGAAGGTAAGGTAACACTTACTGGAGGACCGAACCCACATCCGTTGAAAAGGATCGGGATGAGCTGTGCCTAGGGGTGAAAGGCCAATCAAACTCGGAGATAGCTGGTTCTCTGCGAAATCTATTTAGGTAGAGCGTCATCCGAATACCCCGGGGGGTAGAGCACTGGATGGGTAATGGGGCCCCACAGGCTTACTGATCCTAACCAAACTCCGAATACCCGGGAGTACTAGATGGCAGACACACTGCGGATGCTAACGTCCGTAGTGGAGAGGGAAACAACCCTGACCTACAGCTAAGGCCCCCAATTCATGGCTAAGTGGGAAAGCAGGTGGGACGACCAAAACAACCAGGAGGTTGGCTTAGAAGCAGCCATCCTTTAAAGATAGCGTAACAGCTCACTGGTCTAAATAAGTTGTCCTGCGGCGAAGATGTAACGGGGCTCAAGCCATGAGCCGAAGCTTAGGATGCCGTAAGGCATGGTAGCAGAGCGTAGTGTGACATAGTCTCATTCCTCCTTCACGTCTTCGGGCGGATTGGAGGAGAGAGGCTTTCGATGAAGCCGGCCTGTGAGGGATCCGGTGGAGAGATCACTAGTGAGAATGATGACATGAGTAGCGACAAAGAGTGTGAGAGACACTCTCGCCGAAAGTCCAAGGGTTCCTGCTTAAAGCTAATCTGAGCAGGGTAAGCCGGCCCCTAAGCCGAGGCCGAAAGGCGTAGGCGATGGGAACTAGGTTAATATTCCTAGGCCGTGGAGTGGTGACGGATCTCAGGTGTAGTTCAATCTTATCGGATTGATTGGGCTGCTGAGAGGTTCCTGGAAATAGCCCTCCTATCAGACCGTACCCTAAACCGACACAGGTGGACTGGTAGAGCATACCAAGGCGCTTGAGAGAACGATGTTGAAGGAACTCGGCAAAATACCTCCGTAAGTTCGCGAGAAGGAGGCCCGGTTCCTAGGCAACTAGGGGCTGGGGGCACAAACCAGGGGGTGGCGACTGTTTATTAAAAACACAGGGCTCTGCGAAGTCGCAAGACGACGTATAGGGTCTGACGCCTGCCCGGTGCCTGAAGGTTAAAAGGAGAGGTGAGAGCCTTGAATTGAAGCCCAGGTAAACGGCGGCCGTAACTATAACGGTCCTAAGGTAGCGAAATTCCTTGTCGGGTAAGTTCCGACCTGCACGAATGGCGTAACGACTTCCCCGCTGTCTCCAACATCGACTCAGCGAAATTGAATTGCCTGTCAAGATGCAGGCTTCCCGCGGTTAGACGGAAAGACCCCGTGCACCTTTACTACAGCTTCGCACTGGCATCAGGATTGTGATGTGCAGGATAGGTGGTGGGCTTTGAAGCAGGAACGCAAGTACCTGTGGAGCCTCCCTTGAGATACCACCCTTCGCACTCTTGATGTCTAACCGCGGTCCGTTATCCGGATCCGGGACCCTGCGTGGCGGGTAGTTTGACTGGGGCGGTCGCCTCCTAAAGCGTAACGGAGGCGCGCGAAGGTTGGCTCAGAGCGGTCGGAAATCGCTCGTTGAGTGCAATGGCAGAAGCCAGCCTGACTGCGAGACTGACAAGTCGAGCAGAGTCGAAAGACGGCCATAGTGATCCGGTGGTCCCGAGTGGAAGGGCCATCGCTCAACGGATAAAAGGTACGCCGGGGATAACAGGCTGATACTGCCCAAGAGTCCATATCGACGGCAGTGTTTGGCACCTCGATGTCGGCTCATCTCATCCTGGGGCTGGAGCAGGTCCCAAGGGTACGGCTGTTCGCCGTTTAAAGAGGTACGTGAGCTGGGTTTAGAACGTCGTGAGACAGTTCGGTCCCTATCTGCCGTGGGTGTAGGAGACTTGAGAGGAGTTGCCCCTAGTACGAGAGGACCGGGGTGAACGATCCACTGGTGGACCAGTTGTCGTGCCAACGGCAGTGCTGGGTAGCTATGATCGGACAGGATAACCGCTGAAGGCATCTAAGCGGGAAGCCCCCCTCAAAACAAGGTCTCCCTGAGGGCCGTGGAAGACCACCACGTCAATAGGCCGGAGATGTAAGCGCAGTAATGCGTTCAGTTGACCGGTACTAATCGCCCGATAGGCTTGATTTGATCCAGTAATGGAAAGACAAATCAAAGACATACACACCTTGAACATGGATAACTTCGTCGCTTTTGCTACGCAAACAGCGACGGTGTTGATTGACATAACAACCGTGCAGGAACGCGCATCCGCTTCGCGAATACGCTGCCTCCTGCACGTCGCGCTTTGCTCCGCAAAGTCGCGACGTGGGCTTTTCCTCGGTTTGGTGGTCATAGCGCAAGTGAAACACCCGGTCCCATCCCGAACCCGGAAGTTAAGCACTGCCGCGCCAATGGTACTTGGGCTTAAGCCCCGGGAGAGTAGGTCACCGCCAAACCTAGTAAAAGCCCAAAACATCTCTCTAAACGATCAAAAAAACACGACCCGGTCTCAAATAGCCGAATTGGCGGTAGACCAACCCAAAGCGTCGCGGGGTGGAGCAGTCCGGTAGCTCGTCAGGCTCATAACCTGAAGGTCAGAGGTTCAAATCCTCTCCCCGCAACCAAAATCCAAAAAAAACCCGCTCGATCTACAAACAGTCCACTGAACTGCTTGCTTAACGATCAAACCTCGGCAGGCTCATAACCTGAAGGGTGAGGAAGAACAGAAATCGATCCAGTGGATCGATTACCTGACGAACGCGCAAAGCGCTGGACCGTAGCTTCAAATCCTAATCCCGCAACCAGCGTCGGAAT
>NZ_JBFCVU010000025.1:0-6029 GCF_040705255.1 Ruegeria sp. ANG10
CCGTTCGGTGAGTTTTCGTTGTGTTAGTTGTGTTTTGTTTATGGTGTTGCTGATTGAGATGACTGAGTGAGGTTGGGCTGATGAGCATGAACCCTTTTAGCAATCGCGTTTCCAGCCTTTCGGGGCCTGCGCGTGATGTTTTGCCTGTTGCGCTGTCGGATGTGGCGGATCTGCCGGAGGTGGCGATTGGTCTTTATGTTGAGGTGGGCGGGGCTGTGGTGATGACCACGGTGCGGGGGGAGACGCGCACCGTTCAGGTGACGGATTTTTCGATCCTGCCGGTGGGGGTTACGCGTGTACATGCGACCGGCACAACGGCGTCGGGCATTCATGCGCTTGTGCTGACGTAAGCTATCCGCCGTTCACAGCGCACAGCCTTGCCGCGGGAATTCCTGCGGCGGGGTTTTTTGTACCCAAAGCAGTCTCGGGGGATGTCAGTCCGCGCCAAACAGATCGCGGGTGAAGACCTTGTCGCTGACATCGCGGATCTCGTCCGAGATGCGGTTGGCGAGGATCAGGTCGGCCTGCTGCTTGAAGGCGTCAAGATCGCGGATCACCGGTGAGTGGAAGAAATGATCCTCGCTCAAAACCGGTTCATAGACGATGACCTGGATGCCCTTGGCTTTGATCCGCTTCATGATGCCCTGAACCGAGCTTTGGCGGAAATTGTCGCTGCCTTCTTTCATCACCAGCCGGTAGATGCCGACGGTTTTGGGCCCTTTCATCAGGATCTGATCGCTGAGGAAATCCTTGCGGGTGCGGTTGGCATCGACGATGGCGCGGATCAGGTTCTGCGGCACATGGTTGTAATTGGCCAGCAGCTGTTTGGTATCCTTGGGCAGGCAATAGCCGCCATATCCGAACGAGGGGTTGTTGTAATGCGCGCCGATGCGCGGGTCGAGGCTGACGCCTTCGATGATCTGGCGCGGGTCCATGCCGCCGGCCAGGGAATAGCTGTCGAGCTCGTTGAAAAAGGCCACGCGCATGGCAAGGTAGGTATTGGCGAACAGCTTGATCGCCTCGGCCTCGTCGGGGTCGGTGAACAGCACCGGCGCATCCTTGGACACGGCCCCTTGCAGCAGCAGATCGGCAAAGGCCTTGGCCCGGTCCGAGCGTTCGCCGACGATGATCCGGCTGGGATGCAGGTTGTCGTGCAGCGCCTGCCCCTCGCGCAGAAACTCTGGCGAGAAGATCACATTGTTGGTGCCAAACCGCGCGCGGGCATCGGTGACAAAGCCCACGGGGATGGTGGATTTGATCACGATGACCGCATCGGGGTTCACTCTGGTGACCTGTTCGATCACCGTATCGACCGAGCTGGTGTCGAAATAGTTGCTGCGCGGATCATAATTGGTCGGGGTGGCCACAACGACAAAATCCGCCCCGCCAAACGCGGCTTCGGGATCGGTGGTGGCGGTCAGGTTCAGCGCTCGGTTGGTCAGGAAATCGGTGATATCGGCATCCTGGATCGGGCTTTCGCGCCGATTGAGCATGTCCACGCGCGCGGCGGACACATCCAGGGCAACAACGTCGTGGTTTTGCGCCAGCAATACCGCGTTGGACAAGCCAACATAGCCAATCCCGGCAATCGCGATCTTCATATCGTGGTTCCTTGTGTACCCAGGGTCGGCACGCCCGGTGCGACCATAATCGTGTTTTTGGTGTGTGATAAGCTTTTGAAAGACGTGAAGGCAATGATCTGACAGGGGCGGCCATCGCGCGCTTGTGCTGATTGCGCGCAATGGCGGTGCCCGGGTGGGTGTTTTAATTTACCGCGGCATTGATTGGCGTCGTTATGAGGGATGGGGTGATCTGGCTGATGGTGCGGCCCCATTTTGTGACCGGGTTTTCCGCGATGAAGATGATGTCGTTCGAGCGCAGCTGGAATTGCGCGGCCAGGGTCAGCTGTGCGGCGTTGCGGATATCAAGATGCCAGGCGGTGACGGCGCCGAACTCACGGGCGTCGGTTGCGGCGCGCAGCACATAGACTTCCGATGCGTCGCCGGTTTCCTTGGCGATGCCGCCGCCGGTGTCGAACAGCGCATCGGCCAGGGTGGCCGCGTGGTTGAAGGGCAGGGCATAGCGGCCCTGGGTGCGGACCTCGCCGGATAGATAGACGTAATCGCGATCAACCGCGTCCAGCTCGATGGATTGGACAAAGTTGCTGCGGCGCTCATCCAGATCGGCGCGGCGCAGATTGACGGCGGTGTTCAGCTCTTGCAGGGCGGTCTGGCGGCCTTCCAGCACGGTCTCGCGCAGGGCGATCTGCTGGGCAAAGAAGCGCTCGGCCCGGTCCAGATCATAGTCGGTATCGACAAAGACTGAATCGTCAGCGATCAGGTTGAGGTTCTGCAGCGCGGTGCGCGCATACAGATCTTCCAGCGGGATCTGATACATCTGCCCGTCGCGGTAGATCCGGACCGAGGAATTGTCGATATCGCTGACCGAGACCGACCCGGCGGCCGACAGCGCCTCGCCCAGGGTCAGCTGGGTCAGGGTGATGGGCTGGATGCCGGGCTGGCCGACGGCGCCGCCAACCGAGACGCGGCGGGAATTGAACTCGGCAATCTCCAGGCTGAAGGTGGGATCGATCTGGTTTTCCACCAGGCGCTGGAACAGCAGCGCCTCGGCTTCGTCCACGGTCAGGCCAACCAGCCGGACGCGGCCGACATCGGGGATGTTGATCGAGCCGTCATCCTGCACGGTATAGCCGTTGCGGCTGTTCTGCGCAGCCAGCAGGCCCGACAGCTCTCCGGCGGTGCCTTGGGTGGAGGGGGTCGACAGCACCAGCACGTCGCCGATGCCGATGGTATAGGGGCCGGGGTTGACCTGCGGCGGCGGGTCCAGCTGCAGCCCGGCGCGTGATCCGTCCTGGGTCGAGGGGGCCTCGGGCAGGGGGCCGGTGCCGCGCAGGCTGGTGTCAGAGCCCGATCCGGCCGACAGGCCAAACACCGAAGGCAGGGTTTTGGGCGCATAGGGTGATCGGTTGGCCACCAGCACGGTCTCGGGCGTGACCGGCACGACGCGGACCTTGCCGGCATCCGACACGCCTGCGGTCACCGAGGGGCTGCGGTAGATGGTTGAACATCCGGCGATCAGGCCGCTCAGGGCCAGCGCACTGAGGAGAAGGGGGAAATGGCGCACATGCTGTCCTTTGCTGTTCAAAACTCAACTGTCATCGGGCACCATCTTTATGACCATGTTGCCCAGGAAATCGCCGGTCCATTGCGAGGACTGGACGATGCGGCCGGTGCTGTCCTGCACCCAGTAAATGTTGCTGAAGGTCTCGGCCACCCCATAGCAATCCTCTTGCCGCTTTTGCGCGGCAACGGGCGTGCCCTGCAACACCACCGGGTCAGACCCCAGCGGGGTGATCCGGCAGCGATAGGCGTGCAGCTCGATCTCGTCATTGCCGTTGAGAAAACTGTGGAACCGCTCGGCCCGGCCCGAACCGCCGCTCAGGATCAGCGCGGCGCTCTGGCGGACATCCGATCCGGCCAGACCGCCGCCGAACCCCTTGGCCGAGGTCAGCAGCCCCTGATCCAGCGTGATGGTGGCGCCATCCGCGGTCAGCCAAGTCTGTACCCCGGCGCGCTCGGTCTCAAGCAGCATGACCCCGGCCAGATCGCGGGCGGGAAAGCCGACCTCAAGCCGGGGCGGGATCGGGCGGCGCGCGGCCAGCGCCTGCGCGCGCGGATGGAACCGGGGCGCATTGGGAAACAGCGCCCCCTTCAGCAGATCGACATCTTCCTGCGCGTCGCCGCAGGAGCTCAGCAGCAGGGCCAGCAAGGCCAACAGGGCAGGGCGGCGCAGGGCCTTCATCGCCAGAACCTCCCCCAGCCGCGCGACAGATCCTGCGCGCGGGCCTCGCGGGTGACGCCATAGAGCCGGTTGCGCACATGCAGCCGCGCGCCGCCATCGCGCAAAACGGGGCGGATGGTCTGGGCGATTTTGTTGCGCGACGGGCGCCCGGTCAGCCACGAGATCGGGATCTCCAGCCGGATACCCTTGTCGAACGAGCCTTCGCCGAACTCCTCGGAACTGACATTGGTCAGGGTGAAAAAAGCCCCCACCTTGAAGCCGTTGTTGAACTCGCGATCTAGCGTGAAGGTGGCGCCATAATCGCCCGCCAGGTAACGCCCGACATCGACCTGCGCGTGATACTCGCCCGGCAGATCGTAATAGGCCGAGACATGCCCGGTGGCGACGGAATAATCCTGAAAGCCGAACAGCACGTCGAAATCGCGCTGCACCGCATAATTGGCCTCGACGCCGAGGGCTAGGCGGCTGTTGGTGGGATACCACAGCAGTTCTGCCGACAGTCCACCGAACATGGTCTCGAGATAGCCCAGCGTGGTGCGGGCATAAAGGTTCGTGCCCGGCCGCCACAGATACTCGCCGGTCATATGTTCGATCCGCAGGTTGGATTCGCGGGCATAGATCGCCCAATCCGAGCGCACATGCGGCAGCGGTGAATCCGAGACCCGGGTGCTGTCATCCAGCGTACTGAGGATCGGCAGCCGCAGCCCGGTCGACAGGGTGAAGCCGGGCGAGAGCGTGTAATCCAGCCCCAGCGCGGCGCCCACCTCATATCGCAGCGGGTCGTCGGGATCGAAGAAAGAAAAGTTCAGATAGGGCCCGAACCGATAGGAAAAATGCGGGTAAGCATCGCTGAGGATACCGCCCTGCACCAGCGGCAGCGTGTCCGAAACCTCGGCCCGGGCAAAGCTGCGCCAGGCATTGTCGGGGTCGTGTTCCAGCTCATACAGGTCGTCGCGATTGACCCGCACCGCGCTCAGCGGCACGCCGTTCGACATCAGCGCGATGTCGAAATGCTCGGTCTGGGCGGGTTCTTCATTGGCCAGCACGCGGGCGGTGCGCCCCAACGCCTGGGCGGCCTGACCATAGGTGGTGTTCTCGACCCCGACCTGAACCGTATCGCCGGTCCCCGACAGATAGACCAGCCGCAGCCCTTCCTGTTCCAGCGCGGCCTGCATCCGGGACCGGATGTCGCCGGTCGCGCGGTCCGCTGTTGCGGTAGCGGTCTGCGATCTGGGCTGCAACGGCGGTGGCGCGGCACCTTGCCCGCCCGGCGCCACCGATTTGCGCGGGTCGATGAAATAGCTCAGCGTCAGCCCCAGCGTGGAGCCATAAAGATAAGATGTGGTCAGCTGCGTGCCATTGTCGAACCGGTACTGGACCCCGACATTGATCGGGGATCTGATCCGCAAACTGTCGTTGACGGCTTCCTGGCTGTACAGATCGGGGGAATACTCGGCCAGAAAGGTCAGCTGGTCATTATATTGCCAGCTGGCGCCCCCAAACAGCGCCGCATCGCCACGGAACCAGTTGCCGAATTCCAGCTCACCGCCCTGACCGTTCGAATTTGGCGGCGGCCGGGTGTCGAACCGGCTGCCAAACACACCCAGCGGGTTCGAAAACGCGCCCCGCCCTGCCATGCGGCCCCAGCCGATGCCACCGGTCAGCTTGAGCCGGTCCTGAAAGGTCTTGGTGGCCACAAAATACTCGGCCGCATAAACACCAGTGCCGCCAAAATCGCGCAGCCCCATCACGATGGCCGGGCTGTGCCGGCTTTCCTCGCGCAACCGGAAATGGATGTCAAAGCTGCGGTCATACCGGGTGGTGTCGGGCCCATCCAACCTGTCGATCACCGCATAACGAAAGCTGCCATGCACCCAGGGCAGCATCTGGAACGTCATCGTCCCCCGCCCGCTATTGCGCAACCCCGCAGCGGTGAAAACCAGCGCCCCGTCATCGAACATCTCGGCGGTCGGAATCTCAAGCAGGCCAGGCGTGCCATAGGTCGAAACAGACTGCGCCTGACCCATGCCCGCCGCACCCGCAAATACCAACGCCAACAGGCTTCTCAACCTCAAAGACACCGCTCGAATCTTCACGTCAATCTATCGCTTTTTCGATCGGCGCCTCACTAACAACTTTCAAAACAAACGTCCCGAAACAATCCGCCAAAAAAAATATCCACAAAACACCTTGTGGCAATTCTGCAA
>NZ_JBFCVU010000026.1:0-4510 GCF_040705255.1 Ruegeria sp. ANG10
TTTACTCGGCTGCGTCTGCGTATGCGTCCATTGGGGGGCATGTGCAGACGAGGTTTCGGTCGCCGTATGCGTTGTCGACGCGGTTGACGGGGGACCAGTATTTGTCGACGCCCATCGATCCCGGCGGGAAGCAGGCCTGTTCGCGGCTGTAGGGTCGGTCCCAGTCGCCGACCAGATCACGCACCGTGTGGGGGGCGTTTTTCAGCGGGTTGTTTTCCGCGTCGATCTTGCCGTCGATGATGTCCTGCGCTTCGGCCCGGATGGACAGCATGGCGTCGCAGAAGCGGTCGAGTTCCGCCATGGGCTCCGATTCCGTGGGCTCGACCATCAGGGTTCCGGCCACCGGCCAGGACATGGTCGGCGCGTGGAAGCCTGAATCGACCAGACGCTTGGCGATGTCGTCGACGCTGACATGGGCCGCCTCGTCCAAGGGACGGGTGTCGAGGATGCATTCATGCGCCACCCGGCCCGTTTCCGAGGTGTAGAGGATCGGATAGGCCTCGCTCAGACGCGCCGCGATATAGTTGGCGTTCAGGATCGCCACTTTGGTCGCCTGGGTCAGACCCGCGCCGCCCATCAGCAGCACATAGGCCCAGCTGACCGGCAGGATCGACGGCGAGCCGAAGGGCGCGGCCGAGACCGGGCCGATGGCCTGGTTCAGCTCGGGGTGGCCGGGCAGATAGGGCTCAAGATGCGCCTTGACGCCGATCGGACCCATGCCGGGGCCGCCGCCGCCATGCGGGATGCAGAAGGTCTTGTGCAGGTTCAGGTGGCTGACGTCACCGCCAATGTCACCCGGACGCGACAGGCCGACCATGGCGTTCATGTTGGCGCCGTCGATATAGACCTGACCGCCGTGATCATGGGTGATCTGGCAAACCTCCTGCACGGTGGTCTCGAACACGCCATGGGTGGACGGGTAAGTGATCATGCAGGCAGCCAGATGATCGGAGTGCTTTTCCGCCTTGGCGCGGAAATCGGCGACATCGATGTTGCCGTTCTCATCCGCCTGCACCGGCACAACCTGATAGCCCACCATCTGCGCCGAGGCCGGGTTGGTGCCATGCGCCGAGGTCGGGATCAGGCAGACATTGCGGTGCGCCTCACCCCGCGATGCGTGATAGTTGCGGATGGTCAGCAGGCCGGCATATTCGCCCTGCGCGCCCGAATTGGGCTGCTGGGAGATCGCGTCATAGCCGGTGATCTGGCACAGCTTGTCGTTCAGATCGGCAATCATCTCGTGATAGCCCTGCGCCTGATCTTCGGGGCAGAACGGGTGCAGATTGCCGAACTCGGGCCAGGTGACCGGGATCATCTCGATCGTGGCGTTCAGCTTCATGGTGCAGGACCCCAGCGGGATCATCGCCCGGTCCAGCGCCAGGTCGCGGTCGGCCAGACGGCGCATATAGCGGGTGATCTCGGCCTCGGCCCGGTTCTGGTGGAAGATCGGGTGGGTCAGATAGGCACTTTCGCGCAGCGCGTAATCCGGCAGGCGGTAGGCCACGTTCGAGCTGTCATCCTTGCGGTCGATCCCGAAGGCGCCCCAGACCGCCTCGATGGTCTCAGGCCGGGTCTGTTCGTCCAGGCTGATGCCCACTTTCGTGTCGCCGACCTTGCGCAGGTTGACGCCACGGGCCACGGCGGCCTCCATCACGACGTTCTGCAGATGGCCGACCTCAACCGTGATGGTGTCGAAGAACACCTCTGGTTCCACGGCAAAGCCCGCCTCTTCCAGACCGGCGGCCATGCGCGAGGTCTTGCGATGCACCGATTGCGCGATGGCCTTGATGCCATCGGGGCCGTGGTACACGGCATACATCGAGGCGATCACCGCCAGCAGTGCCTGCGCGGTGCAGACGTTCGAGTTGGCTTTCTCGCGGCGGATGTGTTGCTCGCGGGTTTGCAGCGACAGGCGGTAGGCCTTGTTGCCGCGGCTGTCGATGCTGACACCGATGATCCGGCCGGGCATCGACCGCTTCAGCTTGTCGGTGGTCGCCATATAAGCGGCGTGCGGGCCGCCATAGCCCATCGGTACGCCAAAACGCTGGGTCGAGCCAATGGCGATATCCGCGCCCATCTCACCGGGTGACTTCAGCAGCGCCAGCGACAGGATGTCGGCGGCGACAATGGCAATTGCCTTGTGTTCGTGCAGCGCTGCGATTTCCGATGTGAAGTCGCGCACATGGCCATGGGTGCCGGGATATTGGAAGATCGCGCCAAAGACGGCACCTGCATCCAGCGCATCGGGGTCGCCGACCTGCACGTCGATGCCCAGCGGCTCAGCCCGGGTCTTGATCACCGCGATGGTCTGCGGGTGGCAGTTGCGGTCGACAAAGAAGGCCGCGTTATTGGCCTTGGAGCGGCCACCGCGCTTGGCCATTGCCATCGCCTCGGCAGCGGCTGTGGCTTCATCCAGCAGCGACGCGTTGGCCACGTCCAGCCCGGTCAGGTCGCTGACCATGGTCTGGAAGTTCAAGAGCGCCTCAAGACGGCCCTGGCTGATCTCGGGCTGATAGGGGGTGTAGGCCGTATACCAGGCCGGGTTTTCCAGGATGTTGCGCAGGATCGGCGCCGGCGTGGTGGTGCCGTAATAGCCCTGACCGATCAGCGAGGTCAGAACCTTGTTCTTGCTCGCCACCTCTTTCATGTAGAACAGCGCATCGCGTTCCGTCATCGCCGGACCCCAGTCCAGCGGCTCTTTCTGCCGGATCGCAGGCGGAACGGTGGCGTCGATCAGCTGGTCCAGCGTCTTGAAGCCGATCACCTTGAGCATGTCGCGCATCTCGGTGGGCGACGGGCCGATGTGGCGGCGGTTGGCGAAGTCATAGGCTTCGTAATCGGTCAGTTTGAAGGCCATTGCAGCGCTCCTGTCGAAAAGGTCAGGTCCGGCCGGGCAGGCAGGCGCCTCCGGCGGGGGGTGAGGGCCGTCCCGGAACCTGTCCGGTGGACAGGTTCAGGCCCGAACGGGCGGAGCCCCAAATCGGAAGCCCCTGGTGAAGCGAGGGAGCCCCAAGAGCGGGGCTCCGAAGTTGGTTTAGCCGATGAAGGACTTGTAGCCGGCTTCGTCCATCAGATCCTCAAGCTGCGCGGCATCCGCGATCTTGATCTTGTAGATCCAGGCCTCGCCCTCGGGGTCTTCGTTCAGCGCGCCCGGGTTGTCGGCCAGCGCCTCGTTGACCTCGGTGATCTCGCCATCAACCGGCGCATAGAGCTCGGAGGCGGCTTTGACGGATTCGATCACGCCGATCTCGCCGCCTTTTTCGAACTCGTCGCCCGCTTCCTGCTGCTCGACGAACACCACTTCACCCAGCTGCTCGGCGGCGTGTTTGGTGATGCCCAGCGTGGCCGTGTCCCCTTCGACGGTCAGCCATTCATGCTCTTCGGAATAATAGGTTGCCATGTTGTCTCTCTCCTGACTTCAACGCTTGTAATTCTGTTTGACGAAGGGCAGCGCCACGATCTGCGCCGGTTGCGCCTTGCCCCGGATGATCAGGTTCACCGTCTCGCCCGGCTCACCATGACCCTTGCTCACATAGCCCATCGCCACCGGTCCACCGACCGTGGGGCCGAAGCTGCCCGAGGTGACCTGGCCGATGGTATTGCCTTGCGCACATTGCACCTCGACACCCTGACGCGCGGGGGCGCGGCCGTCGGGCTTGATGCCCACCAGCTTGCGGGCCGGACCCTCGGCCAGTTCCTTTTGTACGCGATCCGCACCCGGAAAGCCGCCTTCTTCCTTGCGGCGTTTCTGAATGGCCCAGCCAAGGCTGGCCTCAATCGGCGAGGTGCTCTGATCGATGTCATTGCCATAGAGGCACAGACCCGCCTCCAGCCGCAGGCTGTCGCGCGCGCCCAGACCCGCCGGTTCGCAATCCTCATGCGCCAGGAAGGCCTTGGTGATCTCGATTGCCTTATCCTCGGGGATCGAGATCTCGTACCCATCCTCGCCGGTATAGCCCAGCCGCGAGATGCGGCACTCAACACCGTTGATATCCGCCACGGTGGTTTCCATGAACTTCAGATCGCGCGCGGCGGGGCACAGCTCACCCACCACATCCTCGGCCTTGGGGCCTTGGACCGCCACCAGCGCGCGGTCGAAGATCTCGGTCACTTCGACGCCTTCGAGGTTCGCTTTCATATGCGGAATGTCCTGATGACGCAGCGCCGCGTTCACCACCACAAAGAAATGATCGCCCGCATTCGACACGATCAAATCATCCATGATCCCGCCTTGCGCGTTGGTGAAAAAACCGTACCGCGCCTTGCCTTCCTTCAGCGTCGCATAAGCCTGCGGGCAGATCGCCTCAAGCTTCTCGCCCACATTCTCACCGCGCAGGATCACCTGACCCATATGAGACACATCAAACACCGCCGCCTTCTCACGACACTGCTTATGCTCTCCCATGATCCCCATCGGATACTGGACAGGCATCTCCCAACCCGCAAAATCAACCAGCTTACCTCCCAACTCAACATGAAGATCGTAGAGAGGAGTGCGTTTCGGTTCGGT
>NZ_JBFCVU010000027.1:0-3940 GCF_040705255.1 Ruegeria sp. ANG10
CGATCTCATCGCGCTGGCGGCCCAGCTCAGATGTGATCGAGCCAAACAACTCAGGGTCACGGTCGGATAGGGATTGGGTGAAAAAACCGTCTGTACGATGCGGGACATTCACGGCGCAAAGCTCCTGTAGAAGAGGGCCGATGCAACGGTTGTGGCGACATCGGCGATCATTTTTCTGGGCGGACTAGGTGTCAGATCACCCGGTCGCGCGGCTCACGGCCTTGGAAAAAGTCACTCAGATTATCGAGAACCCGGAAGCCCATCGCCTCGCGCGCCTCGCGCGTTGCACTGCCCAGATGCGGGAGCATCACGAGGTTGTCGCATTGCATCAGGTCCGGGCTTATCCGGGGCTCGCCATCGAACACATCCAGAGCTGCGCCGCCAATCATGTCGAACATCAGCGCCTGTATAAGGGCCCGTTCGTCGATGACTTCACCGCGTGCGGTGTTGATCAGGAACGCGTTGGGTTTCATCAGATCCAGCCGGCGTGAATTGATCAGGTGACGATTTGCGGCACCTCCGGGACAGTGGAGAGAAACGAAATCACTCTGCGGCAACAGCTCGTCGATTGTGTCGACCTGGGTTGCGTTGCACTGGGCCAGAACATCGGGTGAAATCTGACTGCGGTTGTAGACAAGAACGCCCATGCCGAACCCGTGATGGGCACGACGCGCCATTTCTTGCCCGATACGGCCGTACCCGATGATGCCCAGCGTTTTACCACTAACCTTGGTGCCGACCAGATGCGTGGGCCGCCATCCGGTCCAGCCACCAGCGCGCAGCTCACGCTCGCCCTCTCCGGCACGGCGCGCGACCATCAGCATCAGGGTCATCGCGATATCGGCGGTGCATTCGGACAGGACATCAGGCGTATTCGTTACTGTCATGCCCAACTCGCGCGCAGACAGCTCGCAGATATGGCTGTAGCCAACCCCGTAATTGGCAATGATCTTGGTTTGCGCTCCGGGCACATCAAGCGCTTCAGCGCTGAGTGTGTCGGTGACTGTGGGCAAGACGGCATCATAGGTTTTCAGCGCCTGCCGGATATCCGCCGGGGACATTGGTGTGTCCCCGGTATTCAGTACGGCGTTGTAGTTTTCTGCCAGTTGCGCCTCGACGGCGGCAGGCCAGCGACGGGTGACTAAGACCGAAGGTTTGACCATCACGCAGCCTCCATCACACGTGCGATTGTTTCACCAATCACGGCAGGGTTTTCGGCCACGTTCACACCGGCGGCGGACAGAATCTCAACCTTTTCGCTGGCGCTTTCGCCAAAGGCCGAGATGATCGCCCCGGCGTGGCCCATGGTGCGGCCCTTCGGGGCGGTCAGGCCCGCAACATAGGCGACCACCGGTTTTGTAATGTGATTGCGGATATATTCTGCCGCTTCAGCCTCTTGTGGTCCGCCGATTTCACCAATCATTGCGATGATGTGGGTATCCTTGTCCTCTTCAAACCGTTGCAGGATATCCTTGAACGAAGACCCGTTGATCGGATCACCGCCGATACCGACGCTGGTCGATACACCGATCCCGCGCTCTTTCAGCTGTGCAGCGGCTTCATAGCCCAGCGTGCCCGAACGGCCAATGATGCCGACATTGCCAGGCAGGTAAATGTGACCTGGCATGATACCCAACAGCGCCTTACCGGGACTGATCGTTCCGGCACAGTTCGGGCCGGTTAACACCATGCGTTTGTCCTTGGGATAGCGATACATGTAACGCTTTACGCGGATCATGTCCTGCGCCGGGATGCCATCAGTGATACACACGCAATAGCGGATACCTGCATCTGCGGCCTCCATGATTGAATCGGCAGCAAAGGGCGGGGGCACGAACACAAGGCTTGCATCCGCGCCGGTGGCCTCGACGGCTTGTTTGACGGTGTCAAAAACGGGCACACCTTCGACGGTTTCACCACCTTTTCCAGGTACGACACCGCCAACAACATTTGTCCCATAGCGGAGCATGTCTTTGGTGTGGAACCGGGCCATCCGTCCGGTGATGCCTTGCACGATGACGCGCGTTTCACGATCGAGAAGAATGCTCATTACACAGCCCTCATCTTGGTGCCTTGAGTAAGGTCGTTTTTCCATGCGCCGACCACGCGTTCGGCGGCTTCCATCAGCGTTGTGGCGCGAATGATGGGCAGGCCCGATTTCGCCAGAATTTTCTGGCCTTCCTCGACGTTCGTTCCCGCAAGACGCACAACAACTGGGATTTCGAGTTCCAGTTCCTTCAACGCCTGAACAACGCCTTCGGCCACCCAATCGCAGCGGTTGATGCCTGCAAAGATGTTGACGAGAATGGCCTGCACGTTGTTGTCCGACAAAACCAACCGGAACGCCTTGGTCACGCGTTCGGGCGAGGCGCCGCCGCCGATATCGAGGAAGTTCGCGGGCTCGCCCCCCGCCAGTTTGATGGTGTCCATCGTGGCCATGGCCAATCCGGCACCGTTGACGATGCACCCGATGTTTCCGTCCAAACCCACGTAAGACAGCCCACGGTCCGCCGCGCGGCTTTCACGGGGATCTTCCTGGCTTTTATCGCGCAGTTCCGAGATTTGCGGATGGCGGAACAGGGCATTGTCGTCAAAGCTCATCTTCGCATCCAATGCCAGCACACGGTCGTCGCCAGTAATGACCAGCGGATTGATTTCAACCATAGTGGCGTCCAGATCGCTGAAGGCGGCGTAGCAGCCCTGCAGCGTGCGAACCATTTGCTGCACCAGTTTCGGCTCAAGACCCAACTGGAAAGCAATTTCACGGGCCTGGAACTCTTGCAGCCCAACCGCAGGTTCAACAATCGACCGGACGATACTGTCGGGGCGTTCGGCGGAAATCTCTTCGATCTCCATTCCGCCCTCGGACGAGGCCACAATCATCACCCGCTGGCTTGAGCGGTCAAGCACCAGGCCAAGATAAATCTCGCGATCAATCGGCACAGCGGATTCGACATATACACGATAGATACCCTTGCCTTCGGGACCGGTCTGATGAGTCACAAGCTTGCGCCCGAACAGATCATCGCAGGCCTGATAGATTTCGTTTTCGGTGTTGCACAGCTTGACCCCTCCGGCCTTGCCGCGCCCGCCTGCATGGACCTGTGCCTTGACGATCCACTTGTCGCCACCCAACTCACGCGCCCGATAGGCTGCTTGTTCGGGGCTGTAGGCCAACGCGCCTGACGGCACGTCGACGCCGAAATTCGAAAGGATTTCCTTCGCCTGATATTCGTGGATATCCATGTGATCCGCTCCTGTTTATGCAGCGATTGAAGTGCCGTAGCGGCTGTCCAGCAAAGCTTCGATTGCATCCTGATCGACATCTGCGCCCAACTCGCGCAGAGCTTGGGCAAACAGGCGAACAATCTGGCTGACAGCTTCGCGATTGAGCTGGTTGAGAATACCGATGCGAACCTGCACCGGCGCGCTGAGCGTCGGCCACAGGCCAAACCCCTGCGCCCGGCAATTTTGCACCAATTCCATTTCGCGCCCTGCCAGTTCCGGCGGCAAGTTGAGTACAACAAGGCTGGGCATGTCCGAGGTGACCTGACACCCCATCTCGGTTACGGCGTCCCGCAGGACTTTTTCGTGGGTCCGATACGACATCGACCGCCGTGACAGACCCTCTTGCAAAGTCAGTCGCAGGGATTCATGGAAGGCGGCCACTGCGTATCCCGAATGGGTCCGGTGATAGATGCCTTTTTCCACGTCCTGCCCGTCGACGATGCCCCAGTGACGCGCCTCGAAAATCGGGTTGTGGACATAGGTGTAGGCCCCGGTCGTCTTCAAGATTTCGATGTAGACATCTGTAAAGCTGACCGGTGCGTATGTCAGTGGCAAACAGCACAGGCCCTTTTGCGGACAAGAGGCCCAGCCAGCGATCCCCGAATAGTCATCGATCCGGAAATCCTCGACACCCAAAGACGAAACGGCGTCA
>NZ_JBFCVU010000028.1:0-2988 GCF_040705255.1 Ruegeria sp. ANG10
TCAAGCCGTCAGGCCTTCGGGCTCTGGCAAGGCATTTGCGCGGCAGCAGGCGGTCAGCGTGTTGGCCAGCAGGCAGGCGATGGTCATCGGGCCTACGCCGCCGGGCACGGGTGTGATCGCACCGGCGCGTTCGGCCGCGCTGTCATAATCAACGTCTCCGACCAGCTTGTTCTTGCCGTCCCGTTCGATCCGGTTGATGCCCACGTCAATCACTGTGGCACCTTCCTTGATCCAATCGCCCGGAATCATCTCGGGGCGACCAACAGCAGCGACAACGATGTCTGCGCGGCGCACAACATCAGGCAGGTCCTTGGTGCGCGAATGCGCGATGGTCACGGTGCAGCTGTCACCCAGCAACAACTGCGCCATCGGCTTGCCCACGATATTCGACCGGCCCACAACAACCGCATCCATACCCGAGAGCGAGCCGTGATGGTCGCGCAGCATCATCAGACAGCCCAGCGGCGTGCAAGGCACCATCGACTTCTGCCCGGTACCCAGCAATCCCACGTTCGAGATGTGGAAACCATCAACGTCCTTGGCCGGGTCAATCGAGTTGATCACCAGATCTTCGTTCAGGTGCTTCGGCAGGGGCAGTTGTACCAGAATGCCATGCACGGCTGGGTCGTTGTTCAGCTTGTCGATCAACGCCAGCAGATCTTCTTCGGACGTGTCGACGTCCAGCTTGTGCTCGTACGAGTTCATGCCGACCTCAACGGTCATCTTTCCCTTGGACCGCACATAAACCTGGCTTGCCGGGTCTTCGCCTACCAGAACCACGGCCAGACCGGGGGTGATGCCGTTTTCTTCTTTCAGCTTTGCGACCTGGTCGGCCACCTGGCCGCGTACTTTTGCGGCAAAGGCCTTACCGTCGATAACCTGCGCTACCATCCTTTGATCCCTTCTTTTCAAAAACGGATCGGGCGCAGAAAGCGCCCGGTTCTTCATTCGGGGCCGAGCACGCGTTCTTCGCGGGCAATCGACCAGTCAATCAAGATGCGCCAAAGCTTCTCGGCAAGATCGGGGTCCATGCCCAACTCGTCGGAACTTGAGCGCACGCGCTGCACCACATCTTCGACACGATCCGGGATGCGGGCGGGTAGCCCCTCGCCGGGTTTCAACTGAGACGCACGATCTATGTAAGTTGCGCGCGCCACCAACATTTCAATCAATTGGCGATCCAGCTTGTCGATCTGAACCCGCAATTCCCGCATCGAGTGGCAGTCCTGCGGCGGTATCAGAGTGGGCATTTCAATCTCCTGCGGTCCGGGGATACCCCCGGACCACGAGATGTATCATTCGGGCGCTTAGAACAAGCCCTCGATCTCACCTGCGTCATTGAGGCAGATGGATTCCGCAGCCGGTTTGCGTGGCAGACCGGGCATGGTCATGATTTCACCGCAGACAACCACGATGAAGCCGGCACCGGCGGACAGGCGAACCTCACGCACCGGAACCGAATGGCCGGTGGGCGCACCGCGCAGGGTCGGATCGGTTGAGAACGAATACTGAGTTTTCGCCATGCAGACCGGCAGATTGCCGTATCCGGCCTCTTCCCATTCGCGCAATTGGTTGCGGATTTTGTTGTCGGCCAGAACCTCATCCGCGCGATAGATGCGCTTGGCGATGGTTTCGATCTTCTCGAACAACGGCATTTCGTCGGGGTAGATCGGTGCAAAGTTCGCAGCACCGTTTTCAACGATTTCGACAACTTTCTCGGCCAGCGGCGCAGAGCCGTCCGAGCCCAGTTCCCAGTGACGCGACAGAACCGCCTCGACGCCATGGGTTTCGCAGTAATCCTTGACGGCCTGCACTTCGTCATCGGTGTCGGTGACAAAGTGGTTGATGGCGACAACAACGGGCACACCAAAGGATTTCACGTTCTCGATGTGACGACCCAGGTTGGCGCAGCCGGACTGAACCGCGTCGACGTTTTCGGCACCCAGATCAGCTTTGGCAACACCGCCGTTCATCTTCATCGCGCGCACGGTGGCAACCAGAACAACTGCCGACGGCGCGATGCCCGCTTTGCGGCACTTGATGTTCATGAACTTCTCGGCACCCAAATCAGCACCGAAACCAGCTTCGGTGACAACATAGTCAGCCACTTTCAGCGCGGTTTTGGTCGCGATGACCGAGTTACAGCCGTGTGCGATGTTCGCGAAGGGGCCGCCGTGGACAAAGGCCGGGTTGTTTTCCAGCGTCTGCACCAGGTTCGGCTGCATCGCGTCTTTCAGCAGAACGGTCATTGCGCCTTCGGCCTTGATGTCGCGGCAGTAAACCGCGGTCTTATCGCGGCGATAGGCGACAATGATGTCACCCAGACGCTTTTCCAGGTCTTTAAGGTCGGTGGCCAGGCAGAGGATCGCCATGACCTCGGAGGCGACGGTGATGTCAAAGCCGGTTTCACGCGGGAAGCCGTTCGATACGCCGCCCAAAGATGCCGTGATCTGACGCAGCGCACGATCATTCATGTCGACCACACGACGCCACGCAACGCGACGAATGTCGATCTCGCACTCGTTGCCCCAATAGATATGGTTGTCGATCATCGCCGACAGCAGAGAGTGGGCCGAGGTGATGGCGTGGAAATCGCCAGTGAAGTGCAGGTTCATTTCCTCCATCGGAACAACCTGCGCGTAACCGCCACCCGCGGCACCACCCTTCATCCCGAAGTTCGGGCCAAGCGAGGCTTCGCGGATACAGATCATCGCGTTTTTGCCGATGCGGTTCAGGCCATCGCCCAAACCGACGGTGGTGGTTGTCTTACCCTCACCCGCCGGGGTCGGGTTGATCGCGGTCACCAGAATCAGTTTGCCGTCTTCACGACCCTGAACCGAGTTGATGAAGTCCTGGCTGACCTTCGCCTTGTCGTGGCCGTAAGGCAGCAGATCGTCACTGGAGATGCCAATTTTCGCACCGATTTCCTGAATCGGCTTCTTGTTCGCCTCACGGGCGATTTCGATGTCGGATTTGTAGCTCATTGGG
>NZ_JBFCVU010000029.1:0-1273 GCF_040705255.1 Ruegeria sp. ANG10
CGGTTTTTTCACCCAATCCCTATCCGACCGTGACCCTGAGTTGTTTGGCTCGATCACATCTGAGCTGGGCCGCCAGCGCGATGAGATCGAGTTGATCGCGTCCGAGAACATCGTCTCTGCCGCCGTGATGGAGGCGCAGGGCTCGGTGATGACCAACAAATACGCTGAAGGCTATCCCGGTCGGCGCTATTATGGCGGCTGCCAATTCGTTGATATCGCTGAAAACCTGGCCATCGACCGCGCCAAGCAGCTGTTTGGCTGCGACTTTGCCAACGTGCAGCCGAACTCGGGCAGCCAGGCCAATCAGGGCGTGTTCCAGGCGCTGATCCAGCCCGGCGATACTATCCTGGGCATGAGCCTGGATGCCGGCGGCCACCTGACCCACGGCGCGCGCCCCAACCAGTCCGGCAAGTGGTTCAACGCGGTGCAATACGGCGTCCGCAAAGAAGACAACATGCTGGATTATGATCAGGTCGAGGCGCTGGCAAAGGAACACCAGCCCAAGTTGATCATCGCAGGTGGCTCGGCCATCCCGCGCGTGATCGACTTTGCCCGCATGCGCGAGATCGCCGACATGGTCGGCGCCTACCTGCACGTGGACATGGCGCATTTCGCCGGTCTGGTGGCGGCGGGCGAACACCCCAGCCCCTTCCCGCATGCGCATGTGGCGACGACGACCACACACAAGACCCTGCGCGGTCCGCGTGGTGGCATGATCCTGACCAATGATGAAGATATCGCTAAGAAAGTGAACTCGGCGATCTTCCCCGGCATTCAGGGCGGCCCGCTGATGCACGTGATCGCAGCCAAGGCCGTGGCGTTCGGAGAGGCGCTGCAGCCTGCGTTCAAGGATTACATCAAGCAGGTTGTCGTCAATTCGCAGGCGCTGTCGGACCAGTTGATCAAGGGCGGTCTGGACACGGTGACCCACGGCACCGACACCCATGTGGTGCTGGTCGACCTGCGCCCCAAAGGCGTCAAAGGCAACGCGACCGAAAGGGCCCTGGGCCGGGCGCATATCACCTGCAACAAGAACGGCGTGCCGTTTGACCCGGAAAAACCAACCATCACCAGCGGCATCCGTCTGGGTTCGCCCGCTGGCACCACCCGCGGCTTTGGCGAGGTCGAATTCCGCCAGATCGCCGACTGGATCATCGAAGTTGTCGACGGTCTGGCCGCCAATGGCGAAGACGGCAACAGCGCCGTCGAAGCCAAGGTCAAGGCCGAGGTCGCAGACCTCTGCGCCAAGTTCCCTCTATACCCGAACCTGTAA
>NZ_JBFCVU010000030.1:0-1227 GCF_040705255.1 Ruegeria sp. ANG10
ATGGCAAAGGAAAAGTTTGAGCGTACAAAACCGCACGTCAACATCGGCACGATTGGGCATGTTGACCACGGTAAAACCACGCTGACCGCAGCAATCACCAAGTATTTCGGTGACTTCAAAGCGTATGACCAGATTGACGGCGCGCCTGAAGAGAAGGCTCGTGGCATCACCATCTCGACCGCCCACGTGGAATACGAGACCGACGCGCGTCACTATGCGCACGTTGATTGCCCCGGCCACGCCGACTACGTCAAGAACATGATCACCGGTGCCGCGCAGATGGACGGCGCGATCCTGGTTGTGAACGCCGCTGACGGCCCGATGCCGCAGACCCGCGAGCACATCCTGCTGGGCCGCCAGGTTGGCATCCCGAAGATGGTCGTGTTCATGAACAAAGTTGACCAGGTTGACGACGAAGAGCTGCTGGAACTGGTGGAAATGGAAATCCGCGAGCTGCTGTCTTCGTATGACTACCCCGGCGACGATATTCCGATCATCGCAGGTTCGGCTCTGGCCGCGATGGAAGGCAACAACCCGGAAATCGGCGAAGAGAAGATCAAGGAACTGATGGCGGCTGTTGATGACTACATCGACACCCCTGAGCGTGCTGTTGACCAGCCGTTCCTGATGCCGATCGAAGACGTGTTCTCGATCTCGGGCCGTGGTACCGTTGTTACGGGTCGTGTTGAGCGTGGCGTGATTAACGTTGGCGACGAGATTGAAATCGTCGGCATCCGCGACACCAGCAAAACCACCTGCACCGGCGTTGAAATGTTCCGCAAGCTGCTGGACCGCGGTGAAGCGGGCGACAACATCGGCGCTCTGCTGCGTGGTGTTGACCGTGAAGGCGTTGAGCGTGGTCAGGTTCTGTGTAAGCCGGGTTCGGTTACACCGCACACCAAGTTCGAAGCCGAAGCCTATATCCTGACCAAGGAAGAAGGCGGTCGTCACACTCCGTTCTTCGCGAACTACCGTCCGCAGTTCTACTTCCGTACAACTGACGTGACCGGCACCGTGACCCTGGCCGAAGGCACCGAGATGGTCATGCCCGGCGACAACGTGTCGTTCGAGGTTGAACTGATCGCCCCGATCGCGATGGAAAACGGCCTGCGTTTCGCCATCCGCGAAGGCGGCCGCACCGTCGGCGCCGGCGTTGTGTCGAAAATCATCGAGTAAGGCGCTTACGCCAATACTCAAAGAAAGGGCGTCCCAAGGGGCGCCCTTTTT
>NZ_JBFCVU010000031.1:0-1041 GCF_040705255.1 Ruegeria sp. ANG10
ACCCCACACGCAAAGGTCGACGGTTGCGCTACTATGTCTCCAACAGATTGATCTCGGGCGGAAAGGATATCTCGGGCTGGCGACTGCCCGGCCCGGCGCTGGAACACGCAGTCATTGATGTCATCGTCAGACATCTGCAAGACGCGGCCGCAACGCACCAGGTACTGGCGCAGCCCGAGGACGGGTCAGCCGCGGTGATCCAGACGTCAATTGCAGATTTAGTGACCCGGCTCCAGCGCCAAACCGGTCAGGTCGGCGCTGCTATTCTGGCCAACGGCAGAATTGCACGAGGACAGATCGACCTCGAATTGAACCGAAAAGCACTGGGAAGTGCACTTGGCATAGCTGCGGACCATCTGCACCCGGATCTTACACACGTCACAGCATCCTTCGATCTGCGCCGTCGCGGCGTAGAGGCCAAGGTCATCGCCGGAGACATGGCACCCCAACCCGATCCCCATCTCCGGTCAATGCTGATCCGCGCCCATGGCTGGGCCCGTGATCTGAAAGCCGGAGTTCAACTGATGGAGATTGCACGCCGCGAAAGCGTCCCCGGCGCCTTCATCCGCACCCGCGCCAAGCTCGCGTTTCTCTCACCTAAGATTCAAGCCGCGATTCTCGACGGGACCCAACCACCCGAACTCACACTCAAGCGTCTGGTCAGCGTGACCCACCCAATTGATTGGACTGAACAGGAGCGCCTGTTCGGCTTCTGACACCTTCAGATCCGGAGTCCCTGATACAGGGTTCGCCCTCCCTGATCCGATTAAACATTTCCCTGTTCTCTCAAGAGAATTCCCTGCTTCACGTTTTTGGGAATTTGCAGGATAAACCTCTGTAAAATATGCGGTTCTGACCCGAGAAATGACGGAACTCAGACCCTTTTCGCGAAATTTCCCTGTAAATTACTGGGTATCAGGGAAATTCGCCCCAAAGCGACCCCGCCAAAATGCGCTACTGAGACTAGAGCAGGAATTGCAATCTGAGTGTACGGTGTGCGCTGTCTCTGATTGAAAGCGCGCGTTCCAACGCGCGGGAATT
>NZ_JBFCVU010000032.1:0-668 GCF_040705255.1 Ruegeria sp. ANG10
GACGAGCGCTTTGTGATCGGTGATGCGATTTCGGACGCGGATTTGCTGGCCTGGGGCGAGGCTCTGAAGGATGCCCAGCTCATTTCCGGGGGATCCGGGATAGCATTGGGCCTACCCAGAAACTTCGTCAGAAAAGCTTCGTCCAAAAGAGGTGACAGTGTCTTCACAGGTATCGCTGGACCAGCAGCGATCCTTGCAGGGTCTTGCTCAGGTGCGACCCGTGCGCAGGTCAATGTTCATGCGGAATCCAATCCGACGTTCGCCATCGATGTTCCGGGTGTCATGTCCGGGGATGTGACCACGCAAACGCTTCTGGATTTCTTTGAAGCGCATCCGGGTCAGGCGCCGCTCGCGTATTCATCGGGAAGTCCGAATGATGTACGCGCGATCCAAAATCAATTCGGTCAGGAAGCTGTAGCTGAACAGCTGGACAATCTCTTTGCTGAAACTGCACGGGAACTTGTCCAGAAGGGCTACAAGCGATTGGTGGTGGCTGGGGGGGAGACCTCGGGAGCCGTTGCCAAGGCCGTATCCGAGGCACTGGGGTCTCCAGCCATGTCAATTGGGCCAGAGATCGACCCGGGCGTGCCAGTCCTGAGCGTTGGAAAAACTGAACCCATTGCGCTGGCTCTAAAGTCTGGAAACTTCGGCGCTCCGGACTTTTTCGC
>NZ_JBFCVU010000033.1:0-646 GCF_040705255.1 Ruegeria sp. ANG10
ACGATGACATCAATGACTGCGTGTTCCAGCGCCGGGCCGGGCAGTCGCCAGCCCGAGATATCCTTTCCGCCCGAGATCAATCTGTTGGAGACATAGTAGCGCAACCGTCGACCTTTGCGTGTGGGGTCTTGTCAGAATAACTTTGGTTGAGCGGGGCAGGGGTGTTGAGTAGCTTTTGCCCATGACCAATCCTGCCTCTTTCAAATACTTTAAAACCAGTCCCGAAATCATCCGCCTTGCGGTGATGCTATACATCCGTTTCCCGCTCTCGCTTCGGAATGTCGAAAACTTGTTGCACGAGCGAGGCATCGACGTGAGCCACGAAACTGTCCGGTTTTGGTGGAACAGGTTTGGCCCGATGTTTGCATCAGAGATCCGAAGAAAGCGTTTTCAACAATTGAGAGCATACTCCAAATGGAAGTGGCACGTGGACGAGGTTTTCGTGAAGGTGAACGGCAAGAGACGCTACCTCTGGCGGGCCGTCGATCATGAGGGCGAAGTGCTGGAAGCCGTTGTCAACAAACGCCGAAACAAGGCTGCAGCACTGAAATTCCTCAAGAAATTGATGAAGCGGCGCGGTTGCGCCGAAGAGATCGTCACAGATCGCTTCGCTTCTTACAAGGCTGCGCTCAGAGAAATGGGCGCG
>NZ_JBFCVU010000034.1:0-505 GCF_040705255.1 Ruegeria sp. ANG10
GAAGTGCAGAAGAAAGCTGTCGTTGAGTGTTCTATTCAAACCGCACCTTCTTCACTTTTTATGTTGTGCTTTTGCTCCCAAGGGGTGTCTCATACAAATTGTAATGTGATCATTGGATCTTAGCCGTGTTCGACGCGTCGACATACCTCGCGATAACATCGATTGCAGTCATCGGCACTGTTCACGTCTTCTGCGTGTCTTTTTACCGGAGATTCCCCGCCCTAGCAGGCTGGCTTTCTGATTTTTCATCAGGGATCGGACTTGGCTATGCTTTTCTTTTCCTGCTGCCAAAAATTGGTGAATTGTCCACCGGTTTAGCCGCAAGCGGGAAATGGGAAAACTCGCTGTTCGGTTATTCGCTCCTAGGATTTCTCATTTACTACTTGCTGGAGGCCAGTCGCGACGTAGGGGCCGACAACAAGTTGTCGCTTGGCTTGGACACAGTGGCCCTCGGGACCTACAACTGCTTGCTTGCCATTACAGTCATGCAAACGACGGGAACATC
>NZ_JBFCVU010000035.1:0-501 GCF_040705255.1 Ruegeria sp. ANG10
AAAGCTGACCGGTGCGTATGTCAGTGGCAAACAGCACAGGCCCTTTTGCGGACAAGAGGCCCAGCCAGCGATCCCCGAATAGTCATCGATCCGGAAATCCTCGACACCCAAAGACGAAACGGCGTCAATCAGACCCATTGCGCCGTGGCGTTCGCATGCATCCGAAAACCCGCGCAGATCATTGATGCGGCCCGAACCGGTTTCCCAATGCGCCATAAAGGCCCATTTCGGTTTGTGTTCGGCCAAGGCGGCCTCGACCATTTCGCCGGTTACGGGCTGACCGTGCGGAACATCGATCACGGTGACACTGGCTGCTTTGGGGTCGAGCGGATCGGCGGCATGTTCTGCGGGCGTGGCCGCCTTGATCCGAAGGGTCAGCGCGTCAATGCCGGAAAATGTGCCGTTGTTAAATGCAACAACCTTGTCGCCGGGCATGACGGCCGAGAACATGGTATCCAGCGCGCTCCACCCGGTGCCGGCAACCGCGAATGTATAGGTGTT